>NZ_JAUFPN010000196.1 GCF_030409335.1 Paeniroseomonas aquatica
GCAACTGCCTGGGAACTTCAGAGTCAGGACACTAGGCGGTCTGCGGTGGTGACCTGCGGCCCGGAGCGTCCGACGCAGTGAACCGGATCCGGTCGCCCCGGGGACGGGCGCGCATCGCCTGACCGTGACCGGCAGCCGCGGCTCAAAAATTGGCGCGCAGCGAAAGATACACGCGCCGCTCCGCCTCGAGCCCGATGCCTTGCCGCTGACGCTGCTGCACGATGTCCGAGGCCTCGAGCGCCAGGATGAACCCATTCTGGAACCGGTGGGCGACGCGCGCCGCGATGCTCAGCACATCATCCACCCGCACCGGGACATAGCCCCGCTCGGTGAAGCGGAAGCCCTGCATCGTGGTGGAGTACCGCCCGAAAAGGTCGGCCTCCCACGGCCCGCCTGCCCAGCCGAGACGGCTGGTGAGCAGGTGCCGCGGCGAGGCATGCTTGTACTCGAGCGGGGTCGGGATGAGGTCCGTGTCGGTCACCACCAGCCGGTAGCGCAGGTCGGCATCGACGCCGTGCCCGAGGCGGCTGGTGGCAGACGCCTCGGCCCCATAGGCGTGCGCGCTGCCGATGTTCATCGCCGCGCTGACCGGGAAGGGTACCCCGGGCACGAAGGCCGGCGCGCCGACCGCGAGCCCGCTGTTGAAGTCGTGATTGACCTGATAGAAGGCGGCGGCGTCGATGGTGCCGTCGATCAGCCCGACGCGGCGGCGGTAGCCGATCTCGTAGTTGTCGACGATGGTCGGCTTCAGCAGCGGCGAGCCGCTGAAGCCGAGCCCGACCGGCGACCCGACGACGCCCGGCGGGCCGAGTTGCGAGAGCGAAGGGGTGCTGATGCCCCGCGCCACGGAAAGGCGTGCGGCATCCAGCGTGCTCGGCTTCCAGACCAGGCCGAGGTTCCAGGCGAGGGTGCCCCAGTCCCGGCGATAGGCGGAGGCCGGGAAGAGGTCGGGCAGCAGGCCATAATTCGAGGCGCCGAGCCAGAGATGGTCATAGCGCAGCGCCGCCGTCGTCTCGACCTGGCTGCTGATCGCCCAGTTCCACATCAGCCCGGCGGCGCCGACGCTGAAATCGAGTCCGGTCGGGCCACGCTGCCCCTCGGTGTAGCGGTACTCGGCGAAGGGGCGCAGCGTGTGGTCGGCACCGAGCTTCATGGTGTCGCTGAGCTGCAGCACGGTGACCGACTGTTCGGCGTGCTGACGGATGGCCGGGATCTCGGCGGTTTCCGCATTGCGGTACAGCGCGGCTTCGACCAGCCCGTGCGACGTCTCGGCGGCGATCCGGCCGCGCAGGCTCCAGATCGAGCGGTCCACCTGGGCGACGGCACCGAAGGTCATCAGCTCGCCGGCGCGGACCTGGGAGTAGCTGGCGTCGAACCCGACCGCGATGCTGTCCGTCACGCGGGCCTGGCCGTCGAAGGCGATGTTCGCCCGTCGCGGGTCGGCCCGGCCACCGAACAACTGGTCGACCGTGTTGAAGCCGTGGTTCCAGTCGTGTTCCTGGCGCAGCCCGGCGGAGAGGCGGATCCCGCCCCGGGCGCCGACCGGGACGGTGGCGACGCCGCTCGCCTCGCGGTAGCCATGGCTGCCGAGGCGGACGCTCGCGGTGTTCACCCGGTCATGCAGCGGGCTGAAAGTGACGATGTTGATCACGCCGGCGGCGGCGTTGAAGCCGAAGAGTGCGCTGTTCGGACCCCGCACGACCTCGATCTGCCGGATCTCGGTCAGCTGCACCGGCAGGGTGGACCAGACCGTCTCGCCGAAGTCGTCGAGGTAGACCTGCCGCCCGTTCAGCAGCACCAGCACCCGCGGCGTCGCCGGGGTGGCGAAGCCGCGCACGCCGACCGCGTAGTCGGCGGCGTTGAACCGCTGCACGTCGAGCGAGGTGTAGCGCGCCAGCACCTCGGGGAGGTCGCGCGCGCCCGAGCGGCGGATCTGCTCGGCGGTGATGATGTCCATCGCCACCGGGACGTCCGAGGAGCGCTGCGGTTTGCCGGTCGCGCTGGTGGTGACCGGCTCGCCGAAGATCTGCTCGAGCGCGCCGAGGTCGAGGCCCTGGGAGGCCGCCGGCATGGCCCATGCGGCCAGGGCGACCACCGCCGCGGCCCGCCGCAGGCGAGGAGCTGCAAGGGGGGCGGGCACTGGCTTGGGCATGGTCGGGGTCCGGTCGTCTCGGGTGGCGGTGGCGGGATGGGGCACGTCAGCGCTCCTGGATCATCATGCGGAAGGCGGAGGAAAAGCTGACGCCGGCGCGTTGCGCGGCGGCGCGGCTGACGACGATCTCGACTCGCGGTTCGCTGCGCACCGCCATGACGACGGTGCCGCGCTCGACCGTTGTCGGATCGGTGCAGACGGTGGCGATGCCGCGGCCGAGCAGGGCCTCGGCGACCCGGGACGCCAGCGGCAGGGCGGCATCGATCAGGAAAAGCGCGGCGAAGCTCGGCTGGGCCAGGCTTTCGGCGGCGACGAGGCGCGGATGCAGCAGCAGCGGGCCGGCCCGCAGCCCCTCGCTCCCGAAGGCCTCCGCCACCCGTTCCGCCTCGGCCCGCGCTGCCGCGGAGCCGCCGGGGTAGGCGATGCCGAGTTCCGCCGTGCCGGTTGGCGGACGCTCCATGAAGCCGAGGGCCCGGGCGAGGATCAGCAGGTCACGCCGCGAGGTTTCCGCCGCCGCCGCGAGGCCCGGAAGGGTCGCGGCGGCGAGGCCGCCGAGGCGCAGGCCAAACTGCCTTCGGGTGGCGCCTGCACGCAGGCCGGTGGTCGCCATGAATGGGGATTCGCCCGTTATCCGCGCCCCTCTCTGACGGACAATGCCGAATTTTCCGTTTCCAACGGCGGCCGGGGAGGCCGCGCCCCAGCGGCATTGGCAGTCCGTTTACGTTCGCCGGCCTAAACCGGGGCGGCGGCGCGACCCTGCCGCACGGGGTGTCTCCTTGCTCAGCGCCGGTCTTGCGATCTCCCGCCTATCGAGGCTCCGCGGCGCGCTGGCGCTGCGTGCGCCGGGCTGGATGTCGACGCCCGAAGCCGGGGTCGCGCTGATGGTCACGGTCCTGGCGGGCCTCGCTGCGCTTGCCATCGCCCTGGCCCTGCCGGCCGCCTATGCCTTCGCCGTGCACGGACGGCTGCAGGGTTCGCTGGAAACCGGCGCGGCGCTGCACGCGGCCGAGGTGGTCGAGATGACGCGGCAGAACCCCGCTTTCTGGGAGTTCGACGCCCTGCAGGTCTCGGCCGGTGCCAGCGGCCCCGCCATCCGGCGGCGCGTCCTCGACTCGACCGGCCGCATGGTGATGGAAGCCGGGCCACCGGAGGGCCTGGCCTGGCCGGTGATGGCGCGGCGCGCGCCGGTGGTGGACGGTGGCCGGCTGCTGGGCGAGGCCGAGGCGGCCCGGTCGGTGCGGCCCGAGATGCTCGCCACCCTCGCGGTCGGCGGGATCTCGACGCTGTTCGGGCTGCTGGTCTTCGGCGCGTTGCGCGTCGCGCCGCTGCGGATGCTCCGCCAGGCGCTCGACCGTGCCGCCTATCTGGCGGCGCATGACCTGCTCACCGGCTTGCCGAACCGCGGCATCTTCAGCGACCGGCTGCGTCATGCGCTGGGCCAGACCCGTCGCAGCCGGCAGCAGGTCGCGGTGCTCTGCCTCGACCTCGACCGCTTCAAGGAGGTGAACGACACGCTCGGCCATGCGGCTGGCGACATGCTGCTCCGCACGGTCGCCCGCCGCCTCGGCGCCTGCGTGCGCGAGAGCGACACCGTGGCCCGGCTGGGTGGCGACGAGTTCGCCATCATCCAGCCGCAGGTGAACGGCATTGCCGAGGTGCAGGCGCTGGCACAGCGGATCGTCGAAGCCATCGAGCGGCCGATCGACCTGGACGGGCCGCATGCCTCGGTCGGCGTCAGCATCGGCATTGCCGTCGCCGGCCTCGGCAACGGCCGGTCGGCAGACCCGCTGCAGATGCTGAAGGACGCCGACTTGGCGCTCTACCAAGCAAAGGAAAGCGGCCGCGGACGGTGGAGCTTCTTTTCGCCGGAGATGAACCGCAAGCTGATGGAGCGCCGGGCGCTCGAGGCCGACCTGCGCAAGGCGCTCAGCGAAGGGCAGTTCCGCCTGGCCTACCAGCCGCAGCTGGACCTCAAGACCAAGCGCGTCACCGGGGCCGAGGCGCTGCTGCGCTGGCAACGACCGGGCTACGGCAATGTCTCCCCCGACAGCTTCATCGGCCTGGCCGAGGAAGTCGGGCTGATCGCGCAGATCGGCAATTGGGCGCTGCAGGAGGCCTGCCGCCAGGCGGTGACCTGGCCCGGTCACCTCCGGGTCGCGGTCAATGTCTCGGCGGTGCAGTTCCGCCTGCCGGGCCTCTATGAATCGGTGGCGGCAGCGCTGGCGACATCCGGGCTGCATCCCGGCCGGCTCGAGCTCGAGATCACCGAGGGCGTGCTGCTGTCCGACACGGTCGAGACGCTGGTCATGCTGGAGCGGCTGCGCTCGCTCGGCGTGAAGATCGCGATGGATGATTTCGGCACCGGCTACTCGAGCCTCGGCTACCTCCAGAAGTTCCGCTTCGACAAGATCAAGATCGACCGCAGCTTCGTGCGGCACCTGGGCGAGAACATCGATGCCGAGGCCATCGTCCGTGCGGTGGTGGGCATGTCGCGCACCCTCGGCATCCGCTCGAACGCCGAAGGCGTCGAGAGTCAGGAGCAGGCTGATCTGCTGGCCTCGGAAGGCTGCATGGAGGTGCAGGGCTACCTCTTCGGCAAGCCGATGACGGCAGACGACTTCGCCGAATTCCTCAAGGTTGGCGGCAGCGGCTGACGCCCGCGCCAGAAGGGCCGGACCTGCGAAGGCCAACCATCCGGCATCATGCAGGATGCGACATCGGTGATGGCCGGCGAACCTACTCTCACGCGCAGCAGAGCCACTGGTGGCACCGCGTTCAGATCGCACCGCCGGCCTTACCACGACGGACGATGGATGCCGCCGAGGATGGCTCGAGCAGGAGCGCCGACAGGGCAGGGCGGGGGAGGCCCGGCGGCAAAGCCCCGTCCCGCTGCAAGATCCGAGGTTCATTGCAACACGTCAACGTGTCGATAAAGCACCGATCCAGTCGTTGCGAACGGGTGCCTCGCTTGGTAACCACAAAAAAAGAGATTTGTCGCAAAACATGGATATCAGGCCGGTGCCGCAGTCCTGTTGTCTGCAGTCCCGCTGCGTCAATTGGCCCGCCCAGCCCTGCCACGCTGAACGCCGCGGCCAGCGCCCAGCGGCCAAGCCGGGAGGCTTGGCACGCTGCAGGCCGCAAGTCGGTCCGGGACCGGCCTTGGCGCCCCGTCCCTGGGCGCATCGGCGACGGGCGGCTCCGGCGGCCGCAAGACAGACGGTCTCTGAGTTGATCTGGTTCTTCGAAGGGGTTCAGCCTGATGTGCGGCATCGTTGGGGTCGTGGGCAAGGCGAAGGCGGCGCCGTTGCTGCTGGAGGCGCTGCGGCGCCTGGAATACCGCGGCTATGACAGCGCGGGCATCGCCACCCTGGTCGACGGCGACGTCGACCGTCGCCGCGCCGAAGGCAAGCTCGGCAATCTGGTCGCGGTGCTGGAGCGAGAGCCGCTGGCCGGCACCACCGGCATCGGCCATACCCGATGGGCGACCCATGGCGCGCCCACCGAGCGCAACGCCCATCCGCACAGCACGCGGCGGGTCAGCGTCGTGCACAACGGCATCATCGAGAACCATGCCGAGCTGCGCGGCGAACTCGAAGGCAGGGGCGCCGTCTTCGAAACCGAGACGGATACCGAGACCTTCGTCCGCCTGCTCGATGACCTGTTGGCGAACGGGCTGGACCCCAGGGCGGCTTTCTCCGCCGCCCTCAAGCGGGTGCAGGGCGCCTTCGCGCTGGCCGCCATCTTCAGCGGCTATCCGCAGCTGCTGATGGCCGCCCGGCAAGGCGCGCCGCTGGCGGTCGGCTGCGGCGAGGGCGAGATGTTCGTCGGCTCCGACGCCCTGGCCCTCGCCCCGCTGACCCGCCGCATCGCCTACCTCGAGGAAGGCGACTGGGCGGTGCTGGACGGCGACGGCGTTGCCTTCTTCGACCTGCGGGACAATGCGGTCGAGCGCCAGGTCGTGGTCACCGCGGTCTCGGGGGCCGTGGTCGGCCGCGGCAACTACCGGCACTTCATGGAGAAGGAGCTGCACGAGCATCCCGCGGTGCTCGGCGACACGCTGCGGCAGTACCTCGACCCGAAGACGCTGGAGGTGCGCCTGCCGCGGCTGCCCTTCGACCCGGCGAAGGTCTCCGGGCTGACCGTCTCGGCCTGTGGGAGCGCCTTCCTCGCGGGGTCCGTCGGGCGGTACTGGATCGAGCAGCTGGCGCGACTGCCGGTCCATGCCGACGTCGCCTCCGAATTCCGCTACCGCAACCCGCCCCTGGCGGAGGGCGGCGCCGCCATCCTCGTCTCCCAGTCGGGCGAGACCGCGGACACCATGGCGGCGCTGAAGCTGCTGAGGGAAGGCGGGCAGCGGGTGCTGTCGGTGGTCAACGTGCCGGAATCCTCCATGGCGCGGGAGAGCCATGGCGCGCTGCTGACGGTCGCCGGGCCCGAGATCGGCGTCGCCTCGACCAAGGCCTTCACCGCCCAGCTCGCGGTGCTCGCCTGCCTCGCCATCGGCTTCGGTCGTGCCCGGCGCGAACTCTCGACGCTGGACGAGGGAAGGCTGACCCAGGCGTTGCTGGAAATCCCCGGCCAGGCCGCGCAGGTGCTGGAGAAGGATGCGCAGGTCCGCGAACTGGCGGCGGTGGTCGCCGAGGCGCGCGACGTGCTCTTCCTCGGGCGCGGCAGCCTCTATCCCATCGCGTTGGAGGGGGCGCTGAAGCTGAAGGAGATCAGCTACATCCACGCCGAGGGCTATGCCGCCGGCGAGATGAAGCACGGGCCCATCGCGCTGATCGACTCCCTGGTCCCGGTGATCGCGCTGTGCCCCTCTGGCCCGCTGTTCGAGAAGACCGCGAGCAACCTGCAGGAGGCCGCGGCGCGCGGCGGGCGGATACTCGCCTTCACCGATGCCGAGGGCGTGGCCCCGCTCAGCCGCTTTGCCGAGCGGGTGATCGAGCTGCCGCAGGTGGCGGAGATCTCGACGCCGATCCTCTACGCCATCGCGGTGCAGCTGCTCGCCTATCACGTGGCGGTGCTGCGGGGCACCGACGTGGACCAGCCGCGCAACCTGGCCAAGAGCGTGACGGTGGAATGAGCCCGGGAAAGCCGCCGGGCCCGCGTCGCAGGCCGCGCCGGCGACAGGCCTAGGCGCGGCGAGCCACCTCCTTCATCACGGAGTCCACACCCATGTCCCTCTACGTCGTCACCGGCGGTGCCGGCTTCATCGGATCGCATCTGGTCGACATGCTGCTGGCGCAGGGCCATGCCGTGCGGGTCCTCGACGATCTCTCGACAGGCCACCGCGAGAACCTCGACGCGCGGGCCGAACTGCTGGTCGGCGACGTCGCGGATGCCGCCCTGGTGCGACGGGCTTTCGAGGGTGCCGATGGCGTCTTCCACCTGGCCGCCATCGCCAGCGTCGCACGCTCCAACCAGGACTGGATCGGCACCCACCGCACCAATCTGGGCGGCACTGTGGCCGTGCTGGACGGCGCGCGTGCCGCGGGCGCCATCCCGGTCGTCTTTGCGTCATCGGCCGCCATCTACGGCGACCAGGGCGAGGTCATGATCGACGAGCGGGCGGTCCCCAGGCCCAGCACCGCCTATGGCGCCGACAAGCTCGGCTCCGAGCTGCATGCCCGAGTCGCCTTCGGCGTGCACGGCGTGCCAACGCTGGGCTGCCGGTTCTTCAATGTTTTCGGCCCCCGGCAGGACCCGGCCTCACCCTATTCGGGCGTCATCTCGATCTTCGCGGCGCGGATCGCGGCGGGCCTGCCGCTGACCCTGCACGGGGACGGGCAGCAGACCCGGGATTTCGTCTACGTCGAGGATGTGGTCCGCCACCTGCTGGCCGGCATGGCGGTCCTGCAGGAGGCGCCGCAGGCGGTGGTCCTGAATGTCTGCACCGGCCGGGCGACCTCGATCCTGGACCTTGCGCGGACCCTGGCACGGCTCGACGGCAGGCCGCTTGCCATGAGCTTCGGCCAGGCGCGGGCCGGCGACATCCGGGCATCGCTGGGCCATCCCGGCAAGGCGACCGCCATGCTCGGCGTGCGGGCGACGAAGAGCCTGGAGGCGGGGCTACGGGTCACCGCCAGGGCCTTGACGAGGTCGAGTTCGACGCCGGCGCCAGAAATGGGCGCCGGACCGGCCTGAGCCGCACCGCCTGCGCGTCGCGGCTCCGTCCAGGTCCGCACCTTGGAAAATTGACGGGTCCCGCTAAACGCCAGAAGGGCGTCTGCTGCGACCCCTGCACCGACGCCAGGGCGTCGATCCCGGCGCAGGGCGGCAGGTGACCGCCAAGGCTGCGCCGCATCCCCTGTGGCATAGCCTGCGGTCCGTTCCAGCGCGTCGATCCCCGCGAAAGCGACGCCCAGGGCCACCCCCGCCCACGCCCGGCAGGGCAGCGGCACATGGCGCCCTGCGTATCAATCGTTTAACAGAATTATTGTTAAATCGCAAAAACGTGGCGTGAGAAGAGTCTCATTGTTGAGTACAGCCTGACCTTCCGCTGCCGAGACGAGGGCTACATGAGCATTGTCATCAACGGTCGACGCGATCCCGGCGAATGGAGCGCCGCCACGCGGCTCGACCGCCCGGGCGCCAGCCCGGACGGCTATGCCCTCTACGGCACGATCGAGGGCGACGCCTTCGTGTTCCGGCTCGAGAGCACCCTGCCCATCGGGGTCAACACCACGCTCTGGCTCAACGCCGATGGCAGCACGGCCACGGGCTACCCGATTTTCGACTGGCTCGGCGCCGGGGCCGACTTCAATATCAACTTCGTCCCGGATGCGCAGGGCATGGCGGCCCCTTCGCTCTTCACGGGTGCCTCCGGCCAGACCCTGGTCGGCGCGATCACCGAATTCGCCTATTCGGCGGATGGGACGGCGGCGGAGTTCCGGGTCCCCCTGGCGCTGCTCAACCTGACCTCGGCGCCGGCGAGCACCGCCCTCTATGCCGACGTCAACGACACCACCTTCCTCCCGGGCGACTATACGCTGCCGCCCCTCACGATCGTGGACCCCGCGGTCCTGCCGGCCCGCACCGAGGCGGGCCACCGCATCGGCATCGTCTATTCCACGACGACCGCCGCCAGGTTCTTCGATGCGACCGCCTATGCCGATCTCTTCATGGCGGCGCAGAACCAGGCGCGGATGGCCGGGATTCCCTTCGACCTCCTGACCGAGGACGACCTCACCGACCTCGCCAAGCTCGTCAACTACGACACGCTGGTCTTTCCCTCCTTCGCCAACGTGCCGCTGGCGAAGCTGGCCGCCATCCGGGCCAACCTGGACACCGTCGTCTACCAATACGGCACCGGCCTGGTCACCGCCGGCAACTTCATGACCAACGACGAGAACGGCGGGGCATTGGCCGGCAATTCCTACGCCAGCATGAAGATGCTGCTCGGCCTGGACCGGGTCGGCGGCGGCAATTTCAATGAGGTCGCGGTGACCGCCGCAGCCACGGCCAACCCGGTCATGGCCGGCTATGCCGAAGGCGAGGTGATCCGCGACTATATCAAGCCCGCCACCGCCACCCTGGGCATCGGCACGCAGTGGTTCACACCGGTCACGGCTGATGCTGCCGTCCTCGCCGTCCAGACCATCGATGCGGTCTCCCATCCGGCGGTCATCGCCACCGTGACCGGCGGCCGGAACGTGCATTTCGCCACCGAGGGCATGCTGGCCGACAACAACATGCTGGCGCATGCCATCGACTGGTCGGCGCAGGACCCGGCGGTGCCGGGGGCGAAGCTGCAGATGAGCCGCCAGGCCGTCATCGTCGCCTCGCGCAGCGACATGGATGAGGCGATGCAGCCGGACGAGGTGAAGCCCGCGACCGGCCCGGGGATCTACGACAAGCTGCTGCCCCTGCTCGATGCCTGGAAGGCCGCCTACGACTTCGTCGGCTCCTACTACATCGACGTCGGCGACAGCACGAACGGCACCGGCACGGACTGGGCCGTCTCGAAACCCTACTACCTGCAGCTCCTGGCCATGGGCAACGAGATCGGCTCGCATTCGATCACCCATCCGGAGGACACCAACCTCCTGACCGCCGCCCAGCTGCAGGCCGAGTTCCAGCAGTCCAAGGCGATCATCGAGCAGAACCTCGGCATCCAGGTCCTCGGCGCCGCCATCCCCGGGGCGCCCGAGAAGCTGCCGGTGTCCGAGGCGGTGATGCAGTATTACTCCTACCTGACCGGCGGCAATACCGCGGTCGGCGCCGGCTATCCCGGCGCCTTCGGCAGCCTGGCACCGACCGGTACCGGCGGCGTCTACATCGCGCCGAACATCTCCTCCGACTTCTCCCTGGTCGGCTTCAAGCAGCTGACGGCGGCGCAGGCGCTCATCGCCTGGAAGGCCGAATGGCAGGACGTGGTCTCGCATGCCGACCTGCCGGTGGTGGTCTGGCCCTGGCACGATTATGGCCCCACCAACTTCCTGAACGAGCCCAGCCAGACCTACACCGAGCAGATGTTCACGGACTTCATCAAGTTCGCCTATGACGCAGGCTCGGAGTTCGTGACCCTGGCCGACCTGGCGCAGCGCATCGCCGCTTACCAGGCCGCCTCCCTCGCCACCAGCCTGGTGGATGCCGACACCATGCAGGTGACCGTGAGCGCGAGCGGTTCGCTCGGCGCCATGGCGGTCGACCTGGACCCCGGCACCAGTATCAAATCGGTCGCCGGCTGGTACGCCTACGACACCGACAGCGTCTTCCTGCCGGCCACGGGGGGCAGCTTCACCGTGGACCTCGGCCCGGTCGCGGACGACGTCACCCACATCACCGCCCTGCCGATGCGGGCGCAGCTGCTCTCGGTTACCGGCGACGGCCGCAACATCGCCTTCTCCGTCTACGGCGAGGGCTCGGTCGCCATCGATCTCGCCGCGCCCGGCAACAAGTATGTCCTGGTCAGCGGCGCGGCGACGCGTGGGCTGGCCGGCGAGATCCTGACGCTCGACCTCGGCGCCATCGGCCGGCACGACGTCTCGGTGCAGCTGCTCGACCCGGTGCCGCCGGCGGGGACGGTGACCGGCCTCAGCCTCTCGACCGACAGCGGCGCCGATGCCCAGGACTTCATCACCAATGTCGCGGCGCAGACCCTCACCGGCACGATCGACGTCGCGCTGGCGGCCGGCGATGTCGTGAAGGTCTCGCTCGACGGCGGCGCAAGCTGGTCGGCGGCGACGGCAGCCGTCGGCGGCACCAGCTTCTCGCTGGCGGGCGTGCTGCCGGCCGGCGGCGGGGTCCTGCAGGCGCGGGTGGAAAGCCTCTTCGGCCTCGCCTCGGCGACCTGGTCGCAGCCCTATGTGCTGGACACGGCGGCACCGGCCGGCACCGCGGCCTTCCTCGCCATGACCCAGGACAGCGGCACGGCCGGCGACTGGATCACCAACGACGGCACGGCCGGGCGGACCGTGAGCGGCACGCTCCCCACGCCGCTGGCCGCCGATGAGGCGCTGCAGATCTCCGTCAACGGCGGCGCGAGCTGGATCGGCGCGACCGTGGACGGCACCGCCTGGAGCGTGACCGACCCGCTGGCGCATGCCGCGAACTGGACCATCCAGGCCCGCCTCGTGGATCTCGCCGGCAATGCCGGGCCGGTCGTCAGCCGGGCGGTCACCTACGATGCCGACGCACCGGCCACGACCGTCCGCATCGCGGCCATGACCCGGGACAGCGGCACGGCGGGCGACTTCGTCACCAACGACGGCAGCGCCCTGCGGTCGGTCACCGGCACGCTGTCGGCGGCGCTGGCCCCTGATGAGACGCTGCAACTCTCCTTCGACGGCGGGGCCAGCTGGACCAGGGCCACCGCCGCCGGGACGGGCTGGTCGGCGGTCGATCCAGGCGTGCATGCCGGAAGCTGGAGCATCCAGGCCCGGGTGCAGGATCTGGCGGGCAATGCCGGCCCCCTCGCCAGCCAGGCGGTGACCTTCGACACGGCGGCGCCGGCACAGGTCGTGGGCATCGCCGCCATGACCCGGGACAGCGGCCTGGCCGGGGATTGGATCACCAACGACGGCGCCGCCGGACGCACGGTCAGCGGCACGCTCTCCGGCGGCCTTGCCGTCGGCGAGACGCTGCAGCTCTCCTTCGACGGCGGGACGAACTGGACCGCCGCGGCCGTGAGCGGTACCGGCTGGAGCGCGGTGGACCCGCTGGCGCATGCCGCGAATTGGACCATCCAGGCCCGCGTCACCGATGCCGCGGCCAATGTCGGTCCCGTCGTCAGCCAGGCCGTGACCTACGACAGGACCGCCCCGACCGAGACGGTGAGGGTCCTCGGCATGACCCGGGACAGCGGCATCGCCGGGGACTGGATCACCAATGACGGGGCCGCCGGACGGACCGTCACCGGCTCGCTCTCGATCGCGCTCGCGGCGGACGAGGCACTGCAGCTTTCCTTCAACGGGGGCGGCAGCTGGGTGAACGCCGCGGTCGGCGGCACCGGCTGGAGCGCGGTGGACCCGCTGGCGCATGCCGCCAGCTGGAGCATCCAGGCCCGGGTCGTCGACCTCGCCGGCAATGCCGGCCCGCTGGCCGCGCAGGCGGTGACCTACGACGTGACGCCGCCGACCAAGACCGTCCGCATCGCGTCCATGACCAAGGACAGCGGCACCGCGGGCGACTTCCTGACCAATGACGGCAGCGCCGGACGCACGGTCTCCGGCACGCTGTCGTCGGGTCTCGCCACCGGTGAATCCCTGCAGCTCTCCTTCGACGGTGGGGCGGCCTGGACCGCGGTCACCCCGGTGGGAACCGGCTGGTCGGTGCAGGACCCCACGGCCCATGCCGCCAGCTGGACCCTCCAGGCGCGCGTCCTGGATGCCGCCGGAAACGGTGGTCCGCTCGCGGCCAAGCTCGTGACCTATGACGCCACCCCCCCGGCCGCGGCCGCGATCACCTCCGTCGCCACCCTGCAGGTCGCCGGGACGGCGGAGGCCGGCAGCACGGTGGCCGTCTACGACGGGTCGCTCCTGCTCGGCCGGGCGACGGCATCAGCGACCGGGAACTGGTCGGTCCTGACCCTGCTGTTCGATACGGTCCACAGCATGACCGCGACGGTCACCGACCGGGCCGGGAACCCGGGGCCCGGGTCGGCGCCGACCCTCGTCGGCAGCAGCCGGGCGGATACGCTCCTCGGCACCGCGGCCGGGGATACCCTGCTGGGCAATGGCGGCAACGACGTGCTCGAGGGCGGTGCCGGCAACGACCGGCTCACCGGCGGCTCCGGCGCCGATACCTTCCTGATGCGGGCCGGCAGCGGCCACGACATCGTCACCGATTTTGCCGCCGGCGGCTTCTTCCACGATGCGCTGCGGCTGCTCGGCTACGGTCTCACCAGCTTCGATGCGGTCATGGCGCGCACGGTGCAATCGGGCACCAGCACCGTCATCACCCTCGATGCCGCGGACAGCGTGACCCTGCTGAACCTCTCGAAGGCGAGCCTGGTGGCGAATGACTTCCTCTTTGCCTGAGACGGCCGTGCCGCGCGGCGGCGCGGCATGGTCGGCACACCACTGCGCGGGATCTGAGCCATGACAACGACAGAAGCGGGGCGCCGCAGCCCGGAAGGCGAGGCTGCACCCGGGCCCACCACGGCGGATACCGCGGCCGGCTCCGGCTCGGGGCCCGCGGCGACGGCCGCTCCGGATCGGGCCTCCTGGTCCAGCCAGGTGGCGCAGTACCTGCGCGCCAATCCCGGCCTGCTGGCGCCGGGCAGCGGGGCAGGGCGGTCGTGACCCAGGCATCCGCCGCACGTCCGGTCTCGGCCCGCGGGCGACGCCCGTTGCTCGGCAGCCTCGCCTGGGCTCGGGCCGCCCTGCTGGCCGCGACCGCCGGCCCGGCGGCGGCGCGGGCGGGCCGGCGGGACCCGCGCCTGCTGGTGTACTACGGCAGCGCCGGGCAGGCGGCGATCGCGCACTACGACATCGCGGTCCTCGACAGCGCTATCGCCGCCGACCTCCAGGCCAGCTGCGCCCCCGGCGGCCTGCTGCTCGGCTATCTCAGCCTCGGCGAGGTGCATGGCGGCCGGGACTATGCCCCGGCGCTGCAGCGCGAGGGGCTGCTGCTGGAGCCCAACCCGAATTGGCCGGAGGCGCGGCTGCTCGACCTGCGCGCGCCGCGCTGGCGCGAGCGGGTGGTGGAGGAGCTAGTGCCCGGCATCCTGGCGCGCGGCTTCGGCGGGCTGTTCTTCGACACGCTGGACAATGCCGAGGCGCTGGAGCGCCGCGACCCCGCCCGCTTCGCCGGCATGACCGAGGGCGCCGCCGAGCTGGTGCGCGCCGTGCGCCGGCGCTTCCCGCGCGTGCCGCTGATGCTCAACCGCGGCTATGCCGTGCTGCCGCGCATCGCCGGGCAGTTCGACATGCTGCTCGGCGAATCCGTGCGGGCCACCTTCGACGCCGCCGCCGGCACCTACCGCCTGATGCCGCCGGACGGCTACGCCTGGCAGGTGGAGCAGATGCGCGCGGCGCAGCGGCGCGACCGCCAGCTGCGGCTGTTCTCCCTCGACTACTGGGATCCCGAGGACCGGGAGGGCTGCGCGCGGCTCTATGCCACGCAGCGGGCCAACGGCTTCCTGCCTTACGTCGCCACCTTCGACCTGACCAGGATCGTGCCCGAGACATGACGGCGCTTGCCCTGCAGTCGCGGACGCGGCTGCCGATCGTCCTCTTCGGCCTCGCCGCGGCGGCGGCAAGCCTCGCCCTCATGCCGCGCGGGCAGGAGCTGGCCCAGATGCACCTCGAGGCAGGCGACACCCGGCAGGCCCTCGCCATCCTCGAGGCGAGGCTGGCGGCGGGCGACCGGTCCTCGGCCACCATCGCCGCCGTCGCGCGGGCGCGCGCCGGCACCGGCGACCTCGCGGGCGCCGCGCGCCTGCTGGAGGAGCTGCTGGCGGCGCGGCCACGCGACGCCGCGGTGCTGTCGGCGCTGGCCGAGCTGCAGCGCCGTGCCGGCCAGACCGAGGCGCTGGTCCGCAGCCTGGAGCGGTTGCAGGCGCTGGCGCCGGACGACCGCCGGCTGCGGGAGCTGGCGCAGCTCTATGCCGCCTCCGGACGGCGGCCGGACCAGCGGCTGGCCCTGCGCCGACTGGTTGAGCATCGGGCGGCCGAGGTGGCGGACTACCTCGCCCTCGCCAGGCTGGAGGCGGCACTGGAGGATCCGGCCGCCGGCGCCGCGGTGCTGCGGACCCTCGCCCAGCGCCGCCCGCAGGGGGTGGACACCAGCATCGTCGGGCTGGAGCTGCAGCTGCTCGCAGCCGCCGGCCAGGCCGAGCCGGCGCTGCTCCGCGCCCGGGACTGGCTGCGCGGCCGGAGCGACCTGGCGGAGGCGGCCGCGCAGCTGGCCGGGAGCCTCGGCGCGGGCGGGCGGCCGGAGCTGGCCGTGGCGCTGCTGCGCCCGCTCGCCGAGACCGTGGCGGGACCCCGCCTGGTCGCCGCCCTGGCCCAGGCCGAGAGCGATGCCGGCAATCCGGCCGCGGCGCTGGCGCGGCTGGAGCGGCTCGACCCGGAGGGCGAGGGGGCGGCACGTCCGGCGGCGCTGCTGCGGCTTCGCCTGGCCCTCGCCTCCGGCGATCTCGGCCAGGCCATGGCCGCGGCCGGGCGGCTGGGCTGGGCCGAGACGCCGGAGGAGCTCCTGCAGCGCCTCGCCGCGCGTGCCCTGGCCGACCGCGATGCGGCCGCCCTGCGGCGGATCGCCGATCTCGGCGCGGCGCGGCTGGTCGGCCCCCCGGTGCTCGCCGCCCGCCTCTGGCTCGCCCTGGGCGAGCGGGAGGCCGCGCGGGGCTGGAGCGAGCGGGCCGCGGCGGCGCTGGCCGGCCAGCCGGAGCAGGCGATGCAGCTCGCCGAGGTGGAACTGGCGCTCGGCCGGCCCGACCGGGCCGCGGGTTTGCTGCTCGGGGCCATCGGCGATCCGGCGCTGCCGCCGGCGGCGCTGCGCCCGGCAGCCGGCCTGCT
>NZ_JAUFPN010000197.1 GCF_030409335.1 Paeniroseomonas aquatica
GCCCGCCCATGCGGCCGCCGGTGGTCCCGGCGCCGGAGGCCGTGCGCACCCCGCCGCCGGCCCCGGCCATGACGGCGGCCCCGCCGCGGGTGACGCCGCCCGCCGCAGAGGCGCCGCGCCAGGCCGAGGCGCTGCCGGTGCCGCCGCCCGCCCCATCGCCGCCGGATCCGTCACCCATCGCCCGGGTCCAGGCCGCGCCGCCCGCCGTGGATGAAGCGCGCGCCCTGCCGCTGCCGATTTCCGCGCAGTCCATTGCCGGGGCCCAGCGTTGCCGCTTGATCACCCAGCGCATCCAGATCGGAGAGACTGTTGCCGATGCCGATATTCGCTTCCTCCAGCGGGGCTGCCCGGATTGACCGGCACCCCATGACCTGGGGCGCCCCCGTCCTGCTGGCCCTGGGCCTGGCCCTGTCCGCCTGCGCCACGCCGCCGGCCGCCGATGGCCCGGCGCCGACCGCATCGGCGGGCCGCCCGGCCCCCCCGCAGGCGCCGAAGCCGCCGAAGGAGGCCCAGCCGCTCGACGCCGCCGTGCTCAGCCTGGCGGATGCAGTGCTGGCGCGCGCCGAGATCTCCCGGCCCGGGCCGCATGAGCTGGTCATCGACCCGCTGATCGACCGCGCCAGCGGCACCGAGACCGCCACCACCCGCGCCATGTCCCGCCGCATCGCCTCGGTGGTGCGGGAGCGCCACCCGAGCTACCGGGTGCAGCCCTTCACCCTGGCCTCGCTGGAGTCGAAGCCGCTGGTCCTGCTCGGCGCCATCACCGGCGTGGTCGAGGCCGGCAGCCTGACCAACAGCACCGACAAGGCCCCCGCGGCCTATCGGATCTGGGCGGTGCTGGCCGATCTCTCGACCGGCAAGGTGGTGGCGCACGAGACCGCCTGGGTCCGCCCGGACGAGGTCGACACCACCCCGACCGCCTTCAACCGGGACAGCCCCACCTGGCTCGACGACCCCGCCGCCGCCGCCTACCTCAGGGTCTGCGCCGGCAATCCGGGCGATGCGATCGACGCCGCCTGGCTCGACGGGCTGAAGGCCGAGGCGCTGATCACCCAGGCGACCACCGCCTACGAGGCCGGCCGCTACGCCCAGGCGAAGACGCTCTACGCCAATGCCAAGGCGGCGCCGAAGGGGGCCCAGCTCCGCACCCTGAACGGCCAGTACCTGACCGCCTCGGCGCTGGGCCAGCCGCAGGAGGCCGAGCGCGCCTTCGGCCAGCTGGTCGACTACGGGCTGGAGCGGAAGCGCCTGGCGGTGAAGTTCCTGTTCCGCCCGGGCGTCATCGAGTTCTGGCCGGACCCGGCGATCAGCGGCCCCTACGACATGTGGCTGCGGCAGATCGCCAGCCGCACCAGCGCCGACGACGCCTGCCTCGATGTCTCGGGCCATGCCAGCACCACCGGTGCGGCATCCTGGAACGACCGGCTGTCGCTGATGCGGGCCCAGGCCATCCGGACCCGCCTGGTCGGCGAGCAGCCGGGGCTGGGGGCGCGGCTCAAGACCGAGGGCTTCGGCGCCTCGCGGCCCCTGGTCGGCACCGGCCGGGATGATGCGACCGATGCGCTCGACCGCCGCGTCGAGTTCGAGCCCCGGGAATGCCGCACCGGCTGAACCCGGCCGCGGAAGGCCTGAAGGGGCCATGGCCCCTTCAGGCCCGGCCCGTCACCCCGGCGGCGGCAGGAATTCCACGCCGTATTCCGCGGCGATCCGGACCACCTCGCCGGGATCGCCGACATCGTGGATGCGGCTGAACAGCTCATAGAGCCGCTGGCTCGGCGCCACCCAGAACAACGCCCGCACCGGCTTGCCCGACTTGTTGAAGATGCCGTGCGGGCTGCCCATCGGCATCTTGATCAGGTCGCCGGTGGAGGCGTGCTTCGTCTCTCCCGCAAGGAAAAGCTCGAAGGTGCCGTCGAGCATGTAGATGAACTCGTCCTGGTCGGCATGGATGTGCGGCGGCACGAAGGTGCCGTCCGGGAAGAGCGTCTCGAAGGCGAAGGATGCGGCGGAATGCTGCATCGGCCTGTATGTCTGGCCGAGGATGTTCCAGACCACCCCGCCTTCGCCCGTCCCGGCCGGGGTGATCCCCGGGGTCATCATCGGCTGCACCATTCTCGCCTCCTCTTCGTTTCAGACATGCAGGTAAGTCTCGCGCAAGCTTGGCGCCGCGGCCAGGGCCGCGCTGCTGCCGGTCCAGACGCTGCGGCCCTTCTCCAGCACCACGTGCCGGTCCGCCAGACGCAGCACGGCGCCGAGGGTCTTGTCGATGAGCAGGATCGACTGGCCCTCCGCCTTCAGCCGCGCCAGCACCGCCCAGATCTCGGCGCGGACCAGCGGCGCCAGCCCCTCGGTCGCCTCATCCAGCAGCAGCAGCCGGGGGTTGGTCATCAGCGCCCGGCCGATCGCCAGCATCTGCTGCTCGCCGCCCGAAAGCTGGGCCCCCGGCTGGCGCCGCCGCTCCTCCAGCCGGGGAAACAGCCCGAACACCTCACGCAGCCCCCAGCGCGGCGCGCCGAAGCGGCTGGCGGCGGTCGCGGTGAGGTTCTCCTCCACGCTCAGCGTCGGGAAGACCTGCCGCCCCTCCGGCACCAGCCCGAGGCCGAGCCGGGCGATGCGGTGCGGCGCCCGCCCCAGCAGGGCGGTGCCGGCGAAGTCGGCCCGCCCGCCCAGCACCCGGCCGCCGAGCCCCGGCAGCAGCCCCATGAGGGCGCGGATGGTCGTCGTCTTGCCCATGCCGTTGCGGCCGAGCAGGGTCACCACCTCCCCGGGCCCGACCGAGAGCGAGACGCCGGCCAGCACCTGGCTGCCGCCGTAGCCGGCCGAGAGATCCTCCACCGCCAGCATCAGGCGACCTCGTCCTCGCCGAGGTAGGCCGCCCGCACCGCCGGGTCGGCGCGGATCGCCGCCGGCGCGTCGGTGGCGATGACCCGGCCGTAGACCAGCACCGAGATCCGGTCGGCGAGCGCAAACACCGCCTGCATGTCGTGCTCGACCAGCAGGATGGAGTAGCGCCGCTTCAACCCCAGCAGAATATCGATCAGCCGCTCCGTCTCCTCCGGCCCGGCGCCGGCCAGCGGCTCGTCTAGCAGCAGCAGGCGCGGCTCCATCGCCAGGGCGATGGCCAGCTCGAGCTGCCGCTTCTCGCCATGCGACAGCGCCCCGGCCGGCGCCGCGGCGCGCCCGGCCAGCCCGACCTGGTCAAGCGCCGCCATGGCCGCCGCGTTCAGCCGCGCCTCGGCGGCGGCCGGCCGCCAGAAGCGGAAGGAGGAGCCGCTGCGCGCCTGCACCGCCAGCGCGGCATTCTCGAGGGCCGAAAAGCCGGGGATGACCGAGGTGATCTGGAAGCTGCGCGCCAGGCCGAGCCGCGCCCGCCGCTGCAGCGGCAGGGCGGTCACGTCGCGGCCGGCGAAGCGCACCGTCCCGGCATCCGGCCGCAGGGTGCCCGAGAGCTGGTGGATCAGCGTGGTCTTGCCCGCCCCGTTGGGGCCGATCACCGCATGGATGCCGCCCGGGGCGACGGCGAAGGAGACGTCGTCGGTCACCGCCAGCCCGCCGAAGCGCTTGCGCAGCCCGGCCACCTCGAGGATCGGCTCAGCCACGCCGGACCATCCTGGCGATCTGCCCCGGCACCCCCGCCAGCCCGCCCCGCAGGTGCAACACGGCCAGCACCAGCAGCGGCCCGAAGACCAGCCGCCAGTGCTGGGTCCAGTGGCTGAGCCCTTCCTCCAGCAGCACGAAGGCCAGCGCCCCCAGCACCGCCCCGTGCAGCGAGCCGAGCCCGCCCAGGATCACCATGAAGAGCAGGTCGCCCGAGCGCTGCCAGGCGAGGAAGGAGGGCGCCACGAATTCCGTCGCATTGGCCAGCAGCATCCCCGCCAGCCCCGCCACGCCGCCGGCAACGGCATAGGCGACCAGCCGGTAGGGGGCCGGGGAGAAGCCGACCGCCCGCACCCGCTCGGGGTTCTCCCGCGCCGCCCGCAGCACCCGGCCGAAGCGCGAGGCCAGCAGCGCCCGCCCGCCCAGCACGGCGGCGGCGAGCAGCCCGAGGCAGAGGTAGTGGAAGACCAGCCGGTCCTCCAGCCAGCGCCGCCCGGCCAGAGTGTTGCGGCCATAGAGGGTGTAGCCGTCGTCGCCGCCATAGCCGGCGAGCGAGGCCGCGGTGAAGAAGGCCATCTGCCCGAAGGCCAGGGTGATCATGATGAAATGCACCCCGCTGGTCCGCACCGCGACCGCGCCGGTCGCCACGGCGAAGACCGCGGCGGCGGCCATGGCGACGGGCGCCACCACCAGCGCCTCGGTCACCCGGGCATCGTCGAGCGCCACCACCGCATAGGCGCCGACGCCGAGCATCGCCGCATGGCCGAGGCTGACCAGCCCGGCGCCGCCGACCAGCAGCCAGAGGCTGGTGGCCGCCAGCCCCATGATCATCGCCCGCGCCAGGATGGTCAGCAGGTAGCCCTCGCCGAGCCCGGCGAAGGGCGCCGCCGCCAGCAGGGCGAAGACCAGCAGCGGCAGCCACGCCCGCCCCATCCTGCCCGGTAGGATCAACCGCGCACCGGAAACAGCCCGCGCGGCCGCACCGCCAGGATCAGCGCCATGACGGCATAGACCAGCATGGAGCCGATCGCCGCCCCCGCCTGCCGCGCCGGCGAGGCCGCCATGACGAGGCGCAGCAGGTCGGGCAGCAGCGACCGCCCGAGGCTCTCGACCAGCCCGACCAGCAGCGCCGCGACGAAGGCGCCGCGGACGCTGCCGATGCCGCCGATGACGATGACGACGAAGGCGAGGATCAGCACCCCATCCCCCATCCCCGGCTCGACCGAGAGGATCGGCGCCGCCATCACCCCGGCGAAGCCCGCCAGCATCGCCCCGAAGCCGAAGACCAGCATGAAGAGCCGGCGGATGTCGACGCCGAGCGCCGCCACCATCGCCGCATTGGTGGCGCCCGCCCGCACCAGCGCGCCCACCCGGGTGCGCTCGACCAGCAGCCAGAGCAGCCCCGCCGTCGCCAGCCCGGCGGCCAGGATCGCCAGCCGGTAGGCCGGGTACTGCAGCCCCGGCAGCAGGGTGATGCCGCCCGCCAGCAGCTCCGGCGGCGCCATCTGCAGCGGCGCGGTGCCCCAGGCCAGCTTCACCGCCTCGTTCAGGAACAGGATCACCCCGAAGGTCGCCAGCACCTGCGACAGGTGGTCGCGGTCGTAGAGGTGGCGGAAGACCAGCCATTCCAGCACCAGCCCGGAGGCGAGCGTCGCCGGCAGCGCCAGCAGCAGCCCGCCCCAGAAGCTGCCGGTCAGGGAGGCCAGGCTGGCGCCGAGATAGGCGCCCAGCATGTACTGCACGCCATGCGCCAGGTTGATGAAGTCCATCACCCCGAAGACCAGCGTCAGCCCGGCCGCGACCAGGAACAGCAGCACCCCGAACTGCAGGCCGTTCAGCCCCTGCACCAGAAGCAATCCGAAGCTCATCGGCGGGTCAGCGCATCCGGCATTCGGCAGCCCAGGGGTCGACGTCGGCCTCCAGCACGCGCCGCAGCGTCTCGGTCTGGAACTTGCCGTCGGGGCGCTTCGCCACCTGGCACAACCAGAAGTCCTGCACCGGGTAGTGGTTGGCGCCGAATTTGAAGCTGCCGCGCACCGACTGGAAATCCGCCGCCCGCAGCGCCTCGCGCAGTGCATCCTTCCCCGCGAGGTTGCCGCCCACCTTGCGGATCGCGCTGTTCAGCAGCATCGCCGCATCGTAGCTCTGGGCCGCGTAGCTCGCCGGGACGTAGCCGTAGCTCGCCTCGAAGTCGCGGACGAAGCGGGTATTCGCCGCATTCTCCATGTTGGGCGCCCAGCTCGCGGCCGAGAAGAAGCCCAGCGCCGCCTCCTGCTGCGCCGGCAGGGTCGCCTCGTCCACGGTGAAGGTGGACAGGAAGGGGATGCCGGCGAGCCCGGCCTGGCGGTACTGCCGCACCAGGTTCACCCCGAGCCCGCCCGGCATGAAGGTGAAGAGCGCATCCGGCTTGCTGGCTGCGATCTTCGCCAGCTCGGCGGAGAAGTCGAGCTGGGTCAGCGGGACATAGACCTCGTCCACCACCTCGCCCTTGAAGCGGGACTTGAAGCCCGCCACCGCATCCCGCCCGGCCTGGTAGTTCGGCACCATGACGAAGACCCGCTTGTGCCCGGCATCCTGCGCCGCCTGGCCCATGACCGAATGGACCTGGTCGTTGTTGTAGCTGGTCGTGAAGAAATTGGGGTTGCAGCCGCGGCCGGCGAAGGTCGAGGGCCCGGCGTTGGTCGAGATCAGGAAGGTGCCGCTCTCGGTCACCGGCCGCATGATGGCGGCGAGGATGTTCGAGAAGACCACGCCGACGACGACATCCACCTTGTCGCGCTCGAGCGCGGCGCGGACCTTGGTCACCGCTACCTCCGGCCGCAGCTCGTCGTCGATCGGCACGATCTCCGCCGCCAGCCCGCCCAGCTTGCCGTCGAGGTGCTTCAGCCCCTGCAGGAAGCCGTCCCGGAGCTGGGTGCCGAGCGCCGCCTGCGGTCCGGTCTGCACCGCCACCAACCCGATCTTCACGCCGCGGCCCTGGGCCCGTGCCCGGCCCGCCCCCTGCGTTGCCCCGAGGACCGCCGGCAGCGCCAGGGCCCCCGCCGCGCCCAGCACACCCCGCCTGCCGATGCCGATCATCCACGCCGCTCCTGAAAGCCGAACCGGGGGCATGCTTGCCGGATTTCCGCCGCCGCCCCAAGGCTCTTTCCGGCCGTGCGCCCTCCCGCCGCGGCCTTAGCCCGGCGGGCGGAGGGCAGGGGTTTCGGGTCAGGAACTGTTCCCCGCAATTGTCTTAAAGTAATCAAACGGGAGCGGTGAACGAATCCGCTGATGCCATGTTTGTAGTGTCAGTCGAACGCGGCACGGCATACGGGAATCCCAACAAGTGCCACAAGACAACGATGACCGCCGTACCGTAGATACAACGATAATCCCAGTCATCGAGGAAACCGCTCGGATTTCGACTCGTCAGGTCGAGGCCGGAAGGGTCCGGGTACATCTCCGCACCGAAGTCGGACAGCAGCGGCTGCAGGCGACCCTGCGCTCCGAAGCGGTGACCGTCGAACACCGCCCGATCGGCCGCGAACTCGCCCCCGGCGAGCCGCTGCCGGTGCCGCACGACGAGGAGGACGGACGGGTCACCGTGATCCCCGTGCTCGAGGAGATCCTCGTCGTCGAGAAGCGGCTGGTCCTGCGGGAGGAGCTGCGCCTCCGCCGCACCAGCAGCCTCGAGGACGTGGACCACGCCGTCGACGTGCAGCGACAGCACGCCGAGGTGGAACGCCTGCCGCCCGCCGATCCGCAAGACCCCTCCAACCCAGGACATCCCCAATGAGCAACCAGACCATCACCGCCGTCTTCGACAGCGCCGCCGAAGCCGAGACCGCCGCCCGTGACCTGGCCATGAAGGTCGGCGGCGTCCGCGCCGGGCTCTATGCCTCCGAGGCCGACGCGGCCAGCCTGCGCGATCTCGGCGTCAGCGGCCCCGACCAGGCCGTGCTGGAGGAAGCCATCCGCCGTGGCGGCGCCGTCCTCTCCGCCACCGTGCCGGAGGACCGCATCACCGAGGTGACGCAGGTGCTGGAAGGCTCCGGCGCCATCGACCTGCAGGAGCGCGAGGACAGCTGGCGCCAGTCCGGCTGGCAGGGCAGCGGCCCGACCGCGACCCGGGTGAACGCCATGGACACCGGCACTGCCGGCACCGGCCAGGTGGGCGCGATGGCGACCGGGACTGCCACGACGGGCACTGCCACGACCGGCACTGCCGCAACCGGCGCCGCCGCGACCGGCCGCGACGAGGTCATCCCGGTGGTCGAGGAGACGCTGCAGGTCGGCAAGCGCCAGGTCGCCTCGGGCCGCGTGCGGGTGCATTCCCACATCGTCGAGACCCCGGTGCAGGAGCAGGTGACGCTGCACCAGGAGCACGTGCAGGTGGAGCGCCGCCCGGTCGGCCGCCCGGTCGACGTTACCGCCGATGCCTTCCGCGACCGCACCATCGAGGCGACCGAGACGACCGAGGAGGCGGTGATCGCCAAGGAGGCGCGGGTGGTCGAGGAAGTCGTCGTCCGCAAGACCAGCGACGACGAGACCCGCACCATCAGCGATTCCGTCCGCCGCACCGAGGTGGAGGTCGAGGACGATCGCCTGCCGCGCACCGCCGCGACGCCGGGCACGCCGAAGGCCGACCCCGCCCGCGAGCGCTGACCGGCCGGGGCCGGCGGCACCGCCGCCGGCCCCACCCCACCCTTCAGCCGCCTCGGGCGAGCAGCGCCGCGCGCCGCACCAGCGGATGTTCCGGCCCGGCCAGCGGCGCCAGCACGGTGAAATGGTTCGCGCCGGGCAGCGCCTCCCAGCTGCCGCCCCAATGAGCGGCGAAGTCCCGGGTCTGGCGGCGGAACTCGCCGCTCTCGGCATCCCCCACCACCGCATGCAGCCGCCCGCCCGCGGGGGGCAGCAGCAGGGCGGGGGAGTGCGCCCGCGCCGTCGTCTCGTCGAGCCCCAGCGCCGCGTTGATGCTGGTCCCGAGCAGCGGCCAGAGCTCGAAGACCCCGGAGATCGGCAGCGCCGCCGGCACCAGCCCGGCCGGCAGGCCGCGGGCCGCCCAGTCGGTCGCCATCAGCATGGCGCTGGCATGGCCCCCGGCCGAATGCCCCATCGCCAGCAGCCGGCGGCCGCTGCGGCGGTGCAGGAAGGCGGCCGCCTCCCGCAGCTGCTCGGTAATGCGGTCCAGCGGCACCGCCGGGCAAAGGTCGTAGGAGGGCACCGCGACCGCCACGCCATGCGCCAGCAGCCCGCGCGCGCAATGGCTGAAGACGCGGCGGTCGAGGGACTGCCAGTAGCCGCCGTGGACAAAGAGCGCGACCGGCCAGTTCTCGCCCGGCCCGGGCCGGAACAGGTCCAGCCGCTCCCGTTCCCCCGGCCCGTAGGGCAGGTCCAGCGCCGCCTCCGCCCAGCCGGCGCGGAAGGCCGCGGCGTCGCGCACCCAGCCGGCGATGATGCCGGGATGCTCGGGCACCAGCGCCCGGTTGTTGTATTCTGCCTCGTGGTCCATGCCGGCATTGCAGCGCGGCCGGGCCGGCGGGGCAAGGCCGCGCCGCGGCGCCTCAGCCCTGCTGGAACCGCCGCGGCCGCAGCCCGGCCTGGAACCAGCTCACCATCGAGTAGATGTCGTAGACCGGCAGCCCCACCGCCGCCGCCAGCGCCGCGGCATAGGGCGGCATGTTGGTGCATTCGAGCACGATCGCGCCGACCTCGGGGTGGGCCGCCACCAGCGCCCGGCCGGCGTCGAGGATGTCCTGCTCGGCCAGGTCCAGGTCCATGTCGACCGCCTGGGCCTGGATCAGCACGCGGAAGAACTCGCGCCCCCCCTCGGTCCCCACGACCGGCACGTCGGGCGGCACCCCCGCCGCCGCCAGATGCGCCGGCGTCAGCGAGCCGCGGCTTACGGTCACCACGCCGACGCGCCGGCCCGGCGGCAGGGTCGCCTGCACCCAGGGCACCTGCATGAGGGAGGAGGTCGCCACCGGCACCTGCACCGCCGCCGCGAGCTCGGCCTGGAACAGCGAGAGGAAGCCGCAATTGGTGGTGATCGCCTCGGCCCCGAGCGCCACCAGCTCCCGCGCCGCGGCGAGGAAGTCGGGCAGCAGCCCGCGGGCGCCTTCCAGCACCACCCGCTCCGGCGTCGCCCCGCGCACCACCTTGTACAGCACCGGGAAGGGCCAGGTTCCGGCATTGCCCATGTCGCCGGGAATGCGCGGAAAACGGGCTTCCAGCATCAGGATGCCGAGCGGCGCGCCATAGATGGATTGTCCGCCGCGCGCGATGCGCCGGGGAGGCGTTGTTGGGCTGGTCATGCACCCAGCCTATCCCACACCATGCGGCGCCGAAACCGCAGGGATGCCCGGGATGCTCCGCCGCTTGCCATTCGCCGCCGCGCTGATCGCCACGCTGCTCGCCGCCGCGCCGGCCGGGGCGCAGGACCCGTGGCCCAGCCGCCCCATCACCATCCTCGGCGGCTTCCCCAACGGCGCCGGCACCGACATCTACGCCCGCAAGCTGGCCGAGCCGCTGTCCCGCGCCCTCGGCCAGCCGGTGGTGGTCGACAACCGCACCGGCGCCGGCGGCAACATCGCCTCCGATGCCGTCGCCAAGGCGCGGCCGGACGGCTACCTGTTCCTGATGGGCACCGCCGGCACCCATGCGATCAACGCCGGCCTCTACCGCAACCTGCCCTTCGATGCGCTGCGCGACGTCACCCACGTGATCCTGCTGGGCGACGTGCCCAACGTGCTGCTGGTGAACCCGGAGAAGCGGCCGCAGTACCGGAGCTGCGCCGACGTCCTCGCCGCCGCCCGGGCGCGGCCGGGGGCGCTGAACTACGCCTCGACCGGCAACGGCGCCTCGACCCATCTGGCCGCGGCGCAGTTCGCCGCCGCGGCCGGCGTCGTGCTCACCCATGTCCCCTACCGCGGCCAGCCCGGCGCCATGGGGGCGCTGCTCGCCGGCGACGTCGACCTGTTCTTCAACCAGACCGGCCCCAGCATCGGCCCGGTGCAGCAGGGCCAGGTCAGCGCCCTGGCGGTGACGACCCTCGCCCCGGTGGCGGCGCTGCCCGGCGTCCCCACCCTGGCCGGGGCCTGCGCCCTGCCGGGCTTCGAGACCAGCACCTGGTACGGGCTGCTCGCCCCGCCCGGCCTGCCGGCGGCGATCCAGGCGCGGATGAACGCCGAGGTCGCCCGCATCATCGGCGCCCCCGAATTCCGGAGGTGGCTGGTCGAGAACCAGGGCATCACCCCGCCGGCCGATACCTCGCCGGCCGGCTTCCGCGGCATCCATGAGCGCGACATCGCCCGCTGGGGCGAGATCATCCGGGCCTCCGGCGCCAGCGTCGACTGAGGCCGCATGATGCACGTTATAAAATAGTTGTTCGGTTTGCGGGCCCATCTTTTGTCGTGGTATGCGGCAGGATGGCTCATGGCAGCGGCGGCCCGATGTCCTTCCTCGCACCCATCCCCCTCCCGGCTCCGCTCACCACCCGGGCCCTGAATGCGCTGCGCCGGGACATCGTCACCACCCGTCTCGCCCCGGGGGAGACGCTGTCGGAGGCGACGACGGCCGAGCGGCTGAACCTCGGCAAGGCGCCGATCCGCGCCGCCCTGGCGCAGCTGGCGGCCGAGGGGCTGGTGCAGCCGGTGCCGCGCCGCGGCTGGATCGTCTCCCTGGTCACGGTGCGGGACATCCACGAGGTCTTCGACCTGCGGCTGCTGCTGGAGCCCGAGGCGGCCCGCCGGGCGGCGGCCTCGGCCCAGGACCGCGCCGCGGCCGCGGCGCCCGAGCGGCTGGACGCGGTCTGCCGGGCCGGCTACCGGCCGGAGGATCCGGCCAGCGCCCTCGGCTTCCTCGAGGCCAACCGGGCGTTCCACGTCGCGGTCGCGGAGCTTTCGGGAAATGCCCGGCTGGCCCGGCAGATCGGCCGGCTGCTGGACGAGAGCACCCGCATGCTGGTCCTCGGCCTCCGCCGGCGGGACCGCAGCGGCGAGATGGCGCATGAGCACCGCGCCCTGACCGCGGCGCTGGCAGCCGGCGATGCCGCCGGCGCCGCCGCGCTCATGCGCGAGCAGGTGGCGGCCAGCCGGGCCATGGTGCTGGCGGCGCTGACGGTGCCGGATGCGGCGACCGTGGCCTGAGGCCGGCGCCCCGCCCGGGCGCCGCGGCCATCGCCCTGCGCGAGGCGACGCGCTACCACTGCCTCCGCCTGATGCGGAGCCGCCGGATGCCTGAGCCTGTGCCGACCATGCCGAACAGCCTCTGGGCCGCGACGGCGCCGCCGCCGCCGCCGACCACGGCGCTGGCCGGGGAGGCGCATTGCGACGTGGCGGTGGTCGGCGCCGGCTTCACCGGCCTCGCCGCCGCCCTGCACCTGGCCGAGGCGGGCATCGCCTGCACCGTGCTGGAGGCCGCCGAGATCGGCTTCGGCGCCTCCGGCCGCAACAACGGCCAGGTCATCCCCAACCTCTCGCGCATGGACCCGGATGCGATCGTCGCGGCGGTGCCGCAGGAACTGGGCGGGGCGGAGAAGGGCGAGGCCTTCGTCGGCCTGGTCCGCGACAGCGCCAGCCTGGTCTTCGACCTGATCCGCAAGCACGGGATCGCCGCCGAGGCGGTGCAGAACGGCTGGATCCAGCCGGCGCACCGGCCCTCCCGCATGAGGCTGGTCGAGAACCGGGTGCGGCAATGGGGCAGCCGCGGCGCGCCGGTGCGGCTGCTGTCGAAATCCGAGGTCGCGGGCCTGGCCGGCAGCGACAGCTGGGAAGGCGGCTGGGAGAACCGCTCGGGCGGGCGGATCAACCCGCTGGGCTATGCGCGCGGGCTGGCGGCGGCGGCGGCGCGGGCGGGCGCCACCCTCCATACCCGCAGCCCGGTCACCCGCATCACCCGGGAGCCGAGCGGCTGGCTGCTGGAGACGCCGGCGGGACGGCTCGGCGCCGACCGGGTCATCCTGGCGACCAACGCCTATACGCCGCCGGGGCTCTGGCCGGGCCTCGCCCGCACCGTGGTGCCGGTGCGCAGCTACCAGATGGCGACCGGCGTGCTCTCGGACAATATCCGCAAGTCCATCCTGCCGGAGGGCCATGCGCTGTCGGATACCCGCGGCGACCTCTTCTTCTACCGCTTCGATGCCGATGGCCGGCTGGTGACCGGCGGCGGCCTGGTGATCCCCTTCGGCTGGGAAGGCCGCATCAGGGACCGCATCCGCGCCCGCATCGCCCGGGTCTTCCCCCAGGTCGGCGAGTTCACCTTCGACTACGTCTGGTGGGGCCATATCGGCGGCACCCAGGACAAGCTGCCGCATGTCTACGAGCTGGCGCCGGGCGTCCTCGCCTGGACCGGCTGCAACGGCCGCGGCGTCGGGCTGGCGACCGCGCTGGGCCGGGAACTGGCCAAGGCCTGCGCCGGGGTGCCGCTGCGGGAGATCGCGGTGCCGGTCGAGACCCGGCTGAAGCGCATTCTCGGCCATGAATTCCGGGCCCTCGGCACCGCCTGGCACGTCCTGCAGAACAGGCGGAACGATTCCCGGGATTAGCGACTCCGGTCAGGCGGCGGGATCGCGGCGCCGCGTGCCACGGCGGCCGAGACGGCACGCGGCCGGCGGGCGCAACGGTTCATTGCGAGTGCAGGAATCTACGGTTTTGTTACTTTCGCCCGGCCATTCTGTCCGCGGTTTCACATGGCCGGTACTGGCATGGGTCTAGGGTTCGCCGCAGCGCGACCCTGCGCTGCGGAGATCGGACATGGCGGATTTCGTCATCGTCGTCGCCACGATGGCGGCGGTTGCCTCGGGTGCGGCCACCGGCCCGGTGCCGGACCGCCTGCCCACGCTCGGCTTCAAGACCTATCCGAGCCTCGAGGCCTGCGAGGCGGCGGCAGCCGATAACCGGCCGCAGCCCGGCACCCGCCTGGTCTGCCTGCCGATCGAGCCGCCGCCCGGGGCGATGTTCAGCGCCCACTGAGGCCCGCCGCTACTCCGCCTCGACCCGCAACGCCTCGGCCTCGCCGGCCAGGGCCGGTGGCTCCTCGAGCACCCGCCAGGTGCCGCCGATGAGGATCTCGCTCGGGCGGTAGCGGCTCTTGTAGGTCATCTTGCGGCTCTCGGGGACCCAGTAGCCGAGATAGACATAGGGCAGCTGCAGCGCCTGGGCGCGCCCGACCAGCCAGAGGATCGCCCAGGCGCCGAGCGAGCGCCGCGCCAGCGCCGGGTCGTAGAAGGAATAGACCGCGGAGAGCCCGTCGCTCAGCCAATCGGTCAGGCAGGCGCCGACCAGCCGGTCCTGGGCGTCGCGGAACTCGATCATGCCGGTGGTGATCGGGGTGTCCTCGACCATGGCGCGGTAGTCGTAGAAGCCCATGCCGGCCATGTCACCCTCGCCGTGGCGGGCCTGCTGGTAGCGCTGGAACAGGGCGAATTGCTCCGCCGTGGCGCGGGCCGGCATCTCGAAGGCGGCGATGTCGGCATTGAGCTTCGACAGCTTGCGCTGCGCCCGGTTGGGCTCGAACTGCGGCGCCAGGATGCGGATGGGGATGCAGGCGTTGCAGCCCGGGCAGACCGGCGAATAGGCGATGTTGTGGCTGCGGCGGAAGCCGGCACGGGAGAGGCGGTCGTGCAACGCCTCGGCGTCCGGGCCGGTGAGCTCCGTCACGATCTTCCGTTCCGTCCTGCCTGCCAGGTAGGGGCAGGGCAAAGGCGCGGTGGTGTAGAAGAACTGCGGTCGTCGGTTGGGGCGGTGGAGCATGTAGGCGTCCAGTCTCGGCGCGGCGCGCGGCGGAATCAATCGCCTGCTTGCGCTGCTCCGGAGTTATTGCAATCGGAGCTCCAGGCGGGTGGTGGGCCCGGTGGCCTGCCGTCCCAGCCGCAGCATCCCGCCGTCCCGCCAGCGGCCCAGCAGGTCGCTCCAGTGCGGCGACAGCGGATGGCCGGACTGGCCGGTGGCGATGACCGCCAGCGCCGCCTCCGGATCGGCGAGGTCGACCACCAGCCGCAGCCCGGCGCCATGCACGTCGACCCAGGACTCGGGCCCCTCGCCGCCGCGCGGGCCGCCACGCCGCACGGTCCATTCGTCGCCGCCGGTCGCCGCTTCCAGCCGGGTCAGCGGGCCGAGCACCGGCAGGAAGCGGAACAGCGGGTGCTCGAAGCGGGCGACATGCCGCCGGCCCCAGCGCCAGCCGGCCGGGTCGGGGCCGTCGCTGGCCTGCAGCTCGGCCACCGCCTCGGCCAGGGCGCGGGCGGCCAGCGCCCGGCAGTCGCCGCCGCACCAGGCTGCGCCGCCGCCATCGGGGGCCAGCACCCGCTGCAGGAAACCGGCGTTGGCCGACCAGGCGCCGGCCGGGACGCCGCCCTCGGCCAGCGCCAGGCGGCCGAGCCGGCGCAGCCAGGCATTGAAGATGAGCGGCTCGGGCCGCTCCGCCGCGACATCGCCGTCCCAGCCGAGCAGCAGCGCCTGGGCGGCGCCGGCGGCGCCGGGCTGGGGCGGCAGGCGCCGCAGCAGCGACTCGGGCCCGGTGAGCGCCTGGGCGAAGGGCGAGACGGTGTCCCGCTGCAGCGCGGCGAAGCCGGCGGCATCGTGCTTAGGCTGGGCGGCGAGCACCTCGGCGATGCGGCGGAAGCGCCAGTCGGCGAACCAGTCGCGGCCGAGGAAGACCGGATGGCCGGCGGGCGCCACCCGGTTGTTGGCATTGGCCAGCATGCCGCCGGGCGGGTCCTCGGCATGCGGCAGGGCCTCGAAGGGCACCCAGCCGGTCCAGTCGTGGCTGCCGTCCCAGCCGGGGACGGGCAGCGTGCCGTCGCCGGCGCGGCGCCGCGGGGTGCGGCCGGTCAGCAGCAGGCCGATGTGCCCGGCGGCATCGGCCAGCATCAGGTTCTGCGAGGGGCTGGTGATGAGCGCCGCCGCCCCGCGCGCCGCGGCGACCGAGCCGGCCCGGTTCAGCGCATGCAGCCCGGCGGCGGCGGTATCGGCCGGGGCGAGGTTGGCCATGGCGACCGCGAGGACCGAGCCCTCGGCGGCCGCCATGCCCTCGAGGTCCGAGATCACCGGGCCGTGCCGCGTCTCCCGCACCCGCAGCGTCACCGGCGCGGCGCCGCGGACGGCGATGGTCTCCTCGATCACCGCGAAGGGGCGGGGGCCCTCGGGCGTCTCGTAGGACCCGGGGCCGGCCAGGCGTTCGACGAAGACGTCCTGGGTATCCGAATGGGTGGTGGTGAAGCCCCAGGCGAGGCTGGCGTTGCGGCCGATGACCAGGAAGGGCACGCCCGGGCTGGTGGCGCCCGCCAGCATCCGCCCATCCGGCAGATCGATGCGGGCGAGGTACCAGAGGATCGGCGCCTGGAAGCCGAGATGCGGGTCGGAGGCCAGCAGCGGCGCGCCGGAGGCGGAGCGGCCGGCGGCGACCGCCCAGGCGTTGCTGGCCGAGGCGGGCAGGGTGCCGAGGCCGGGGAAGCGGGGCAGCACGGCCGCGAGCCGGCCGAGCGCCGCGGGGTCGAGCGCGACCCGCGGGTCGCCGGGGCTGGCATCCTCCGGCCAGAGGTCGCGCATCCGCTCGGGCGGCAGGAGGGGGGCGAGCCGGGCGCGGTCCAGCTCGCTCCGCCAATTGCCGGAGAGCCAGAGCCCCATGACCTTGCCCCAGAGCAGGCTGTGCTCCGGCCGCCAGGGCTCGGGCGCGCCGAGGGCCAGGAATTCCGGCGCGGCGAAGCGGCCGCGCGCGGCGATCCAGGCATTCACCCCGGCGGCATAGGCCTCCAGCAGGTCCTGCGTCTCGGCCGGCAGGGTGGCGAGGTCGGCGGCGGCGCGGCGGGCGAGGCCGAGGGTCCGGGTGAAGCGGTCGGTCCGCAGCGCCGGCTCCCCCACCAGCTCGGCCAGCCGGCCGGCGGCGCCGCGCCGCATCAGCTCCATCTGGAACATCCGGTCGCGGGCATGCAGCCAGCCGAGCGCCAGGGCGGCATCCCGCTCGGAGCCGGCGGCGATGCGGGGAATGCCCTGGGCATCGAGGCTGACCGCGACCGGCGCGGCCAGGCCGGGCAGGCGGAGGCTGCCCTCGGCGGCGGGCAGGCTCCACCAGACGGCGCCGGCGAGGCTAGCCGCGGCCAGCAGCGGCAGGGCCAGCAGCCCGAGGCCGATCCGGGCCGGCCAGCCCAGGCGGCGGCGGGGCGCGGCGGGGGTCGTCGGGCGGGGCGGAAGGCGAGGGGCCGGGGGCATGCGCCGGTATGGCGCCAATCCGCCGGCGCCGTCCACGCCCGCGCCGGCGTCCCGCGGCGGTTTCATCGCCCCGCCGCGACCCGGACCCGCGGGCGATCCCGGCCGGGGGAGGGGGCGATTCGGCCGCCATGGACCCGGGGTGCCTTGGAATGCGGCGGCCGCTGCGCTAAACGCCCCAGTTCAGCGCTGCCGCCGCCGGCCCGCCCGGCCCTGCATGGGGCCTCGGGCGGGGCCGGCGGCTCGGCGTAGCCGGGTCTGGCGGCAGGCGGGCGTGGTGGAATTGGCAGACACGCTGGATTTAGGTTCCAGTGGCGCAAGCCTTGGGGGTTCAAATCCCTCCGCCCGCACCATCCCCGCCAGTTTGGCCCCGCCGGACTGGACGACGCCGCGACATGTTTTTGGGAAGAGAGTGACGACGATGCAGGTGACCGAGGTCGCGAACGACGGGCTGAAGCGGGCCTATACCATCCTGGTCCCGGCGGCCGATATCGCGGCCGAGCGGACGCGCCGGCTGGACGAGCTGGGCCGCGACCTGCGCCTGCCCGGCTTCCGCCCCGGCAAGATCCCGGCGACGGTGGTCAGGCAGCGCTACGGCCAGGCGGTGATGAGCGAGGTGCTCGAGCAGTCGGTCAACAAGGCGACGCAGCAGGTGGTGACCGACCGCGGCCTCCGCCCGGCGCTGCAGCCGAAGATCGAGCTGGTCAATTTCGCCGACGGCGCCGACCTGGAATTCAAGGTCGAGGTCGAGATCCTGCCGGAGATCCCGATGCCGGACTTCGCCGGCATCGAGGTGGAGCGGCTGAAGGCCGAGCCGGCCGAGGAGCAGGTGGCCAAGACGATCGAGACGATCGCCGCCCGCAACCGCAAGCTGGAGGACATCACCGAGGACCGCGGCGCGGCCAAGGGCGAGGTCGCGGTCTGCGACTTCACCGGCACGCTGGAGGGCGATGCCGAGCCCTTCCCCGGCGGCACCGCCACCGAGATGCCGATCGAGGTCGCCGGCACCGGCTTCATCCCCGGCTTCACCGAGCAGCTCGAGGGCATCAAGGCCGGCGAGACCCGCACCGTGAACGTGGCCTTCCCGGAAGAATACGGCGCCAAGGAACTGGCCGGCAAGTCCGCGGTCTTCCAGGTGACCTGCAAGTCGCTGAAGGCGCCGGTCAATCCGGCCGCCGACGACGAGCTGGCCAAGACCATGGGCTTCGAGGACCTGGCCAAGCTGCAGGAGGCCGTGCGCGGCAGCCTGCAGCAGGAATACGACGGCCTCTCGCGGCTCAAGGTGAAGCGGGCGCTGCTCGACGGGCTGGCCGAGCGGGCCAGCTTCCCGGTGCCGGAGGGCATGGTGGAGGCCGAATTCGCCCAGATCTGGCAGCGGATCGAGGCCGACATGAAGGCCGAGCGGCTGGACGAGGACGACAAGGGCAAGGACGAGGACACGCTGAAGGCCGACTACCGGGCCATCGCCGAGCGCCGCATCCGGCTCGGCCTGCTGCTGTCCGAGATCGGCCGGACCAACAACATCAGCGTCTCGGCCGATGAGCTCTCCCGCGCCATGCGCCAGGAAGCCGCCCGCTACCCCGGCCAGGAGCAGCAGGTCATGGAGTTCTTCCGCAAGAACCCCCAGGCCGCGGACAACCTGCGCTCCCCGATCTTCGAGGAGAAGGTGGTCGACTTCATGCTGGAGCTGGCCAAGGTGACGGACCGCAGCGTGGCGCCCGAGGAGCTGTCGGCCGCCGCCGCGGCCTGATTCACTCCCCGGAAAGGGTGCGGGGGCATGCTCTCCGCCCCATCCACCCCCGCCATTCGGCGGGGCCTTCCGGCGGCCGGTCGCTTGCACCACATTAAGCCTCTCGGGCTATGCTGCCATGCGACGCCGCCGGCGGCTGGTCCGGATGCCCCTCCGAGCGCCGGCCTGCGTGCGCTGCTGACTGAAAGGTACTTCCATGCGGGACCGTGATCCTGTCGAGGTCTTCAACAATACCCTGGTCCCCATGGTCGTCGAGCAGACGGCGCGGGGCGAGCGGTCCTACGACATCTATTCCCGCCTGCTGAAGGAACGGATCATCTTCCTGACGGGCCCGGTCTTCGACCAGGTGTCCTCGCTGATCTGCGCCCAGCTGCTCTTCCTCGAGAGCGAGAATCCCAACAAGGACATCGCCTTCTACATCAACAGCCCGGGCGGCGTCGTCTCCGCCGGCCTCGCGATGTACGATACCATGCAGTACATCCGCTCCCCCGTCAGCACGGTCTGCATCGGCCAGGCGGCCTCCATGGGCTCCCTGCTGCTGACCGCCGGCGCCGCGGGCAAGCGCTTCTGCCTGCCGAACAGCCGGGTCATGGTGCACCAGCCCTCGGGCGGGGCCCAGGGCCAGGCGACCGACATCGAGATCCAGGCGCGCGAGATCCTGAAGCTGCGGCAGCGGCTGAACGAGATCTACGTGAAGCATACCGGCCAGCCGATCGAGGCGATCGAGAAGAAGCTGGAGCGGGACAGCTACATGTCGGCCGAGGAGGCCCGGGACTTCGGCCTGGTGGACCAGGTGGTCGACCAGCGGCCGCTGGCGCCCGGCGCGGCCGAGGCGGGCAAGAGCTGACGCTCCGTCCCGCCATGGGGTTGCGGCCGGCCGGCCGGGTGACGCGGGGCCCGATTTCGGGCTCTCCCGTCCTCGCGACGCTCCCGGCCGTGACCCTACAAAGCTTTTCCCCCGATGACAGGGGGGCTACAGTCCCGTGGAAAGCCCCCTTTCCGGCCCGCAAGGGCCATGGGGGGCGCGGCCTGCTGGCTGCCCGCACGATCCGCGGGCGTTACGGCCGGCCCTTTCAGGCGGAGTGCCCATGAGCAAGTCCGGCGACTCGAAGAATACCCTCTACTGCTCGTTCTGCGGCAAGTCGCAGCACGAGGTCCGCAAACTCATCGCCGGACCCACCGTCTTCATCTGCGATGAATGCGTCGAGCTCTGCATGGATATCATCCGTGAGGAGCACAAGACGCATCTGGTGAAGTCGCGGGACGGGGTGCCTACCCCGAAGGAGATCTGCAAGGTCCTCGATGACTACGTCATCGGCCAGGACCATGCGAAGAAGGTGCTCTCCGTCGCGGTGCACAACCACTACAAGCGGTTGGCGCATGGCGCGAAGAACAACGACGTCGAGATCGCCAAGTCGAACATCCTGCTGCTGGGCCCGACCGGCTCGGGCAAGACGCTGCTGGCGCAGACCCTGGCGCGCATCCTCGACGTGCCCTTCACCATGGCCGATGCGACCACGCTGACCGAGGCGGGCTACGTCGGCGAGGATGTCGAGAACATCATCCTCAAGCTGCTGCAGTCGGCCGACTACAACGTCGAGCGGGCGCAGCGCGGCATCGTCTACATCGACGAGGTCGACAAGATCAGCCGCAAGTCGGACAACCCCTCCATCACCCGCGACGTTTCGGGCGAGGGCGTGCAGCAGGCGCTGCTGAAGATCATGGAAGGCACGGTCGCCTCCGTGCCGCCCCAGGGCGGCCGGAAGCACCCGCAGCAGGAATTCCTGCAGGTCGACACCTCGAACATCCTGTTCATCTGCGGCGGCGCCTTCGCCGGGCTCGAGCGGATCATCGGGGCGCGCGGCAAGGGCTCGGGCATCGGCTTCGGCGCCGAGGTCCGCAGCCCCGACGACCGCCGCACCGGCGCGGTGCTGCGCGAGGTGGAGCCCGAGGATCTGCTGAAGTTCGGCCTGATCCCCGAGTTCATCGGCCGCCTGCCGGTCATCGCCACGCTCGAGGATCTCGACGAGAAGGCGCTGATCGAGATCCTGACCAAGCCGAAGAACGCGATCGTCAAACAGTACCAGCGGCTGTTCGAGATGGAGGGGACCAAGCTCACCTTCACCGACGACGCGCTGCGGTCGGTGGCGACACGGGCGATCCAGCGCAAAACCGGCGCCCGCGGCCTGCGTTCGATCATGGAGCAGATCCTGCTGACCACCATGTTCGAGTTGCCGGGCCTGGACGACGTGGACGAGGTGGTGGTGAACCGCGAGGTCGCGGAAAGCCGGGCCAGCCCGCTGTTCATCTACGGTGAGCGGGCGGCGGAACAAAGCTCCGCCTGACGGGACAGCCGGGGGGTGGTACCCCCGCCATCCGGCTGATCAGACTTGCGGGGGGGTGCTGGGCGGCCCATCTGCTCAACATCCCCGTGGCGCCGCGGGTCATGCCGCCAACCAGCAGTTGCTGGGGGTGGCCCGCGGGCCGACTGTCCTACAGTGAGGTCCATTATGGCGGATAAGACCCAAGAGCCTAACACCGGCGATCTCCTGCCTGTCCTGCCGTTGCGGGACATCGTGGTATTTCCGCACATGATCGTGCCGCTTTTCGTCGGGCGCGAGAAATCCGTCCGCGCCCTGGAAGCGGTCATGCGCGACGACAAGCAGATCCTGCTGGTCGCCCAGAAGAACGCAGCCCAGGACGACCCCGAGGCCGACGACCTCTACGCCGTCGGCACCGTCTCCACGGTGCTGCAGCTGCTGAAGCTGCCCGACGGCACCGTGAAGGTGCTGGTCGAGGGCGGCAAGCGCGCCCAGATCACCGGCTTCAAGGAAACCAAGACCCACTTCGAGGCCTATGCCGCGCCGCTCGACGAGCAGCCGGCCGAGCCGCCGGAAACCGAGGCCCTGGCCCGGACCGTGGTCGGGCAGTTCGAGCAGTACATCAAGCTCAACAAGAAGATCGCGCCCGAGGTGCTGGTCTCGATCAACCAGATCGAGGATCCCGCCAAGCTCGCGGATACGGTCGCCAGCCACCTGTCGCTGAAGATCCCGGAGAAGCAGGAGCTGCTCGAGATCGGCGGCGTCGCCGCGCGGCTCGAGCGCGTCTTCGGCCATATGGAATCCGAGATCGGCGTCCTGCAGGTGGAGAAGCGCATCCGCAACCGCGTCAAGCGGCAGATGGAGAAGACCCAGCGCGAGTACTACCTGAACGAGCAGCTCAAGGCGATCCAGAAGGAGCTGGGCGAGGGCGAGGACGGCAAGGACGAGATTGCCGAGCTGGAAGCCCGCATCAAGGCGACCGCGCTGAGCAAGGAAGCGCGCGAGAAGGCGTTGCAGGAGCTGAAGAAGCTCCGCACCATGTCGGCGATGAGCGCCGAGGCGACGGTGGTGCGCAACTACCTCGACTGGATGCTCTCGATCCCCTGGAAGAAGAAGACCCGGGTGCGGCGCGACATCGTCGCCGCCGAGAAGGTGCTCGACGCCGACCACTACGGCCTCGAGAAGGTCAAGGAGCGGATCATCGAGTATCTGGCGGTGCAGTCGCGCTCGCCCAAGATCCGTGGCCCGATCCTCTGCCTGGTCGGCCCGCCAGGCGTCGGCAAGACCTCGCTCGGCAAGTCCATCGCCAAGGCGACGGGGCGCAACTTCGTCCGCATGTCGCTCGGCGGCGTGCGGGACGAGGCCGAGGTGCGCGGCCACCGGCGCACGTATATCGGCTCCATGCCTGGGAAGGTCATCCAGGGCATGAAGAAGGCTAAGATGTCGAACCCGCTCTTCCTGCTGGACGAGATCGACAAGCTCGGTGCCGACTGGCGCGGCGATCCCTCGAGCGCGCTGCTCGAGGTTCTGGACCCCGAGCAGAACGCGACCTTCGCCGACCACTACCTCGAGGTCGACTACGACCTGTCGGACGTGATGTTCGTGACGACCGCCAACAGCCTGCGCATGCCGCAGCCGCTGATGGATCGCATGGAGATCATCCGCATCCCCGGCTACACCGAGGATGAGAAGGTGGAGATCGCCAAGCGCCACCTGATGGCCAAGCAGTCCGAGGCCAATGGGCTGAAGGCCGGCGAGTGGTCGGTCACCGAGGAGGCGCTGCGCGACCTGGTCCGCTATTACACGCGGGAAGCCGGCGTCCGCAGCCTGGAGCGCGAGATCGGCGGCCTCGCCCGCAAGGCGGTGCGCGAGATCGTCGCCAAGAAGTCGAAGAAGGTCACGATCACCGCCAAGAACCTCGAGAAGTTCGCCGGCGTGCGCAAGCACCGCTATGGCGAGGCCGAGGCGGAGGACATGGTGGGCGTGGTCACCGGCCTGGCCTGGACCGAGGTGGGTGGCGAGATCCTGACCATCGAGTCGGTGACCGTGCCCGGCAAGGGCAAGGTGCAGACCACCGGCAAGCTTGGCGACGTCATGCAGGAGAGCGTCTCGGCCGCCATGTCCTATGTGCGGTCGCGGGCGACCAGCTTCGGCCTGAAGCCGACGCTCTTCGACAAGCGCGACATCCACGTGCACGTGCCGGAAGGCGCGACGCCCAAGGATGGCCCGAGCGCCGGCATCGCCATGGCGACCAGCATCGTCTCCGTCCTCACCGGCATCCCGGTGCGGCGGGAGGTGGCGATGACGGGCGAGATCACGCTGCGCGGCCGCGTTCTGCCGATCGGCGGGTTGAAGGAGAAGCTCCTGGCGGCGCTGCGCAGCGGCATCACCACGGTCTTCATCCCGAAGGACAACGAGAAGGATCTGGCGGAAATCCCCGACAACGTGAAGAAGGGCCTGACCATCCGGGCCGTCTCGCATGTCGACGAGGTCATCTCGGCGGCGCTGGTGCGCAAGCCCGAGGCGATCTCCTGGGAGGAGCCGCCCGACCCGCCCTCGCCGCGGGCGGCGGATGGCGACGGACTGCCGGCGCTGCCGCACTGACCGGACCGCGGGGGCGAGGCGCGATCATGCCTCCCCCCCGCGCCTCCCAGGCCACCCTTCGCCGGAAAATGGCGGATAACTGCGGGCATGGACGCGTAGCGCGATTGACGCGCGAGAATTTGCGCCCGTACAGTCCTTGCCAGTAACAGCCTGGATTCATCTGGGGCAGGCTGATGGCATCATCCATGGCGAAGGGGGGCTAGCCCATGAACAAGCAGGATCTCATCACGATCGTGGCCGAGGCGGGTGACCTGCCGAAGGCCAAGGCCGGAGACATCCTCGACGCGGTCTTCGATGCCATCACCGAATCCCTGAAGACCAAGACCGATGTCCGCCTGGTCGGATTCGGCACCTTCTCGACCTCCAAGCGCAAGGCCGGCAAGGGCCGCAATCCCCGCACCGGTGAGGAGATCAAGATCCCCGCGACCACCACCGTGCGCTTCAAGGCCGGCAAGGGCCTGAAGGATGCGGTGAACTAGGGCCGGGGCTCAGGCCCGGCCCAGGGGGCGCTTAGCTCAGCGGTAGAGCGCCTGCCTTACACGCAGGTGGCCGTAGGTTCGATCCCTACAGCGCCCATTCCAGCCGCTGCGTTATCTTGATCCGTTCCGGTACTCATGTAAGCTTTCGCAGGTAGAATGTCTGGCTCAGGCCAGCGTGTTCCGGTGGAGGCCTCAGGTGCTGTCTGGTCTTGGTAAATTGGGCGTTGCAGCCGTCGCCGCCCTGTCGCTTGGCGGTTGTATTCAGCAGGGCACCTCAAGCGGCCCTGTGACCGGGGCCGCCGGCGGCAGTGCCAGCGTCGGCGCCAGCGGCGTCGAGCGCTGCTCCGAGCCGCTCGGCACCGTGGCGGTCGATGACGGCCGCGACCAGAGCTGGTGGGGGCCCTTCATGGCCCGCACCCAGATCACCACCATCGAGCCGATGGTGCGCCTGGTCATCCAGCAGTCCAACTGCTTCGTCATCACCTCGCTGGGCAACAACCGGCTGGAAGGCCGCATGCGCGGCATGGTCGGCGACATGCGCAACAGCGGCGAGTTCCGCGCCGGCTCCAACATGCAGCGCGGCCAGCGGGTCGCCGCCGACCTCTTCATCGAGCCGGCGATTCTCTTCTCGAACCAGAACCTCGGCGGCCTCGGCGGCGGCATCGGCGGCTGGGGCGGGCTGGCGGTCGGCCTCGCCGGGGCGGCGATGTCGCAGTCGGCCACCTCGGTCACCATGTCGGTCTTCGACATGCGCAGCGGCGTGCAGGTGGCGGCCTCGGAAGGCTCGGCCACGGCGACGAATTTCGGCGCGGTGATGGGCGGCTTCGGCGCCACCGCCGGCGGCGTGCTCGGCGGCTACCAGCGGACCCCGGCGGGGCAGGCGACGGTCGCCGCCTTCGTCGATGCCTACAACAAGCTCGTCGTCGCGGTGCGGAACTACAAGGCGCAGGACGTCCGCGGCGGGCTCGGCACCGGTGGCGGCGCGCTGCGCTCCCGCTGAGGCGGGCGGCCGCGGCGGCATCGCCGTCGCGGCCCTCGGCCTCGGCCTGCTGCTGGGCGGGTGCCAGCCGCGGATGGTCGGCGGCAGCGGCTTCGGCCCGGCCGTGCAGGTCTGCGACGAAGCCGGCTGCCGGGTGCAGTCGAGCCAGGCGCAGACCATCGTCATCGCCGACGACGAGCGGCTGCAGCGCCAGGCCGACCCCGACCTCTACCGCGGCGAATCGGTGGCCGAGCTGCGGGCCGCGGCCGCGGCGGGCGACCCCGGGGCGGCCTATCGGCTCGGCCAAGCCTATGAATTCGGGGCCGGCGGCCTCGGCCGGAACCTGGGCCAGGCCGCCCGAAACTATGAGGTGGCGGCCGGCGCCGGCATGCCCTTCGCCCAGTACCGGCTCGGCAAGCTGGCCGAGGAGGGGGCGGCGCCCGGTGGCCGGGCCCGGGCCATCCGGCTCTATACCGAAGCCGCCCAGGGCGGCGTGGCCCAGGCGGCGCACAACCTCGGCTTCCTCTACCTGCAGGGCCGCGGCCTGCCGCGCGATTCGGCCGAGGCGGCGCGCTGGTTCACCCTGGCGGCCGAAAAGGGCGTCGCCGAGAGCCAGTACAACCTCGGCCTGATGTATTTCCGCGGCGACGGCGTCTCCCGCCGCTCCTACGAGGCGCTGCAATGGATGCGGCGCTCGGCGCAGAACGGCTTCCTGCCGGCGCAGAAGGCGGTTGGGCGGCTCTACATGACCGGACTCGAGGAGATGGGCCAGGACCTGGCCGAGGCGCGGTCCTGGCTGTCGCTGGCGGCCAGCCGCGGCGATGCCGAGGCGCGGCGCTGGCTCGCCCAGATCGAGCGGGCGGAGGCGGCGGATCGCGCCTTCCAGCAGCGGCTGGCCCTGGAGGCGCAGCAGACCGCGACCTACTGGGCCTCGGTCGCGCTGGCGGTGGCGCTGACGCCGCCGGTGGTGGTGATTTACTGACGGGGAAGGGCGAGGGGCGCTTGACACCCCGGGCCGTCCCCCATAAACCCCGGCTCCTGTTCGCGGGCGGGTGTAGCTCAGTTGGTTAGAGCGCCGGCCTGTCACGCCGGAGGTCGCGGGTTCGAGCCCCGTCACTCGCGCCACGCGGACAGCAGGCACCAGAGGCGCCGCTCCTGAGAAGGGGCGGCGCCTCTGCCGCATTTTGGACCCTTTACGTTCCGGCCCGGCGTCGCCAAATGCGGGGTGTTAAAGGCCGCTCCCCCTATGGCGGAGCACGCGGGGCAGGGGTAATGTCCGGCCGCGCTGCGCTGCGGTAGGCTTGCCCCGGGTGTCTCGAAAGCCTACGGCCAGCACCCGAAGCGCGTCTGAAGGCGGAGCACCCATGACCCAGCCGCTGCTGGCCGAATATTTCCCGATCCTGGTCTTCCTGGCCATCGCCGGGGGCATCGCCGTCGCCATGGTGGGCGGCAGCCTGCTGGTCGCCCGGCAGAAGCCCAACCCGGAAAAGCTCTCGGCCTATGAATGCGGCTTCGAGCCCTTCGACGACACGCGCCGCCGCTTCGACGTGCGCTTCTACCTGGTGGCCATCCTCTTCATCATCTTCGACCTGGAGGTGGCCTTCCTGTTTCCCTGGGCGGTGGCGCTGGGGGGCATCGGCTGGTTCGGCTTCCTCTCGATGGTCGCCTTCCTCGGCGTGCTGACGGTTGGCTTCGTCTACGAATGGCGCAAGGGCGCCCTGGACTGGGAGTGACGGCCACGCCGTTACGCCGGAGAGACCCATGAGCGATAACACGGATACAGTGGCCTGGAACCGCGACCACCTGGCGCCGGGCGCGGCGCAGGATGCGGTGGTGAAGGGCATCACCGGCGAGATCGAGGACAAGGGCTTCGTCATCGCCAACCTGGACAAGGTGGTGAACTGGGCCCGCACCGGCAGCCTCTGGCCGATGACCTTCGGCCTGGCCTGCTGCGCGGTGCCGATGATCCACGCCTACATGGCGCGCTACGACCTGGACCGGCTCGGCGTCATCCCGCGCGGCTCGCCGCGGCAGTCGGACGTGATGATCGTGGCCGGCACGCTGACCAACAAGATGGCCCCGGCGCTCCGCAAGGTCTACGACCAGATGTCGGAGCCGCGCTGGGTCATCAGCATGGGCAGCTGCGCCAATGGCGGCGGCTACTACCACTACTCCTACAGCGTGGTGCGCGGCTGCGACCGGATCGTGCCGGTCGATGTCTACGTGCCGGGCTGCCCGCCGACCGCCGAGGGGCTGGTCTACGGCATCATGCAATTGCAGAAGAAGATCCGGCGTCAGGGGACCATCCTGCGTGGCTGAGACTCAATCCCTGACGGCCCTCGGCGAGGCCGTGCTGGCCGCGCTGCCCGCCGGCCGCATCGAGATCGAGCGCGGCGCCGAGCTGGTGCTGACCCTGCCGGGCGAAGGCCTGGTGGAGGCCATGACCCTGCTCCGCGACCACTTCGGCTTCGAGCAGCTGATGGACCTCTGCGGCGCCGACTGGCCGGAGCGGCCGGCCCGCTTCGAGGTGATCTACAACCTGCTCAGCCTGTCGCATAACCGGCGCATCCGGGTCATCGTCTCGACCGATGCGGCGACGCCGGTGCCGAGCCTGATCCATGTCTGGCCCTGCGCCACCTGGTACGAACGCGAGGCCTGGGACATGTACGGCATCGTCTTCGAGGGCCAGACCGACCTGCGCCGGCTGCTGACCGACTACGGCTTCGAGGGCCACCCGCTGCGCAAGGACTTCCCGCTCACCGGCCACGTCGAGGTCCGCTACGACGAGGAACGGAAGCAGGTGGTCTACGAGCCGGTGAAGCTGACCCAGGACTTCCGCAATTTCGATTTCCTCTCCCCTTGGGAAAACATGACGACCTTGCCGGGCGACGAGAAGGTCTTCCTCAACCGGGTCGAGCCGCCCGCCGCACCCCAGGTCGCGGGGCCGAAGCCATGAGCCTGACAGCAGAATCCGCGAACGCCTCCCCGAACGAGCCGACCCGCACCGTCGAGGTCGACAGCCACACCATCAACTTCGGCCCGCAGCATCCGGCCGCGCACGGCGTGCTGCGCCTCATCCTCGAGATGAAGGGCGAGATGGTGGAGCGGGCCGATCCGCATATCGGGCTGCTGCATCGCGGCACCGAGAAGCTGATCGAGTACAAAACCTACCTCCAGGCGCTGCCCTACATGGACCGCCTGGATTACGTCAGCCCGATGTGCATGGAGCACAGCTTCGCCATCGCGGTGGAGCGGCTGCTGGGCATCGAGGGCGACGTGCCGATCCGCGCCCGGGTCATCCGCACGATGTTCGCGGAGCTGACGCGCATCCTGAACCACCTGCTGAACGTGACCACCTATGCGCTGGATTGCGGCGCCATCACCCCCGCGCTCTGGGGCTTCGAGCAGCGCGAGCACCTGCTGGAATTCTACGAGGCGGTCGGCGGCAGCCACTACCACGTGAACTACTTCCGCCCCGGCGGCGTGGCAAAGGACCTGCCCGCCGGGCTCGACGATCGGATCGCCGGCTGGTGCGAGCAGTTCCCGAAGTTCCTCGGCGACCTCGAGGGGCTGCTGACCAACAACCGCATCTTCAAGCAGCGCACCGTCGACATCGGCATCATGACCGCCGAGATGGCGATGGAATGGGGCTTCTCCGGCCCCTGCCTGCGCGCTTCCGGCGTGCCCTGGGACCTGCGCAAGTCGCAGCCCTACGAGATCTACGACCAGCTCGACTTCGAGATCCCGGTCGGGCGGCAGGGCGACTGCTACGACCGCTACCTCGTGCGCATGATGGAGATGCGCCAGAGCCTTAGCATGGTGAAGCAGTGCCTCGGCCTGCTGAAGCCGGGGCCGATCAAGGTGCTGGACAACAAGATCGTGCCGCCCTCCCGGGGCGAGATGAAGCGGTCGATGGAATCGCTGATCCATCACTTCAAGCTTTATACCGAGGGCTATCACGTGCCCGCCGGCGCGACCTACACGGTGACCGAGGCGCCGAAGGGCGAGTTCGGCGTCTACATGGTCGCCGACGGCACCAACCGGCCGTATCGCTGCAAGATCCGCGCGCCGGGCTATGCCCATCTGCAGGCCATGGAAGTGCTCTCGAAGGGGCACATGCTGGCCGATGCCGTGGCGATCATCGGTTCGCTCGACATCGTCTTCGGGGAGATCGACCGGTGACGGACTTCATCCAGCCCGAGAGCTTCGCCTTCGACGACGAGAGCCTGAAGGCGATCGACACCATCGTGAAGCGCTACCCGCCGGGCAAGCAGGCGAGCGCGGTGATCCCGCTGCTCTATGTCGTGCAGAAGCAGATGCAGCGGCAGACCGGCAGCGCCTGGGTCCCGAACAAGGGCATGGATGCGGTCGGCGAGCGGCTCGGCATGCCGGCGATCCGCGTCTACGAGGTCGCGACCTTCTACTTCATGTTCAACATGAAGCCGATCGGCAAGTACCACCTGCAGGTCTGCGGCACGACGCCCTGCTGGCTGCGCGGCTCGGATGACGTGGCCCGCGCTTGCCGGGATGCCGGGCATCTCTCGGGCTATGGCCAGACCAGCGAGGACGGCGTCTTCACCATGACCGAGGTCGAGTGCCTCGGCGGCTGCGTGAATGCGCCGATCCTGCAGGTCGACGACGACTACTACGAAGACATGGACTACGACAGCACGGTGAAGCTGCTCGAGGCGCTGCGGCGCGGCGAGCGGCCGGCGCCGGGTTCGGTCATCGGCCGCCAGACCAGCGCCCCGGTCGGCGGACCGCAGACCCTGACCGATGTGGCGGGAGAATAGGTCGTGGCACTGTCCGACAAGGACCGCATCTTCACCAACCTCTACGGCCTGCACGACTGGCGCCTGGCCGGCGCGCGGAAGCGTGGCCAATGGGACGGTACCGGCGCGCTGATCGCCAAGGGCCGCGACTGGATCATCGAGGAGTTGAAGAACTCCGGCCTGCGCGGCCGCGGCGGCGCCGGCTTCCCGACCGGGCTCAAGTGGTCCTTCATGCCGAAGCAGGCGAGCGACCGGCCGCACTACCTGGTGGTCAATGCCGACGAGTCCGAGCCGGGCACCTGCAAGGACCGCGACATCCTGCGGCACGACCCGCATACGCTGGTCGAGGGCTGCCTGATCGCCGGCGTCGCCATGGGCGCGCATGCCGGCTACATCTACGTCCGCGGCGAGTACTACAACGAGCATCTGGTGCTGCAGGCCGCCATTGACGAAGCCTATGCGGCCGGTCTGCTCGGGCCGAATGCCTGCGGCGGCGGCTGGGACTTCGACCTCTATGTCCACCGCGGCGCCGGCGCCTATATCTGCGGCGAGGAGACGGCGCTGATCGAGAGCCTCGAGGGCAAGAAGGGGATGCCGCGGCTGAAGCCGCCCTTCCCGGCGGCCGTCGGGCTCTATGGCTGCCCCTCCACGGTGAACAACGTCGAGACCATCGCGGTGGTGCCGACCATCCTGCGCCGTGGCGCCGCCTGGTTCGCCGGCTTCGGCCGGCCGAAGAACAGCGGCACCAAGATCTTCTGCATCCAGGGCCATGTGAACAAGCCCTGCAACGTCGAGGAGGAGATGAGCATCCCGCTGCGGGAGCTCATCGAGAAGCACGCCGGCGGCGTGCGCGGCGGCTGGGACAATCTGCTGGCGGTGATCCCCGGCGGATCCTCGACGCCGATGATCCCCAAGTCCGTCTGCAACGACGTGCTGATGGATTTCGACGCGCTGCGGGAGCACAAGACCGGCCTCGGCACCGCGGGGGTGATCGTGATGGACAAGTCCACCGATCTCATCAAGGCGATCGCCCGGCTCTCGACCTTCTACAAGCATGAGAGCTGCGGCCAGTGCACCCCCTGCCGCGAGGGCATGGGCTGGGTGAAGCGCATGATGGACCGCATGGTCGAAGGCCGCGCCGAGGTCGACGAGATCGACATCCTCGAGCAGGTGACGCGGCAGATCGAGGGGCACACGATCTGTGCCCTCGCCGATGGCGGCGTCTGGCCGGTGCAGGGCTTGATCCGGCACTTCCGGCCGATGATGGAAGAACGCATTGCGGCCTTCAAGGCAGCGCGCGGCACGCGCGCCCTGCCCATGGCGGCGGAGTAGCACCGATGGCGAAGGTTACCGTCGACGGGATCGAGGTGGAGGTGCCGAACGGCGTCTCCGTGCTGCAGGCCTGCGAAGCGGCCGGCAAGGAGATCCCGCGCTTCTGCTACCACGAGCGGCTGAGCGTCGCCGGCAATTGCCGGATGTGCCTGGTCGAGGTGGAGAAGGCGCCGAAGCCCATCGCCTCCTGCGCCTATCCGGTCGCGGATGGCATGAAGGTCTTCACCGATAGCCCGATGGTCCGCAATGGCCGCCGCGGCGTCATGGAATTCCTGCTGATCAACCACCCGCTGGATTGCCCGATCTGCGACCAGGGCGGCGAGTGCGACCTGCAGGACCAGGCCGTTGCCTTCGGCAAGGATGCCAGCCGCTACCGCGAGGAAAAGCGGGCGGTGAAGGACAAGTACCTGGGCCCGCTGGTCAAGACGATCATGAACCGCTGCATCCAGTGCACCCGCTGCGTGCGCTTCGCCACCGAGGTGGCCGGCGTGCCGGAGCTGGGTGCCACGAACCGCGGCGAGAACATGGAAATCGGCACCTATGTCGAGAAGGCGCTGACCACCGAGCTGTCCGGCAACCTGATCGACATCTGCCCTGTTGGCGCGCTGACCAGCCGGCCCTATGCCTTCGTCTCCCGCCCCTGGGAACTGCGCAAGACCGACAGCATCGACGTGCTGGACGCGACCGGGACCAATATCCGCATCGATGCGCGCTCGGGCGAGGTGCTGCGGATCATGCCGCGCACCAATGACGACGTGAACGAGGAATGGATGGCCGATCGCGGCCGCTTCGCCTTCGACGGGCTGAAGCGCCGCCGGCTCGACCGGCCCTGGATCCGCAAGGGCGGCAAGCTGGTGCCGGCCAGCTGGATGGAGGCCTTCACCGCCATCGCCGAAGGGTTCCGCGGCAAGAAGCTCGGCGCCGTGGTCGGCGACCTGGTGGATGCCGAGGCGACCGTCGCGCTGCGCGACCTGATGGCGGCCCTCGGCAGCACCAACCTCGAGTGCCGGGTCGACGATGCGGCGATCGACGCCTCGCGGCGCGACTTCTACACCTTCAATACCGGCATCGCCGGGATCGAGGAGGCGGATGCGCTGCTGATCATCGGCAGCAACCCGCGGATCGAATCGCCCGTCATCAATGCCCGCATCCGCAAGCGGGTGGTGGCCGGCAGCTTCCCCATCGGCTTCATCGGCCCGCGCGGCCTCGACCTGACCTATGGCCATGACTGGCTGGGGGAGGGGGGCGCGACCCTCGCGGCGCTTGCCGGCGGCAGCCACCGCTTCAACGAGGTGCTGCGCGCGGCCAAGCGCCCGATGCTCATCCTCGGCCGTGGCGCGCTGACCCGGGGCGACGGCGCCGCGGTGCTGGCGGCGGCCTGGCAGATCGCGGCTCAGAACAACATGCTGCAGGCGGACTGGCACGGCTTCAACCTGCTGCACCAGTTCGGCGGCCAGGTGGCGCCGCTCGACCTCGGCTTCACCACCGGCATCCCGGCCGACGTCCAGGGGCTCTGGCTGCTGGGCGCCGAGCCCGGCGGCGTGCCGGAGGGCGCCTTCGTGGTCTACCAGGGCCACCATGGCGAGGCCGGCGCGGCGCGGGCCGACGTCATCCTGCCCGGCGCGGCCTATACCGAGAAGGACGCGACCTGGGTCAATACCGAGGGCCGGGTGCAGCGCGGCCGCCTCGCGGTCTATCCGCCGGGCGAGGCACGGGAGGATTGGAAGATCATCCGCGCCGCTTCCGAGCTGCTCGGCGCCCGGCTGCCCTATGACAGCCTCGACGGCGTGCGGGCGCGGCTGGCCGAGGTGAGCCCGGCCTTCGCCGGCGCCGAGTTCACCCCGCATGGCTGCACCGACCAGACCGGGCCGGCGGGCGATGTGGCGGCGGTCTCCGATGCCGCCTTCACCCCTTCGGTCGCCAACTACTGGCAGGCCGACGTCATCAGCCGCGCCTCCGCCACCATGGCGGAATGCGCGCGGACCTATCTGCCCCAGGCTGCGGAGTAGGCGGGATGGATGCTTTTCTCGCCTCGCCCATCGGGATCCTGGCGATCACGGTGGCGCAGACCCTGGCGCTGCTGGTGCCGGTGCTGCTGGCCGTCGCCTATTTGACGCTCGCGGAGCGCAAGGTGCTGGCGGCGATGCAGCTGCGCCGCGGCCCGAACGTGGTCGGCCCCTTCGGCCTGCTGCAGCCCTTCGCCGATGCCATCAAGATGCTGATGAAGGAAACGATCATCCCCTCCGGGGCCAATCGCTTCCTCTTCGTGCTGGCGCCGATCCTGCTGTTCATGCTGGCGATGATCGCCTGGGCGGTGATCCCGGTGCAGGATGGCTGGGCCATCGCCGACATCAACGTCGGGATCCTGTACCTGTTTGCGGTCAGCTCGCTCGGCGTCTATGGCGTCATCATCGCCGGCTGGGCCAGCAATTCGAAGTACGCCTTCCTTGGCGCGCTGCGCTCGGCGGCGCAGATGGTCAGCTACGAGGTCTCGATCGGCTTCGTCATCGTGACCGTGCTGCTCTGCGTCGGCTCGCTGAACCTTTCGGACATCGTTCGGGCGCAGGAGCGGGTGTGGTTCTTCATCCCGCTCTTCCCGATGTTCATCATCTTCTTCATCAGCGCCCTGGCCGAGACCAACCGGGCGCCCTTCGACCTTCCGGAGGGCGAGTCCGAGCTGGTGGCCGGCTTCTTCGTCGAATACTCCAGCATGTCCTTCGCGCTGTTCTTCCTCGGCGAATACGCGAACATGATCCTGATGTCGGCGCTGACCACCATCCTCTTCCTGGGTGGCTGGCATCCGCCGATGCACATGGAGCCCTTCACCTGGATCCCGGGCTTCGTCTGGTTCGCGCTGAAGATCGCGCTTCTCCTCTTTGTCTTCATCTGGGTGCGGGCCACCTTCCCGCGCTACCGCTACGACCAGCTGATGCGGCTGGGCTGGAAGGTCTTCCTGCCTTTCAGCCTGGTCTGGCTGATCCTGACGGCGGCGGTGCTGAAGCTTGCCGGCTGGCTCCCGGCCTAAGGATCGCGTCATGGCAACCCTCGACCGCGTCGCCCGCAGCCTGCTGCTGACCGAGATCATCTCGGGCATGGCGCTGACCTTCTCCTACCTGTTCAAGCCGAAGGTCACGATCAACTACCCCTACGAGAAGGGCGCCATCAGCCCGCGCTTCAAGGGAGAGCACGCGCTGCGCCGCTACCCGAACGGCGAGGAACGCTGCATCGCCTGCAAGCTCTGCGAGGCGGTCTGCCCGGCCCAGGCCATCACCATCGAGGCCGAACCGCGCGAGGATGGCAGCCGCCGCACCACGCGCTACGACATCGACATGACCAAGTGCATCTATTGCGGGATGTGCGAGGAAGCCTGCCCGGTGGATGCCATCGTCGAGGGGCCGAACTTCGAGTTCAGCACCGAGACCCGGGAGGAGCTGCTCTACGACAAGAAGCGGCTGCTCGCGAACGGCGACCGCTGGGAGCCCGAGCTGGCCAAGCGGCTCGAACTCGACGCCCCCTATCGCTGAAGCGGGAAAACCGATGATCGCCGCTCTCGCCTTCTACTTCTTCGCCGCCATCCTGATCGCCTCGGCGGTGATGGTGGTGTCGTCGCGCAACCCCGTCCACAGCGTGCTCTTCCTGATCCTGGCCTTCTTCAACGCGGCAGCGCTGTTCCTGATCGCGGGGGCGGAGTTCCTGGCGATGATCCTGGTCATCGTCTACGTCGGCGCGGTCGCGGTGCTGTTCCTCTTCGTCGTGATGATGCTCGACATCGACTTCGCCCGGCTGCGGGAGGGCTTCCAGCGCTACGCCCCGGTCGGCGCGGTGGTCGGCGCCATCCTGTTCCTCGAGCTGCTGCTGGTGCTCGGCAGCTGGACCTTCGCCGACCAGTCGGCGGAGCTGCGGCTCTCGCCCAACCCGGGCGGCGACGTGACCAATGCCATGGCCATCGGCCGCATCCTCTATACCGACTACGTCTACCTCTTCCAGGCCTCCGGCCTGATCCTGCTGGTGGCGATGATCGGGGCGATCGTGCTGACCCACCGCAAGTCGACCGCCTCGCGCCGGCAGAACATCGGGGCGCAGGTCTCGCGCAGCGGCTCGGTCCTGCTTGAGAAGGTGCCGTCCGGCGCCGGCATCGGCACGCTCGGCATCCGCCGCCCGCCGGTCGCCGAGGTGGAGAAGCCCGCCGTCACGCATGATGCCGGGCACGGGGGTCACCACTGATGGACATCGGCCTCGCCCACTACCTGACCGTCAGCGCCATCCTGCTGGTACTCGGCATCTTCGGCATCTTCCTCAACCGGAAGAACGTCATCGTCATCCTGATGAGCGTGGAGCTCATCCTGCTCGCGGTGAACCTGAATTTCGTGGCTTTTTCTGCCTTCCTGAACGATCTCACCGGGCAGATCTTCGCTATGTTCGTCCTCACCGTCGCGGCGGCCGAGGCCGCCATCGGGCTCGCCATCGTCGTCATCTACTTCCGCAACCGCGGCAGCATCGAGGTCGAGGATATCTCGACGCTGAAGGGCTGAACCCATGTTCGTTGGCGCGATCTTCTTCCCCCTGCTGGGCGCCTGCCTCAGCGGATTCCTCGGCCGCTGGCTGGGCGACCGGCTGGCGCAGTGGTCCACCGTCGCCTGCATGGCGCTGGCCGCGGTCTGCGGCAGCCTGGCCTTCGGCCAGGTGGCCATGGGCAGCCACCCCGCGACCTTCCCGCTGCTGACCTGGATGGACGTGGGCGGGCTCGAGTTCTCCTGGGCGCTGCGCTACGACACGCTCAGCGTGGTGATGGTGGCGATGGTCACCTTCATCTCGACGCTGATCCATCTCTACTCGGTCGGCTACATGTCGCATGACGCGACGCCGGCACGGTTCTTCGCCTACCTCAGCCTCTTCACCTTCATGATGCTGATGCTGGTGACCGCCGACAACCTGGCCCAGCTCTTCTTCGGCTGGGAGGGCGTCGGCCTCGCCTCCTACCTGCTGATCGGCTACTGGTACGACCGCGAGAGCGCCAACCGCGCCGCGATGAAGGCCTTCATCGTCAACCGCGTCGGCGATGTCTTCTTCATGCTGGGCGTGGCGCTGACCTTCTTCGTCTTCGGCAGCATCGAATTCGACACCATCTTCGCCAATGTGGCGGAGCATGCCAACGACCGCTTCGCCGGCCTGCCGGCGATCGAGCTGATCGGCGTGCTGCTGTTCCTCGGCGCCTGCGGCAAGTCGGCGCAGATCGGCCTGCACACCTGGCTGCCGGATGCGATGGAGGGGCCGACCCCGGTCTCGGCGCTCATCCATGCCGCGACCATGGTGACGGCGGGCGTCTTCCTGATGGCGCGGATGTCGCCGATCATGGAATACGCCCCGGTCGCGCTGCAGATCGTGACGGTGGTGGGGGCGACGACCGCCATCTTCGCCGCGACCATCGGCTGCGTGCAGAACGACATCAAGCGGGTCATCGCCTATTCCACCTGCTCGCAGCTCGGCTACATGTTCTTCGCCGCCGGCGTCGGCGCCTATCAGGTGGCGATCTTCCACCTCTTCACCCACGCCTTCTTCAAGGCGCTGCTCTTCCTCGGCGCGGGCAGCGTGATCCACGCCATGTCGGACGAGCAGGACATCCGCCGGATGGGCGGCATCTGGACCAAGATCCCGGTGACCTATGCCGTCATGTGGATCGGCAGCCTGGCGCTGGCCGGCATCCCCTTCTTCGCCGGCTACTATTCCAAGGACGCCATCCTGGAGGCCGCCTTCGCCGCCCATAGCGCGGTCGGCATCTATGCCTTCGTCTGCGGCATCCTCGCCGCCTTCCTGACCGCCTTCTACTCCTGGCGGCTGCTGATCCTGACCTTCCACGGCAAGCCGCGGGCGGATCACCACACCATGGAGCATGTCCACGAAAGCCCGGCGGTCATGCTGATCCCGCTGCTGCTGCTGGCGGTGGGCGCGGTGCTGACCGGCGCGATCTTCGCCCCCTTCTTCATCGGCGAGCACGAGCACGAATTCTGGAACGGCGCGATCTTCAACGGCGCCCACAACCACATCATGCACGCGATGCACGAGGTGCCGGAATGGGTGCCGCTGGCGCCGACCGTGGTCGGCGTGGTCGGCATCGTCCTCGCCTATGTCATGTACATGTTCGCGCCGGGCATCCCGGCCCGGCTGGCCGCGACCTTCCGCGGGGCCTACCGGTTCCTGCTGAACAAGTGGTACTTCGACGAGCTCTACGACATGATCTTCGTGCAGCCGCTGCGGCGGCTGGCGTTCCAGTTCTGGAAGGTGGGCGATGCCCGGATCATCGACGGCATGCCGAACGGCGCGGCCGGGATCGCCGCCGGCGTCGCCCGCGGCGCGGTCCGGCTGCAGACGGGGAGGGTGGCGAACTACGCCTTCACCATGATCATCGGCCTCGTCATCTTCGTCTCCCTCTTCCTGATCGGGCGCTGAGAATGAACGCCGCCGGCTTTCCGCTGCTCACGCTGCTCACCTTCCTGCCGCTCGCGGGCGCGGCCATCATCATGTCGGTCCGCGGCACGGACGAGGTGGTCGCCAGCAACGCCCGCTGGACCGCGCTCTGGACCAGCCTGATCGTCTTCCTCCTCAGCCTGATCCTCTGGGTGAAGTTCGACCGCGCCTCCTCCGGCTTCCAGTTCGAGGAGAAGCTGGCCTGGCTGCCGGAATTCGGCGTCGGCTACCACATGGGCGTCGACGGCATATCGGTGCTCTTCGTGCTGCTCTCCACCGCACTGACGCCGCTCTGCATCCTCGCCTCCTGGGAGTCGATCCAGGTGCGGGTGCGGGAGTACATGGTCGCCTTCCTCATCCTCGAGACGATGATGGTCGGCATGTTCGCGGCGCTCGACTTCATCGTCTTCTACGTCTTCTTCGAGGCCGTGCTGATCCCGATGTTCCTGATCATCGGCGTCTGGGGCGGGCCGCGGCGGGTCTATGCCGCCTTCAAGTTCTTCCTCTACACGCTGCTCGGCAGCGTGCTGATGCTGCTGGCGATCCTCTACCTCTGGTACAATGCCGGCACGACCGACATCCCGGCGCTGTTTGAGTATGCGGTGCCGCGCTCGGCGCAGACCTGGATCTTCTTCGCCTTCCTCTGCTCCTTCGCGGTGAAGGTGCCGATGTGGCCGGTCCATACCTGGCTGCCGGATGCGCACGTCGAGGCGCCGACCGCCGGCTCCGTCATCCTCGCCGGCGTGCTGCTGAAGATGGGTGCCTACGGCTTCCTGCGCTTCACCCTGCCGCTGCTGCCCGAGGCCAGCGCCGACTTCGCCCCGCTGATCTTCGTGCTGTCCATCGTCGCCATCGTCTACACCTCGATGGTGGCGCTGGCGCAGGAGGACATGAAGAAGCTCATCGCCTATTCCTCGGTGGCGCACATGGGCATCGTCACGCTGGGCATCTTCACCTTCAACCAGCAGGGCCTCTCGGGCGCGCTCTTCACCATGCTGGCGCATGGCGTCGTCTCCGGCGCGCTCTTCCTCTGCGTCGGCGTGCTGTACGACCGCCTGCACAGCCGCGAGATCCTGCGCTACGGCGGCACCGCCCGCGTGATGCCGGCCTATGCCCTGGTCTTCATGCTCTTCACCATGGCCTCCATCGGCCTGCCCGGCACCGCCAACTTCGTCGGCGAGTTCCTGGTCATCGTCGGGGCCTGGCGCATCAATCCCTGGGTGGCCTTCGGGGCCGCGACGGGCATGGTGCTCGGCGCCTGCTACATGCTCTGGCTCTATCGCCGGGTTTCGTTCGGGGCGATCACCCGGGACGACGTGCGGGCGCTGCTCGACCTCAGCCCGCGGGAATACGCGGTCTTCGCCCCGCTGATCATCCTCACCCTCTGGATGGGCATCTATCCGCAGCCCTTCCTGTCCTTCTTCGAGGCGACCGTCGCCGCGCTGGTGGCGCGGCACGAGGCCGCCTTGAGCATCAGCCGCCTGGCGGGAATGTAAGACCATGGACTGGACCCTCGCCCTGCCGGAGCTCGTCCTCGGCTGCGCCGGCCTGCTGCTGCTGCTGGTCGGCGTGATCCCGAAGAAGGAGACCTTCTTCCCCATCACCATGGGCGCCATCGGCGCGCTGCTCTTCACCGCCGTGCTGGTGCTCGGCCAGGGGGAGGGGACGGCGCTCTCGGGCCACTACGTCGCCGACAGCTTCAGCGGCTTCATGAAGGTGCTGGCGCTCGGCGCCGCGGCGGTCAGCCTGCTGCTCTCGCTCGACTTCAACGAGCGCGAGGGGCTGGGCCGCTTCGAGTATCCGGTGCTGGTGGTCTTCGCCACCCTCGGCGCGATGGTCATGATCTCGGCCAACGACCTGATGTCGCTCTACATCGGGCTCGAGCTGCTCTCGCTGCCGCTCTACGTCATCGCCGCCTTCAACCGGGACAATGCCCGCTCGGCCGAGGCCGGCCTCAAGTATTTCGTCCTCGGCGCCCTGGCCTCCGGCCTGCTGCTCTACGGCTCGTCGCTGGTCTACGGCTTCGCCGGCACCACCAACTTCGACCGGCTGGCGGATGCCTTCTCGGCGCAGCAGGGCGTCTCGGCCGGGGTCATCGTCGGCGTGGTCTTCGTCATCACCGGCCTCGCCTTCAAGATCTCCGCCGTGCCCTTCCACATGTGGACGCCGGACGTCTACGAGGGCGCGCCGACGCCGGTGACCGCCTTCTTCGCCTCCGCCCCCAAGGTCGCCGCCATCGCGCTGATGGCGCGCGTCCTGCTCGGCCCCTTCGGCGACCTCATCGCCCAGTGGCAGCAGGTGATCCTGCTGATCTCGATGGGCTCGATGATCCTCGGCGGCTTCGCCGCCATCGGCCAGACCAACCTGAAGCGGCTGATGGCCTATTCCTCGATCGGCCACGTCGGCTACGCGCTGATGGGCCTCGCGGTCGGCTCGGACATCGGGCTGCGCGGCCTGCTGGTCTACATGGCGATCTATGTCTTCATGAACCTCGGCACCTTCGCCGTGCTGGTCGCCATGCGGCGCCAGGGCCGCGCGGTCGAGCGGATCGAGGACCTCGCCGGCCTCGGCCGCACCGACCCGACCACCGCCATGTGGATGGCGATCTTCATGTTCTCCATGGCCGGCATCCCGCCGCTCGCCGGCTTCTTCGGCAAGCTCTACGTCTTCCTCGCGGCGGTGCAGGGCGGCTTCTGGACGCTGGCCGTCATCGGCGTGCTGACCAGCGTGGTATCGGCCTACTACTACCTCCGCGTGGTCAAGGTGATGTACTTCGACCAGCCGGTCGGCGCGCTCGACCATGCGCCCGCCAGCCTCACCATCGTCATGGCCGGCAGCGGGTTGTTCACCCTGCTGTTCTGCCTCTGGCCGGCGCCGATGCTGGCGGCGGCCCAGGCCGCGGCGGCGGCGCTGCTGGGGTGACACTCCCGCCCGGCTGGCGGCTGGAGGTGCATGAGGCCCTGGCCAGCACCTCCGACCGGGTCGCCGCGGCGGCCGAGGCCGGCGCCCCCGCCGGGCTCGCGGTGCTCGCCCGCCGGCAGACCGCCGGGCGCGGCAGGTCGGGGCGGGCCTGGGCCTCGCCGGACGGCAACCTCTTCTGCACCCTGCTGCTGCGGCCGCCGGGGCCGGTGCGCGAGGCCGGGCAGTGGTCGCTGGTCGCCGGCGTCGCCCTGGCCGAGGCGGCCCGCGCCCTCGACCCGGAGCCGCTGGCGCTGCGGCTGAAATGGCCGAACGACCTGCTGCGGCATGGCGCGAAATGCGCGGGCATCCTGACCGAGAGCGCCTTGGCGGCGGACGGGACCCTCGCCTGGGTCAGCCTCGGCATCGGCGTCAACCTGGCGGCGGCGCCGCCGCTGCCGGACCGGCCGACCGCGAAGCTCGGCGCCGCCGAGGCGCCGGAGGCCTTCGCCGCCCGGCTCATCGCCCGCGTCGACCATTGGGCCCGGCGGCAGGCGGCCGAGGGCTTCGCCCCGGTGCGCACCGCCTGGACCGCCCTCGGCCCCGACCCCGGCACCCCGCTGACGCTGTCCGCGGGCCCGGTGACCGCCGGCCGCTTCGCCGGCCTCGCCGAGGACGGCGGGCTGCTGCTCGAAGCCGGGGGCCAGCGCCACGTCATCCGCAGCGGCGAGATCCAGCAGCGGCCGGAGGGGGCCTGAGGCCATGCTGCTGGCGATCGATGCGGGCAACACCAACGTCGTCTTCGCCGTGCACGACGGCCGGGAATGGCGCGGCCGCTGGCGCATCGCCACCCGGCCGGACCGCACCTCGGACGAATACGCGGTCTGGCTGCTGGCGCTGCTGCAGTTCTCCGGCCTGAAGCCGGGCGACGTCGATCGCTGCGTCATCGGCACGGTGGTCCCGGCCGCGCTCTACAACCTCCGCCGGCTCTGCCGCGAATGGTTCCTGGCCGAGCCGCTGGTCGCCCGCGCGGTGCTGGACTGGGGCTTCGCCATCCGGGTGGACCGGCCGGGGGAGGTGGGCGCCGACCGGCTGCTGAACTCGCTGGCGGCGCACCGGCACTACGGCGGGCCGCTGGTGGTCGTGGATTTCGGCACGGCCACCACCTTCGACGTGGTCGACGGCTCGGGCGCCTACCTCGGCGGCGTCATCGCGCCGGGAATCAACCTCTCGCTCGAGGCGCTGCATACCGCCGCGGCGCGGCTGCCGCGGATCGGCATCGGCCGGCCGCAGGCGGTGATCGGCCGGGACACCGTCGCCGCCATGCAGTCCGGGATCTACTGGGGCTACGTCGGGCTGATCGAGGGCATCATCGGCCGCATCCGGGCCGAGCAGGAGGCCGGGATGAAGGTGGTCGCCACCGGCGGCCTCGCCCCGCTGCTGGCCGAGGGCACGGCGGTGATCGAGCGGATCGACCCCGATCTCACCCTGGAGGGGCTTCGCCTGTTGGCGGAACGCAACCCGGTCCCCACCTTAGGCAAAACACCCCTACGCGATCCGGGTTGAAGCGGCCCCCTTGACCGGGACCAAGGTCAGCGCTCCGGACCGTGCGGGAAGCGATCGCGGTATGAAAGGCTGGGGCCACGTTGCCGGCGCAACCGGCGCGACTATGCCCTAGAAGGTAAGCATGAACGATTTTAACGGCTCGGCCGCACCCGATGCGGCCGACGATCTTGCTTTCATCCCGCTTGGCGGGACCGGCGAGATCGGCATGAACCTGAATGTCTACCGTTGCGACGGCAAGCTTCTGGCAATCGACTGCGGCATCGGCTTCGGCGGCCCTGAGATGCCGGAGGTCGAGGTCATGGTCCCCGACCCGGTCTGGCTCTCCGAGCGGCGGGACCGGCTGGTCGGCCTGGTCATCACCCATGCGCATGAGGACCATGTCGGTGCCGTCGCCCATCTCTGGCCGCAGCTGCGCTGCCCCATCTATGCCGGGCCCTTCGTCGCCGCCGTGCTGCGGCGGAAGCTGGGCGAGGCCGGGCTGAACGGCGAGGCCAAGGTCATCACCGTGCCGCTCAGCGGCAGCGTCTCCCTCAAGCCCTTCGACCTGCAATTCCTCCGCGTCGCCCATTCGGTGCCGGAGGCCCAGGCCGTCGCCATCCGCACCCGGCACGGGCTGGTCGTGCATACCGGCGACTGGAAGCTGGACCCCGAGCCGCTGATCGGCCTGCCGACCGACGAGGCCGCCTTCGCCAAGCTGGGCGAGGAAGGGGTGCTGGCCATGGTCTGCGACTCGACCAATGCGCTGGTCGAGGGCCATTCCGGCTCCGAGGCCGAGGTGCGCCGCAACCTCGCCGCCATCATCAAGGGGCTGCGCGGCCGGGTCGCCGTCACCTGCTTCGCCACCAACGTCGCCCGGGTCGAGAGCATCGCCCGGGCCGGCCAGGCGGCGGGACGGCAGGTGGCGCTGTTCGGCCGATCGCTGCGCAACGCGGAAGCGGCGGCGCGGGAATGCGGCTACCTCCGGGAGATCGAGCCCTTCGTCTCCGAGGAGGAGGCCGGCTTCATCCCCGACGACAACCTGCTCATCATCTGCACCGGCAGCCAGGGCGAGCCGCGCTCGGCGCTGGCCAAGATCGGCGCCGATACCCACCCCGCCATCGCGCTGGGGGAGGGGGATACCGTCATCTTCTCCTCCCGCATGATTCCGGGCAACGAGCGCGGCATCCTGAAGCTGCAGGACGAGCTGGCCCGCCGCGGCTGCCGGATCATGACGGCCGACGACCACATGGTGCATGTCTCCGGCCATCCGGCGCGGGATGAGCTGAAGCGCCTCTATGCGCTGGTGAAGCCGAAATACGCCGTGCCGGTGCATGGCGAGTGGCGCCACCTCTCGGAGCACGCGGCCCTGGCCGAGGACCTCGGCGCCATCCCGGTGCTGGTCGAGGACGGCGACGTGCTGCGCCTCTCGCCGGGCAGGCCGGATGTGGTGGAGGCCGTGCCGACCGGCCGCCTCGCGGTCGACAACGGCCGGCTGCTGCCGCTCTCGGGCGGCGTGCTGGCGGCGCGCAAGCGCATGCTCTTCAACGGCGTGGTGGTGGCGAGCTTCGCCGTGGATTCCACGGGGCGGGTGCTCGGCACGCCGCAGATCTCGGCGCCCGGCCTGTTCGAGGGCGGCGACCGGGATTCCGTCCAGCTCGCCGCCGATCTCGCCCGGGCGGTGGGCGACCTGCCGAATTCGCTGCGGCGGGAGGATGACGCGCTGCGCGAGGCGGCCCGGACCGTGCTGCGCAAGGCGGTCGGCCGCCGGCTGCGGAAGAAGCCGAACGTCGAGGTGCATCTGCTGCGGGTCTAGGGCAGGGCGTCCCGGGCCGCAGGGCCCGGGTTCCGGTTCCGCTTTTCATTTCTTGTTAACAATGATAGCGTCCCGGCCTCCGGCAAGGGGCGGGATCTTGGCGCTGCGGACCATGCTCTGGGGCAAGAAGGCCATCTGGCGATCGGCGCCAGCGGCCGGCCCGCAGGCGCCGCCGGCCGGGACCGCCGATGATCCTGCGGTCCCGGGCCGGGCCGGCTTCAACGAGGCGGCCGCCCCGCCCCTGCACCCGCCCGGGGCGGCGGGGGCCGGCTTTTCCCTCCGGCATGCGGCGGAGGGCCGCAGGGCGTCCCGCCCCGGCGCGGGGGATGCCGCCTCCCATCCCTTTCCCAGCACCGGGCCGCAGGGCCATCGCGGCCGGATGCGGCAGAAGCTGCTCGAGCGCGGGCCGGATGCGCTGGCCGACTACGAACTGCTGGAGATGCTGCTGTTCTTCGCCATGCCCAAGGGCGACACCAAGCCGCTGGCCAAGGCACTGATCAATCGCTTCGGCAGCTTCGCCCGGGTGCTGGCGGCGCCGCAGCAGGAATTGCTCGAGACCCGCGGGCTGGGCGAGCACAGCGTCGCCGCGTTGAAGCTGGTGCAGGCCTCCTCCCTCCGCCTCGCCCGGGCCGAGGTGATGGAGATGCCGGTCCTCAACAAGTGGGACCTGCTGATCGACTACCTCACCGCCGCGCTGGCGCGGGAGAAGACCGAGCAGTTCCGCGTCCTCTTCCTCGATACCCGCAACCGGCTGGTCGGAGACGAGGCGCAGGCGCGCGGCACGGTCAACCACACCCCGGTCTATCCGCGCGAGGTGGTCAAGCGGGCGCTGGAGCTGAACGCCACCGCCCTGATCCTGGTCCACAACCATCCCTCCGGCGACCCGACCCCCTCGGGCGAGGACATCGCCATGACGCGGGAGGTGAAGGCCGCCGCCGCCGCCCTGGGCATCGCCCTGCATGACCACGTCATCATCGGCAACGGCCGGCACCTGAGCTTCCGGCGCGAGGGCCTGCTGTAGCCGGGCCGGGCGCGGTCAGACCGCGACCACCTCGGCGACGCCGGGCACCACCTTCATCGCCTGCATCAGCCGGGGCGAGACGTTGAAGCCGCCGGGCAGCGCCAGCTCGACCTCCTGGCCGTCGCCGGTCCGGGCGATCACCACCACCCGGCCCTTGCCGCGGCCCTCGCGCGCCAGCAGGGCGTGGATCGGCTCCACCGCCGCCGGGCCTTCCAGCCAGAGCCGGATCCCCTGGCCGACGTTCTGCGCCGCCTTCTCCAGCCCCTCGAGGCCGTTCGCGGTCAGCCGCAGGTTGTCGTTCTCGAGCTTGGCCTCGGCCGAGACCAGCACCGCCATGCCCTCGACCAGCAAATCGCGGGAGCGGTTCAGCACCTCGGAGAAGAGCGTCACCTCGAAGCTGCCGGTCTGGTCGGAGAGCGTCGCCCAGCACATCCGGCTGCCGGTGCGGGTCGGCCGTTCCTTGGTCGCCACCACGGTGCCGGCCAGCTTCAGGCTCACCGACCCGGTCCTGGCGCGGTCGGCGACCGCGAGGAAGGGCGTCACGCCGAGCCGCTGCAGCACCGCCTTGTAGGTGTCGAGCGGATGCGCCGAGAGGTGGAAGCCGACCGCCTCCGCCTCGTAGCCCAGCTTCTCCAGCTGCGGCCAGTCGGTGACCGGCTTCAGCCGCAGCGGCACCGGCCCGGCGCTGCTGCCGAACATGTCGGCGGTCGGGTCGGCGCGGCGCTCGGCGGCTTCCTGCGCGGCGCGCATCACCACCTCGGCGCCGGCGACCAGCCGGGCGCGGTTCGGCTCCATGCGGTCGAAGGCGCCGGCCTTGGCCAGGTTCTCGACCATCATCTTGTTCAGCAGCTTCGGGTCCACCCGATGGGCGAAATCCGCCACCGAGGCGAAGGGCGCCGTGGCATTCCGCGCCATGACCAGCGCCTCCATCGCCGCCGCGCCGACCCGCTTGACCGCCGAGAGGGCGAAGCGGATGGCCGGCTTGCCGTCGTCCATGACCTCGACCAGGAAGACCGCGCCGGAGCGGTTGATGTCGGGCGGCAGCACCGGGATGCCGAGGCGGGAGCATTCCTGCATGTGGCCGGCCAGCTTGTCGGTCTTGTCGAGGTCGAGCGTCATCGAGGCCGCGAGGAAGGCGACGGTGTGGTTCGCCTTCAGCCAGGCGGTCTGGTAGCTGACCAGCGCATAGGCCGCGGCGTGGGATTTGTTGAAGCCGTATTCCGCGAACTTCGCCATCATGTCGAAGATCTCGGTCGCCTTGGCCGGCTCGATGCCGTTCCTGACCGCGCCCTCGGTGAAGATGGCGCGCTGCTGCTCCATCTCCTTGGCGATCTTCTTGCCCATGGCGCGGCGCAGCAGGTCGGCACCACCGAGCGAGTAGCCCGCCAACTCCTGACTGATCTGCATCACCTGCTCTTGGTAGACCATGATGCCGAAGGTCTCCTCCAGGATGGGATGGATCTTCGGATGCGGGCTCTCCCAGGGCTCGCCCGCCTTGCGCTGGCAATAGGCGGGGATATTGGCCATCGGGCCGGGGCGGTAGAGCGAGACGGCGGCAATCAGGTCCTCGAAGCGGTCGACCCGCATCTGCCGCAGGCAGTCCCGCATGCCCTGGCCTTCGAACTGGAAGACCCCGGCCGCGTCGCCCTTGCGCAGCATCTCGAAGGTCTTGGCGTCGTCCAGCGGGATGGCGTTGATGTCGACCTCGGTGCCCTGGCCGCGCAGGGTGGTCAGCGCCTGCTCGATGACCGTCAGCGTCTTGAGGCCGAGGAAGTCGAACTTCACCAGCGAGGCCTGCTCGACGTATTTCATCGAGTACTGGGTGATGAGCCCTTCCGAGCGCGGGTCGCGGTAGAGCGGCACGATGTCGATCAGCGGCTTCCGCCCGATGACCACGCCGGCCGCATGGGTCGAGGCGTTGCGGTAGAGGCCCTCGAGCTGGTTGGCGATCTCGAGCAGCCGCGCCACCTGCTCGTCGGTGTCGCGCAGCTGCTGCAGCCGCGGCTCGCTCTCGATCGCCTGCGCCAGGGTGACCGGCTTGGCCGGGTTGAAGGGGATGAGGGAGGCGACGCGGTCCACCTGGCCATAGGGCATGCCCAGCACCCGGCCGACGTCGCGCACCGCCGCCTTGGCCTGCAGCTTGCCGAAGGTGATGATCTGCGCCACCCGGTCCTGGCCGTATTCGCGGCGGACGTAGTCGATGACCTGGTCGCGCCTGTCCTGGCAGAAGTCGATGTCGAAATCCGGCATCGAGACGCGCTCGGGGTTGAGGAAGCGCTCGAACAGCAGGCCGAAGCGCAGGGGGTCGAGGTCGGTGATCTGCAGCGCCCAGGCGGCGACCGAGCCGGCGCCCGAGCCGCGTCCCGGACCCACCGGGATGGGCGGGGTCTGCGCCTTGGCCCATTGGATGAAGTCGGCGACGATGAGGAAGTAGCCGGCGAAGCCCATGCTCTCGATGACGCCGAGCTCGTACTCCAGCCGGGTCGTGTAGGGGCTGCGCGCCTCGCCCTCGATCTTCAGCGTATCGAGCCGGGCTTCGAGGCCGCGCCGGGCCATGTCGCGCACCGTCTCGGCCTCGGTCATGCCGGGCTGCACCTTGGGGCACATCGGCAGCTCGGGCTTCTTGGTCTCGGCCATCACGGCGCAGCGGCGGGCGATGGCCAGCGTATTGTCGCAGGCCTCCGGCAGGTCGGCGAAGAGCGCCCGCATGGCCGCGGCCGGCTTGAACCAATGCTCCGGCGTGACCCGGCGGCGCTCCTTCTCCGAAAGCAGCCGGCTCTCGGCGATGCAGAGCAGCGCGTCATGCGCCTCGTGCATCGCGGGGGTGGCGAAATAGACGTCGTTGGCGGCGACGATGGGCAACGCCAGCTCATCGGCGAGCGCCAGCAGCGGCGGCTCGACCTGCTTCTCCACCGGCAGGCCGTGGCGGTGCAGCTCGACCGCCAGCCGCCCCGGGAAGATCGCCGCCAGCCGCCGCAGCAGCGCCTCCGCCGGGTCGCGGCGGCCCTCGGACAGCAGCCGGTTGACCGGGCCGCAGGTGCCCCCCGTCAGCAGGAAGAGCCCGGCCGCGTGTTCCTCGAGCGTGGCGAAGGAAAGGCAGGGCCGGCCGGAGGCGTCCGAGCCGAGGAAGGAGCGGGAGGAGAGCCGCTGCAGGTTGTCGAGCCCTTCCGCATCCATGGCCAGCGCCACGATCGGGTCGGGCGGCTGCCGCTCTGCCTCGGGCCGCGGGTCGGAGGCGGTGCGGGACAGCCAGAGCTGGCAGCCCATGATCGGCTGGATGCCCTTGCCCGCGCAGCCCTGGGCGAATTCCAGCGCGCCAAAGAGGTTGGCGGTATCGGTCAGCGCCACCGCCGGCATCTTCGCGTCCTTGGCCAGGGTGGCCAATTTGTCCGCCTTGATGGCGCCCTCGGAGAGGGAATAGCTCGAGTGGACGTGGAGATGGATGAAGCCGGGGGCCGAGTCGCTCATGGCCCCGAGGATAGCTCAGCCCGGCACCACCCGCCCATCCCGCAGCGTCACCACCCGGTCCATTCGCGCCGCCAGCGCCGGGTTGTGGGTGGCGATCAGCGCCGCCACCCCCTGGCCCCGGACGGCGGCCAGCAATTCGGTGAAGACCAGCTCCGAGGTGCCGACATCGAGGTTCCCGGTCGGCTCATCGGCCAGCAGGATGCGCGGCGCATTGGCCAGGGCCCGGGCGATGGCGACCCGCTGCTGCTCGCCGCCCGAAAGCCGGCCGGGGCGGTGGTTCTCCCGCCCGGTCAGGCCGAAGCTGGCCAGCAGCTGCCGCGCCCGCGCCTGGGCCGTGGCCCGCGGCACCGCATCGGCCATCTGCGGCAGCACCACGTTCTCCTCCGCGGTGAACTCGGGCAGCAGGTGGTGGAACTGGTAGACGAAGCCGATGTCGGTCCGGCGGATGGCGGTGCGCGCATCATCGGACAGCGTCCCGGCGGCGCGGCCGCCGACGAAGACCTCGCCGGCATCCGGCTTCTCCAGCAGCCCGGCCAGGTGCAGCAGGGTCGACTTGCCGGTGCCGGAGGGCGCGACCAGGGCGACGATCTCCCCGGCCTCCAGCCGCATGTCGGCGCCGGTCAGCACCGGCAGCTCCCCCGCCTCGGTGCGGAAGCGGCGGGAGACGCCCTCGAGGCGCAGCGCCGGCTCACTCATTGCGCAGCGCCTCCACCGGGTCGAGCTTGGCCGCGCGCCAGCTCGGATAGACCGTCGCCAGCAGCGACAGGCCGAGCCCCATCAGCACCACCTGCGCCACCTCATGCGGGTCGACCACCGCCGGCAGCTGGCTGAGGAAATAGACCTCGGCGTTGAACAGCTCGGTGCCGGTCAGGGATTGCAGGCCCTGGCGGATGTTCTCGATGTTCAGGCAGAAGACCAGGCCGAGGCCGAAGCCGATCAGCGTGCCCATCACCCCCACCGAGGCGCCGCAGAGCAGGAAGATCCTGAGGATCGAGCCGCTGGTCGCCCCCATGGTCCGCAGGATGGCGATGTCCCGCCCCTTGTCCTTCACCAGCATGATCAGGCTGCTGACGATGTTGAAGGCGGCGACGATGATGATCAGCGTCAGGATCAGGAACATCACGTTCCGCTCGACCTGCACCGCATTGAAGAAGCTGCTGTTGGCGTCCTGCCAGTCGACGATCCGCACCGGCCGGTCGGGGCCCAGTGCCCGGCGGATCTCGGTATTCACCGCCCGCACCCGGGTCGGGTCCTGGACGAAGACCTCGATCTGGCTGGCCGCGTCGCCGGTCTGGAAGAAGAGCTGTGCCGCCGCCATGGGCAGGTAGGCGAAGGTGCTGTCGTATTCGTTCATGCCGACGTTGAACAGCGCCGCGACCCGGTAGGCACGCACCCGCGGCAGAGTGCCGAGCACCGTGGTCCGCCCCTGCGGCGAGACCAGGCTGACCCGGTCGCCGACCCCGACCCGCAGCTTGTTGGCGAGGCCGGTGCCGATGACGATGGCATCCTCGCCCTCGAAGCCGGCCAGCGAGCCGCGGCGGATGTTGTTGGCGATGATCGCCTTGGCCTTCAGATCCTCGGTCTTGATGCCGCGCGCCAGGCCGCCGGAGGCGCCGCCCTGCTCGCTGGTCAGCAGCACCTGGCCCTCGACGATCGGCGTCGCCATGACCACGCCCGGCACCGCACGGATCGCCGCCGCCACCGGGTCGTAGTCGCGCATGGCGCCGCCATCCGCGGCATAGATGCCCATGTGGCCGTTCAGCCCGAGGATGCGGCCGAGCAGCTCCTGGCGGAAGCCGTTCATCACGCTCATCACGATGATCAGCGTGGCGACGCCGAGGGCGATGCCGACCAGGGAGAAGATGGCGATGACCGACACGAAGCGCTCGCCCTTGCGGGCGCGCAGGTAGCGGAAGGCGACGGCCCGCTCGAAGGCATTGAACATGGGTGGGGTCAGGCCTTGATGCGGGCGATCGCATCCTCGAGCGAGAGTTCCAGCCGCTCGCCGGTGGCGCGCCGCTTCAGCTCGACCTTGCCGACCGCCGCGCCGCGCGGCCCGACGATGGCCTGCCAGGGGTAGCCCATCAGGTCGGCATCGGCGAATTTCACCCCGGCGCGGTCGGCGCGGTCGTCGTAGACCGCATCCGGGTCGAAGGCGGCGTAGAGCCTGTCGCACAGCGCATCGGTCGCGGCATCGCCCTGCTTCAGGTTCAGCACCGCGACCTTGAAGGGGGCGATCGCCTCCGGCCAGCGGATGCCGGCCTCGTCGTGGTTCGCCTCGATGATGGCGCCGACCAGGCGGGAGACGCCGATGCCGTAGCTGCCCATCTCGGGCACCACCATCTTGCCGTCCGCCCCGGCCACCTGCAGCCCCATCGCCGCGCTGTACTTGGTGCCGAAGTAGAAGATGTGGCCGATCTCGATGCCGCGCGCGCTGACCTGCCGCTCGGCCGGCACCTGGGCCCAGGCGGCCGCGTCGTGCTTCTCGTCGGTCGCGGCGTAGCGGCTGGTCCAGAAGTCCATGACCGGCGAGAGGTCGCCGTCGTAGTCGACCGGCTGCGACAGCGCGTCGAATTCCAGCAGGTCCCGGTGCAGGTAGACCTGGCTCTCGCCGGTCTCGGCCAGGATCAGGAACTCATGGGAGAGGTTGCCGCCGATCGGCCCGGTATCGGCCTGCATCGGGATGGCCTTCAGCCCCATGCGGGCGAAGGTCCGGAGGTAGGCGACGAACATCTGGCGGTAAGATTTCTGCGCCCCGGCATAGTCGAGGTCGAAGGAATAGGCGTCCTTCATCAGGAATTCGCGGCCGCGCATCACCCCGAAGCGGGGGCGGACCTCGTCCCGGAACTTCCACTGGATGTGGTAGAGGTTGCGCGGCAGGTCCCGGTAGGATTTCGCGTAGGTCTTGAAGATGTCGGTGACCATTTCCTCGTTGGTCGGGCCGTAGAGCATCTCCCGGTCGTGCCGGTCCTGCAGCCGCAGCATCTCCGGCCCATAGGCGTCGTAGCGCCCGCTGGTGCGCCAGAGGTCGGCGGTCTGGATGGTCGGCATCAGGATTTCCTGGGCGCCGGCGCGGTCCTGTTCCTCGCGGACGATCTGCTCGACCTTCTGCAGCACCCGCCAGCCGAGCGGCAGCCAGGCATAGATGCCGGCGCTGGTCTGCCGGACCATCCCCGCGCGCAGCATCAGCCGGTGCGAGGCGATCTGCGCATCGGCCGGGGTTTCCTTGAGGGTCGGCAGGAAGGCGCGGGACAGGCGCAAGGCGGGCTCCGGGGCGTGAGGGCAGGGGCAGGAGGGCGGCCGGACACTAGGGGCGGGGCGCCCGTTCCGCCAGGGGCTAGGCCCTTCCGCTGCACTGCCGCAATTTTCTTGCGATGTTGCGGTGCGGTACGAACGAAACCAAAAGAAAATTCCGCTTTCGCGTTGTTTCCCACTTGGCGAAACGACACCCATGCAGTAGACGAAAAAAAGGGCCGCACCCGTTGGGGTACGGCCCGAGTTTAGGGAGGAAACGCCAGTCACACGGCAGAGAGAGGACCAACCCTCCCTCTGCCAGTATGTTGGCGCCAGCGACCAACGTGGCACAACCTCAATCGATGCCCGCGTCGCCAGAAAAAGATGCTGCCAAACCAACCTCGCACAACAAGAAGGCGACACCGGCCTGACAGCCGGAAAGTCGCTCATTTTTCGGGCAAGGCCAGCCAGCCGGTGCGGAAGCTGAGCCAGTCGCTGTCGATCAGCAGGAAGACGAAGACGAAGATCACGCTGGAAACCAGCGTGGTGACCGCCGCCTTCCGCCAGAGTCGCGGCGCCTGCGGCGTGCCGCGCCAGCCGCTTTCGGGGTCGCCCTCCGCCTCCGGGCGGGTGCCGAAGGGCAGCACCGCGAAGAGCACCACCCACCAGATCAGGAAATAGACGACGACACCGCTGACGAGGCTCATGACCGCTGTGTGGGGCCGCTTCGCCGCGGCGGCAAGACCGGGCCGGCGCCGCCGCCCGGATTAATCCGCCGGCCTCGATGGGCCAGCGTCATCTCCGGGATGGATTCGCGCGCCGTCCAGCAGCGGCCGTGGCTGTCGGCGTGCACCGCCGGGGCCGCGGCATCCGCCTCCCGGCCGTGGCTCCAGGCCGAAGCGGCCGTGCCGGTTCTCCCCGCGCACCAGCGTCGCCGAGCGCCGGGTCGACCCGACGTGCCGCACCCGCGCCGCGATGTCGCTGATCCGAGGCCGATCCGGTCCCGGGCCCGAGCGGTCCGGCGCCGAGGCACGCAGCGCCAGCGTGTCGTGCAGCGGGAACTGGCCGGGCTGCACGATGACCGGCACCGCCGCCCGCGCCGCCACCGCCAGGCTTGCCGTCTGGCCGCGCGACCGCATCACCGCCGGGTCCTTGCGGTCGGCGTGCGGGAGATGGCCGTGCCGGTGCGAGCCCGGCAGGATGGTGACGCAGCCGCTCTCCTCATGGCTCGGCGTCAGCGCGACCCGGGCGGTGACATGCCCATGCGGCGCCAGGCAGCCGTCGCGGGCGGCCGATGGCGCATCGAGAACCCTGCCCATGTCCCGGCCTCCTGCCGCGGCGCGATGCAAGCCGTGTCCTGCGCCGCAGCATGCGGGACATGTCACCCGGACTGGAACGGGCCGCCGCAGCATCCCATGTCCTGATCCAGGACATGCGCGGCGAATACTGTCGCGCGACAGTACCGACCAATCAACTAAACAAATAACCGCAACAAGGCATTGGGCATCGTTGTTGCCCGTCTGCAGTATGCCGCCGCTTCCGGGAATTCCCGGGCGGAAGGACAGTCCCATGCAGCTTGCCACCGCAGCAGCAGGCTCCCCGGCGCGATCAGGGTCGCAGCGCGCGGCCGGCGCCGCCATGGGCCGCCCGGCATGATGCCGCCAGGGCTCGAGGCCGGCACCCTGCTCGGCCATTTCCTGCTGGGCTACCTGATCGTGCTGGCGACGCCCGGTCCCAACCTGCTGGTCATCGGCGGCGTCGCCGCGCTGCGCGGGCTGCGCGGCGCCCTGCCGCTCTGCCTCGGCGTGGCGCTGGGGGCGGGGGCGCTGGCCGCCGCCATCGCCGCCACCATCGGCGCCGGCGCCGCCCAGGGCGGCTGGAACGCCGCCTGCCGGCTGCTGGGCGCGGGACTGCTGCTCTGGGTCGCCTGGTCGGTGGCACGGTCCCGCCCGCCCGACCCGGCGGCGCTGCGGGACCGCACCGCCCGCACCGCCGAATTCGGCGCCGCCTTCTGCACCGCCGCGACCAACCCGTTGACCGCGGCCTTCTTCGCCGCGCAATTCCTCGGCCCGCTCTCGGCCGTGGGCGAGCTGCGGCTGCTGGTGCCGCCTTCGGTCGCGGCTGCGGCGCTGGCCTTCTTCCTCGGCGTCGCCAGCCTCTTCGCCCATCCGGCCTTCCGCCAGGCGGTGCTGGCCTGGCACCGGCCCATCCGCCTGGCCGCCGCGGTCGCGCTGGTGCTGATGGCGGTCTCCGTCGCCACCCCGATCCTCGCCTGACCCGGCAGGATCAGGCCGGGGTGGGCGCCGGCACCACCCAGAGCGCCCGCGCCAGCCCGCGCAGCCCGCCATCGGCGCCGAAGATGGCGGTGCCGGCATGGCGCTTCCGCCCCTCCGCCGCGATCTGCCAGCCCAGCACGATGCAGGCCTCGCCCACCGCCACCGGGCCGCGCAACTCGCCGGCGATCCGACCCAGCAGCATCCGCCCCGGCGCGGCATCGACGGTAAAGGCGAAATGCCCGGCGCAATCGAGCGCCGACCAGAGGTAGGCCGGATCGATCGTGCCGTCGGCGCCGGCGAAGCCCGCCGCCGGCCGCCACAGCGCCGCGGCGACCCCCGGCCGTCCCGGCACCCGCCCGGTGAAGACCCGCAGCCCGACGCCCTCCGCCAGCGCCGTGCCGCAGACGAAGCACTGCCCCTGGCTGTGGCTGAAGGGCCCCTCGGCGAACCAGCGCGTCGCCGCCGCCGCCTCGGCCACGGAGGGCGGCGGCGGCACCTCCAGCGCGAATTCGACCGGCCGCGCCTCGGCGATCACCTGCCCGGCGGCGTCGCAGGCCTCGACCAGCCCGTCCCGGCGGCGGATCCCGAGCGGCACGTCGAGCGGCCAGCCCCGCCGCAGCGTCACCTCGAGCGGTTGCCGCCCGAGCAGCGCCGCCATCCGCCCGGCGACGTAGCCGCCGTTGCCGACGCCGGGCGGGCCGCGGAACCGCGCCTCGATCAGCGCCATGCCTAGCGGGCCGGGGCGGCGGCGGGGGCCGAGGTGCCCGGGCCCTCGCCGACGATCAGCAGCACCGCCGGCTCCGCCTTGGCGCCGTCGTAGTGCACGCCCCGGGCGTGATGCGTGACGAAGCCGCCCGCCGGCACCGGCACCGTCGTCTCCGGGCTGAACGCCGGCCCGCTGCCCATCCACCAGGTGCCCGAGAGCACGGTGATGAAGCGGTCGTTGGGGTGCGAATGCGGCCGGCTCATGTGCCCCGGCAGCCAGCGGACCATGACGGCGTAGAAGCCCGGCCCGGCCGGGTCGCCCACCAGCACCGCCTGCTGGTTGCCCGCGGCCGATACCGGCCCCCAGGGGATCTGCGCCGGCAGCAGGGCGGTGATCGCCTTGGGGTCGAGCTCCGCCCGGGCCGGCGCCACCGCCGCCGCTGCCAGTCCCAAGGCCAGCAATCCCCTGACCAGGCCATGCATCATCGTGGTGTCCTCCGTCGCCGGAGGCTAGCCCGGCTTCGCCGGCGGCGGCCAGCCGTAGAGGGCGGCGGGATTGTCCACCAGGATGCGCCGCCGCGTCGCGTCATCCGGCACCCAATGCCCCAGCAGGTCCAGCAGCGCCGCCTCGTCGACGGGATGGGCCGGCGGGTTCGGGTGCGGCCAGTTGCTGGCCCAGACCACCCGGTCGGAGGCGGTGCCGATCGCCGCCCGGGCGATGGCGGTCACGTCCCGGTAGTCCGGCGGCCCGGCGAGGGAGGAATGATAGGGCGCGCTCACCTTCAGCCAGACCCGGCCGGTCTCGAGCAGCCGCAGCAGCGCCCGCACCGGCTGGCTGTCCGGCGCGCCGGGCGGGTGGAACCGCGCGATGTGGTCCAGCACCACCGGGCAGGGCAGGGCGCGGATCATCGCCTCCCGCGCCGGCAGCTCGTTGCCGTCGAACTGCAGCTGCACGTGCCAGCCGAGCGGCGCCACCAGCGCCGCCACCGGCGCGACCGCCTCCCAGCCCTGCGGCGCGCCGCCGAGCAGGTGGAAGCGGGCGCCGCGGGCCCCGGCCGCATGCAGCCGCGCCAGCCCGGCCGGCGTCGCCGCCGGCGTCACCACCACCACCGCCCGCGCCGCGTCGCCGAGCGTTGCCACCGCATCCAGGGTGCAGCGGTTGTCGGTGCCGTAGCTGGTCGGCTGCACCACCACCACCCGGCTCAGCCCGAGCCGCGCCATCACCGCCCGGTAGGCCGCCACATCCGCCTCCGCCGGCACCGGCCGCCCGCCATTGGTCGGGGCCAGCGGATAGCCGGGGCCATAGAGGTGCATGTGCGTGTCGCAGGCGCCCGGGGGGACCGGCAGTCTCGGCGTCGGCAGCATCGGGCGGGATTTCCTTCCTGGGCATGGAGTGAAGGCGCCCGGCCCCCCGCTGTCCAGCGGGCCGCGGATGCGGCAGGCTCGGCCACCGCCACCGCAGGAGAGGCCGCTTGCCCGCACCGCCAGCCACTGCCCGCAGCACCGTCGTCTTCGACCTCGGCGGCGTGCTGATCGACTGGGACCCCCGCCACCTCTACCGCAAGCTCTTCCCCGGCGACGCCGCCGGCATGGAGCGCTTCCTCGCCGAGGTCTGCACCGGCGCCTGGAACCTGCGGCAGGACGCCGGCCGCCCCTGGGCCGAGGCGACCGCCGAGCTGGCCGCGGCGCACCCCGGCCAGGCGGCGCTGATCGAGGCCTTCCACCGGCGCTGGCCGGAGATGATCGCCGGACCCATCGCCGGTACGGTGGAGATCCTGGCCGCGCTGCGCGCCGCCGGCACGCCGCTCTTCGCCCTGACCAACTGGTCTGCCGAGACCTTCCCGGTGGCGCTGGAGCGCTTCGAATTCATGGCCTGGTTCCAGGGCATCGTGGTCTCCGGCCAGGAGGGGCTGATCAAGCCGGATCCCCGCATCTACCGGCTGCTGGTCGAGCGCCACGGGCTGCGGCCGGAGGAGATCGTCTACATCGACGACAACCCCGGCAATGCCGCGGCCGCCACCGCGCTCGGCATGCATGGCATCCATTTCACCGGCCCGGCGGCGCTGCAGACGGAACTGGCCAGCCTCGGTCTGCTGCGGCAGTCTGGCTGACGCCGGTCCGCCCGGCCAATGCGCGCCGGGAGCAAGCGACGATGCCACACCGAAGGGTCCTGCTGGGCGGCCTCGCCGCGCTGGCCGCCGGCCGGGCCGCCGGGCAGCCCGCGCCCGGCTGGGAGCCGACCCGGCCGGTGCAATGCATCATCGGCTTCGCCCCCGGCGGCGGCGCCGACCTCATCGCCCGCGCCATCGTCGAGGCGGCGCAGCCGCTGATCCCGCAGCCGCTGTTCGTGGTGAACCGCCCCGGCGCCGGCGGCACCCTCGCCGCCCAGCAGGTCGCAGCCCTGGGCGCCGAGGGCCATACCCTGCTGATGGGCGGCGGCAGCGAGAGCACCAGCATCCCCGCCTGGCGGCAGCTGCCCTACGACCCTAGGACCAGCTTTCGTGCCGTGATGCGGCTGATGCGCCAGCGCATGTTCATCCTGGTCAAGGCCGACAGCCCCTGGCGCAGCATGGCCGAGGTGATCGCCGCGGCGAAGGCGAAGCCGCAGGCGGTCAGCCACGGCTCCTCCGGCATCGGCTCGATCTACCACTCGGTCTTCGTGGTGCTGGAGAAGCGGGCGGGGGTCGAGCTGCTGCACGTCCCCTATACCGGCGGCGCCCCGGGGCTGCAGGCCGTCGCCGCCGGGCAGGTGGATCTGATGGTCGCCAGCCCCGAGGAGTTCCGCGGCCTGACCGACGGCGGGTTGCTGCGCATCCTCGCCTGCTGCTCGGCCGACCGGGCCGAGAGCTACCCGGGCGTGCCGACGCTGAAGGAGCTCGGCTGGAGCCTCGACATCGAGAACATGAAGGGCTGGGTCATGCCGGCGGCGACGCCCGATGCGGCCGTCGCCTACTTCCACGACCGCTTCCGCGCCGCCATGGCCCGGCCGGGCTGGCGGGCCTTCCTCGAGCGTGCCGGCGATACCGACGGCTACCTCGACGGCCCGGCCTTCCAGCGCGCCATGGATGGCGTGCTGGATGCCATCACCGCGGCGAAGGCCTGAGCTACAGCAGGCCCTTCGAGGCCTTCTCGAAGGTCCCCTTGCTCAGCTTCGGCACCTCGAGGATGCGCCGCAGCTCCCGCCGCATCAGCGCCGCCCGCGCCGGCGCCTGCCGCCGCCACATCCCGAGCGGCGAGATCAGCCGCGCCGCCATCGAGGCGTTGATCGGGTCGAGCGCGATCACCGCATCGGCGAGGAAGCGGTAGCCGGTGCCATCGGCGGCGTGGAAATGCTGCGGATTGCCGCTGGCGAAGGCGCCGATGAGCGCGCGCGCCCGGTTCGGGTTGCGCAGGTCGAAGTCCGGATGCGCCTGCAGCGCGCGCACGGCTTCCATGGCATCCGGCCGGGCCGACATGGCCTGGATGGAGAACCACTTGTCCAGCACCAGCTCATCCCCGTGCCAGCGGGCGTGGAAGGCCTCCAGCGCCGCGTCGCGGGCGGGATGGGTGGTATCGACCAGCAGCGACAGCGCCGCCAGCGTGTCCGTCATGTTGGTCGCCGCCTCATACTGCGCCGCGGCCAGCCCGGCATCGCCGGCCGCCACCAGATAGGCGAGGCAGGAATTGCGCAGCGCCCGGCGGCCGATGCTGCGGCCATCGACCTGGTAGGCGCCGGCCTCGGCCAGGCTGGCGTAGCAGGCCCGGAGCTCGGCGCCGCAGCGCCGGCCGATCTCCCGGCGGAGGTGCTGGCGGACCTGGTGGATCGCCTGCGGATCGGCGATCTCCATCTGGTCGGCGAGGAAGCCCTCGCCGGGCAGGGCCAGGGCCTCGGCGGCGAAGGCCGGGTCGGCCTCGGCGCCGCGCAGCGTGGCCAGCACCGCCTCGGCCAGCGCCTCGTCGAAGCCGGGCGCCTCGCCGCGCTGCCGCGCCGCGACCATCCCCAGCATCAGCCCGGCGGCATATTGCAGCCCGCTCTCCCAGCGGACGAAGGGGTCGGTGTCGTGCACCGCGAGGAAGCGCAGCCGCTCGGGCGAGATGCCCTTCAGCCGCACCGGCGCGGAGAAGCCGCGCAGCAGGGAGGGGGTGGGCGGCGCCGCCACGTCCTCGAAGACGAAGCGCTGCTCGGCCTGCTCCAGCAGCAGCAGGCGGGTGCCGGGCTCCGCTGCGTTCTCGCCGGCCAGCCGCGTCGCCAGCTCGCCGCCGCTGCCGTCCAGTAGCCCCATCGCCACCGGGATCGGCACCGGATGCTTGGTCTCCTGGCCCGGGGTCGGCGGGATGGACTGCCGCAGCGTCAGGGTCCAGCGCTTCGCCTCGGCATCGTAGCTGTCCTCGGCCAGCAGCTCCGGCGTGCCGGCCTGGTCGTACCAGCCCATGAAGGCCGAGAGGTCGATGCCCGAGGCCTCCTGCATGGCGCCGACGAATTCCTCGATGGTCACCGCGCGGTTGTCGTTGCGGGCGATGTAGAGGTCCATCCCCCGCCGGAAGGCCGCGGCGCCGATGCGGGTATGGAGCAGCCGCACCACCTCGGCGCCCTTCTGGTAGACCGTCGGCGTGTAGAAATTGTCGATCTCGATGTAGCTGTCCGGCCGCACCGGATGCGCCATCGGCCCGGCGTCCTCGGGGAATTGCGCCGCCCGCAGCCCGCGCACGTCGCGGATGCGCTTGACCGCGCGGCTGCCCTGGTCGGCGCTGAACTCCTGGTCGCGGAAGACCGTCAGCCCTTCCTTCAGGCTGAGCTGGAACCAGTCGCGGCAGGTGACGCGGTTGCCGGTCCAGTTGTGGAAATACTCATGCGCGATGACGGTCTCGATGCCCTGGTAGTCGCCGTCGGTCGCCGTCTCCGGCTTGGCGAGCACGTATTTCGTGTTGAAGACGTTGAGGCCCTTGTTCTCCATCGCCCCCATGTTGAAATCCGAGACGGCGGCGATGTTGAAGACGTCGAGGTCGTACTCAAGGCCGAAGACCTCCTCGTCCCAGCGCATGCTGCGGATCAGGCTGTCCATCGCATGGGCGCAGCGGTCCTCGTCGCCGCGCCGCACCCAGATGTTCAGCGCGACCTCGCGGCCGCTGGCGGTGGTGAAGCGGTCCCGCACCGCGACGAGGTCGCCGGCGACCAGGGCAAAGAGGTAGCTCGGCTTCGGATGCGGATCGACCCAGCGGGCCCAGTGGCGGCCGTCCGGCAGGTCGCCGGCCCCATCCGGATTGCCGTTCGAGAGCAGCACCGGCACCTTCGCCTTGTCGGCGGTCAGCGTCACGGTGAAGCGCGTCATCACATCGGGGCGGTCGGGGAAGAAGGTGATGCGGCGGAAGCCCTCCGCCTCGCATTGGGTGTAGAAATTGCCGCCGGAGGTATAGAGGCCGGAAAGCTCGGTATTCCTCTCCGGCGCGATCCGCACCACGGTCTCGAGCAGCCCGGCATCGGGGGCTTCCAGGATCGTCAGCGCGCCATCGGTGCCGAAGCTCAGCCGCTCCGGCGGGATCGCCACGCCGTCCCAGCGCGCCTCGACCAGGGTCAGCCCGTCGCCATCAAGGCGCAGCGGGCCCTCCGCGGCGCGGCGCAGGGCCAGCTTCGCGGTGACGACCGTTGCCGCGGCATCGAGTTGGAAATCCAGTTCGACCGTATCGATCCCGTAGGCCGGCGGCCGGTAGTCGCCGCGCTGAATGCTCCGCGGCGCCAGTTCCTGTTGGGTATCCATCAGCATTGCCATCCTCAGGCGCCGAACCGGCGCAGCACGTTCTCGAGCATCCGGGAGATCGGGTTCGCGTAGCCGTTGTGCGACAGGCTCCCGGCAAAGGTGATCGAGCCGGTCGAGAAGACCGCGCCGCCGCCCGGCGTGTCGAAATAGACGATCTCGGCGCGGATCAGCGCCCCGGCATCCTCGCCGGGGATGGTGGTGATGCGGCCGAGCAATTCCTCCGGCACCGTCACGAAGTGGGACTGGTGCTGCTCCGAGCGCGCCAGGATCACCGCCCCCGGCGGGGTGCCGAGCAGCGGGTCGGCCCGGTCCAGCTCGAAGCCCGCGGCGCCGCCGCCGGACAGGCCGAAGTCGCCGAGGATATCGCCCTCGACCCCCGCCATGATCCAGGCCACGCGGGGGTCCCCGGCGGCCGGCAGCCGCCGGTAGTGCGAGCCCTCGAAGGCGCCCTGGCCGGAGAAGCCGACGCCGCAGAGCTGCTGCGGCGGCCGGCCGTTGCGCCGCCAAAGGCCGCCCATGGTGCCGTCGAACTGGTGGTAGTACTCGCCGGGATCGGCCGCCCAGGCGCGGATGCCGCCCTCGGCCCGGCGCAGCTCGATCACCCCCGGCAGGTCGGCCCGCCGCGCCACCTTCCAGTAGAAGCCGTTGCCGCCGAGATAAGCCAGGCGCCCGCCGCCACCCACGTAGTTCTGCAGCGCGTCTAGCATCACCTGGCTGTGGTATTCGGGGTGCGCCCCGGTCACCACCGCCTTGTAGCCGGCCAGCAGCGGCAGCCCCTCCGCATCGAGGTCCTCGTCGGTGATGACGTCGAAGGCGATGCCCTTCGCCTCCAGCCAGTCGGTGATGTGGCTGTCGGCCGGGAAGTGCCTGAGGCCGGAGCCGCGGGCATCGTCGAAGGTGAGGAAGCCCGGCCGCATGGTCAGGATCGGCCGGAGCCGCGTGCTGAAGCCGATGCCGCTGCCGTCGGGGTGGGTGTTGTAGGTGCTGTGGGCGAATTCCGAATGCTCGTCGGGGCTGTGCGGATAGGCGCCCCACTCCGCGATGCGCCGGCGGAAGGCGTCGTCAAGGTTGCCGCGCTGGTGGTTGGCATAGACCTGGTAGGTGAAGGTGCTGGCGAGGAAGGCGATCGGCGCCCGCACCGTGCCCTTCGGCGGCAGCACGTAGAAGGGGATGATGTCCTCGGCTGTCGCCGCCCCATCGGCACCACGTAATCGCACGCCATAGACGCCGCTCGGCATGTCGGCCGGGATGGGCACGGTGAAGGCGGTCTCCCAGCCGCAATCGGCCAGGTCGTCCTCGTGGAAATGGATGGCGGCGTAATGCCGCGGCGCGTGGCGCCAGGCGTGCTCCGTCCCGGTCCAGCGGCTGCCGCGCATGGCCCGGGTCGGGAGGTTCCGGAGCGTCCCGTGCAGGGCCGCCGGGCCGCGGTCGGTGATGCCGTCGCCGCCGATGCCGATCGAGAAATCCCACCAGGCCCGCACCCGGCCGGCCGCCAGCAGCGCCTCCGGGTCGTCGAGCGTGGCCGGGTCAGTGCCCGCCAGCAGCATCGGGTCCTCGATCCGGCCGTTGAAGCCGGCCCCGAAGGTCAGCGTCGCGGTCCCCGACCAGTCCGCCGCCGGCAGCGCCGCCTCGGCCGTGCCTTCGTCCGGCCGGCCCGCCACCGGCTGCAGCGCCCGCTGCGCCAGCCGCAGCCGGCCCTCGCCGAGGGTCACCGCGACCTCGTACCAGCGCCGGGGGTGGGGGGCCGCCGCCAGGGCGCAGGCCACGCCATCCGCCGTCGCCACCAGCCCCGCGGCACCCAGCGTCAGCGCCAGGGCATGGCCGCCGACCTCGAGCGCCACCACCTGCCCGCGCAGCAGCCAGGGCTGCAGCCGCAGCAGAAGGGTGAAGCCGCGGCCGAGTTCCAGCGCCCCGCCGGCATGGCCGGAGGAGCCGAGCGGCACCGCCTGGACCCGCGCCGGATACGCCCCCGCGCAGGCGGAGGCGACCGGGAGCAGCCGCATCCCCGGCCCCGCCGGATTGGGGTCGGCATGCCGGATCCGCACGATATCCGCCGCATAGGGCATCGCCGCCGAGACCTTCACCGCGAGGCTCTCCCCCGGCCGGCCCGAGAAGCGATCCAGATACCCGATCAACGGCAGCATCCACCCATATCCCCCATGGTCCGGCCCCACGGTTGACCATCCCACCCCCGGAGGGCAAGCCTGGGTCCCAGGAGGACACCCAGGATGGATTTCGCGCTGACCCCGGAACAGGATTCGATCCGCGAGGCGGTCACCGCCATCTGCGCCCGCTTCGACGATGCCTATTGGCTGAAGAAGGACAAGGAAGGCGGCTTCCCGCACGACTTCCACCGGGCCCTGGCCGAGGCCGGCTGGCTCGGCATCTGCATCCCCGAGGAATACGGCGGCTCCGGCCTCGGCATCACCGAGGCGGCGCTGCTGATGGAGGCGATCGCCGCCTCCGGTGCCGGCATGTCGGGCGCGACCGCGGTCCACCTCAACATCTTCGGCCTGCACCCCGTGGTGGTGCACGGCACGCCGGAGCAGAAGGCGCGGATGCTGCCGCCCATTGCCCGCGGCGAGGTGAAGGCCTGCTTCGGCGTGACCGAGCCGACCACCGGCCTCGACACCACCCGGCTCAAGTGCCGGGCCGAGCGGCGCGGCGATACCTACTACGCCAATGGCCAGAAGGTCTGGATCAGCTCCGCCCAAGTCGCCGACAATATCCTGCTGCTGGCCCGCACCACCCCGATCGAGCAATGCGCCAGCCCGGCCGACGGCATCAGCCTGTTCTACACCAGGCTCGACCGGGCGCATGCCAGCATCCGCGAGATCGACAAGGCCGGCCGCAAGGCGGTTGATTCCAACGAGATCTTCTTCGAGGACATGCCCATCCCGCTCGAGGACCGGATCGGCGAGGAGGGCCGCGGCTTCCGCTACATCCTGCACGGGCTGAACCCCGAGCGCGTGCTGATCGCCGCCGAGGCCGTCGGCATCGGCCGCGTCGCGCTGAAGCGGGCCACCGACTACGCCCGGGAGCGGGTGGTCTTCGGCCGCCCCATCGGCCAGAACCAGGCGGTGCAGCACCCCCTCGCGCAGGACTGGATGGCGCTCGAGGCCGCCTGGCTGATGACCCTGCAGGCCGCCTGGAAATACGACCGGAAGCAGGACAGCGGCGCCGCCGCCAACGCGGCCAAGTACCTCGCGGCGGAAGCGGCGATGAAGGCCTGCCAGAATGCGGTGATGACCCATGGCGGCTTCGGCTATGCCAAGGAATACCACGTCGAGCGCTTCCTGCGCGAGGCGATGATCCCCTGGATCGCCCCGGTCAGCCCCAACCTGATCTGCTGCTACATCGCGGAGCGCGTGCTCGGCCTGCCGAAAAGCTACTGAGGCGGCGGCGGGCGGGCGGGGGCCTAACGCCCTTTTAAGCCCTGCCCGGTATGCCTTGCGGTGCACCGCAACGCATGCACGGGACTTCCATGGCCGAGACCCAGATCCCCGACCTCGCCTCGCTCGTCGACGCGACCTATTACTTCGCCCGTCACCCCGACGCCGCGGCCTCGGGCCTCAGCGCGGCCGAGCACTACCTGCGGACCGGCTGGTCGCAGGGCTTCGACCCCAACCCCTATTTCTCGACCAGCGGCTACCTGGCGGCCAATCCCGACGTGGTGGCCCGCGGCATGAACCCGCTCGAGCACTATGCCCGCTTCGGCGCCGCCGAGGGCCGCAGCCCCTCGGTCCTGTTCGACCAGGATTTCTACCTGGCCCAGAACCCGGACATCGCCGCGGCGGGGGTCAACCCGCTGTGGCATTTCCTGCACCACGGCCAGCAGGAAGGCCGTGACCCCAACGCCTATTTCTCGGTGCAGGGCTACCTCGCCGCCAATGCCGACGTGGCCGCCTCCGGCATGGACCCCTATGCGCATTACCTGACCCATGGCTGGCACGAAGGCCGCAATCCCTCGGGCCGCTTCGACACCGGCTGGTACCTCGCGCACAACCCGGATGTCGCCGCCGCCGGCATCAACCCGCTGGAGCATTTCCTGCGCCACGGCCACGCCGAGCACCGCGCCCCGGCCGAGCCGCCCGCCGGGCCGCCGGCCGAGCTGCCGGCCGGGCCGCCGCCGGGCCCGCCGCCTGAGCCGGTGCTGAGCGCCAGCGCCGCCGCCGCCGACGAGGGCGATACCGTCACCTTCACCTATGTCGCGCCCGGCCTGCCCGCCGGCACCGTCGTCGCCTGGACCCTCGGCGGCGTGCAGGCCGAGGATGTGGCGGGCCCGCTGACCGGCACCGCCACCCTCGACGCCGAGGGCCGCGCCGAGATCGCCGTCACCCTGCTCGCCGACGGCGCGACCGAGGGGCCGGAGAGCCTGACGCTGAGCATCGAAGGCCTGGCCGCGACCGTCGCGGTGGCGGATACCTCGCCCCAGACCCAATTCTTCCTCACCGCCGATACGGACAGCATCACCGGCTCCGCCTACGATGACACCATCACCTCGACGGTCCCCGGCGGCTTCGCCGGCACCGACCGGATCGACGGCGGCGACGGCGACGACTTCCTGGAGGTGACCGACACGGCCGGCGTCCTGCTCGGCGCGCTGCCGGTCCTCAGCCACGTCGAGCGGGCCAGCATCGTATCCACGGCGCACCCCATCCAGCTCGACACCACCCTCTGGGACGGGCTGGAGGGGCTTTCGGTGCAGGGCGTCGGCGGCGGCGACCGGCTCACCATCGGTCCGGACACCTCGGTGGTCGCCACCTTCGCCGATACCGGCACCGGCCATGCCGTGATCAACGGCGGCAGGGACATCACCCTGGAGATGACCGGCGCCACCCTCGGCACGGTGCTCATCGGCAACATCACTGCCCCGACCGGCGAGGTCAGCGTCAGCACGAGCTCGGTCGGGCCCGTGGCGATGGGCACCATCGAGGTGATCGGCGGCAGCACCGTCAGCATCGCCCAGCACGCCGGCAATGCGGCGAACACGACCACCACCATGGGCGCGGTGACCGTGCAGGGCACCGGGGCGACCACCGCGGTGACCGTGACCGCGACCGCCCGGGCCACCGCCTCCGCCGATGTCGCCGGGGTGGCGACGAACAGCGTCCACATCACCGACGTGAACGCGGGCAGCACCACCCTGGCGGGCACCATCGCCTCGGTCACGGTGGCGAACTACACCGGCCTCGTCATCAGCGACACCGCCCTGACCACGCTGAGCCTCAGCGGCGGCTCCGGCAACATCATCATCGACAACAGCAGCCTGGCCACGCCGACCAACCTGACCCTCGACGCCACCCTCGACGGCCAGACCGGCGGCACGCTCGACGACGCCGACGTCTATACCACGCTGAATGTCACCACCACCGGCCGCGGCTCGACCCTCGCCAACATCACCCTGGGCGCCATGGCCAGCCTCAACCTCGAGGGCAGCCAGCGCCTGACCCTGACCTCGACCGCCGGCATGACGGCGCTGCAGACCGTCACCGTCGGCGGCAATGCCGGGCTGACGGCGGATTTCGGCGGCTCCGGCAGCCTCGCCAGCGTCGATACCAGCGCCACCACCGGCACCTCCACCATCACCCTGAACGCGGACCGGGCGAGTTTCGCCGGCGGCGAGGGCGCCGACCGGGTGACGCTCACCTTCAATACCGTCGACCACGCGGTCTCGCTCGGCGGCGGCGACGACAGCCTGAACCTCGGCTCGCAGGCCGCCACGCCCGGGGCCATGCTCTCCGGCGGCGCCGGCACCGACTCCCTGACCATGACCGCCGCCCTGGCCGCGACCGCCTCGGGCAGCAACGCCTTCGCCGGGGTGGTGACCGGTTTCGAGCGGCTGGTGCTGACCGGCGCCACCAACCAGACCGTCGACCTCGCCGTCCTCGGCATCCCCGACCACGTCAGCACCCAGGGCGGCAACGGCCTGACGCTGAGTAACCTCGCGAACGGCGGCACGCTGGACCTCAGCGGCGCCGGCACCGCCTATACCGTCGCCAACGCGGCCTTCGCCGCCGGCCCCGACGACCTGGTCCACCTGGTGCTGCGCGACGGCAGCGGCGCCGGGGTGGCCTTCGCCTCCACCGGCCTCACCATGAGCGGGGTCGAGCATGTCGAGATCCTGGTGCAGGACACCCAGGCCACGCCGACCGGCGGCTTCAACGACTTCGTCACCCTGCTCGGCAACGCCTCCCACTCCATCACCGTCGCAGGCAATGCCGGCCTGACCCTGACGGCGACCAGCACGCAGCTCACCACGGTCGATGCCAGCGGCATCACCCTCGGCGGCTTCAGCTGGACCTCCGGCGCGCTGGCGCATGCCGCCAGCGTCTCCGGCAGCGCCACCGGCCCCAATACCGTCAACCTCACCGCCGCCACCCAGGTGGTGACCTATACCGGCGGCAGCGGCGACGATGCCGTCACCGCCGCCAACAACCGGGACGGCGCCATCGACCTCGGCGAGGGCAACAACAGCTTCATCGGCAGCGGCGGCAGCCACGTCGTCACCGCCGGCGGCGGCAACGACAGCGTCGTCCTCACCGGCGGCGACAACGTCGTCCTGCTCGGCGACGGCGCCAATACCTTCGTCGCCACCTCCGGCAGCAACACCTATGTCGGCGGCCGGGGCGTCGACACGGTGACCCTGGGCGGCGGCATGAACGACGTCACGCTGGGGGAAGGCGCCGATACCGTCACCCTGACCGCCCCCGGCAGCAGCCTGCACATCTACACCACGATTCGCGACATCGGCGCCGGCGATGCCATCACCTTCGCCGACCTCGGGACCGAGAGCTTCAACACCACCCGGATGGTGCTCGGTCAGCACGCGATCTTCCAGGACTACGCCAACGCGGTCGTCAGCGCCGGCGGCAATGCCAGCGTCAACGGCCGCTTCGGCTGGTTCCAGTTCGGGGGCGACACCTACCTGGTGCAGGGCCGGCACGACGCCAGCGGCAGCAATGCCGAGTTCATCAACGGCATCGACATGATCGTCGAGCTCAGCGGCCTGATCGACCTCTCGACCGTGACCCTCTCGGGCCAGACCATCCTCATCGCCTGAGGCGAGGGCGGGGGGAGCCTTCCCCCCGCCCGTCCGCTACTCCACCCGCAGCTTGTTCTCCTCGATCACCTGCCGGAACTGCTCCCGGTGGGTCTTGAGGAAGGCGGTGAAATCCGCGGTGCCGCGCGGCTGCGCTTGGAAGCCGATGGAGGCCATCCGCTGCTTCACCTCGGCGGTGCCCATGGCCTTCTCGGTCTCCGCCGCCAGCCGCTCGATGATGGCGGCGGGGGTGCCCGCCGGCATCATGTAGCCGCCGAAGGCGCCGACGTCGAAGCCCGGCGTCTCCGCCAGCCGCGCCAGCGGCGCGATGTCCGGCGCCAGCTCGCTGCCGGCGGCGAGCGAGATCCCCATCGCCCGCAGCCCGCCCTGGCGGACCAGCGGCCCGGTCGCCGCCAGGGTATCGATGGCGAAGTCGACCTGCCCCGCCATGACAGCCGTCAGCGCCGGCCCGCTGCCCTGGAAGGGCACGTGCACGGTGTCCGTCAGCCCGGCCCGGTTGAGCCACATGAGGGTGATCAGATGCGCCGCCGCCCCGGTGCCCGAGGAGGCATAGGTGAACTTGCCCGGGCTCGCCTTCACCACCTTGATGAACTCCTCCGCCGTCTTCGCCGGGAAGGCGTTCGTCACCGTCAGCACATAGGGGGAGATGCCGATCATCGCCACCGGGGCGAAGTCCTTCTCCGGGTCATAGGGCGTGCGCTGCACCAGCGGCGCGGTGGTGATCGGCCCGGTCGAGGCGGCGAGGATGGTGTAGCCATCGGGTTGGGCCTTGGCGACCGCATCGCTGCCGATCATGCCGCCGGCGCCGGCCTTGTTCTCGGGGATGATGGGCTGGCCCCATTGCGCCGCCACCTGCTGCCCGGCGACGCGCGCCATCAGGTCCGTCGCCTGGCCCGGCGGCCAGGGCACCACCATGCGCACCGGCCGCGCCGGATAGGCGCCGGCATTGCCCCCCTGGGCCAGGACAGGCCGCGCCAGCAGCAGGGCAGGGGTGGCGAGCAGCAGCGAGCGACGGTTCATTGTTATGTTTCCCGGACGTGTTCTGGTCCCGCCCATGTGGCGTCATTCCGCCCGGATGCCAAGCTGGCGGATCAGCCCGCCGAACAACTCCCATTGTGCCCGCAGCATCGTGCGGAAGGCCTCCGGCCCCAGCACGCCCACCTCCATCCCGAGCGCGGCGAAGCGCTCCCGCAGCTCGGGCGTGGCCAGCCCGTCGGTCACCTCGGCCAGCAGCCGGTCGATGATCGGGGCCGGGGTGCCGGCGGTCGTCATCAGCCCGTTCCAGCCGCCGATGTCGTAGCCCGGCAGATCGGCCGCGCTCGCCAGCGGCTCCAGCCCCGGCAGCAGGGGGCTCGGCCTGGCGGTGCTGATGCCGAGCGGCCGCAGGCTGCCCTGCCGCACCAGCGCGCCGGCCGCCGCCGGGGTCTCGATGGCGTAGTCGACCGAGCCGCCGAGGAAGGCCGCCATCGCCGGGCCGCTGCCCTGGAAGGGGACATGCAGCGCATCGACCCCGGCGCGGGCATTGAACAGCGCGGTCAGCAGGTGCTGCGCCCCGCCGATGCCGGAGGAGGCGAAGGTGTACTTCCCCGGGTTCCGCTTCAGCAGGGCGACGAAGGCCCGGGCATCGGCGGCCGGGAAGTCGGGCTTCACCAGCAGCATGTAGGGGGCGATGCCGAAGCTGCAGACCGGCGCCAGGTCGCGGGCCACGTCGTAGGGCGTGCGCTGCACCAGCGGCCCGAAGGTGATCGGCCCGATCGAGGCCGAGAGCAGCGTGTAGCCATCGGGGGCCGCCTTGGCGACGGCGTCGGTGCCGATCATGCCGCCGGCGCCCGGCCGGTTCTCCGGCACCACGGTCTGGCCGAGCCGGGCCGAGAGGTGCTGGGCGATGATGCGGCCGATGATGTCGGTCGCCTGGCCCGGCGGCCAGGGGATGACCATGCGGAGGGTGCGCGAGGGCCAGGGGGGCACCTGGGCCCGGGCCGCGCCCGCCGCCAGCAACAGGGGCGCGAGCGTCCGACGACCGATCATGCCTGGCCTCCCCGGTATTCGTTCCGGCTATCATGCCGCAACCCGGCAGGCGGCGCTACTCCACCCGCATCCCGGCCCGCCGCACCACCGGCGCCCAGCGTGCCCGGTCGGCGGCGAAATACGCCTCGAAGGCCGCCGGGCTCTCGCTCGGCTCGACCTCGAGGCCGCCGTCCAGCAGCTTCCGCCGCAGCTCCGGCTCGGCCAGCGTCTCGTTCAGCACCGCGTGCAGCCGGGCGACCCGCTCCGGCGGGGTGCCGCCGGTGGCCAGCAAGGCGAACCAGGTGCTCGCCTCGATCTGCGGGAAGCCCGCCTCGGCGGTGGTCGGCAACGCGGGCAGCGCCGCGCTGCGGCGGCCGCCGGCGATGGCGATGGCCCGCAGCGCCCCGGACTGCACATGCGGCAGCATCGGCGCCAGGGCATTGGTGAAGACCGGCACCCGCCCGGCCAGCACGTCGTTCAGCGCCGGGCCGGTGCCGCGGTAGGGGATGTGGTCCATCTCCACCTCCAGCGCCTGGGCGATCATCGCCCCCGCCGCATGCCCGGTCGAGCCGACCCCGGGCGAGGCATAGGAGAGCGACGGCTGCGCCGCGCGCGCCGCCGCCTGCAGCTCGCGCAGGGTGGTCGCCGGCACCGAGGGATGCACCACGATGACGTTCGGCCCCTGCGCCATCATGCCGATCGGCGCGAAGGCGGTCGCCACGTCGTAGGGCAGGCGGGCCTGCACCAGGCTGGTGATGGTCAGGCTGCCGCTGCCGCCGAGCAGCAGCGTATGGCCATCGGCCGGCGCCTTGGCGACGACCTCCGAGCCCAGCATGCCGCCGGCGCCGCCGCGGTTCTCGATCACCACCGGCTGGCCGAGCCGGGCGGCCATGCCCTCGGTCACCAGCCGGCCGATGATGTCGTTGGTCCCGCCCGGCGGCCAGGGGATGACCAGGCGGATCGGCCGGTCGGGGTAGCCGCCCTGCGCCCGCGCCGCCGGCGCGGCCAGGACGCCGGCCAGCAGCAGGCGACGCCGCATCAGTAGATCACCACCGAGCGGATGCTCTCGCCGCGCTCCATCAGCTCGAAGCCGTGGTTGATCTGCTCGAGCGGCATGGTGTGGGTGATCAGGCTGTCGATGTCGATCTTCCCCTCCATGTACCAGTCGACGATCTTCGGCACGTCGGTCCGCCCCCGCGCCCCGCCGAAGGCGGTGCCGCGCCAGTTGCGCCCGGTGACGAGCTGGAAGGGCCGCGTGGAGATTTCCTCGCCGGCGCCGGCGACGCCGATGATGATGCTCTCGCCCCAGCCGCGGTGGGTGCATTCCAGCGCCTGGCGCATGACCTTGGTGTTGCCGATGCACTCGAAGGAGAAGTCGGCGCCGCCGTCGGTCAGGTCCTGGATCGCCTGCACCACCTTGTCGTGCCCGACAACGTCCGGGTTGACGAAGTGGGTCATGCCGAACTGCCGGGCCATCTTCTCCCGCTCGGGGTTGAGGTCGACGCCGATGATCTTGTCGGCGCCCACCATCCGCGCGCCCTGCAGCACGTTCAGCCCGATGCCGCCGAGGCCGAAGACCGCGACATTCGCCCCCGGCCAGACCTTGGCGGTGTTGATGACGGCGCCGACGCCCGTCGTCACGCCGCAGCCGATGTAGCAGATCTTGTCGAAGGGCGCGTCCTCGCGGATTTTCGCCAGCGCGATCTCCGGCAGCACGGTGAAATTGGCGAAGGTCGAGCAACCCATGTAGTGCATCACCTGCGTGCCCTCGCAGGAGAAGCGGCTGGTCCCGTCCGGCATCACGCCGCGGCCCTGGGTCGCACGGATGGCGGTACACAGGTTGGACCGCCGGCTGAGGCAGGTTTTGCACTGCCGGCATTCCGGCGTGTAGAGCGGGATCACATGGTCGCCCGGCCTCAGTCCGGTGACGCCGGCGCCGACCTCGCGCACGATCCCCGCGCCCTCGTGGCCCAGGATGGCCGGGAACATCCCCTCCGGGTCGCGCCCGCTCAGCGTGTACTGGTCGGTATGGCAGAGCCCGGTCGCCATCACCTCCACCAGCACCTCGCCGGCCTTGGGCCCGCCGATGTCGATGGTCTCGATCGTCAGCGGCTTCCCCGCCGCCCAGGCCACCGCAGCGCGCGTCTTCATGGCTTCATCCCCGTCGTTCAGGGCGCCAGATAAGCGGGATGCAGGCTGGCGGTCCAGCGCCGCCCGGCGGGGGGCGGCTCAGCGCGCCGGCGCCACCAGCAGCCCGAGCCCGGTCGCCAGCGCCATGCGGTTCCACTCGTTCCAGCCCTCGACGATCTTGCCGTCCTCGACCCGGACCATGGCCATGCCGCTGAGCTCCAGGCTGCGCCCGGTCGGCGGCACCCCGAGCCCCGGCCCGCTATGGGTCAGCCGCGCGGTCCAGCGCCCCGCCGCCAGCGGCCCGGCCTCGACCACCTCATGCATGGTGAAGCGGATGTCCGAGAAGCTGTCGAGGAAACGCTCGAAGAAGGCGCGGAACGCCGCCGGGCCATGCGCATCCGCGCCGGTCTCGTCGACCGCGCGGGCGATCCCCGCCGGCGCCATATGGACCTCGATCCGGCTGGCGTCGCACTGGTTCCAGACCTCCTCGAACCACAGCCGCAGCACCTCGCCGGCGGTAGGAACTGGCATGGCACGACCCTCCTGCTGGCCTCGCGTGCGGCCAGCCTAGCGCCGACGCCGGCTCGGACCGAAGCGCTATCCGCCGGCCTCGCCCAGCATCGACCGCGACGGCTCCCGCCCCAGCGCCGCCGTGATCTCGGCCGCGCCCTGGGTGCCGCCGTCGAGCGCCTGCCGCAGGTGCCTGGCATAGGCCTCCGAGACCACCGCCGGCAGCAGCGGCTCGTTCGGGTCGACGATGGCCTGGATGATCACCGGCCCCGCCGTCGCCAGCGCCGCGTCCAGCACCGGCCCGAGCTGCGCCGGGTCGTCCACGGTGAAGCCGCGGCCGCCCATCGCCTCGGCCGCCCTGGCGAAGTCGATCGCCGGCACCTCGCAGCCGTGCTCCGGATTGCCGAGGAACAGGATCTGCTCCCACTTGATCTGCCCGAGCGTGCCGTTGCGCAGCACCAGAAGTTTCAGGTCCAGCCGCATCGCCACCGCCGTGGCGAATTCGCCGAGCTGCATCGCCAGCCCGCCGTCGCCGATGACGCCGATGACTGGCCGCCCCGGCCAGGCGCAGCCGGCCGCCACCGCATAGGGAATGGCGCAGGCCATCGAGGCCAGGGTGCCGGAGACGCCGAACTCGTGCTCCGGCCCCAGGCGCATGTGCCGCGCCACCAGCCCGGTGTGGTGCCCGCTGTCGGAGACCACCACCGCATCGGGGGGCATCCGGGCGCCCAGCGCCGCGACCGGCGCCGCCGGGTTCATCGGCAGGCGGGGGCTCTCCTCGGCCGCCCGCAGCGTCTCGTGCCAGCGCCGCGTCTCCGCCTGCGCCATGGCGAGGAAGCCGCGGTCCGGCTTCCGCCGCAGCAGCGGCAGCAGCTGCGCCAGCACCGCCCGGGCATCGCCCACCAGCCCGGCCTCGGTCGCCTGCCGCAGCCCGATCCGCTGCGGGTCGCGGTCGACCTGCACGATGCGGGCCTGGCCCGGCTTCGGGTAGTATTCGACGTAAGGGAAGGTCGAGCCGAGGATCAGCAGCGCGTCGCAGTCCCGGACCGCCGCATGGGTGCCGAAGGTGCCGTAGAGCCCGATGCCGCCGGTGGTCAGCGGATGCTCGTCCGGCAGCACCGCCTTGCCCAGCAGCGCCTTGATCACCGGCGCCCCCAGCGTCTCGGCCACCTGCTCGAGCTCGGCCCGGGCGCCGAGCGCGCCGCGGCCGGCGAGGATCGCCACCCGCTGCGCGCCGTTCAGGATCTCGGCCGCCTGCGCCAGCGCCGCCGGCTCCGGCAGCCGCAGCCCCTCGACCCAATTGGCCGCGCTGGTCTGCGCCGCGCCGCGCGGGGAGGGCGCGTCCTCGGTCTCCTCCTGCACGTCGACGGCGAGCGAGAGATGCGCCACGCCGCGGCGGGCCAGGGCGGTGCGGCAGGCGAGGCTGGTCACCGTCTCGGCCTGCGCCGCGCCGGTGATGCGGGCGGTATAGGCCGCGACATCGGCGAGGACGCGGTCGAGCGGCACGTCCTGCTGGGTGAAGGTATCGGCGATGTCGTGGTAGGGCAGGCCGGTGATGGCCACCACCGGCGCCAGGTCGAGCTTGGCGTCATAGAGGCCGTTGAGCAGGTGCAGCCCGCCGGGCCCGGTGGTGGCGAAGCAGCAGCCGATCCGCCCGGTGAATTTGGCATAGGCCGCGGCCATGAAGGCCGCGCTCTCCTCGTGCCGGACGGTGACGAAGCGGATGCGGTCCTCGCGGTGCCGCAGCGCCTCGACCACGCCGTTGATGCCGTCCCCGGCATAGCCGAAGATCACGTTCACGCCCCAGGCGTGCAGGGTGTCGACGACGATCTCGCTGGCATTGCGCGGCATGGGCGGCCCCTCCCCAAAGGCGGCGAACGCCGCCGCCCCGGGAAGGGTTTCGGCGAGGTCCTAGTGCAGCAGGTCGGCCGGCACCTTGCCGCCGTTGTCGGCCAGCTTCTGCATGACCTGCTTGTGCAGCCAGACGTTCATGCTGGCGCTGTCGTTGGTATCGCCGGTGTAGTTCAGCTCCTTCGCCAGCGTCTTCCGCGCCTCGAGGCTGCTGTCCATCTCGAGCAGCTTCATCATGTCGACGATCGAATGCTGCCAGTCCAGGCGCTGCTTTGACTGCTGCGCCAGGCCGGTCATCACCGCGGTGACATCGACCGGGGTGGTGGTCGCCGCGGCGGCGGTGGCGGTGCCGGTGCCCGGCTGGTCATCGGCCGGGGCCGGGGAGGCGGAAGGCACGGCCGAGGGGACGGTCGGCGGGGCGGCCTGGGCATGGCCGGTCAGCTTCTCGAGGATGCGGCTGAAGATGCTCATCGTGTTCACTCCATCAGGATTGCAGCCCAACGGTTCGGCAGCGTGCAAGTTCAACCCTGCCGGAAGACGCCGGCCGGACCGCCCGTATCAGAAGACCGGCGCCTCCCCCGGGTCGGTCGCCCGCTGCAGGAAGCCCTCGGCCAGCGGGGCATAGGCCTCCCACAGCGCCCGGAGGGCGGGCAGCGGCGCCGCCGACTGGTCGATGCGGAGGTCGACGTAGGGGAAGGGCTCCCGCCAGGCCACCAGCAGGCTGGCCGAGGTCACCGCGCCATGCTCGCCGCCGGCCGCCTCCCCGGCCTCCAGCCCGCGCAGCAGCCGCTCGGCCAGCGGTTCGTCCGGCGCCGCCAGGAAGCCCGCCAGCATCGCCGCCGGCACCCGCTCCGCGGCGAGGATGTTGCCCAGCGCCACCACCCCCGGCCCATGCGCCGCGGCGCGTTCCGGCTTCACCGCCGCGCCGTGGAAATGCGCGGTGCGCCCGGCCGCATCCACCACCGCGAGCTGCCGCCAGGCATGGTGCGGGGTGCCCGCCACCAGCGCCTCGACCACCGCCGCGGCGCCCAGGCCGCGGCGCAGCAGCGCCAGCCCCTTGGGGCCGAGCCCCGGGTCGGTGCGGTGCTGGGTCAGCACCGCCCCCACCCCGGCGGCGGCGAAGGGCACCCGGCTGCCGACGGCGATGGAGGAGGTCGTCACCGCCGCGCCGAATTGCCCCGTCCGCGGGCAGCGGGCGATGAGCGAGAAGGTCATCGGGCGAAGGCCAGGCTGAGCGGCGCGATGCTGTCCCCGTCGCGGCCGCGGTAGTCCAGCATCCCGGCGTCGCGCAGCATCCGCGCCTGGCTCTCGGCCAGGATGCCGGCCGCGTCGGCCACGTCCAGCTTCGTCGGCCGCCCCTGGGCCAGCACCGTCTCCCCGGCGACGATCACCCGCTGCACCGCCCGGTCGGCGGCGTGGAAGACCAGCGCCCGCAGCGGGTCGCGCGGCGGGGCCATCAGCGGATGGGCGAGGTCGATCAGCGCCAGGTCGGCCGCGCCGCCGGCCATCAGCCGGCCGAGGTCCGGCCGCCCCAGCGCATCGGCGCCGCCCGCGGTCGCCGCATGGAAGACCATGGCGGTATCGCCCCCCGCCAGGTCCCGCCCGGCGTTGCGCGCCAGCAGGATCGCAAGCCGCATCTCCTCGATCAGGTTGTGCGGCGCGCAATCGGTGCCCATCGCCATCCGCACGCCCCGCCGGGCGTAGCGGCCGAAGTCGCAGAGGTGCTCGCCGTAGCGGGCGAAGGGGGAGGGGCAGTGGGCGACGGCGACGCCGCGCTCGACCATGATCCCGAGGTCGCGCGCCCCCGCTCCGCCGAAGGAGGGCCATCCGATCGAAGGGTGCTCATCCAGGAAGATCGCATGGCCGAGGATGCTGCGCGGCGTCAGCAGCCCGATCTCGGCCGCCCATTGGATCGGCGTCTTGCCATGGCGGGCGATCATCTCCCGCACCTCGACCACCGCCTGGGCGATATGGGTGGTGAAGGGCCGGCCGGTCGCCTCGGCCAGCGCCATGCTCTCGCGGAAGAGCTCCTCCTCCACCGTGTCGATCTGCGCCGGGAAGACGATGGCCGAGAGCCGGCCGGAGGCATCCGCCTCGGCCTCGTCCATGATCGCCTGGGCGCGGCGGAAGCCGTCGCGGCCGGTGCGCCCGTCCCAGTGCCAGGTGACGGTCTGCGGCGCGGTCATGCCCCAATGCGCGCTGGCATAGCCCGGCCCGGCCCAGACCCGGAGCCCCGACTGCCGCATCACCCCGAGCCAGCCCGGATGCGGCGAGGACAGGTCGACCACGCTGGTGACGCCGGCCGAGAGCAGCTCGGCATAGGCCAGCCGCTGCGCCGCCTCCCGCCCGGCCTCGTCGAGCCGCAGCGACTGCGCCCGCTCGAACAGCCCGGTCATCTGCTGCTCGGGCACGCCATGGTCCTCGCGCACGCCGCGCAGCGCGGGCTCGGTCGTCGGGTGGGTATGGACATTGACCAGCCCGGGCAGCACCAGCAGGGCGCGGCCGTCGATCACCTCATCCGCGGCGGGGGGCGGCGCCGCCGGGTCATGCGCCGCGATGGCGGCGACCTTGCCGCCCTCGAGCAGCAGGTCGACGTCGCGGCGGTACTCGTGCCGACCGTTCCAGACCACGGCCCAGGCGGCGTTGCGGATCAGCGTGCGCGGCATGGGCGGCCTCCCGGTTTCCCCGGGCGAGGCTAGACCGGGAGCGGCGCCGGCAGAAGCGCCGCGCCTGCTTGACGCCGCGCCGCGCCGCGCCTGCTTGACGCCGCGCCGCGGCAGGCCGGATGCTGGCCGAAACCGGGAGGACGAAGAATGCGCCGCACAGGCTCCCCGCTGCCGCCCGGCCTGCGGCCGCTCGGCCTGATGGTCGCCCTGATGCTTGCCCTGGTCGGCACCGCCCAGGCCTGGACCCCGGACCGGCCGGTCCGGGTCCTGGTCGGCTTCCCCGCCGGCGGCACCGGCGACCTCACCGCCCGGCTGATCGCCGAGATGGCGGGCGCCCGGTTCGGCCAGAACGCGGTGGTCGAGAACCGCACCGGCGCCAACGGCGCCATCGCCGCCGAGGCCGCCGCCCGCTCCGGCGCCGACGGGCTGACGGTGCTGCAGTGCCCGATGGGCACCATGACCATCGCCCCCAACCTGCCGGGCCAGCGCCTGCCGGTCGACGTGGTGACCGAACTCGTCCCGGTCGCCACCCTCGCGCTCTCGACCTACGGGCTGGTGGTCGCCGACGGCCACCGCTTCCGCTCGGTCGCCGACCTGCTGGCCGAGGCTCGGGCCAGGCCGGGCGCGCTGACCTTCGCCTCGGCCGGGATCGGCAGCGCCCAGCACCTGGCGGGGGAATTGCTGAAGCGCATGGCCGCGGTCGACATCGTCCACGTCCCCTATCGCGGCGGGGCGCCGGCCATCGTCGACATGATCGGCGGCCGGGTGGATTTCTTCATCACCAACCTCGGCGACGTCGCCGGTCCGCTGCGCGACGGCGCGCTGCGGCTGCTGGCGGTCGCCGACGACACCGGCCACCCCAACTTCCCGGCGCCGCGGCTCTCGGCCAACATCCCGGGCTTCGGCATCGCCGGCTGGTTCGCCGCCTGCGCCCCGCGGAGCATGCCGCGCGAGGCGGTCGCCGCCTGGGCCGAGGCGATCCGCGCCGGGCTCGAGCGGCCGGAATGGCGCAAGCGGCTGCTGGACAACGGCCTGACGCCGAGTTTCGAGCCGCCGGAGGTGCTGGCGGCACGGATGGAGGCGAACCGCCGGCAGTTCCGCGCGCTGATCGAGGGGGCCGGGATCAGGGCGGACTAGAGCGGTTCCGTTCGCACTGGCTCACGGAGCCCGCTCTTGCCTGTTGTTCTGGCGAGCAAATACCTCCGGTCCGATGAGTCCATCGGATTGGAGTTTGCTCTAGCCGCCCCGCCTCTTCTCCCGGCCGTAGATCAGCCGCGCCGCCGCCCAGCAGATCAGCGCCGCATTCATCGCATGCGCCATGATGGTGTAGCGCCACAGCCCGGCCTCGAACAGCGCCGTCGCCACCAGCGAGGCCTGGGTGACCAGCGCCAGCGCCAGCATCGCCCGCTCCGCCGGGCCGAGCCGGCGGCGCAGCGCCTGGCCGCCCCAGCCGACCACCAGCACCACGGCGGCGGTCATGCCGAGCAGGCTGGTCCCCAGCATCGCCACGCCGTAGACGCGCGGCACCTCCAGCCGGAAGAAGGTCCAGCAGCGCTGCGGGTCGCCGGGGCAATGGGCGAAGAAGGAATGCGGCGACCCCTCCGGGCTCGCGGCCACCGGCCAGAAATGCGGGTAGAGCACCAGCCCCGACCAGTCCCGCAGCACCAGCCGCAGGTAGCCCGAGGGATCGGTGGCGATCACCGCCTTGGCCACCTCCCCGGCGAGCTGCGCCGAGGCCCGGGTGTCGGCATGCGTCATCTCCGGGCCGGCCATGGGGAAGAAATTCCGCCAGCGCAATTCCTCGTAGGCCTGGTCCTGCGCCCGGAGCGAGGCGGCATAGGTCGGCGCCGCCGCCACCGCCGCCCGCGCCTCGGCCGCCAGCGGCAGCATCCGCCGCAGCAGCTCCTCCCGGCCGGACCCCTGGATCGCCTCCGGCCGCAGCAGCAGCATCGCCTTGCCGGCCAGCGAGGTGCCGGTATTCGAGCCGATCTCGAAGACGCCGTTGCGCGCCTGGTTCGCCGCCATGGCGCCGAGCGCCATCGCCGCCGAGAGCCCGAGCACCAGCACCCAGCGCCGCAGCACCGCGCCGAGGCCGAGCCGGCCGTCCAGCAGCACCAGCAGCAGCGGCACCAGCAGCAGCACCGCCCCGGCCGTGCGGGTCAGCAGCGCCACGCCGAAGGCGAGCGTCGCCCCGGTGAGCATCCCCCAGCCGCCGCGCCGGGCATAGGCCAGGGAGCAGGCCAGCCCGGCCAGCATGGCCGGCAGGAACAGCCCCTCGCTCATGACGTAGCGGGAGGCCTCGAAGGTGCCGGTATGGGCCCAGGCCAGCACCACCACGGCGGCGGCGACGCCGCTGCGCAGCAGCCGCGCCAGCGCCAGGCCGAAGGCCAGCAGCCCGAGCGCGATCAGCAGGCTCTGGACCAGCGGCAGGAAGGCCAGCTCCGGCCCGATCAGCGCCTGCGCGGCGTGCAGGAACCAGCCGTAGCCCGGCGCCCGGGTCGGCCCCAGCGCCAGGTAGCTCGGCGTGTCCTGGGTGGCGACCGGCAGCCGCGGCAGCCGCGCCAGCACGTAGCCGGTGCTCAGCAGCCAGACGACCAGCACCGGCACCCAGGCCAGGTCGCCGCCGCGCAGCGCCTGGCGGGAGGCTTCCAGCCGGTCCGCCTGGGCCTCGATCTGGGCGCGGGTCTGCCGCGCCGGATAGCCCGGCATCATCCCGCCACCCCGACCGGCAGCCGGATTTCCGGCCGCAGCAGGGGACGGGGCGGGGCGGGATCGACATGCGGCCGCACCGCCAGGGCGCGGATGGCGCAGGCGGCATCCGCCCCGCCCGCCACCGCGCCGAGGTCCTCGACATAGCCGGTCGCCGCCAGCCGCTCGCGCAGCCCGGCCACCGCCGCGTTCACCCCATGCCCGCCGATGTCGCCGGTGCCCTGCCACAGCTCCTCCGGCACCAGCACCAGGTCGAGCGCCGCGACCTCGGCCATCACCTTCGGCCAGTCGATGTCGCGGGTCGAGCTGTCGACCAGCTCGACCAGCTTCGAGGGCCCGCCGCGGTGCAGCAGGAAGGCCTGTTCCACCACGAAGGCATGCACGCCCAGCGTCAGGCCGAAGACACCGATCCGCAGCGGCCGCTCGCCCAGCGGCAGGAGCCGCGCCACCGGCCGGAAGTCGCACATCGGGTTGGCCCGCCAGGCCGCCTCGTCGATCGGCCGCAGCGCCCGCGCCCCGGCCGGCCCGCCCAGCGCGATGGCCCAGCAGAGACCGACCTGCACCAGCGCCATGGCCGCCGCGCCCGCCGTCAGCCCCCGCGCCGCCGCCGGGCTCTCCCCCGCCGGGCCGCCGCGCAGCCCGGCGCCGATGGCGATGCCGAGCGGGAAGGCCAGCGCCACCACGCTGAGGCCGAGGTAGCGCTCGGTCTGGTTGCGGGACAGCAGGTAGGCCAGCACCGGCGGCACCGCCGCCAGCACCGCCAGCCCGACCGCCACCCGCTCATGCGTCCCGAGCCGCCGCCAGCCGAGCACGGCGAGGCCGAGCGCCGCCAGCAGCAGCACCGCGCCGCCCGGGCCCAGCATGTCCCAGGTGAAGGAGCCCAGCGCCCGCAGAAGGAAGTCGAGGCCGCGCTCCTCGGCCGGGGCATAGGCGTAGCCCAGCGCCGTCGCCTTGGCATAGGCGGCGTAGCGCGGCCCGTTGATGAGGTAGTGCGGCCAGGCCACCAGAGCGAGGCCGACCGCCGGCAGGGCCAGCCGCAGGGCGAGCAGCTTGGCGTCGCGCTCCACCCACCAGCGCCAGCCGGCGCAGGCCAGCCAGACCAGGCCGATGATCGGCAGGAAGGTCAGCTTGGCCAGCGCCCCGAGCCCCATGACCGGCCCGAGCACCAGCATCCGGCCGAAGGACCAGCCCCGGCCCAGCGCCTCGTGCAGCAGCAGGACCAGCGCCAGGGCGAAGGTCAGGTGCAGCACCAGCTCGGTCATGAAGGCCTGCGCCCCGACCAGATTCAGCGGCGAGAGCACGAAGAGCAGGGCCCCGCCCGCGGCCCCGGCCAGGCCGGCGATCGGCAGCAGCCCGAGGTAGATGACGAGGCCCGTCGCCAGGGTCAGCGCCGCCGCCGCCAGCCGCAGCGCGACGGCCGCCTGCTCGCCCTCGGCCAGCGCCGCGACCGGCAGGCCGAGCAGCCGCAGCCCCGGCGGCAGCCAGCGGTTCTCGAGGAAGAGGGCGTCCCGCAGCGCCGAGAGGCTGCCGCTCCGCAGCAGTGTCGAATCGGCAAGGGAGAAGTTCATGTGCATGACCTCGTCCCAGGTGTTCAGCATCGGGTTGCGCTGCAGCCACAGCCCGGCGAGGCCGAGCAGGGTGAGCACCGCCGCGGCGAGGGCGAGGTGCAGGATCAGCGCCGGCCAGCCGGCGGGCGGGGAGGCGGTCGGCGTGGAAATGGGCATCGGGGAGACAGGCGTCCTTCATCGTCCGGGCCGGGCAGGCGGGCCGGGCCCATCGGGCGCTGCTTGCCGCCGCCGCTCCTGCCCTGTCCACCGCCGGCGGGCGGCGGACGGGCCGCGGCCCGGCACCGCGGCGCGCCCGCCGCGGCCGCCGGGGGCGATGAGGCCGCGCCGGGTGCCGCCCTGGAATCCCATGGGGTCAAAGGCTTGCAGGCGTGCTGGGGCTGCCGCAGGGGAGGGACATCGCCATCGGCACGACCCATGGTTAAATATTCAGGGACGCTATAACGCTGAGGTAGCGTCTACCTCACCTATTCGTGAAGTCGCCCTGCCGGCCGGGCCGGGCCGCCGGCGCCGCGAGTCCCGGCGCGGGCCGCCGCTCAGGGGTTCACGTTCAGGAAGCGCGCCGCCTCCGGCGCCGGCTCGCCCCCCGCCGCGGCCCCGGGCAGGGGCTGGTGCAGCGCCGCCGCCCGGGCCAGGGCGGCGCGGTCCCAGTCGGTCCGCCGCGATTCCTCGCGCATGTGCTCGGTCCAGCTGTCCACGCTCCAGAGCTCCACCCAGAGGTCCGGCTGGGCGACATCCTCGTAGAGGCCCCAGGTCCCGGCGCCCGAGCGCAGGCGCACCCGCCGCACCTCCTGCATGGCGGCGAGGAAGGCCGCGCGCTGCGCCGGGTCGATCCGGTAGCGCACCACCTCCAGCACCCGGCCGGAGGCCTCGCCCAGCAGCCCGCGCAGCTCCGCCGCCGGCGCCCCCGGCTGCGGCTCGTGGCTGACGCCCTGGCTGGTCTCGGCCAGCGCCACGCTGTCGATGCCCCAGCGGCGGACGAAGACCGCGGCGATGGCGCAGCCCGCCGCCGCCACGCCGAGGGCCAGCGGCACGCTGAAGCTGCCCCCCACCCAGCCCGAGAGCGCCGAGCCCAGCGCCATCACCCCGAAGAAGCTGAGCTGGTAGATCGCGATCGCCCGCGCCCGCACCCAGCCCGGCGCGGCCAGCTGGGCCGAGGCCGAGAGGGTGCTGCCGGCGGCGATCCAGGCGGCGCCGTAGAACAGCATCCCGAGCGCCGCCGGCGCCCAGTGGTGCGAGGCCGCCAGGATGCCCATCGCCACCGCCGCCAGGATCGAGGCCCAGAACACCGTCTGGCTGCGGTCGAGCCGGCTGCGCAGCGCCGGCAGGGCGAAGCCGGCCGCCACGGCGGACAGCCCCATCACCCCCAGCATCAGCCCGAAGGCCTGCGGCCCGAGGCCGAGCTGCTGGCGGACGAACAGCGGCAGCAGGCCCCAGACCGCGGCGGTGAAGAGGAAGAAGGCGCAGGCGCGGATGATGGCCGCGCGCATCGCCGGGCTGGCCGAGACGAAGCGCAGCCCGGCCCGCATGGCCGAGAGCAGATGCTCCTTCGGCATCCGGCTCGGCGCCTCGGTGCGCTTCCAGAACAGCAGCGCCAGGATCAGCACCAGGAAGGCGACGGCGTTCAGCGCGAAGGCCGCCTCCGGCCCGGCGGCGGCGATGGCGAAGCCGCCGAAGGCCGGGCCGAGCGCCCGCGCCAGGTTGAAGCCGATGCCGTTCAGCGCGATGGCGCCGACCAGATCCTCGCGCGGGACCAGCTCGTTGGTGGTCGCCGCCCAGGCCGGGAAGTTCATGGCGCTGCCGGCGCCGATCGCGAAGGTCAGCGCCAGCAGCCCCCAGGGGCCGATCGAATCGGTCCAGGTCAGCACCGCCAGGATCAGCGCCATCAGCAGGATCCAGGCCTGGGCGCCGAGCAGGAAGAGCCGGCGGTCGACGATATCGGCCAGGGCGCCTGCCGGCAGCGCCAGCATGAAGACCGGCAGCATGGTCGCCGCCTGCACCAGCCCGACCATGAAGGGGGAGGGCGAGAGGCTGGTCATCAGCCAGCCGGCCCCGGTGTTCTGCATCCAGCCGCCGATGTTGCTGGCAAGCGTCGCCAGCCACAGCATGCGGAAGACGGAATGGCGGAGCGGGGCGAAGGCGCGCGGCAGGCGGAGCAGGGGCATGGCCGGGAGATAGGCACGCAAGCCCGGCGCCGGAAAGCGAAACCGACAGCCGGCCGGCCCCGGACCGGCCGATCCCGGCGCCAGACCCTGGGCCAGCCCCCCCTGGGTCAGCCCCCCTCGGTCAGCCGCCGCTCAGCCGCCGCCAGGCCGGCCAGGCCTCGACCAGCGCCGCCATCGCGGCGTAGCCGGCCGCGTCGGGGTGGACGCCGTCGCCGCGGGCCGCGCCGGCCCGCCAGGCATGGCTCGCCGAGAGCGGCCCGTGCAGCGGCAGGAAGGGCACCTCGAGCGCGGCCGCGACCGCCGCCAGCACTGGGCCGAGCGCCGCCACCCGCGCATCCTGCGCCGCATCGTGCAGCACCGGCGGCGGCCCGAGCAGCAGCGTCGGCCAGCGCGCCGCGGACCAGCCGAGCAGCGCCACGGCGTTGTCGCGGCTCGCCTCGGGCGGCACCCGCGGCAGCCCGTCCTCGAAGGTCGCGTCATTGGCGCCGAAGCAGAAGACCACCGCATGGGCGTCGCCGCCCGTGGCCAACAGCCGCGCCAGCACCTCGGCCTCGGCCCGGCGGCGGATGTCGGCGCTGGTGTCGCGGCGGACGCCGAGGTTGTAGGCGGTCACCGCCACGCCGCGCGGCCAGGCCGCGGCGGCGACCCGGCCGGGCCAGCCGAGTGCGGTCTCGTCGCCGGCGCCGGCGGTGAAGCTGTCGCCGACGCAGCAGAGGCGGAGGTCCTGCATCACTCGAACTGCGGGTCGACCGGCACCCGCAGCGCCTCGGCCAGGCGGTTGGTCTCGGCCGCCATGCCGACGATGGCGAGCAGCTCGCCGTATTCGGCGTCCGTCATGCCCTTCGCCCGGGCGGCGGCGGCGTGGCTCGCGGTGCAATAGGCGCAGCCGCTGGTCATCGAGGCCGCGAGGTAGAGCATCTCCTTCATCACCGGGCTCAGCACCCCCGGCGCCATCACCTGGCTGAGGCTCTCCCAGGTGCGCTTCAGGCCGGGCGGGTCGACCGCCAGGGCCTTCCAGAAATTGTTCACCTCCGTGGTGCCGCGCGCGGCCATGATGGCGTCGTAGACCGCGCGGACCGCCGGGCCGGCATCGGCGTATTCGACCAGCTTCGGCATCAGTGCTCTCCCTGCGGTGCCGAACCGGGCAGGGCCGGGTAGGGCTGCGCCCCGACCCGCCAGCGCTCGATCCGGATATCCTGCCAGACGCCCGCCTCCATGTAGGGCTCGGACGCGAGCCAGTCGCGCACCGCCGCCTCCCCCGGCAGGGCGAGGGCGATGATCGAGCCGACCATGGCGCCGTCCGGCGCGTCGAGGATCGCCCCGCCCAGCCGCAGCCGGCCGGCCGCGACCTCGGCCTGGATGCGGGCGAAGTGCCGCGGCCGCGCCGCCTCCCGCCGCCCTGCCGCGCCGGCGTCGGTGCCGTCGCGGGCGGTGACCGCATAAGTGAGCAGCGGCTCCGCCGCGCCGCCGGGACGGCCCGGCTGCGGCATCCAGGGCAGCGGCGCGATGCGGAAGGGCAGCACCTCGACGCGCTCCCAGATGCCCTGCGCCACGGAGGGCTCGTCGGCCAGGTAGGCGTCCATGTCGGCCCGCGCCGGCACCGCGAAGAATTGCAGGGACCCGGCGGCGGTGCCGTCCGGCCGCAGCCGCGGCCCGGACATCAACAGCCGCCCGGCCTCGGCGTTGCGGCGGATGCTGGCCAGGTGCGGCGCATGCGCCGCCGCGCGCCGGTCGGCGGCGCCGGCATCCGTCCCGTCATGGCCGATCAGCACGAACCCCATCCGAGTCTCCCTGCATCGCCCGGCTGCGCGCGCAGCCGGGCCGGTCCCGCGGCGTGGCGCCGCCTCAGTACCCGCGGCGTGGCGCCGCCTCAGTACATGTGCTGGCCGCCGTTGATCGAGAGCGTCGAGCCGGTGATGAAGTCGGCATCCTCGGCGGTGAGGAAGACGACGCCGCGGGCGATGTCCTCGGCGGTGCCGAGCCGCCCCCGCGGGATGCGGGCGATGATCTTCTCCAGCACGTCGGGCGGCACCGCGCGCACCATCTCGGTGTCGACATAGCCGGGCGCGATGGCGTTCACCGTGATGGAGGTGCGGGCGCCTTCCTGGGCGAGCGCCTTGGTGAAGCCGTGGATGCCGGACTTTGCCGCGGCGTAGTTCACCTGGCCGTACTGCCCGGCCTGGCCGTTGATGCTGCCGATGTTGACGATGCGGCCGAACTTCCGCGCCGTCATGCCGTCCCAGACCAGCTTCGCCATGTTGTAGCAGCTGCCGAGGTTGGTATCGATGACGCTGTCCCACATCTCCCGCGACATGCGCTTCATGGTGCCGTCGCGGGTGATGCCGGCGTTGTTCACCAGCACCTCGATCGGCCCGACCTCCGCCTCGATCCGCTTCACCGCGGCGGCGCAGGCCTCGTAGTCGGAGACGTCGAATTTGTAGCAGCGGATGCCGGTCCGCTCGGTGAAGGCGGCGGCGGCGGCGTCGTTGCCGGCATAGCTGGCGACCACGGTCCGGCCGGCGGCCTTGAGCGCCTCGCTGATGGCCGCGCCGATGCCGCGCTGTCCTCCGGTGACCAATGCGACTCGTGCCATGATGCGCCCTCCCTGATTTGGTTCGCGGGCCTAGGTCAACCCGGATCGCGCCGCGGGATCAAGCGGCAAAACCCGCGGTTTGCCTTTGCTTGCGATCAATCGGGCGCGGCTTGCGTTGCAGCAGGGCGGCGGCTACCCGCTGCTGCGCCGCACCAATCCGGAGATCGCCATGCCGCTTGCCGTCCCCACCCGCCGCAGCCTTCTCCTCGGCGCCGGCGCCGCCGGCCTGTGGCAGCCCGCCACGGCGCAGACGCAGCGCGCCATGACCATCGTGGTGCCCTATGCCGCGGGCGGCGGCACCGACATCACCGCGCGCGAATTCGCCCAGGTCTTCGCGCCGGAGTTGGCGACGTCGGCGCTCGGGGGCCAGACCGTCGTCGTCGACAACCGCGGCGGCGCCGCCGGCCATGTCGGCTCGGTCAGCGTCGCGCGGGCGCGGCCGGATGCGACCACGCTGCTGTTTGCGGTCTCGACCAACATCGTGGTCAACCCGCACCTGCAGAAGGGCGACCGCCTTGACCTCGCCACCGCGCTGCAGCCGGTGGCGCAGGTCTCCTCCTACCAGTACGTGCTGGTGGTGCATCCCGACGTGCCGGCAAAGACCCTGCCGGAGCTGCTCTCCCACATCCGCGGCCAGCCGCGCGGCGAGCTGACCTATTCCTCGGGCGGCGTCGGCAACGCCAACCACCTCGCCGGGGTGCTCTTCTCCGAGGCGGCCGGGGTGCGGATGGAGCACGTGCCCTATCGCGGCACCGCGCCCGCCCTGCTCGACGTCGTCGCCGGCCGGGTGACGATGAATTTCTCCTCCCCGCCGCCGGCGCTGGCCCTGGTCCGCGAGGGCAAGCTGCGCGCCATCGCGGTCACCGGCGAGAAGCGCATCGCCGCCCTGCCCGAGGTGCCGACCCTGGCCGAGGCCGGGCTGCCCGGCGCGGTCATCATCGGCTGGCACGGCGTCTTCGCCCCGGCCGGCGTCCCCGCCCAGACCATGGACCGGCTGGAGGCCGCCGCCCGCCGCGCCGCCGCCACGCCGAAATTCCTCGACCGGCTGGAGCACGACGGGCTGGAGCCGGCGCCCGCCCGGCCGCGTGCCGTCTTCGCCGAGGCGGTGCGCCAGGAATCCGCCTATTGGGCGCGCAAGGTGCAGGAGCTCGACCTGAAGCTGGAATAGCCCGGAACCCGGCGGCGCCCGGGCGTTGACCCGTGGTGCCCAACGCCGGGCGCGACGGAGGGCAGGACGATGGATGCGGCAAGACTGGCACTGATGGCCAAGGACGTGGCACCGACCCCGGTCGAGATCCCGGGCGCGACCGGCGGCCGCTTCCTGATCCAGCTGCTGAACGAGGATGCCGCCCGCGGCGTGGTGACCAGCATCATCCATTTGCCGGCCGGCGGCCGCATCCCGGCGCACCTGCACCGGGCGGGCGCGGAGATGCACTACGTCCTCGAGGGCGACCTGATCGACGCGGGCCAGGAGCTCGGCGCCGGCGCCTTCCTCACCCATGCCGCCGGCACGGTGCACGGGCCGCACGAGAGCCGCGGCGGCGCCCGGGTGCTGACGGTGCAACAGTGGCAGTCCCGCGACGGCAAGTTCGACTTCCACCCGGCCGAGGACGGCGCCAGGGCCGGCTGAGGCGGCGCCGCCCGGCCCGCGGTCAGGGCCCGGCCAGCGCCGCGGCCTCCGCCGGCCCGGCCGGCAGCCCGAGCCGCCCGAGCCCGGGCAGCTTGATCGCCGGCCGCCGCCAGTCGAGGCCGGCGACGGCGCCGAGGATGTTCACCTCGAGCCCCTCCGCCCAGCCCAGCGTCAGCCCGGCATAGCCGCCGAGGGTGAGGCGGAGGCCGGTGGCGGTGCGCCGCAGCCAGCGGCCGTCGTGCGGGAAGTCCTTGCCGATGGCGGTCGGCGGCAGGCTGGCGCCGATCTCCGGCACCGCATCCAGCACGGCGGCGACGAAGGTATTGGAATTCGGCCCGGGCCAGGGCCGGTAGTCGCCCCGGTTGCGCCAGGCATAGCCCTCGATCGCCGCCTGCATGCGCGGGATCAGCGCCGCGGCCGCGTCGCCGTCGGCGGCGAAGACCACCTCCGGCGTGCGGCCGAACCAGCGCCCGTCGGGCTCGAAGCCATTCATGCGGATCGGCTCGCCCCAGGCGGTGTAGTCGTAGCGGGTGTAGCCGGCGGCGCCCTCAGGCTTGAAGACGATCCAGCAATGCACCGCGAAGATGCCGCGCCAGCGCACGGTCTGCGCGGCGAAGACCCGGACCACGGCGGCCGGGTGCCGGCGGGCGGGCGGCAGCAGGCCGATGCTGGACCGGTCCGCCACCTGCCAGCCGGCGCCGCCGCCGCCGGACTGGTAGAAGGCCGCCGAGACCGCCAGGGGCAGCAGGTAGAAGAGGGCGAAGAGCAGCAGCGCGAGCTTGGGGAGGGACATCACTCGGCGCAGATTGGCCGCCCGCCCGCCGCTGCCAAGGGGCCGGGGCTACCAGCGGCGGCCCCAGCCATGGCCGCGCCCGTAGTAGCCGCGCCCGCCGTAGAAGCCGAGCGAGACGCTCGGTCCCCAGTAGTAGGGATAGGCCGGATAGGCATAGGGCGCCGCATAGGGATAGGCATAGCCATAGGCCGGCACCGCATAGGCGACCGGCGGCGCCTGCGGCGCCGCGATGGTGTTGCCGACGCTGGTCATGCACTGGGCATAGGCCATGTCGTAGCGTTCCTGCAGGCTGGCGCCGCTGGCCTGGGCGTTGCTGGCACCCACCGCCGAGCCGCCCAGCAGGCCGGCGCCGGCGCCGATCGCCGCGCCGGTCCAGGCGGCGCCGCCGGCCGAGCCCAGCAGCGCGCCGGCCGCGGCGCCGAGGGCGGTGCCGATCACGGCGCTGCCGACCGCCGCCTGGTTCGAGGCCTGGGCCGGGGTGCCGCCGCCGATCTGGCCCTGGGCATAGTTGCGGCATTGCCCCTCCTCGCCCTGGAACTGCGCCATGTCCTTGCCCTTGGCCGGCATGGCGTAGATCGAGGGTCCGGCCGGCGGGGCCACGGCGCAGGCGGCGAGGCCGACAGGAAGCAGCAGGGCGAGGCGGATCGGGGCGCGGGACATCGGGGTCTTCTTCAGCTCGGGCCAAGTGATCATGGCCTCCATCTGGGGACGCCGCCGCCGCTTTTCCCCTCTCGTTACATTTCAGCGTGTTAAGCCGTGCGTGCGGCCTCGGCCAGCAGCCGCGCCAGCAGCGGGACCGCCGCCTCCAGCGCCGCCACCGTCACGCATTCGTGCGGCGTATGCGCGGTCTCGATCCCGCCGGGGCCGAGGATGACGCAGGGGGCGAGGGCCTGCAGCTCGGAGGCATCGGTGCCGAAGGCGGCGGTGCGCGGCGCCGCTCCGGTCAGCCGCCCGGCGAGCGCGATAAGCGGGTGGTCCGCCGGCAGCTCCGGCGGCGTGCCCTCGGCGGCGATGGTGAGCTCAAGCCCGGCCCGGGCCGCGGCCGCCCGCACCCGCTCCAGGATCGGCGCCCGGTCCAGGCTGCGGCTGGCGCGGAACTTGATGCGGCAGGTGGCCAGCGCCGGCGTCACGTTCACCGCCGTGCCGTGGTTGTCCAGAACCAGGTTGAAGTCGGTGAAGGGCGGGTCGTAGGCGGCGTCGTGCAGCGCCGGGTCCTCCACCAGCTGCCGGTGGATCTCCCGCATCTCCGCCAGGAAGGGGATCAGCGCCCAATTCGCGTTGCGGCCGAGGCCGGTCGAGGAATGCGCCTGCACCCCCTGCGCCCGCGCCACGATATTGACCGAGGAGCGGTGCCCGCGCACCGGAACGAGCCCGGTCGGCTCGGCCACCACGATGCCGCGGAGGCCGAGCGAGCGGGCGAAGGCGCTTTCCGCCACCGCCCGGGCGCCTGCCTTCGTCGTCTCCTCGTCGGTGGTGAGCAGCAGCGTCGCCGGCACCCCGTCCGGCACCGCGCGCGCGGCCATGATGCAGGCGGCGACCGCGCCCTTCATGTCGACGCTGCCGAGCCCGTGCAGCACGCCCGCCGCATCGACCCGCGGGTCCCAGGGATCGTCCTGCCAGCCGGTCGCCGGCACCGTGTCCATGTGGCCCGAGAGCGCATAGCCGCCCGGCGGCCCGCGATGCGCGACCAGCGCCCGCTTGGCCACGCCCTCGGCGTCGCGGTAGTCCAGCCGCTCGACCGCGAAGCCGGCCAGCTCCGCCTCGATCCGCTCGGCGACGGCGAGGTTGGAGAGGGAGGAGCGGCTGTCGATGGCGACCAGCTCGGCGGCGAGGCGGGCGACGGGGGGGAGGGAGGCATTCATGCTTCGAGCCTTGCCGCGGCGCGGCGAAAGGGCAAGTCTCCGCCGCATGGAATCCCTCGCCTATCTCGACCCCCGCAGCGGCCGGACCTGGCCGCTTGGTGCCCCCCGCTGGTGCGGCGACGCCGGCGAGCCGCTGTTCCTCACCGACCTGCCGGGCATCGGCCCGGACCGGATCGACCGGGCGACGCGCAGCCTCTGGCGCTACCGCGCCGCGCTGCCGCCGCTGGCGGGGGCGCCGATCACCCTCGGCGAGGGCTGCACCCCGCTGGTCCCCTGCGCCTTCGGCGGCGCCACCGCGCTGATGAAATGCGAGTGGTTCATGCCGACCGGCAGCTTCAAGGACCGCGGCGCCTCGGTCATGCTCTCGCTGCTGCGGGCCGAGGGCGTGACCGCGGTGCTCGAGGACAGCAGCGGCAACGGCGGCGCCGCCATCGCCGCCTATGCCGCCGCCGGCGGCATGCAGGCGAGGATCATGGTCCCCGCCAGCACCTCCGCGGCCAAGACCGTGCAGAGCCGCGCCTCGAGCGCCGAGATCGTGCTGGTCCCCGGCAGCCGCCAGGACTGCGCCGACGCCGCCCTGCGGGAGGCGGCGAACACCTTCTACGCCAGCCACAACTGGCACCCCTATTTCCTCCAGGGCACCAAGACGCTCGCCTACGAGCTGTGGGAGGACCTCGGCTTCAAGGCGCCCGACAACGTCATCGTCCCCTGCGGCGCGGGATCGAACGTGCTCGGCTGCAGCATCGGCTTCGGCGAGCTGCTGCGGGCCGGGCAGATCGACCGCATGCCGCGGATCTTCGGCGCCCAGCCGGCCAATTGCGCGCCCATCGCCCGGGAATTCCTGGAACTCGACCCCATCCCGGCGCAGCCCACCATTGCCGAGGGCACCGCCATCGCCGAGCCGCTGCGCTTACGCGAATGCATCGGCGTCTTCCGCCAGAGCCAGGGCGGCGCCGTCATGCTGGCCGAGGCCGAGATCGCCCGCGCCACGCTCGACCTCGCCCGCCGCGGCTTCTACGTCGAGCCGACCTGCGCCCAGGCGGCGGCAGCCTTCGCCAAGCTGCTGGCCTCCGGCACCATCACCCCCGAGGAGACCACGGTGGTGGTGCTGACCGGCACCGGGCTGAAGGCCACGCCGCGCTTCGCCGAGCTGCTGGGGGTGGCCATCTGATGCGCGTCGCCCTCCTCGGCTTCTCGATCGAGTGCAACCGCTTCGCCCCGGCGGCCAGCCAGCGCGACTTCGACACCCGCTGCTGGGTCGAGGGCGAGGGGCTCGTCGCCGATGCCCGCAGCGCCTCGCCCCGGGCGCTGGGCGAGATGCCCGGCTTCGTCGCGGACATGGATGCTGCCGGCCCCTGGGAGCCGCTGCCCATCCTGCTCGCCATGGCCGAGCCCAATGGCCCGGTCGAGCACGCCGCCTTCGCCCGCATGATGGTGATCTGGCGGGAGGGGCTGGAGGCGATCCGCGGCCAGGTGGCTGGGGTCTATTGCGTGCTGCACGGCGCCGGCCTGACCACCGAGCTCGACGACCCCGAGGGCGCGCTGCAGGGGCTGATCCGCGAGGTGCTCGGGCCGGTGCCCCTGGTCTGCAGCTACGACCTGCATGCCAATGTCTCGGAGGCCATGGTGCGGGACTGCGACGCCTTCGTCGGCTACCGCACCAACCCGCATCTGGATATGCGCGAGCGCGGCGCCGAGAGCGCGCAGCTGCTGCGCCGGCTGCTGGGCGGCGAGCGCGCCCGGCGCGCGCTGGTGCGGCTGCCGATCGTCGCGCCCACCGTCTCGATGCTGACCGCGGCGGGCCCCTATGCCGAGGTGATCGACCTCGGCCAGGAGCTCGCGGCCCTCGACCCCGCCATCTGGAACGTCTCGGTCATGGGCGGCTTCGCCTATGGCGACACGCCCTTCAACGGCATGGCGGTGGTGGTGACGGCCGCCGACCAGCCCTCGGCCGACAGCATGGCCGAACGGATCGCGCGTGCCGCCTGGGCGCGGCGCGACCGCTTCGTCGCCGAGCTCACCCCGCTGCGCGAGGCGGTGGCGCGGGCCAAGGCGAGCCCGGTGCCGCTCGCCTTCGCCGATGTCGCCGACAATCCCGGCGGCGGCGGCCGCGGCAATACCATGCACATCCTGGCCGCCTTCCTCACCGCCGGCGTCGAGGGCTGTCTGGTCGGCGTCATCCACGACCCGCTGCTGGCCGAGGAGGCGCATCGCCTCGGCCGGGGCGCCCGCTTCACCGCGCGATTCAACCGCCCGCAGGGGACGCTGACGGCGGATGACGAATTCAGCCGACCGCTTGCCGCCGAGGCCGAGGTGGTGGCGCTGTCGGACGGCCGCGTCACCGGCCGGCGCGGCATCTACGGCGGCACCGCCATGACCCTGGGCGCGACCGCGGCGCTGCGGCTCGGCGGCATCACCGTGGTGGTGATCTCGATCCGCACCCAATGCGCCGACCCCGCCTTCTTCGAGCATCTCGGCCTCGACATCGGCGCGGCCCGCAGCGTGGTGGTGAAGTCGCGCGGGCATTTCCGCGGCGGCTTCGACGAGTTCTTCGGCCACGACCGCATCATCGAGGTCGATGCCCCTGGCCTCACCTCGCCCATCCTGTCGCGCTTCGCCTGGACCAGGCTGCCGCGCCCGGTGCTGCCGCTGGACGAGGACACGACATGGACCCCCAAGGAAACCCCAAAGGGAGCCAAGCCATGACCCTCGACGACCTGCCGACCCCCTGCCTGGTCCTCGACCTCGGCCTGCTCAAGCGCAACCTCGCGGCGATGCAGGCGGCGGTCGCCCGTCACCCCGGCCTGGTGCTGCGGCCGCACCTGAAGACCGCGAAGAGCATCGAGGTGGCGAGGCTCGCCGCCCCCGGCTTCGGCCCGGTGACGGTCAGCACCCTGGCCGAGGCGCGCTCCTTCGCCGGGGCCGGCTGGCACGACCAGATCTACGCCGTCGGCATCGTCCCGGCCAAGCTCGACGCGGTCGCGGCGCTGAACGCCGCCGGCGCCGACGTCAAGGTCATCACCGACGACCTCGAGGTCGCCCGCGCCATCGCCGCCCATCCCGGCCCGCTGCGGGCGCTGGTCGAGGTCGATGTCGGCGAGGGCCGCGGCGGCATCCCGCCCGACAGCCCGCTACTGACCGAGATCGGCGCCGCGCTCGGCGGCCGCCTGGCCGGCGTGCTCAGCCATTCCGGCCACAGCTACAACGGCCGCACGCCGGAGGACATGGCCGCCATCGCCGAGGTCGAGCGCGCCGGCATCACCGCCGCCGCCGGGCGCCTCCGCGCCGCCGGGCTGGCCGTGCCGATCGTCTCGCTCGGCTCCTCGCCCACCGCGCTATACGCCCGGCGGATGGACGGCGTCACCGATGTGCGGGCCGGGGTCTACATGTTCGGCGACCTGTTCCAGGCCCAGCTCGGCACCCATGCGGTCGAGGACATCGCCATGACGGTCCTCGCCTCGGTCATCGGCCGCAGCGCGGCGCGCAATACCCTGCTGCTCGATGCCGGCGGCCTCGCGCTGTCGAAGGACCGCAGCACCCAGGCGGCGCCGCGCGACTACGGCTTCGGCCTGGTGCTGACCCGGGAGGGCCGGCCGATGCCCGGCGAGCCCAGCATCGCCCGCGCCTACCAGGAACACGGCGAGGTCCGCAGCGAGCAGCCGCTGCCGATGCTGCCGCTCGGCACCCGGCTCCGCGTCGCGCCCAACCACACCTGCATGACGGCGGCGGCGCATGACCGCTACTACGTGGTCGATGGCGGGGACGAGGTCATCGCCACCTGGGACAGGGTGAACGGCTGGTAGCAGGGCAGGGAAGGCCGGGGAGAAGGTATTCTCCCGGACCCCTCATCTATTTTTATTATTAAAGGCCAGTAAGAAAAAGCGCGGGAGCGTGAGCAATACTGTTCCCGCCCCGGATCTACTTCTTCTTCCTTGGCTTTCGCGCCGGCTTCGGCTTTAACGCCGCCTTCATGGCCGCCGTCTGTGCCTGCCGCATCGCATTCGCCGCCTGGCCCATCCACCACCCGCTGGCGCGGTTGATCGCGGACAGCCACAGGCTGCGCGGAGATCCCTTCATGTCCCAGATCCTTGCTGACACGCCCTGCAACGCCGGGCGCCGGCCCCGGTCGCGGCGACCGCAGGCGTAACGGTGGCCTTGCCGCCATGACCCCAGGAGCCACCCCATGATCCGCCGCGCCCTGTCCCTGCTCTATGTGCAGGTGCTGATCGCCATCGCCGTCGGCGTCACCCTCGGCGCGCTCTGGCCGGAGACCGGCGCGGCCATGAAGCCGCTCGGGGACGGCTTCATCAAGCTCATCAAGATGGTCATCGCCCCGGTGGTCTTCTGCACCGTGGTCCATGGCATCGCCAGCGTGCAGGACGCCGGCCGGGTCGGCCGCGTCGGCCTCAAGGCGCTGCTCTACTTCGAGGTGGTCTCCACCTTCGCGCTCGCCATCGGCCTCGGCGTCGCCAAGCTGTTCCAGACCGGCGCCGGCTTCAACATCGACCCCGCCCGGCTCGATGCCCATGCCATCCAGGGCTATACCCAGCGCGCCGAGGCGGACAGCTTCACCGCCCACCTGATGGCGATCATCCCCGATACCTTCATCGGCGCCTTCGCCCAGGGCGAGCTGCTGCAGGTGCTGCTGCTCGCGGTGCTCACCGGCTTCGCCATCAACGCCCTGCCGGAGAAGGGCAGGCTCGCCGCCAGCCATGCGGTGAACACCCTCAGCGAGATCTTCTTCGGCGTGGTCAAGATCGTGGTGCGGGCGGCGCCGGTCGGCGCCTTCGGCGCCATGGCCTTCACCATCGGCGCCTATGGCATCGCCTCGCTGCTGCAACTGGGCGAGCTGGTGGCGACCTTCTACCTCACCTCGGCGCTCTTCGTGCTGGTGGTGCTCGGGGCCATCGCCCGCTTCTGCGGCTTCTCCATCATCCGCTTCGTCGCCTATATCCGCGAGGAGCTGCTGATCGTCCTCGGCACCTCGAGCAGCGAGAGCGTGCTGCCGCAGCTCATGCGGAAGCTGCAGCGGCTCGGCTGCTCGCCCAACGTGGTCGGGCTGACGGTGCCGCTCGGCTACAGCTTCAACCTCGACGGCACCAACATCTACATGACCCTGGCGACGCTCTTCCTCGCCTATGCGACGAACACGCCGCTGACCTGGGGCCAGGAGCTGACCATCCTGCTGGTCGCCATGCTGACCTCGAAGGGCGCCTCCGGCGTCACCGGTGCCGGCTTCGTGACCCTGGCGGCCACCCTCTCGGTCATCCCGGACATCCCCATCACCGCGCTCGCGGTGCTGGTCGGCATCGACAAGTTCATGAGCGAATGCCGGGCGCTGACCAACCTCATCGGCAACGGCGTCGCCTGCATCGCGGTCAGCCGCTGGGAGAACGAGCTGGATACGGCGAAGCTCCAGGCCGAGCTCGCCCGCGGCCCCAGCACGCATGCGCTCGACGATGCCCGGCCCGCCCGGGCCGCCGCGGCGGAATAGCTTGCCGCCGGGGCCGCGCCGCGCGAGGCTCGGCCCCGGAGACCTTCGCGCATGAGCCAGCCGCCGCTGTTCCCGCCCGCCCGCACCGTCCCGCTCGGCGGCGGCGCCAAGCTGATCTTCTGCTCCGGCGTCACCGCCCGCGGCAGCGCCGCCGCCGGCGGCACGGTGCAGCTCCAGGCGCGCGAATGCCTCGCCCGGCTGGAACGCGCCCTGGCCGGGGAGGGGGCCGACCTTTCCCACCTGCTGAAGATCACCACCTGGCTCGACGACATGCGGCACTACCAGGGCTTCAACGAGGTCCGCCGTGCCGCCTTCGCCGGCCTCGCCACGCCGCCCGCCAGCACCTGCGTCGGCGGCGCCCGGTTCACCACCACCGATGTCTGCATCGAGATCGAGGCCATCGCGGTGGTGCCGGCGGTATGAGCCTCGCCGGGCATATCCGCGCCGAATCCGCCCGCCTCGCGGCGCTCTGCACCGGCTGCGGCGGCTGCGTCACGGCCTGCCCGATGGCCCCCTATGCCGCGGGCGTCGAGGCCGCCGGCCCGGCCGCGGTCGCCGCCGGCATGCTGGACGTGCTGCGCGACGGGGCCGGCACCCCGGCGGCGCTGGCCTGGATCGCCGCCTGCACCCGCAGCGGCATCTGCACCCCGGCCTGCCCGGAGGGGCTCGACGCCGCCTTCATGCTGCGGCTGGCGCAATGGCGGGCCAAGGGCGCGCTGGGCACCCCGCCGCTGATCCCGGTGCGGGAGGACACGCAATACTCCCCCAAGGTGAAGGCCTTCGCCCGGCTGACCCTGACCGAGGAGGAGCAGTCCCGATGGCTATAGCCGGCGAGAAGGCCGTCTTCTGGTACGGCTGCAACATGACCCGCCATGGCGAGGTCATCCGCGCCACAACCCGCCTGCTGGAGGCGGTCGGGGTGGAGGCCGCGCCCACCGGCGGCCCGGCGAGCTGCTGCGGCAGCCCCAAGGACGCCAGCGCCCGCATCAACGAGGGCATGGCCCGCCGCACCATCGAGGCCTTCAACGCGACGGGCCGGCAGAAAGTCGTCACCTGGTGCCCCTCCTGCCACATGAACATGCGGGACAGCATGGCGCCGGTGACGCCGACCAACTTCGAGACCGTCCATGTCACCGAGGTGCTGCACGCCGGGCGCGAGCGGCTGCGCCCGCTGCTGACCCGCCCCATCCCGGCCCGGGTGCTGCTGCACGGCCACCTCGGCTTCGACGGCCGCGTTCCGGTCAATACCCTGGTGCCGGACCTGCTGCGCCTCATCCCCGGCCTGACGGTGGTGGAGCACCCCTGCCGCGCGCCCGGCCACATGTGCTCCTCGCTCGCCGGGGTGCCCGGGGCGCTGGCCGATGCGCAGCGCGCGACGCTGGCCGCCATGGCCGAGGCCGGCGCCGATACGCTCTGCACCATCTTCCATTCCTGCCACCGCGAGCTGGTCGGGCTGGAGCAGAACCACCCGGTCACCGTGGTGAACTGGATCCACCTGCTGGCCGCCAGCGCCGGCATCGCCGCCGAGGATGGCTACAAGGCCATGCGCAACGCGGCCGATCCGCGCGCGGCCCTGGGCGAGGCGGCCATCGCGGCGGTGGGCGAGGTGCCCTTCGGCCGGCTGGTCGAGCCGGAACTGCGCAAGGCACCGCCCGTCTGAAGGCTTGACGGGGCGCGCCCGGGGGCGGACCGTTCCCCGCACGAGAAGCCCCGCCGACGGAGCCAACCGCCGCAGGGGGCAGCCGGGTGATCCCAGGGAGGATAGCCCATGTTCGCCTTGCTCGATCGCCAGGAACGGCTGACCGGCAACCAGAAGCGCATCATCACCGCCGCCATCCTCGGCGATGCGCTGGAATTCTTCGACTACTTCCTGATCGGCTTCGTGCTGCCCTTCATGATCGGCAGCTGGAACCTCACCTTCGGGCAGTCGGCGGTCATGCTGCTCTCCTCCGGCGTCGGGGCGATGGCCGGCGCCGTCTTCTGGGGCTGGATGGCGGACCGCATCGGCCGGCGGCCGGTCTTCAACCTGACCATCCTGAATTTCTCGCTGGCCACCGGGGCGCTGTACTTCACCCCGGACAACGGCCTCGCCTACCTCGTCTTCTTCCGCTTCCTGGTCGGCTTCGGCGTGGGCGGGCTCTATTGCGTCGATCTGCCGCTGGTGCAGGAATTCATGCCGGCGCGGAAGCGCGGCTTCATCGGCGGCCTGGTCACCTGCTTCATCCCGATCGGCGTCATGTTCGGCGCCGTCGCCGGCGGCTTCCTGGCGGAGTCGGTCGGCTGGCGCGGCCTGTTTGCGATCGGCGTGCTGCCCGGGCTGCTGGTGCTGCTGGTCCGCCTCTGGGTGCCGGAATCGCCCCGCTGGCTGCTGCGCCAGGGCAGGGTGGGGGAGGCCAAGAAATCGCTCGCCTGGGCGCTCGAGGTCAGCCCGCAGTCGCTGCCCGACCCGCGGCCGGAGGATATCGGCAGCGCCGAGCAGAAGCCCAGCTGGTCCGAGCTGTTCCGCCACCCGCGCAGCCTCATCGTCTCCTGGTTCGGCAACCTCGGGGCGCAGACCGGGGTCTATGGCGTCACCCTCTGGGCGCCGACCCTCTTCGTGCTGCTGCTGCAGGTCACGCCGGCCGATGCCAGCAAGCTGATGATCGGGCTGACCCTCGGCGGCGTCATCGGCCGCATCAGCTTCGCGGTGATGTCGGAGCGCATCGGCCGGCGGCCGGCGGGCGGGCTGCTCGGCTTCGGCGCGGCGCTGTTCCTGGTGCTGGCCGGCGTCTTCCACGCCGACATGGTCTTCGGCGTCTCCGCCTTCTGGCTGCTGCTGATCGCCGCCTTCTTCTTCGCCGACGGCGGCTTCGCCATCGTCGGCCCCTATGCCGCCGAGGTCTGGCCGGCGCATCTGCGCACCAGCGGCATGGGCAGCGCCTATGGCTTCGGCGGGCTCGGCAAGATCATCGGCCCGCTCGGCCTGGCGCTGGTGGTCGGCAGCGCCAATGTGGTGAAGCCGGAAGCCTCGGTGGAACACCTCCTGCCGGCCTTCCTCTACCTGGCGTCCTGGTTCGCCATGGCGGGGGCGGTCTATCTCTTCCTCGGGATCGAGACCCGCGGTCGCTCGATCGAGGAGATCGACCGCAGCCTGGCCGGCGAGGCGGCGGCGCCGGCCGCAGCGTCGTTGCGGCGGGCCTGAGGAAGGCAAGGCCGGGGAAGGAAAGGCGTTCCTTCCCCAGGCCCCATCCTTCCTGTCTAGGAGCTGGGCGCGAGCTTGTCCTGGGTCTTGGTCTCGAAGTCGGCGGCGTCGTGGCGCTCGTGCAACTGGCTCGAGGGCTCGCCCTGGACGCGGTTGACCATCCGGCCGCGCTTCGCCGCCGGGCGGGCGTGGATCGCCTCGGCCCAGCGCTGGACGTTCCTGTAGGACTGCACGTCGAGGAATTCGGCGGCGTTGTAGAGCCAGCCCTTGGCCAGCCCGCCGTACCAGGGCCAGACCGCGATGTCGGCGATGGTGTAGTCCGGCCCCGCCAGATACTCGCTCTCGCCCAGCCGGCGGTCGAGCACGTCGAGCTGGCGCTTGGTTTCCATCGCGAAGCGGTCGATCGGGTATTCCATCTTGAACGGTGCATAGGCGTAGAAATGCCCGAAGCCGCCGCCGAGATAGGGCGCGCTGCCCATCTGCCAGAACAGCCAGGACAGGCACTCGGCCCGCTTCGCCGGCTCGGTCGGCAGGAAGGCGCCGAATTTCTCGGCCAGGTGCATCAGGATGGCGCCGCTCTCGAAGACCCGGATCGGCTGCGGCCCGCTGCGGTCGAGCAGGGCGGGGATCTTGGAATTCGGGTTGATGCCGACGAAGCCGCTGCCGAACTGGTCGCCGTCGCCGATCTTGATCAACCAGGCGTCGTATTCGGCGCCCGTGTGGCCGGCGGCCAGCAGCTCCTCCAGCATCACCGTCACCTTCACGCCGTTCGGCGTGCCGAGCGAGTAGAGCTGCAGCGGATGGCGGCCGACCGGCAGCTCCTTCTCGTGCGTCGCGCCCGCGGTCGGGCGGTTGGTATTGGCGAAGCGGCCGCCGTTGGCCTTGTTCCAGACCCAGACCTTGGGCGGCGTGTAGTCCGACTGCTCACTCATGGGCGAAGCTCCTCATTCCGGTCCGGAGGATAGATGAGGCGCTTCGGGGAGAATACCGATCCCCCCCGCGCGATATTCAGCCGTCGATGCTGAGGTTCAACCGCGCGGCGATCTCGGTCCATTCCCGCAGGTTCTTCTCGATCTGCGCCTTGAAGGCGGCCGGGTCCTGGTAGCTCGGGATGGTGTCGATCGCCAGCAGCCGCTGGTGCGTCTCGGGCTTCGCCGCCGCCACCCGGAAGGCGCTCACCAGCCGCTCCAGCACCGCCGGCGGGGTGCGGGCCGGGGCCAGCAGGCCGGAGAAGCCGCTGAAGGCGAAGCGGTCGGAGAAGCCGGCCTCCTTCAGCGTCGGCACCTGCGGCATCGAGGGCACCCGCGCCACGCCGCTGCTCGCCAGGGCGCGCACCCGCCCGGCCCGCATCATCTCCCCGGCCGCGGCCATGCTGTGGAAGCCGCCGTGGATCGAGCCGCCCAGCATGTCCTGCAGCATCGGCGTCTCGCCGCGATAGGCGACATGCGTCATCTCGAGCTTCGCCTCCTCCGCCACCATCAGCGCGAAGGCATGCCCGGTCGAGCCTGGCGCATAGGAGCCGAGCGAGAGGTCCCGCCCGCGGCCCCAGGCGGCGAATTCGGCCATGGTGGTGACGCCGGCCGGCACCGCCGGCCCGACGCAGAACAGGATGGAGGTGGTCCCCAGCCGGCCGATCGGGGCGAAATCATGGACCGGGTCGTAGGGGAAGCGCCGCATCACCACCGGGGACTGGATATGCGTGGTGATGGTAAACAGCAGCGAATAGCCGTCGGGCGGGACCTTGGCCGCCGCCTCGGTGCCGATCAGCCCGCCGCCGCCGCCGCGGTTCTCGATGATGATGGTCTGGCCGAGTTCGGGCTGCATCCCCTCGGCGGCGATGCGGGCCCAGGTATCGGTGCCGCCGCCGGGCGGGAAAGGAACGATGAAGCGGATCGGCCGGTCGGGGAAGCCGCCTTGCGCCCGGGCGATCCAGGGCGTGGCGAGAGCCGGCAAGGCCAGCAGGGCACGTCTCGTCGTCATCGTCATCAGCCATCCACCGTCAGGTTCATCGCGGTCGCCAATTCGGTCCACTCCGCCAGCTGCGCCGCGATCTCGGCGCGGAACTCCACCGGGCCGAGCCAGCCCGGCAGGGTGTCGATCTCGAGCAGCCGCCGCACCACCGCCTCCCGCCGCATCGCCTCGGCGAAGGTCTCGGCCAGCCGCGCCTGCACCGGTGCCGGCACCCGCGCCGGGGCAAAGAGCCCGATGAAGCCGGACATGCCGAAGGCCGCGGGATAGCCGAGCTCGAGGAAGGTCGGCAGCTCCGGCAGCGAGGGCACCCGGCGCCGGCCCAGCACCGCCAGCGGCCGCAGCCGGCCCGAGCGGATGAAATCCCCCGCCGCGGTCATGCTGTGGAAGCCGCAGGCGATCCGCCCGCCGAGGATATCGGTCAGCATCGGCGCCTCGCCGCGGTAGCCGACATGGGTCATGCCGAGCCGGTCGGTATCCGAGTAGAGCTGCGCGAAGGCATGCCCCGAGGAGCCCGTGGCATAGGAGCCGAAGGACAGGTCCTTCCCCCGCGCCCAGGCGCTGAACTCGGCCGGCGTCGTCGCCGGGATCTCCGGCCGGATGCAGAAGGGCAGCGGCGTGGTGCCGAGCTTGCCGACCGGGGCGAAATCCTCGAGCGGCTGGTAGGGCCAGCGGCGGAACACCACCGGCGACTGGATGAAGGGGCTGATGGTGAAGAGCAGCGTGTTGCCGTCGGCCGGCCCCTTCGCCACCGCCTCGGTCCCGACCATGCCGCCGGCGCCGCTGCGGTTCTCGATGACGATGGGCTGGCCGAGCGAGGCGCCCATCGCCTCGGCGATCAGCCGCGACCAGATGTCGGTCGCCCCGCCCGGCGGGAAGGGCACCACGAAGCGGATGGGACGGTCGGGCCAGGGCGGTTGCGCCAGGGCCGGGCTGATGGCCGGGGTGGCGAGCAGGCTGGGCAGGGCAAGCAGGCGTCGGCGCTTCATGCAGGTCATCCGGTGGCATAGAGGTCGAGGGATTCGGCCAGCTCCGCCCATTGCCGCAGGGTCCGCTGGACCGAGGCGCGGAAGGTCTCCGGGTCCTCGTAGCCCGGGGTGGTGTCGATGGCGCGCAGCCGCGCCAGCATGGCCTCGCTGGTCGCCACCCGGCGGAAGGCCGCGACCAGCCGGTCCTTCGCCGCCTGCGGCACCCGCGCCGGGGCGAAAAGCCCGGTGAAGCCGGTGAAGTCGAAGCGGCGGGAATAGCCGAGCTCGATCAGGGTCGGGATCTCGGCGGCAAGCGACGGCACCCGGTCCGGCCCGCCGGTCGCCAGCGGCCGGATGCGCCGCGCCCGGATCATCTCGCCCGAGGCGGTCATGCTGTTGAAGCTGCCGTGGAAGCTGCCGGCCAGCAGGTCCTGCAGCATCGGCGCCTCGCCGCGATAGGCGACTTGCGTGACCTGCAGCTTCGCCTCCTCGGCCAGCAGCACGGCGAAGGCATGGCCGGTCGAGCCCTGGCCGTAATTGCCGAAGGCCAGCGGCCGGCCGCGGCCCCAGGCGACGAAGTCGGCCAGGTCCTTCACCGCGGCCGGCACCGAGGGGCCGACGCAGAAGGTGATGGCGGTGGTGCCGAGCCGGCCGATGGGGAAGAAATCCGCCACCGGGTCGTAGGGGAAGCGGCGGAAGGTGACCGGCGCCTGGACATGGGTGGTGATGTTGTAGAGCAGCGTGTAGCCGTCCGCCGGTGCCTTGGCCGCCGCCTCGGTGCCGACCATGCCGCCGCCGCCGCCGCGGTTCTCGATCAGGATCGGCTGGCCGAGCTCGGCCTGCAGCGGCTCGGCCACCATCCGCGCCCAGACATCGGTGCCGCCGCCGGGCGGGAAGGGGACGATGAAGCGGATCGGCCGGTCGGGATAGGCCGGCTGGGCGCGTGCCAGGCCGGGGGCTGCCAGCATGCCGGCCGTGAGGCCTGCGAGGCTCCTACGCTGCATGGATGCACTCCCTCCGGCGGGCCGTTCTGCTGGGGCCCTGCGCGGCCAGCCTAGGTCGGGCGCGGCCCCGGCCGCAAGCCGAACCGGGCGCCCGCCTCAGCCGCGATCGGGATGCTCCCGCCCCGGCCGGCCCTTGTAGGCCGGCAGCGACCAGCCGCGGGCGATCGCCGCGGCGCGGATGCCGAAGCAGACCGCCATGCCGCCGAGCAGCGCCGGGTCCCGCCACACCCCGTGCAGCCGCAGCCCGACGAAGACCGCGGCCCCGGCCAGCGCCGCCAGGGCGTAGATCTCCTTGCGCAGCAGCAGCGGGATCTCGTTGCAGACGACATCGCGCAGCGCCCCGCCGAAGCTGGCCGTCACCACCCCGAGCAGCACCGCCGCCCAGGGGTTGGCCCCGGCGATCAGCGCGGTCTCGGCCCCCAGCACGGCAAAGAGCGACAGCCCCAGCGCATCCGCCCAGAGCAGGGCGCGGAAGCGGTTCTCGATGCGGTGCGCGGTGAAGAAGACCAGCAGCGCGACGCTGCTCGCCACCGCCAGCAGCGCCGGGTCGCGCAGCCAGACCACCGGCAGCCGCCCGAGCAGCAGGTCGCGCAGCGTGCCGCCGCCGAAGCCGGTGACCGCGGCGACCAGGATGAAGCCGACCGCGTCCATCTGCTTGCGCGAGGCGACCAGCGCCCCCGAGGCGGCGAAGACCGCGATGCCCGCGAGGTCGAGCCAGCGGAGCAGCGTCTCGACGCCGATCATGCCGCCGCGGCGCGGCGCCGCACCTGCCGCTTCGCCTGGCGGGAGCGCCACCACAGCCGCAGCCCGAGCCAGCCCATGACCAGCGGCAGCGCCCCGATGCCCGCCAGCGCCAGCCGGTGCGGCAGGCCGAGCACCGTGCCGTCGTGCAGCGCGACGATCCAGCCGCGGATCCGCCCGACCGGGTCGCCGCCGCCGATCTCGGGCAGCGCCCCGCTCGCCGGGTCCACCTGCACCGAGATCCCCTGGCCCGGCCAGGGCGCCGGCGGCGCCAGCTCGACGCCGATGGTCGTCGTGCGCCCCGGCACCGGCAGGTCGATGAACTGCACCTGCCAGCCCGGCCGCAGCGCCCCGGCCAGCCGCACCGCGCCCTCGAGGTCGACCGGCCCGGCCCCGGCGGCGCTGCCCGGCGGGGTGCCCCAGCGGATGAGGCGGTAGAGCCCCCATTGCACCGTGTCCGGGAAGGCCATGCCGATCCCGGTCACCACCGCGACCAGCAGCGGCAGCAGCACCCGCAGGCCGAAGGCCCGGTGCTGGTTGGCCAGCCGCCGCCGCCCGCGCAGCCCGCCGAGCGCGACCAGCTTCTCCCGCCAGGGCACCGCGTCCCGCTGCAGCCAGAGCGCGAGGCCCGCGAGCAGCAGCGCCAGCAGCGGCAGGCCGAGCAGCCCGACCAGCAGGTCGCCCAGGCCGCCGAGCAGCAGCCCGCGGTGCAGGTCGTGCACCCAGTGGATCCAGAGCGAGCCCTGCCGCACCGTGCCCAGCACCGCGCCGCTGGAGGGGTCGAGATAGCGGGTGACCCGGCCGTTCCGGTCGCGGAAGTCGGCGCGCAGGGGCTGGCCCGCGCCGGCCGGCGGCCAGACCCGCAGCAGCCCCTCCGGCCCGCTCGCCCGCGCCGCTTCGACCAGCGCCGCCAGCGGCTGCGCCGGGCCGGGGCCGGGCGCGGCCTGGCCCCAGGTCTCGATCTCGGCGGTGAAGACCAGGAGGGAGCCGGTCAGCCCGAGCAGCGCGAACCAGGCCCCGAGCCCGAGCCCGAGCCAGCGGTGCAGCCGCCGCAGCACCGGCGTGGCGCCCCGCCCGGCGGGGCGGGCCGGGCGGGCGGCCTGGGTCGGCAAGGCGTCAGCGGTCATGCGAGGGCCCCGATCAGTGGCGCCGCCGGCCCGAGGCGCCGGCGGCATCCGGCTCGTTCCGGTTAGCTGCGCATCCCGCCGCATGCAACAGGCAGCGGCCGGGCGGGGGGAAGGGGCGGGGCTATTGCCGCAGCCGGGTGACCACCTGGCGGAGCTGCTCGAAGGTGATCGGCTTGAACAGCACGGCGGCGGGATGGTCGGTCCCAATCCGGGCGACCGTGTCCGGCTCGCGCGAGCCGGTGATGAAGATGACCCGGGCGCCGACATGGGCATGGATGTGCAGCGCGGCATCCACCCCGTCGCCCTCGCCGCGCAGCCGCATGTCCATGGTGACCAGCTCCGGCCGCAGCGACACCGCCATGGCCATGGCCTCCGCCGCCGTGGCGGCGACGCCGCAGACGTGGAGCCCGAGGTCCTCGACCATCGCGACCAGCAGCTCGGCGATGAGGAATTCGTCCTCGACGATCAGGACGCCGCCCGTGCTCCGTGTCATGCCGCCTCCGGTATGGGAAGGTCGATGCCGATGCGGGTGCCGCCCTCGCGGGTGATGCCGATCCGGCCGCCGAGCTGGCGGGTCAGCCCGGCGATCAGCCGGTTGCCGGCCGCTAGGTCGCCGGGCGCCGCCGGCCCGTCGTCGCTCACCGTGAGCCGGGCGGCGTCGCCCGCCTCCCGGCGGAAGGCCACCGCCACGCGGCCGACCCCCTCCTGCCGGACCGCCTGCGCCACCAGCTCGGTCACGATCAGCCCCAGCGGGATGGCGAAGTCGAGGTCCACCGCGACCGGGTCGGCCAGCACCTCCACCGTGCAGCCCGGCAGGGCGGCCCGGCGGATCTCGGCCACCAGCTCCTCGAGGAAGGGGGCGATGTCGAAGTAGCGCAGATCGGCCGAGCGCATGAGCTGCTGATGCGCCTGGCCCAGGGTGAAGACCCGCTGGCGCAGCCGGGCGAAGCCCTCCAGCGCCGCCGGGTCGGTCACCGGCCGGGCCTCGGCATGGATCAGCGAATCGACGATCTGCAGGTTGTTCTCCACCCGGTGGTAGACCTCCCGCAGCAGCAGGTCGCGCTGGCCGAGCGCCTGGGTCAGCTCCGCCGTCCGCGCCGCGACCCGCTCCTCCAGCGTCGCCTTGGCCCGGGCGAGGGCCTGCTGCTGGCGGAGGAACTGCCCCATGAAGAACAGGAACAGGACGGAGGCCGAGACCGCCCAGCTCAGCCGCCCCAGCGACCAGCCGAGGGAATAGCGGGCGCCGCCGGCCAGCGAGAGCAGGTTGGCGACCAGCAGCGCGCTGAGCGCCAGGCCCAGCCAGAGGAAGATCGGGTCCCGCCGCCCGGCCCCCGCCAGGCTCAGCAGGATGGCCGCCGCCACCGCCACCATCTCGCCGTAGGTCATGCCGGCGTTGAGCGGGGTCCAGGCCTGGCCCAGCATGAGCGGCGGCAGCGCCGCCACCCTCCCGGTCACCAGCAGGCCGCAGCCCAGCACCAGCCCCGCCACCAGCGCCACCGCCCAGAGGCCGTGCCGCCGCACCTGCGCCGGCGCCACCCGCCAGCCCGGGGCGAAGGCGGCGGCGGCCACCGCGGCCAGGGCCAGGCCGGCATAGCCGCCCATCCAGAGCAGGAAGGTCCAGGCGGCCGCCTGCGGCATCCCCAGCATGCTGCGCCCGGGCAGGATCGCCCCGGGGAAGGTCAGCAGGTGCAGCACCGCCATCAGCCCGGCGAAGAGGCAGGCGGCCCCGAGCAGCAGCAGCGACCAGCGCCGGGTCGCCTCGAAGCGCACCAGGACCAGGAAGCCGGTCGCCACCTCGGTGATCAGCACCGTGGCGACGAAGAGCGGGGTGATGGCGGTGACCTCGGGGCCCGGCCGCGCGGCGAAGGGCAGCGCCGCCAGGGCCGCCGCGCCATAGAGCCCGAGCAGCGCCAGCACCAGCCGCCGCGGGGCGCCGGCCGCCGCCGGCCCCGCCATGGTCTCAACGGAGGCAGCATCGGCGGCAGGCATCGTGCGGTCTCACCAGGGGCCGGCCGGGGGCCATGACCGGGGCCACGCCGGAGTCGGGCATATTCCCATGACATATGATGAGAAGCGGCCCCGCATGCAACCGGGCCGCAAGGGCGCCGGGCCGGGCCTTTCCGTTGACACCATCCCGACCCCGCGCTACCGCCCCCGCCCTGATCTGTCACAATAAACCTGAGGAACCGCCATGGCATTGGCCTTCGTCTTCCCCGGCCAGGGCAGCCAGGCCCCCGGGATGGGCCGCGACCTCGCCGAGGCCTTCCCCGCCGCGCGCGAGGTCTTCCAGGAAGTCGACGACGCGCTGAAGCAGAAGCTCTCGAAGCTGATGTTCGAGGGCCAGGCCATCGACATCACCCTGACCTCCAATGCCCAGCCGGCGCTGATGGCGGTCTCGGTCGCGGTGGTCCGGGTGCTGGAGAAGGAGGGCGGCTTCAGCCTCGCCTCCAAGGTGGCCCTCGTCGCCGGCCATTCGCTCGGCGAGTACAGCGCGCTGGCCGCCGCCGGCGCCTTCGACCTCGCCACCGCCGCCCGGCTGCTGCGGCTGCGCGGCGACGCCATGCAGGCCGCGACCCCGCCCGGGACCGGCGCCATGGCCGCTCTGCTCGGCGCCGACCTGGCCCAGGCCCAGGCGATCTGCGACGCGGCCAGGACCGACCCCGAGACCGAGGCGGCCGAGGTGCTCGAGATCGCCAACGACAACGGCGGCGGCCAGATCGTCGTCTCGGGCGCCGCCGGCGCGGTCGAGCGCGCCATCGCCGCCGCCCCCGGGCTCGGCGTGCGGCGGGCCCTGCCGCTGCCGGTCTCGGCGCCCTTCCACTGCGCCCTGATGGCCCCCGCCGCGGATGCCATGGCCGAGGCGCTGGACGCCGCCGCCATCCGCCCGCCGGTGGTGCCGCTGATCGCCAACGTCACCGCCGCCAAGGCGACCGACCCGGCCGAGATCCGCCGCCTGCTGGTGCAGCAGGTGACCGCCACGGTCCGCTGGCGCGAGTGCGTCGCCGCCATGGCCGCCATGGGCTGCGACCGCTTCGTCGAGGTCGGCACCGGCAAGGTGCTCACCGGGCTGATGAAGCGCAACGCGCCGGAGGCCGCCGCCTCCGCCATCGGCACCCCCGCCGATGTCGAAGCCTTCCTCAAGACGATCTAGGAGACGCCGATGTTCGACCTGACCGGCCGTGTCGCCCTCGTCACCGGCGCCACCGGCGGCATCGGCGCGGGCATCGCCCGGGCGCTGCATGCCCGGGGCGCCAAGGTGGCCATCACCGGCCGCCGCGCGGCGGAGCTGGAGGCGCTGGCGGCCGAGCTGGGCGGGGAGGGGGTGCTGGTCGCCCCCGCCGACCTCGCCGACCCGGCCGCCCCGGCGGCGCTGGTGGAGCAGGTGGAGGGCGCCCTCGGCTCGCTCGACATCCTGGTGAACAACGCCGGCTTCACCCGGGACATGCTGGCGCTGCGCATGGGCGACGCCGACTGGGCGGCGGTGCTCGAGGTCGACCTGACCGCCCCCTTCCGCCTGGCGCGGGCCGGGCTGCGCGGCATGATGAAGCGCCGCTGGGGCCGCATCGTCTCGATCGCCTCCATCGTCGGCGTCACCGGCAATGCGGGGCAGGCCAATTACAGCGCCGCCAAGGCCGGGCTCATCGGCATGAGCAAGTCGCTGGCGCAGGAGGTGGCGACCCGCGGGGTGACGGTGAACGTCGTGGCCCCGGGCTTCGTGAAGACCGCCATGACCGATGCGCTGAACGAGGCGCAGAAGGCCAGGCTGATGGAGCGCATCCCGACCGGGCGGATGGGCGCGCCGGAGGACATCGCCGCCGCCGTGGTCTTCCTGGCCAGCGCCGAGGCCGGCTGGACCACCGGCCAGACCATCCACGTCAACGGCGGCATGGCGATGATCTGAGGCGGCGCGCCGCCACGGCGCGCGCCGCACCCGGCCGCGCAACGCCGATCGGGCGCCTGCCCAGCGCGCGCTGGCGCCGCGGCGGTGCGGCGGCCCATGATGCCGCCGTCGCGGCGCACGCGGAATTGGCGCCGGGCCCTGGCAACCCGCGCGGCGGGGCGCCGCTGATGCCTGATCGATCCCTCGAGGACAGGGGAGCTGCGCGTGGACTGGCTCGGACGATCCGGCGATCACCGCGACCCCTGGCGGGAGGGACCCTGGCTGCTGCTCGGCGCCGCGGCGCTCGCCGCCCCCCTGGCGGTGCTGGGCCAGGGCGGCGATGCCCATACCGCCTGGCTGGCCGGCCTCGCCTGCATCGCCTCGCCGGGCCTAGCGATCGAGACCATGCTCGGCCTCGCCCGGCTGGCCCAGGCCGTGGCGCCGGGACGGGACTGAGCCGCGCCCGGCGCGATGCTGCGGCGCGGCAGGCCGGACCGGCCGCGCAACGCCCCGGGCCCGCCCGGGGGGCGGTGTCCGGCGGGAGGCCGAAGGGGGCTGGACAGCATCGCAAACACCGCCTACGCCCCCTCCGGGTTCCGTGCTGCCCCTTGCCCGGTCCCGGCCGACATCCACCTTCCTCGCGGGGGGCAGGCGTCGCCGGCAGGCCTCCCGGGGGGCGCATGCAGGCCGTCCAATTCTGGCCCCCCGGCCGGGGCAACGCATTTCTGGAGACTGGCACGCGATGAGCGAGACCGCCGAGAAGGTTAAGAAGATCGTCGTCGAGCACCTCGGCGTGGACGAAGCCAAGGTCACCGACGACGCCTCCTTCATCGACGACCTGGGCGCCGACAGCCTGGACACCGTCGAGCTGGTCATGGCCTTCGAGGAGGCCTTCGGCGTGGAGATCCCGGACGATGCGGCCGAGAAGATCACCACGGTGAAGGACGCCATCGCCTACATCGATGGCCAGAAGGCCTGAACTTACGTCTGCGCTGATCGCAGGGAGAGGCTGAGCGTGTTCGCACACGGTGCCGCGCCGCGGCGGGTTGTCGTCACCGGCATGGGCATCGCGTGCCCGCTCGGGTTGGGCGTCGAACGGGTCTGGAAACGGCTGGTCGAGGGCGAGAGCGGCATTGCCGCGATCCAGTCCTTCGACGTGAAGGATCTGACGGCGAAGATCGCCGGCCAGGTCCCGGTCGGCGCCCGGGCCGAGGGTAAGCTCGATCTTGCCGAGTGGATCCCGGTCAAGGACCAGAAGAAGATGGACCGCTTCATCCAGCTCGCCGTCGTGGCGGCGGTGGAAGCGGTGGAGGACAGCGGCTGGCTGCCCGAATCGGAGGAGGATCGCTGCGCCACCGGCGTGATGATCGGCTCCGGCATCGGCGGCCTGACCACGATCTTCGAGAGCTCCCGGCTGATCTGGGAAGGCAAGCACAAGCGCGTCTCGCCCTTCTTCATCCCGAGCGCGCTGATCAACCTGGCCTCCGGCCACGTCTCCATCCGCTACGGCTTCAAGGGCCCGAACCATGCGGTCGTCACCGCCTGCGCCACCGGCGTGCATGCGCTGGGCGACGCGGCGCGGCTGATCGCCTTCGGCGATGCCGACGTCATGGTGGCCGGCGGCGCCGAGGCGGCGGTGAGCGAGATCGGCATGGCCGGCTTCTGCGCCTCCCGCGCGCTGTCGACCGCCTACAACGACAACCCCGCCGCCGGCTCCCGCCCCTGGGACGAGGGCCGCGACGGCTTCGTCATGGGCGAGGGCGCCGGGGTCTGCGTGCTCGAGGAATACGAGCACGCCAAGGCCCGCGGCGCGAAGATCTACGCCGAGGTGATCGGCTACGGCATGTCGGGCGACGCCTACCACATCACCGCCCCTTCCGAGACCGGCGACGGCGCCTTCCGCTCCATGCGGGCGGCGCTGCGCAGCGCCGGGGTCAGCCCGGAGCAGGTGCAGTACGTCAATGCCCACGGCACCTCGACGCCGATGGGCGACGACCTGGAGTTGAGCGCGGTCGAGCGGCTCTGGGGCGACGCCGCCCCCGGCCTGGCGATGTCCTCGACCAAGTCGGCGATCGGCCACCTGCTCGGCGCCGCCGGTGCGGTGGAGGGAATCTTCTCCATCCTCGCCATCCGCGACAAGGTCGCCCCGCCGACCCTGAACCTCGAGAAACCCTCGCGCGAGAGCGCGATCGACCGGGTCGCCAAGGTCGCGCAGGAGAGGCCGATCGAGGTGGCGCTGTCGAACAGCTTCGGCTTCGGCGGCACCAATGCCAGCATCGTCTTCCGCGCCATCTGACGCGGCGGCCGGGGTGGCTTCCGTGCGGGCGGCCGTGTCCTGAGGCGCGGCCTCAGGCGGGCCGGGGCGGCGCTGCTGGTCCTGACGCTGCTGGCCGGCGCCGGCGCCTGGCAGGCGCTGCGGCTCTACCAGGCGCCGGGCCCGCTGGCGGCCCCGGCGCAGCTCGTCATCCCCCGCGGCGGCACCGAGGCCATCGCCGCCGCGCTGCAGGCGGCGGGCGCCATCGACGACCCGCGGGTCTTCGCCCTGGCGACGCTGGCGACCCGCGGCGAGGGGCCGCTGCGCGCCGCCGAATTCGCCTTCCCCCCCGGCGCCTCGGTCGCCGAGATCCTGGCCATCCTGCGCCACGGCCGCCCGGTGCAGCGCCGCCTGACCCTGCCGGAGGGGCTGACCACCTGGCAGATCGCGGCGCTGCTGGCCAAGGCCGAAGGGCTGGTCGGCGAGGCCCCGGCGCTGCCCGAGGGCGCCGTGCTGCCGGAGACCTACGCCTACCAGTGGGGCGACGACCGTGCCGCCCTGCTGCGCCGGGCCGAGGCGGCCATGGCCCAGGCCCTGGCCGAGAGCTGGGCCGTCCGGGCCGAGGGCCTGCCGTTGGCCAGCCCGCGCGAGGCGCTCATCCTCGCCAGCATCGTCGAGCGCGAGACCGCGCTGGCCGAGGAGCGTCCGCGCATCGCCGCGGTCTTCCTCAACCGGCTGCGCCAGGGCATGCCGCTGCAGTCCGACCCGACGGTCGCCTATGCCGCCGGCAACGGCGTCCCGCTCGACCGGCCGCTGAGCCGCGCCGACCTCGAGCGCGAGCATCCCTTCAACACCTACCGGCTGCGCGGCCTGCCGCCGGCGCCGATCGCCGCCCCGGGGCTGGCGGCGCTGCGGGCGGTGACCCGGCCGGCCGCCTCCGACGAGCTGTATTTCGTCGCCGACGGCAGCGGCGGCCATGCCTTCGCCCGCACGCTCGAGGAGCACAACCGCAACGTCGCCCGCTGGCGGGAGATCGAGCGGCGCCGGGCGGATGCCACGCCGCGCTGAGCGGCTTGCATCCCCGCGGCCGTTGCGATACCTTAACAAGGCCGCGGGCACCGGTCCGGGTGGCTTCCGCGGGGACCTGTCGCTCAATCCTCAATTCTAAAATTCGGCCGGGGGAAACCCAGGCCAATCAAGGGCCTGGCCCTCGAGGATTGAGGGAAATTGAGCGGAATTGAGCCGTTTTGAGGCGAATTTAGTCGATCACATCGCCCACCGCATGGATCGGCGCCCCGAGCGGCTTGCCGATCACCGGCACCACCGAGATCACGTCGCCGGTCACCCGGAAGGGCAGCGCCACCAGCCCGCAGCCGGTCAGCGACAGCGCCGCGATCATCACCAGAACCATCCGCATCCTGTCTCTCCCTGGGTCCTATCGGTCAGGCCGGCACCACCAGCCCGTCCTCCATCCGCACCACCCGGCCGCAGCGCTCGGCCAGCGCCTGGTCGTGGGTGATCAGCAGCAGGGTGGTGCCCAGCCGTTCCCGCAGGCCGAACAGCAGGTCCATGACCTGCCGTCCGGTCTCGCGGTCGAGGTTGCCGGTCGGCTCGTCCGCCAGCAGCAGCGGCGGCTCGGCGACGGTCGCCCGGGCCAGCGCCACCCGCTGCTGCTCGCCGCCCGAGAGCTGCCCCGGGTAGTGCCCGATCCGGTGCCCGAGCCCGACCGCGGCCAGCGCCGCCTCGGCCCGGGCGAAGGCATCCCGGCGGCCGGCGAATTCCAGCGGCACCGCGACGTTCTCGAGCGCGGTCATGGTCGGGATCAGGTGGAAGGCCTGGAAGACGATGCCGACATGCTCCCGCCGGAAGCGCGCCAGCGCATCCTCGTCCATGCCGCCGAGCGCCTGGCCGGCGACCCGCAGGGTGCCGGCGGTCGCCCGCTCCAGCCCCGCCAGCAGCATGAGCAGCGAGGTCTTGCCGGAGCCCGAGGGCCCGACCAGCCCCACCGCCTCGCCGCGGCCGACCTCGAGGTCCACCCCGCGCAGGATGTTGACCTCGCCCGCCGCCCCCACCACCTTGAAGCCCAGGCCCCTGGCGGTGATGAGCGATTCGTCGATCGGTCGGGACGTCAGGGGTCGGGAGTGGCTTGCGATGGTGTCCATGGGTCCGTGCGGGTTCCGGGATGCCAGGCCATATGGGCGCCGGGCGGCCATTGGCATAGGGCTTTCGGGTGTCGGAGTGTTGCGCCGGGCGGCGGCGCAGGGCGCGGAGCCGGTTCGCCTGCTGGTGTTGGGCGACAGCCTCGCCGCCGGCTACGGCCTGCCGCAGGGCCAGGGCTTCGCCCCCCGGCTGCAGGCCGCCCTCGCGGCGCGCGGCCGCGCCGTCCGCATCATCGACGCCGGGGTCTCCGGCGACACCACCGCCGGCGGCCTCGCCCGGCTGGACTGGGCCCTGGCCGACCGGCCGCAGGCGGCGCTGGTCGAGCTCGGCGGCAACGACGGGCTGCGCGGCCTGCCGCCGCGGGACAGCCGCGCCAACCTGGCCGGCATCCTGGACAAGCTGGCCGCGGCGAAGCTCCCGGTGCTGCTGGCGGGGATGCTGGCGCCGCCCAACCTCGGCGCCGACTACGGCCGCGAATTCGCCGCCATGTTCACCGAGCTGGCACGGGCGCGGCCCGAGGTCCTGCTCTATCCCTTCTTCCTCGACGGCGTGGCGGGCGATGCGGCGCTCAACCAGCCGGACGGCATCCACCCCAATCCGCAGGGCGTCGCCATCATCGTCAGGCGCATCCTGCCGATGGTCGAGACCCTGCTGGACCGCGTGCCTCCCGCCTGAGCCGTCGCCTCCCGAGGAGATCCCAGCATGATCCGCCTCTTTGTTGCCCTCGCCCTGCCCGCCGCGATCAAGGCCCAGCTGGCCCTGCTGGCGGGCGGCATCCCCGGCGCCCGCTGGGTGCCGCCGGAGAACTACCACCTGACGCTGCGCTTCATCGGCGAGGTGGAATCCTGGCAGGCCCAGGACGTGGACGACGCCCTGGCCAATATCCGCGCCCGGCCCTTCGAGCTCTCGCTGCGCGGCCTCGGCACCTTCGAGAAGGCGGGGCGGATCAGCGCCCTCTGGGTCGGGGTCGAGAAGACCGATCCGCTCGCCTTCCTGCAGTCCAAGGTCGAGACCGCGCTGCAGCGCATCGGGCTCGAGCCCGAGCGCAAGCGCTTCGCCCCGCACGTGACCCTGGCGCGGACCGATCGCGCCCCGCCGGACAAGCTCATCGCCTATGTCCAGGCGCACAACCTGTTCCGGGCGCCGCCGATGCCGGTCGAGCACTTCACGCTCTATTCCTCGCTGCTCGGCAAGGAGCAGGCCTTCTACGTGCCGGAGGTGGAATACGACCTCGCCTTGCCCCCGGCGGCCGGGCTGGCTAAGGTCGCCGGGTGATCCACCGGCTGCCGGCCCCGCTTCGACGCCTCCTCGCCGCGGTCCTGCTGCTGCAGGCCGTGCTGGCGCCGTCGTTGTACCTGGCGGCCGGGCAGGCCACGCTGGCGGTCGAGATCTGCACCGCCGAGGGGCTGCGGACCCTCCATGCCGCGCCGGACGGCACCCCGGCCGGGCCGGGCCATGACGGTGCCTGCCAGGCCTGCCACGCCCTGCCGCAGGGCGCCGATCTGGCGCTGCCGGCGCTGCCGGCCCCGGCCTGGGTCGCCCTGGCGGCGCCGGCCGCCGCCCCGGCGAGCCTGCCGTCCGGCATCCGCGGCCCGCCCGGCGGGGCCAGGGCTCCTCCCGCGCTCTCCTGACGCATCCCGCGCGGCCGGTCCCGGCCACGCGTTTCCCGATGTCGCCGGAGACCGCCATGCGCCCGCCATTCCACGCCGCCCTGCTGGGCGGCTGCCTCCTCGCCGCCCCCGCCTTCGTCCCGCCCGCCGCCGCCCATGTCACCCTCGACCCGCCCCAGGCCGCGGCCGGGGCCTATGTCCGCGCCGCCTTCCGGGTGCCGCACGGCTGCGCCGGCGCCGCCACCGAGCGGCTGACCATCCGCCTGCCGGAGGGCGTGGTGGGCGCCCGGCCGATGCCCAAGCCGGGCTGGACCCTGGCCATCGCCCGGCTGCCGCTGGAGGCGCCGGTCCCGAACGGCCATGGCGGCATGCTGTCCGAGCGGGTGAGCGAGATCACCTGGTCCGGCGGCCCGCTGCCGGATGAGCAGTACGAGGAATTCGTCCTGATGCTGCACCTCGGCGACCGGCCGGGCGAGACGCTGCACCTGCCGGCGATCCAGGCCTGCGCCGGCGGCGGCACCGCCGCCTGGGCCGAGATCCCCGAGCCCGGCCGGCGCGTCACCGACTATCGGATGCCCGCCCCCTCGCTCCGGCTGCTGCCGGCGCGCGGCCGCGACGGAGCGCAGTGACATGCGGATCGCCCTGCTCGCCGCCGCCCTGCTGCTGGCCCCGCCGCTGGCCCGGGCCTGCGACACCGATTACCTGAACAGCCAGCTCACCCTGGTCTGCCGTGCCGCCCTCGACCCGGCGCTGGCCCTGCTGCGCGACCTCGCGCCGCAGGCGACCGCGGCCGAGGCCGCCGCCATCGCCCGCGCCGGCGCCCTGGCCGAGGCCGCCTGCGAGACCGGCGACCCCGAGGCCGGGGCGCAGGAGGCGATCCGCCTCACGCGCCTTGCCGGCCGGATCGAGGCCCGGCTTCCCGAACCCCCGGCGATCTGGCCCGCGCGCCAGGCCGCCCGCTGAGGACATGCCCATGACCCACCCGTACCGCCGCGCCCTGCTCGGGCTGCTGGCCGCCATCCCCGTCGCCGCCGCCGCGCATGATGCCGAGGTCGGCGCCATCTCGGTCACCCAGCCCTGGTCCCGCGCCGCCGGGGCCAATGGCACCGGCGCCGGCTTCCTGACCATCCGCAACGGCGGCACCGCGCCCGACCGGCTGCTCTCGGCCAGCTCCCCGGCGGCGCGGAAGGTCGAGCTGCATACCCATGTGCGCGACGGCGAGGTGATGCGCATGCGGCCGGTCGAGGGCATCGCCCTGCCGCCGGGCGAGACCGTCACCCTGCGGCCGGGCGGGCTGCACGTGATGCTGATCGGCCTGACCGCGGCGCTGGTCCAGGGCGGCGAGGTGCCGCTGACGCTCCGCTTCGAGCGGGCCGGCGAGGCGCAGGTGATGCTGCACGTAATGGCCGCCGGCGCCCGCGGGCCAACCCCCTGAGGCAGCTCGCCGCCGCCCTGCTGCTGCTGCTGCCGGGGCTGGCGGTGGCGCAGCCGGTGCCGCCCTCGGTGCTGCCGGGACTCGGCCGCGAGGATCCGCGCCGGCCGGTCGACCGCGGCCAGCCGCCCTGGCGCGGGCTGGGGCGGGTGCAGACGGAGCTCGGCACCCGCTGCACCGGCACGCTGATCGGGCCGCGGCTGGTGCTGACCGCGGCGCATTGCCTGGTGGCGCGGCGGACCCCGGTGCTGGTGCAGCCGGGCTCGGTGCATTTCCTGCTCGGCTACGACCGCGGCAGCCATCTCGGCCATGCCGAGGTCACCGGCTTCCGGGTCGGCGACGGCTACCTGCCGGGCGGCGGCGGCCCGGCCGCGGCGGATTGGGCGGTGCTGACCCTGGACAGGCCCCTCGGCACCCCCGACCGGTTGCTGCCGCTGCTGGAGACGGCGCCGGCGCCCCGCGCGGCGCTGGCGCTCGGCGGCTACCAGCAGGACCGGCCGGAGGTGATCCTGGCCGATTCCGCCTGCCGGCTGCTGGGCTTCGCCGCGGCCGGGCCGGCGGGGATGCTGGTGCACGACTGCGCCGGCACCCGCGGCGTCAGCGGCGCGCCGCTGCTGGCGCGCGGGGCGGACGGGTCCTGGGCGGTGGCCGGGGTCGCCTCGACCGCGGTGCTGCGGGTGGCGATGGGGGCGGCGGTGCCGGCGGCGGCGGTGCGGGCGGGGCTGCGGTGAGGCGGGGCTAGTCCTCGGTCTCGAGCCGGTCGATGTCGGCGTCCGAGAGGCCGAAATGGTGCCCGATCTCGTGGATCAGCACGTTGCGGACCAGCTTGAACAGCTCCTCCCCGGTCTCGACCCATTCGAGCAGGATGGGCTCGCGGAACAGCAGGATGGTGTCGGGCTCGAGCGGGACGTCGAGCACGCTTTTTTGGGTCAGCGGGGTGCCGCGATAGAGGCCGGTGAGCTCCCAGGGATTCTCGATCCCCATCGCCTCCAGGACCTCGTCGTCGGCGGTCTCCTCGACCACGATGGCGGTGCCGCGCACCTTGTCGCGGAGGGTGGCGGGGATTGCGGCGAAGGCCTGCTCGGCCATCTCCAGGATGTCGTCGAGGCTGGGTGGGGTGGTGTGGCGCATGGACGCACCGGAGGCTGCCCGGCGGGCCCCGTCAAGGGGCTTGCGGGACGGCGCGGCGGCGAAGGGAGGGTTCGATGGTCGAGACACTGGATGCGGCGGGGCGGGCGGCGCTGGCGGCGGCGCTGCCGGACTGGAGCATGGCCGCCGGCCGGGATGCGATCGAGCGCCGCTTCCGCTTCGCCGACTTCTCCGCCGCCTGGGGCTTCATGGCGCGGGTGGCGCTGCTGGCGGAGCAGCAGGAGCATCACCCGGAGTGGTCGAATGTCTGGAACCGGGTGGACATCCTGCTCACCACGCATGACGCGGGCGGGCTCTCGGAGCGGGACGTCCGCCTGGCGCGGGCGATCGACGGCCTGCTGGCCGGCGGCCGGCCGCCCCCGCTCAGTCCCGGCCGGCCTCGGTGACCAGCTCGGCGATGCTGGTGCGGGCGAGGTCGGCCAGCACCGCGGCCTCGGCGGCGTCGAAGCGGCTGCGCAGCAAGGCCGGGATGCGCCGGCCCGTCTGGCATTCCTGGTTGGTCCGGCCATGCACCCTGATCATCCGCTCCCGTTCCGGGTGGATCGCCCGCCAGACATCGGCGAGGCTGATCGCCGCCGCCTCGCGGGTCAGGCTGGCACCGCCGGGGCCGCGCTGCACGGTGATGAGCCCGGCCCGGGACAGCAGGCCGGCGATGCGCCGGACGACCACCGGGTTGGTGCCGATGCTGGCCGCGAGGCGGATGCTGGTGGCATCGCCGGGTGGGTCGCTGGCGACCAGGACGAGGATATGGAGGCCGACGGAGAAGCGCGTTGCGATCATGCTTTGGAATGTACCCTGCGCCACCATCGCAGGTCAGTACGGTGATGACCATATGGTCACCGCAGGCGGAGCAATAATTTCGTGAGTGACCCCGGCCTGGCGCAACCCCTGGATGAGGTCTCCGGGCTGCCGCCGGCGACGGCGGCCCGGACCGCCCGCATCACCCTGGCGGCCAGCCGCTACTGCGCCCTCAGCGGCTGGGCCGTGGTCGGGGAGATGCCGCTGCCGAACGGTCGCCGCGCCGACCTGCTGGCGCTGCTGCCGGATGGCGGCTTCGTCATCATCGAGGTGAAGTCCTGCGCCCGGGATTACCTGGCGGACGGCAAGTGGCCGGAGTACCGCGACTATTGCGACCGGCTCTACTTCGCCGTGGACCTCGACTTCCCCCAGGCGCTGCTGCCGGAGGCGGCGGGGCTGCTGGTGGCCGAGGGCGGCGAGGCGGTGCGGCTGCGCGAGGCGCCGGCGCATCCGCTGGCGCCGGCGCGGCGGCGGGCCCTGCTGCACCGCTTCGCCACCCTGGCGGCGGTGCGGCTGGCGGCGCTGGCGGACCCGGCCGGCCATGCCGCGCGGCGGGCGGCGCTGCGGGCGGAATAGGATGGGCAAGCCGCACGGGCCGCCGGCTTAACCGAAGCTTCAGCCGGCGGTGGGAGGCTGGCCGGAATGCCCGCATCCCATCCCATCGCCCGAGCGGCGCAGTTCGAATCGGGCCAGTACCGGCCAGCGACCTTCCTCCGCCGCGGGGTGGCGGTGCCCTTCACCACGCCGCACCTGCTGGGTGGCCGGATCCGCCCCGGCGACCGGTCGGAGCCTGAGCTGGTCCTGGCCAACCCGGTCGGGGAGGACGGGGCCTATGTCATCCCCTGGTCGGCGCTGCCGGACAGCTGCATGCCGACGCTGCATGACCGCGTGCTCTGGGAGCGCATCGCCCGGCTGCCGGTGCTGGCGCCCCGCACCGTCCGGGAGGCCGCCCGCGGCGTCGCCGCCGAGGGCTATGCCGGCCGCCCCGCCGCCCGCGCCGCCGAGGTCGCCTTCGCCGAGGCGCTGCAGGGACGCACCCGCACCCAGTACCACCTGCTGCTCGAGCTGGTCCGCCAAGGGGAGATGGGCCGGGAGACTGGCCGGGAGGCCGGCCCGCCGCCCGAGCGGGAGAGCCTGCCGGCGCTGGAGGCGCGCGCCCGGTCGGTGCTGCAGGAGCCGGGCACCGGGGTCGCGCCGCTTGCCGCCTTCGAGGCCCTGGCCGAGCTGGCCGCGGCCTGCAGCCTCTGCGGCCTGCCGGGCGACCCCACCGCCGCCCCGGCCCCGGCCCTCATGGCGGCGATCGGCGCCCTGGGCCGGGACATCGCCGCGGAAGCCGGGCCGGAGCAGGGCTGCGCGCGGCTGATCGCCCAGGGCGCCCGGCTCACCCTGCGCTGCTGCCGGCCGGTGCTGGCCGGGGCGCATGCGGCGCTGGCCGACCTGCCGGGGCTGCTGCGCCACTGGCGTGCCGCGCCCGGCGCCGAGGGCCGCGCCCGGCCCGGCCGCGACCGCGACCTCGCGCTCCGCACCGCCCGGCTGGACTGGCTGCTGGACGGCTGGGACCTGGTCTGCGGCCTCTGGCGCGGCGCCGAGCCCGCCCGCCGCGGCCTGGTGCTGCCCGACATGGCGGCGATGGTGCCGCTGCTGCCGGCCGAGCTCGACGACTGGTGCGGCGCCGATGCCGGCTTCGACCCCGGTGCCGAGCGGGAGGCGCTGCTGGCCGCCCAGGCGCAGTGGCGCCGCACGCTGCCGCCGGGCCAGGACGGGATGACCGGCCGCAGCCTCGAGCTCATCGCCCGCAACGAGGGGCTGCGGGCGGCGGCCGCATGACGCCGCAGGCGCCGGCCCGCAACCCGCTGCGGGAGGTCCGCAGCCTCGGCCAGGCCACGGCCCTGGCCGACGACGCGGCGGTGACGCGGATCGTCGGCTTCCTCGACGGGCTGGTGGACCGGGGCGAGCTCGACCGGATCATCGACCCGGTACGGCCGCGGCTGCGCGGGCTGGGCACGCCGCGGCGGCTGCGCTTCGCCCGGCTGCTGTTCCTGCCGCTGGATGGCGGCATCGTCTCCGCCCAGGACTGGAGCCGCGGCGCGCCGCTGCTGCCGCGCAGCGCGCTGCGGGTGCTGGCCGATGCGGTGCAGCGGGCGATGGGGCCGGAGGGCGCGGCGATCGCGGCAACCGCCGCGCAATGCACCACCGAGGAGGCCGCGCAGGTCGCCGCCTGCGGGGCGCGGGTCTGGCCGGCCGAGGCGCGGCTGCTGCCGGAGGCGCCGCCGCCGGGCTGGGCCGAGTGCGGCCTCTCGGCCGGGGACTACGCCGGCATCGCCGCGCTCTGCCGGCCGCTCTGGGCTGCCGGGACGGCGCTCTGGGCGGCGCTGGCCGCGGCGGCGGAGGGGCCGCCGGAGGCGCTGGCGCGGGCGGCGCTGCAGGCGGTGACGCCGGCCGGGCCGGAGGCTCTGGCCCTGGCGCTGGCGACCCTGCTGCAGCGGGCCACGGCGCCGGGGCGGCTCCTGCAGGCGGCCTCGGCCCTGCACCCGCAGGCGCGCGGGGTGGCGCAGCAGGCGCTGGACGGGATGCTGGCGGGGGCGCTGCCGCCCTTCGTCGAGCTGCGGCCGCATCAGCTCGCCGCGACGGCGCAGGCGCTGGCCGCCCAGCTGGACGACCTGGCGGAATGCCCGCTGCTGACCGGCGACCGGCCGAAGCGCCTGGCCGCCGCCCGGCAGCGGGCGGAGCTCGCCTTCCGCAGCCACTACATGGCGCTGGTGGAGCAGCACATGCTGGCGCCGGCGGCCCGGCTCGGTGCCGCGCCGCAGGTGCAGGACGCGGAGGTGGCGGCGATGGAGACCGCGGCACGGCACCTGCGGGCGCTGGAGGCGGCGGGGCGGCGGCTCGGCGGCGGCCTGCACTACGACTGGGCGACCCAGGAGATGACCCGGCGGATCGCCGCCCTGCTGCCGCCGCGGGACCGGCCCGGGGCGCTGCGGCGGATCGACCTGGCCCGCTGCCTCGAGATCCTCGCCGGGCCGGAGGTGGCGGCGGCGGCCCTGGGCCGGGGCTAGTCCAGCGGCACGCCCTGCCGGTCGCCGCTGCCGGCGCGGTAGCGGTGGGTGGAGGCGCCGAAGGCGACGAGCGTGCCGGCCTCGTCGAAGACCTCGGTGCGGGCGAAGAAGACGTTGCGGCCGGCGGTCATCACCCGACCCTCGGCGGAAAGCCGCAGGCCGATGCGGGCCTGGCCGGTGAAGCGGCAGTCGAGGTCGAGCGTCACCGCCCGGCGGACCCGGCCGGGGAAGGGGCAATAGAGTCCGGCGAAGGCTGCCGCCTGGTCGATCATCGAGAGCAGCACGCCGCCATGGACGATGCCGGAGCGGTTGGCGTGGTGCTCGACGGTGTCGCAGACGAGCCGGGCGAAGCCGTCCTCCCAGGCGGCGACGGTGACGCCGAGGTGGCGGTGGTAGGGGCTGTCGGAATTGGGGAAGTCCGGGGTTTCCATCGCGGATGCCTGCCGGGCGGCGGCGGGCGCGTCAAGCGGCCTCAGATCTGGATGTCCTGCAGCGCCGCCTCGAGCTCCTGGAAGCTCGGCATGGAGTGGCTGGGCGCCGCCTTGCGCCCGGCCTCGACCGCGACCTGCGGGGCGTTGCCGTGCAGGTGGGAGACGATGACGGCGCGGATGACCTCGTAGAATTTGCAGTCCTCGTCGACCACGCCCTTCAGCCGCGCGGCCATGGGGCCCATCATGCCGTAGGCGAGCAGGATGCCGAGGAAGGTGCCGACCAGGGCGCCGCCGATCATGCCGCCGAGGACCGAGGGCGGCTGGTCGATGCTGGCCATGGTCTTGATGACGCCGAGCACGGCGGCGACGATGCCGAGCGCCGGCAGCGCGTCGGCGATGGCCTGCAGCGCGTGCGAGGCGTGCATCTCCTCGACCGCGACCTTCTTCAGCTCCTTCGACATGATGTCCTCGATCTGGTGCGGGTCGTCGGCGTTCATGCCCACCATCCGCAGGTAGTCGCAGATCATCAGCGTCGCGGCCTTGTCCTTGGCGATCTTGGGGAATTTCTGGAAGGCGGCGCTCTCCTCCGGCTTCTCGATGTGCGGCTCGAGCGCCATGGCGCCCTTCGACTGGGCGAGCCGGACGAAGTAGTAGAGCAGGGTCAGCAGCTCGACGTATTCGTGCTTGTGGAAGCGGCAGCCCTTGACGATCTTGCCGAAGCCGCCGAGCACGTGCTTGATGTCGTGCACGCTGTTCGACATGACGAAGGCGCCGATCGCCGCGCCGCCGATGGTGATCATCTCGTGCGGCAGCGAATGCAGGATGATGTCGAACTTGCCGCCGGCCATGACATAGCCGCCGAAGACGCAGCCCAGCAGGAAGACCAGGCCGCCGATCGTGGTCATGGGGCGGCGCTCTCCGGCAGGGCGCGCAGCAGGGTGATGGCGACGCGGCGGTTGGCCGGGTTGGTGGGCTCGTCCGGCAGCAGCAGGCTGCGGTCGGCATGGCCGGTGACGCTGCTGAGCCGGCCCTCGGCGATGCCGCCCTCGACCATGATGCGGCGGACCGCATTGGCGCGGTCGGCCGAGAGTTCCCAGTTGCTGCGGTCCTGGCCGCGGAAGGGCGTCGCGTCGGTATGGCCGGCGATTGCCAGGGCATTGGGCAGGCGGGCGGCGATGCCGATCACCTTCTGCAGCAGCGCCCGGGCGCGCTCGTTCGGGGCGGTGCCGCCGATCGGGAACATCGGCCGGCGCTCGGCATCGAGCAGCTGGATGCGCAGCCCCTCCGGCACCTGCTCCACCACCAGCTGGCGGGCGAGCTCGGCCAGGGCCGGGTCGTCGCGGACCGCGGCGCGGATATCCTCGGCGGCGCGGTCGAAGGCCTGGCGCTCACGCCGGGCCAGCTCGGCGCGGAGCTCGCCGTCGGGGATGGCGGCGGGGTTCAGTTCGGCGGGCTGGCCGGGCTGGGCCGCGGCCTCGGTCCCGGGGGAGGGGGGCAGGGCGGCGGGTGCGGAGGTGGCCTCGGCCGGCGGGCGGCCGGGGTCGGCCTGGCCCTCGGGCGGGGCCTCGCCCTCCTCGTCGAGGTCGAGCCGGACCGGGGCGGGGCCGCGCTCCACCCGGATGGCGCCCTCGTCGGAGACGGCGGTGCCTTCGGAATTCGGGGTGCGGCCGCCGAAGGGCTGGCCGCTGCCGGAGGCGGCGCGGGCCAGCACGTTGCTCGGGGAGAAGTAGTCGGCCAGGCCGCGGCGCTGTTCCTCCGAGGTGGCGTTGAGCAGCCACATCAGCAGGAAGAAGGCCATCATGGCGGTGACGAAATCGGCATAGGCGACCTTCCAGGCGCCGCCATGGTGCCCGGCCTCACCGCCTTCCTCCCGCTTGATGACGATGGTGACGCCCGCGTTCTTGCCCTTGCCTGCCATGCCCACCCGCTCCGAGGCCGGCATTCTGCCGGGGGAGGGCTTAAGGCGGGGCTAAGCCGCGGCGGTGGCCCGGGAACAGCCTGGAAGGGAGGCAGGCTGCCCGGTGGCTGGGCAGGTGGCTGGGCAGGTCCGGCCCGGCCCGGCCGGCCCGGGCCCGTGCCGGGGGTCGCCCGGCGGCCGCGGCGGCGGATGGCACGGGCCTTGCCAACCTGCGGCCCGCCACCCCTCCGCCTGCCGGGAAGAAACCGCCATGCCTGCCTCCGCCATGACGACACGTGCCACCGCCACGGGCGCCCCGACGCCGGGCCGCCGCCTGCTGGCGGCCTGCGGCCTGCTGGCGCTGCTGGCCGGCCCGGCCCATGCCCAGGGGACCATCCGCATCGGCATGACCGCGGCCGATATCCCGCTCACCCATGGCCAGCCGGACCAGGGCTTCGAGGGCAACCGCTTCACCGGCATCCCGCTGTACGACGCGCTGACCGCCTGGGACCTCTCGGCCGCCGACCGCCCCTCCGCCGTCATCCCGGGCCTCGCCACCGAATGGGCGGTGGACGCGGCGGACAAGACCCGCTGGGTCTTCAGGCTGCGCCCGGGCGTCGTCTTCCACGACGGCAGCCCCTTCAACGCCGATGCGGTGGTCTGGAACGTGCGGAAGGTGCTGGACCGCGAGGCGCCGCACTACGACCCGCGCCAGGTCGGGCTGACCGCGACGCGCATGCCGGCGCTGCGCCGGGCCGAGAAGATCGACGACCTCACCGTGGCGCTGATCACCAGCGAGCCGGACAGCCTGCTGCCGATCAACCTGACCAACCTCTTCATGGCGAGCCCCACCCAGTGGGAGAAGCACCGCGCCGCCAGCCCCAATGCCGAGACCGCCTGGAACACCTTCGCCCGCGAGCCCGCCGGCACCGGCCCCTTCAAGCTGACCCGCTTCGTCGCGCGCGAGCGGGTGGAGATGGTCCGCAACGACGCCTATTGGGGCACCAAGGCGAAGGCCGACCGCATCGTGCTGCTGCCGATCCCGGAGGCCAATGCCCGCACCGCGGCGCTGCTCTCGGGCCAGGTCGACTGGATCGAGGCGCCGGCGCCCGATACCGTGCCGCAGCTCCGCAGCCGGCAGATGGTCATCACCCAGAACCTGCAGCCGCATGTCTGGCCCTGGCAGCCCTGCTTCACCGCCGGCAACCCCATGGCCGATGTCCGGGTGCGGAAGGCGCTGAACCTCGCCATCGACCGCGAGGGGCTGAAGCAGCTGCTCGGCGGCTTCATGGTGGCCCCCGTGGGCACCGTGGCGCCGGGGCATCCCTGGTGGGGCAACCCGAGCTTCCAGATCCGCACCGACAAGGCCGAGGCGCGGCGCCTGCTGGCCGAGGCGGGCTACACCGCGCAGCGGCCGCTGACGCTGAAAATCCAGATCAGCGCCTCCGGCTCCGGCCAGATGCAGCCGCTGCCGATGAACGAGTTCCTGCAGCAGGACCTGAAGCAGGTCGGCGTCAACATCGAGTTCGACGTGGTGGACTGGAACACGCTGTTCACCAACTGGCGGCAGGGCTGCCAGGCGGCCTCGGCGCGCGGCGCGCATGCGACCAATGTGTCCTTCGCCGCCATGGACCCCTTCTTCGCCATGGTCCGCTTCTGGGACAGCCGGATGGCGCCGCCGGTCTCGAACAACTGGGGCCATTTCAGCGACCCGCGCTTCGACGCGATGATCCGCGAGGCGCGCAGCACCTTCGACCCCGCGGCGCGCGATGCGGCATTGGCGAAGCTGCACGCGGCCGGGGTGGACGAGGCGCTGTTCATCTGGATCGCGCATGACGTCTCGCCACGGGCGATGACGCCGCGCATTCGCGGCTATGTCCAGCCGCAGAGCTGGTTCGTCGACCTGCGGCTGCCTTATGTCCAGTAACCCGATTGGGATGATCGCATGATCCTCTATCTGCTGCGGCGCATCGTCTATGCGATCCCCATTGCGCTGGCGGTGGGCTTCGTCTGCTTCATGCTGGTGCAGATCGCGCCGGGCGACCCGATCAACGCCATCGTCCCGCCGGATGCGCCGGCCGACGTGGTCGAGCAGGTGCGCAAGGACTACGGCCTCGACAAGCCGCTGCCGGTGCAATTCGCGCTCTGGCTGTCGAAGGTGGTGGTGGGCGACCTCGGGCGGTCGCTGGCGACCGGGCGGCCAGTGTGGTCGGATTTGCGGACGGCGATCGCCAATACCCTGACCCTGGCCTTTACCGCCTCCTCGCTCGGCTTCATCCTGGGCTGCGTGCTGGGGGGGCTGGCGGGGACCTTCCGCGGCACCTTCATCGACCGGACGGCGGTGGGCGTGGCGGTGGCCGGCGTCTCGGTGCCGCACTACTGGCTCGGCATGGTGATGGTGGTGATCTTCTCGGTGCAGCTCAACTGGCTGCCGGCGATGGGGGCGGGGCCGGGCGGCTCCTCCGACTGGGCCTGGGACTGGGACCACATGAAGCACCTCGTGCTGCCGGCGGTGACGCTCTCGGTCATCCCGATGGGCATCGTGACGCGCACCGTGCGCGGCATCGTGGCCGAGATCATGAACCAGGAGTTCATCACCGCGCTGCGCGGCAAGGGGCTGACGCGCTCGGGCGTCTTCTTCCACGTGGTGAAGAACGCGGCGCCGAATGCGCTGGCCGTCATGGGGCTGCAGCTCGGCTACCTCATGGGCGGGTCGATCCTGGTGGAGACGGTCTTCTCCTGGCCGGGGACGGGGCTGCTGCTGAACAGCGCCATCTTCCAGCGCGACCTGCCGGTGCTGCAGGGGACCATCCTGGTGCTGGCGATGTTCTTCGTCGCGCTGAACCTGCTGGTCGACCTCGTGCAGACCGCCCTCGATCCCCGGATAAAGCGCGCCTGAGGAGGGCCTGAGCGATGAGTACAGCGACAACTCCGACGGCTGCGGAAGCCGAACTCGCGGTCCAGTCCCGCCAGGCCGAGACGAAGTCCCTCGGCTACTGGGCCGGCGTCTTCAAGCGCGTGCGGCGGGACCCGGTCACCATCGTCTGCGGCGCGCTGCTGCTGCTGATGCTGCTGGCGATCGTCTTCGCGCCGCTGATCGCGCCGCACGACCCCTACCAGGGCAGCATGATCCGGCGCCTGCGCGGCATCGGCACGCTCGGCTACCCGCTGGGGACGGATGAGCTGGGGCGGGATATCGTCACCCGGCTGCTCTACGGCGGGCGGCTGTCCTGGTTCATGGGCATCGTGCCGGTGATCTTCGCCTTCGTCATCGGCACGACGCTCGGCGTCACCGCCGGCTTCATGGGCGGCAAGGTCAACATGGCGATCATGCGGACCACCGACATCTTCTACGCCTTCCCCTCCGTGCTGCTGGCGGTCGCCATCTCGGGCGCGCTGGGCGCGGGCATCTTCAATGCCATCCTGGCGCTGACCCTGGTCTTCATCCCGCAGATCATCCGGGTGGCCGAGAGCGTGACGCAGGGGGTGCGCAACCTCGACTTCGTCGATGCGGCGCGGGCCTCGGGCGCCTCGGGCTTCACCATCGTGCGGGTGCATGTGCTGGGCAACGTGCTGGGGCCGATCTTCGTCTATGCGACGGGGCTGATCTCGGTCTGCATGATCCTCTCCTCGGGCCTCAGCTTCCTCGGCCTCGGCACCAAGCCGCCGGAGCCGGAATGGGGGCTGATGCTGAACACGCTGCGCACGGCGATCTATGTGCAGCCCTGGGTCGCGGTGCTGCCGGGCGCCTGCATCTTCGTCACCTCCATCTGCTTCAACCTGCTGAGTGACGGGTTGCGCCAGGCGATGGATGTGAAGGGCTGATCCGGCCGGAATAGGCCGGCAGGGACGGGCCCGACGCCGGGAGGCGTCGGGCCCGTTTCCAATTCCACCACTTGCTTTGTCATCCGGTTGTCTAATGGTCTGGCAGCGAGCAGCCTGGTCCGATGCACACACCGGATCCCGACGGCGCCGACCGCGCCTCCCGCGACGCCTCGCTCACCCTCGGGCTGACCCTGCCGACCGATACCGTGCTGTACCTGCTGTTGCCGCTGCATGCGGCGGCCTTCGGCGTCAGCTTCGCCGAGGCGGGGCTGCTGCTGGCGGCCAACCGGCTGGTGCGCATCATCGGCTATGGCTGGGTCGCCCGCAGCTACGAGCGAAGCGGGCCGCGCCATGCCTGCGTGGTGGCGGTGCTGGGGGCGGCGGCCTCGTCGCTCGGCTATGCGCTGCTGCCCGGGATCTGGTGGCTGCTGGCGGCGCGGCTGGTCTGGGGCCTGTCCTTCGCGGTGATGAACATCGCGACCCAGGCGCTGGCGACGGCGCTGCCGGAGGGGGCGGCGCGCCGCAGCGGGCGGTCCCGCGCCATCATCGCCTGCGGGCCGATGGTCGGGCTGATCGGCGGCGCGCTGATCGCCGAGGCCTGGGGGCCGCACGTCGTCTTCCTGCTGCTGGCCGGGGTGGCGCTGCTGGGGCTGCCCTTCGCCCTGCGGCTGCCGGCGGGGCAGGGGGACCCGGTGCGGGGGGCGCCGCGCTTCGGCCTGCCGGCGCGGATCGATGTCTGGTCCTTCGTGCAGGGCATGGCGCTGGATGGGGTCTTCGTCCTCGGCCTGGCGGTGCTGGCATCGGCGGCGCTGGGTGGTGCCGTCGGCGGCGTCGCGGTGCAGGGGGCGGCGCTGGCGGCGGGTGGGGCCCTGGCCCTGCGCTATGCCTCGGAGATCGCGCTCGGGCCGGCGGGGGGGATGCTGGCGGAGCGGTATGGGGCGCTCCGGATGCTGGTGCTGCTGTCCTGCGCCTCGGCGGCGGGGCTGGCGTTGATCGGCCTGGGCGGCGGGGCGCTCTGGGTGGGCGCGCTGGCGGTGGTGCTGCTGCGCGGGCTGCTGCAGCCGCTGCCGGCGCCGGTGGTGGCGGCGATGCATCCGGGGCCGGGGCGGGTGCCGGCGCTGGCGCGGCTGGCGACCTGGCGGGACCTCGGCGCCGGGGCGGGGCCGCTGGTGGCCGGGGTGCTGCTGCCGCTGGTCCCGGCCGCGCTGGTCTATGGGGTGACGGCGGCGGCACTGCTGGCCGCCGCCCTGGCTCTGCGGGTCAGCCCGCGGCCCCCAACCGCGCCGCGATAGCGGCCGGCATCGGCACGGCGCGGAGGCCCTCGCCGGCGTCGTGGCCCCAGATGCGGGTCTGCTCGCCCTCCGCCGCCAGCCGCCCATCGGGCAGCAGGAAGCGGTGGCGCAGTACGAAGGCGCGGCCGGCGCCGAACTCCGGCGGGGCGATGCGGTGGTCCAGCATGTCGCCGAAACGCGCCGGTGCCCGGAAGGCGCAGTGGACATCGACCAGCGGGGCGCCGCGGAAGCAGGGGTCGGCCTCCGCAAGCGCAACGAAGTCGACGCCGCAGGCCCGGGTCATGTCGGTGAAGCCCTCGTCCATCCAGCGGATGAAATTGGCGTGGAAGACGATGCGCGCGGGGTCGCAGTCGTTCCAATGGACGAGGAAGCGGCGGGAGAAGTCGTTCAATCGACCTCCACCAGCACCGCCATGCCCTGGCCGCCGCCGGCGCAGGCGCCGGCGATGCCGCGCTTCAGCCCGCGGCGCTTCAGCTCCATCGCCACCGAGAGGACGCAGCGGATGCCGGTCGCGGCCAGCGGATGGCCGAAGGCGATGGCGCCGCCGTTCACGTTGAAGCGGTCGTGCGGCACGCCGAGCACGCGGCGGACCGATTCCGCCTGGGCGCCGAAGGCCTCGTTGATCTCGAACAGGTCAATGTCGGCGGCGGTCAGGTTGAGCCTGCCCAGCAGCGCCAGCACGGCGGGCACCGGGCCGATGCCCATGACATCGCCGGGGACGCCGGCGACCGAGGCGGCGGTGATGCGGCCGAGCCTGGTGCCGCCGCCCTCGGCCGCGACCTTCGCGGTGGTGAGGATGACCGCGGCGGCGCCGTCGACGATGGCGCTGCTGTTGCCGCCGGTCTGCACCCCGCCGAAGACCGGGGCGAGCTTGGCCAGGGTCTCGATCGGGGTCGGGCGGATGTGGCTGTCCTGGGCGACCTCGGTGACCTTGCGCGGCAGCTTCAGCTTGCGGGTCTTGAGGCCGGGGCCCTCGTAGGTCGCCTCGACCACCGGGGCGATCTCCTCGGCGAAGCGGCCGGCGGCGACGGCCTCGAGGGCGCGGGTGAAGCTGGCGGCGGCATAGGCATCCACCTCCTCCCGGGTCACGTGGTGCAGGCGGGCGAGGTTCTCGGCGGTGCCGCCCATGGCGGTGGCGCAGCCGGTGTCGAACAGCGCCTCCCAAAGGAAGTCCTTGAACTCGACCTGGCCCAGGCCGAAGCCGCCGCGGCTGGTGAAGCTGGCGACCGGGGCGCGGCTCATGCTCTCGGTGCCGACGCAGAGCGCCGCTTCCGCCTGGCCGCTGCTGGTGGCGCGGGCGCCCTGGGCGATGGCCTCGAAGCCGGTGGTGCAGAGGCGCTGGACGCCATGCGCCGGCTTGTCGTCGCGCATCCCGGCGTAGAGGCCGATGTGGCGGGCGAAGAACAGGCTGTCGAAGCTCGCCTGGATGCAATTGCCGGCGACCGTCAGGCCGAGGCGGGCGGGGTCGATCTCGGCGCGGGCGATGGCGGCGCGGGCGGCGTGGATGCCGAGGTCGGTGGGCGAGATGGCGGAGAGCGCCCCATTGAAGTCGACGAAGGGGGTGCGGGCGCCGGCGACCAGGGTGGCGTCAGCGAAGGTCTCGACTATGGCGCCGGCGACGTAGCGGGTCCAGTCGGGGGTATCCGTGGTGGAGACAGGGGCGTTCATGGCTTTGTTTCCTCGAGATTATGGGCCGCGAGCAGGCGGCGGATGCGGTCGAAGCGGGGGTCGGGTTCGCCGGTATAGCGGAAGGTGCCGCTGGCGCGCAGCACGGGTTCGCCATCTGCAAGGACCAGGCATTGGCCGAAGACCATGCTCCGGGTGACCTTCAGCACCTCCGGCCGCGCCTCCAGCCAGGTGCCGATGCGGGCGGGGGCGATGAAATCGGTCGCCAGGGTGATGGTGGTGAGGAAGCGGCTGAGCCCGGCGACGTGGTTGCAGCCGCCGGTCAGGACGATATCGGCGAAGGCGACCAGCATGCCGCCATGGCAGAGCTCGACCGGGTTGCAGTGGCGCAGCTCGACCCGGAAGCCATAGGCGATGCCCTCGCCCTCCGGCTTCAGCCAGAAGGGGCCGACGAGGCTGTTGAAGACGGGCAGGGCGTGGTCGGGCAGGCGGAGGTAGCCGGCGGGCGGATCGATCAACGCAGGGTTTCCAGGGTGATGGGGAAGGCGCTGGCGAGGTCGTCGCAGTCGGCGATGTGGTAGGCGCTGAAGCGATAGGCCGGGCCGGCGGGGATTTCCGGCGGGGTGAAGGGGAAGGCGATGTTGCCGCCGGTCGAGAGCCGGCCCGGGAAGCCGAAATGCAGCAGGTTCTGCTTGGCGACGCCGACCACGGCCTTGGCCAGTTCTGCGGTCGCGGCGATGCATTCGACCAGGAAGAACAGCTCGCCGGGGGTCGGCATGGGGGCGGCGCCGGGGAAGAGGCTGGTGGCGCCGCTGCCATAGGCGCGGAAGCGGAGGTCGTAGGTCTCGCCCGGCATGATCTCGGCGACGATGCGGCGGACGCCCTCGGTGATGCCGGCATGGTGTTCGATCACCCGGGGGTCGCAGGTGGCGGCGAGCAGGACGGCGCGCTCGCCGATCCAGCTGCTGCCCTCGATCTTGATGCTGGGCTGGGTGGCCGGGGTCCAGGTGGCGCCGTGGACGCGGACGCGGCGGTCGTCGAGCGCCTCGAAGCGGGCGGCGGCGACGTTGAGGGTGCCGGCGGGTTCCTGGACGTGCAGCGGGTCCGCCTGTTCATACAGGCTATGGGCGGCGACGGTCAGCGGCGTGGCGGCGCGGGCGGGGTTCATGCTCTCGAGGTCGAAGTGGTCGCCATGCAGCGTGCCGAGCATGGCGTCGCGGCCGCCGGGGGTGCAGCAGAGCGAGGTGCATTCGATGATCTTGGCCATGTGCGTCGCCGGGCCGGCGGGGTAGCCGAGCAGCAGGGGGACGGCGGCGAAGACGGCGGTGTCGCAGGCGCGGCCGGCGAGGATGACGTCGGGCTCCATCGCCAGGGCGCGGAGGAAGGCCTCGGTGCCCATCTGGCCCACGATATGGGCGGCGCCGTCGATCTCCGCCGCGGTCAGCGCACCGATCGCACCTATGGCGCGGATGCGGTCGGCGGCCGCCATCGCCTTCAGCCAGGCGCGGTCCATGTCGGCGTGGATGACGGCGATGCGGAGGCTGATGCCGGCCTCCCGCACGATGCCGCGGATGAGGTCGAGCGTGGCCGCGACATGCGGCGCGGCGCCGGCGGTGCCGGCGGTGCCGATCAGCACCGGTACCCGGGCCTGGCGGGCGCCGAGGATGGCCAGCCGCAGGTCGCGCCGGGTGATGGCGGGCGAGGTCGCCATGCGGCCGGCGCCGAGGTAGTAGGGGCCGGGGTCGATGGAGCCCATGTCGCAGCCGATGACATGCGGCTCGCGCGCGAGCCCGGCCTGCAGCGCCGCCTCGGGGATGCCGTTGCCGAGCTGGCCGGAGGCCGAGAGGACGCGGAGCGGCTGGCCGGGTCCGAGGCGGCGGTCGAGCAGCCTGCCGACGACGCTCACAGGATGACGCCGAGCAGGGGGCGGTGCTGCTGGGCGCCGTAGACATCCGCGTCGCCCGGCGAGCCGGCGACGATCGGCCGGTCCAGCACCACCTTGAGGGCATGGGCGGCGGGGAAGGGGATGACCGCGACGGTCGCGGGATCGACGCCGTAGAGGCTGGCGATGGCGGGGGCGGCGAGCGCCGGGGATCGCGCCGCGCGGTCGTAGCCGGCGGCATCGGCGAAGAGGATGTCGAGCGTCAGGTGCAAGGGCCCGGCATTCTTGCTGCGGATCACCCGCGCCAGATCGATCAGCCGCATTGTCGTCCCCGCCCGATGGTGGCGGGACTGTCCTGCCCGGCCGCCCAGCGGTCAACCGGGATCCCTGGCCGTCCGGCGCCGGGCGTGCTGGACTGTGCCGCCGTAGCGCGGGAGTTCGTCGCATGAACCAGACCGTCGAGGGCCGGATCCCGGTGCTGGATGTGGGGCCGATGCTGGAGGGGGTGCCGGGGGCGATGGATGCCCTGGCCGCCAGCATCGCCCGGAGCTGCCGGGACACCGGCTTCCTCGTGCTCGCCAACCACGGCGTGCCGCAGGCGCTGGCGGATGGCTGCTTCGAGGCCGCCGCCCGCTTCTTCGCGCTGCCGGAGGAGGAGAAGCTGGCGCTGAAGGTGGGGATGCTGAACCTCGGCTTCCTGCCGACCGGGGCGCAGGTGATCCGGACCTCCACGGTCAACCACAACACCAAGCCGAACCTGAACGAGAGCTTTTACATCTCCCGCGACTATGCGGCGGACGATCCCGACATCGTCGCGGGCAAGCCCTTCATCGGGCTGAACCGCTGGCCGCCGGGGCTGCCGGGCTTCCGGGAGGCGACGATGGCCTACTACACCGCCATGCAGGCGCTGGCGCAGCGGATGCTGCCGGCCTTCGCCGTGGCGCTGGGCCTGGCGCCCGACTACTTCGCCGAGGACTTCACCGACCCGAGCTGCACCCTGCGGCTGATCCGCTACCAGCCGCAGCCGGAGGCGGAGGACAACCGCTTCGGCTTCGCCCCGCATATCGACACGAATTTCATCACCTTCCTGGCGCAATCGGCGCTGCCGGGCCTCGAGGTGCGGACGCGGGAAGGGACCTGGCTGCGGCCGCCGGCGATCCCCGGGACCTTCGTCGTGAATACCGCCGAGATGCTCGGCCGCTATTCCAACGACCGCTTCGCGCCGACGCCGCACCGGGTGGTGAATGCGAGCAACCAGATGCGCTACGCCATCCCCTTCTTCTTCGGCCCGGGCAACGACGCGGTCATCACCCCGGTGCCGAGCTGCGTGAGCGAGACGGAGCCGGCGAAATACGCGCCGCTGCGCTACCTCGACCATCGGCGGAAGCTGAATCAGACCAATTTCGCCCACCGGCAGCAGGCGGGGGAGACCGTGGCATGAGCCGCACCCCGCTCCCCGGCGCCTGGACCGGCGCCAAGCTGGAGCGCAGCGGGCAATGGCTGCGCGCCTTCGACGACGGCCACCGGGCCGAGATCGCCGCGGCGCTGGCGGCGGTGACGGCGGCGGGGCTGCCGGAGACCGGCTTCGGCCGGGCGGATTTCCCGCTCGACCGCACCGCGACGCTGCTGGCGGAGGTGGCCGGGGAGCTGGAGACGGGCTGCGGCGCCGTGCGGCTGCAGGGCCTGGACGTCGAGCGGTACGACGAGGCCGCGTTGCGGCGGATCTTCTGGGGGATCGGCGCGCATCTCGGCGTGGCGCTCTACCAGAACAGCCAGGGCGAGATCATGGGCGCGGTCCGCGACGAGGGCGGCACGATGCCGGCGCCGGGCAAGGTGCTCGACTCCCGCGCCCGGGCCCGCTCGACCGGGCCGCTGCGCTTCCACACCGACCGCTGCGACGTCATCGCGCTGCTGGCCGCGCGCAACAGCAAGGCCGGCGGCATCAGCAAGCTGGCGAGCATCAAGACCATCCACAACGAGATGCTGCGCCGCCGGCCCGATTTGCTGGAGCTGCTGTTCCAGCCCTACTGGCGGCGCCGGGCGGAGGATATCGAGGCTGCGAAGCTCGGCCGCTTCGTCGCCCTGCCGGTCTTCGGGCTGCGGGACGGCCAGCTGACCAGCCAGTATTCCCGCACCTTCGTCGAGCAGGCGCAGGAGGACCCGGGCATCCCCCGGCTGACCGCGGCCCAGGACGAGGCGCTGGACCTGCTGGCCGAGATCGCCGAGGCGAGCTGCCTGCATGCGCCCTTCGCTCCGGGCGACATCCAGCTGCTGAACAACCATGTCGTCTACCACGGCCGCACCGCTTACGAGAACGACGCCGCGGCGGGGCAGGAGCGGCTACTGCTGCGGCTCTGGCTGGCCATGCCGGGCAGCCGGGCGCTGCCGCCCGGATTCGAGACCTATTGGGGCGACACGGCAGCCGGCGTGGTCCGCGGCGGCACCCTGCAGGCGGATGGCAGGCGGTCGCCCGGGGTGTCCGCGGCCGCGCGCATGGTGCCGGCACTGGCCTGACTGCCGCGCTATTGGTCAGGGCGCCCGTTCGATGGGCGGTTTCGGTGCGGCAGGGGCGCCAAGCGCTGCCGTCGGCGCTTGAAGCGGGGCCGCCTTCTGCCGCAGGCTCCCGCTTCCATCAGCGCCCCGGAGGGAAGCGAGCCTGCCCGATACCAGCACCCTGCGCGGCGCCAGCCGCGGCGCCATCGAGTTCATCAGGGTGACCAAGCGCTTCGGCGGCTCGGTCGCGGTCGATGCGCTTGAGCTGAAGATCCCGGCCGGGACCTATTGCTGCCTGCTCGGCCCCTCCGGCTGCGGCAAGACCACCAGCCTGCGGATGCTCGCCGGGCATGAGCGGCAGAGCAGCGGCGACATCCTGCTCGACAACCACGAGGTGAGCGGGCTGCCGCCGGCGCAGCGCGGCACCGCGATGATGTTCCAGAGCTATGCGCTGTTCCCGCATTTGAGCTGTCTCGACAACGTGGCCTTCAGCCTGCGCATGCGCGGCGTGGCCAAGGCCGAGCGTCATGCCAAGGCGCGGCGGATGCTGGCGCTGGTGGAGCTGGAGGCGCTGGCGGACCGGCTGCCGGCGCAGCTCTCCGGCGGGCAGCAGCAGCGCGTGGCGCTGGCCCGGGCGCTGGTGACCAATCCCTCGGCCCTGCTGCTGGACGAGCCGCTCTCGGCGCTCGATCCCTTCCTGCGCGGCCGGGTGCGGGCGGAGCTGAAGCGCTTCCAGCGCGAGCTCGGGATCACCTTCGTGCACGTGACCCATTCCCAGGACGAGGCGCTGGCGCTGGCCGACCTGGTGGTGCTGATGCGGGATGGGCGGATCGAGCAGCAGGGCACGCCGCTCGAGGTCTTCGATTCCCCGCGCACCGCCTTCGCGGCGCGCTTCATGGGCGGGCACAATGTCATCGGCCTGCCGGGTGGCCTGGTCGCGGTGCGCACCGACCGCACGCGGCTGCTGCCGGTGGCCGAGGGGGCGGTGGCGGCGACCATCCGCGGCATCGAATACACCGGAACGGGCTTCGCCGTGGCCCTGGCGGGGCCGCGGGGCGAGGAATGGCAGGCCCTGCTGAGCGAGGCGGCGCTGCGGGCACAGCCATGGGAGGCCGGGCAGGACGCAGGGCTCGGCTGGGATGAGGTCGACGTCCGCCATCTGGCGGCAGCGGCGTGACGGACAAGGAGAATCCAGGCATGGACACGACAATTCGCGCTGGCCGTCGCCAGCTTCTGCAGGGCGCGGCAGGTCTTGCCGCGGCCGGGCTGGCGGCGCCGGCGGTGCATGCGCAGGGCGCGGTGACCCTGCGCTATGTCGGCACCGCGGTGAACCAATCCAAGGAGATCAAGGACAAGGTCAAGGAAGACCTCGGGATTACCCTGGAATACGTCCCGGTCACCTCGGACGACGTGGTGCGGCGCGCGGTGACCCAGCCGAACAGCTTCGACGTGCTCGACAGCGAATACTGGATGCTGAAGAAGATCATCCCCTCGGGCAACCTGCAGGGCATGGATGCGCGGCGGATCAAGCTGGTCGACGAGATCACCCCGGTCTTCACCAAGGGCGAGATCGCGGGGAAGAAGATCGGCGACCAGGGCACCGCGCCGATGAAGGTCAGCTACCTGCCGACGCAGAACGGCAAGAGTTTCGCCACCAGCCCGACCCAGTGGCTGACCCTGATCCCGACGACCTACAACGCCGATACGCTCGGCATCCGGCCGGACAAGATCAACCGCCCGATCACCTCCTGGGCGGAGCTGTTGAACCCGGAGTTCAAGGGCAAGGCCAGCCTGCTGAACATCCCGAGCATCGGCATCATGGACGCGGCGATGGTGGTCGAGGCGACCGGCCAGCACAAATACGCCGACAAGGGCAACATGACCCGGGCCGAGATCGACCTGACCATGAAGGTGCTGACCGAGGCCAAGCGGGCCGGGCAGTTCCGCGCCTTCTGGAAGGACTTCAACGAGAGCGTCAACCTGATGGCCTCGGGCGAGACGGTCATCCAGTCCATGTGGTCGCCGGCGGTGACGGCGGTGCGGAGCCGCGGCATCCCCTGCACCTACCAGCCGCTGAAGGAAGGCTACCGCGCCTGGGCGGCCGGCTTCGGCATCCCGAAGACGCTGACGGGGCGGAAGCTGGATGCGACCTACGACTTCATCAACTGGTTCCTCTCCGGCTGGGCCGGGGCCTACCTGAACCGGCAGGGCTACTACTCTGCCGTGCTGTCCACGGCGCAGAAGAGCATGGAAGCCTATGAGTGGGACTTCTGGATGCTCGGCAAGCCGGCGGCGCAGGATATCAAGGCCCCCGACGGCACGGTGCTGGAGAAGGCCGGCGCGGTGCGCGACGGCGGCAGCTACGAGGCGCGGATGGGCGCCGTCGCCTGCTGGAACGCCGTGATGGACGAGAACGACTACATGGTCAGGAAATGGAATGAGTTCATCGCCGCCTGACCTTGTGATGCAGGACAGGATGACGCAGCGGCGCGACTGGGCGCCGCTGCTGCAGGCGGCGCCGCTGGCGCTGGTGCTGCTGCTGTTCTTCGTCTTCCCGCTGGTGGCGACCGCGGTGGTCAGCCTGTGGAACTACACCGAATACTCTCTGGTGCCGGACGTGACCTCGCGGAATTACGCCGAGATGTTCGAGGGCTGCGGCAACCTCTCGGATGGGCTCTGCACCACCTTTCGCACCTATATCTCGACGCTCCGGCTGTGCGGGCTGGTCTGGCTGTGCACGCTGGTGCTGGGCTTCACCGTCTCCTATTTCCTCGCCTTCCATGTGCGCTCGGACACCGTGCGGATGGCGCTGTTCCTGGTCTGCACGGCGCCCTTCCTCACCTCCAACGTCATCCGCATGATCTCCTGGCTGCCCTTGCTGGGGCGGGAGGGGCTGGTGAACCAGGCGCTGGTCGGCAGCGGCGTCGTGGATGCGCCGCAGGACTGGCTGCTGTTCTCGGATTTCTCGGTCGTGCTGGCCTTCGTGCATCTCTACACGCTGTTCGTGGTGGTGCCGGTCTTCAACAGCATGATGCGGATCGACCGGCGGCTGCTGGAGGCGGCGCAGGATGCGGGGGCCTCCGGCTGGCAGACGCTGTGGCATGTGGTGGTGCCGCTGACCAAGCCGGGGCTCGTCATCGGCTCGATTTTCGTCATCGTGCTGGTGATGGGGGATTTCGTGACCATCGGGGTGATGGGCGGGCAGCAGATCGCCTCCATCGGCAAGATCATCCAGGTGCAGATGTCCTACCTGCAGTTCCCGGCCGCGGCGGCGCAGGCGGTGGTGCTGCTCGGGCTGGTGCTGCTGGTCATCGCGGCGATGACGAAGCTGATCGATATCCGGCGGGAGCTGTGATGGACGAGACCCGGCGGCCGCTGTCCTTCTGGGTGCTGGCGGCGATCTTCACGCTTTTCGTCGTGTTCCTTTACGGGCCGACGCTGACCATCTTCGTGCTGTCCTTCCAGGGGCCGGAGGGTGGGCTGACCTTCCCGCTGCGCGGCCTGTCCACGCATTGGTTCGAGACGCTGTGGCGCGGGACCGGGGTGATCGACATCTGGGCCTCCTTCCGCCGCTCGGCCTGGCTCGGGCTGGTGGTGATGGTGCTGACGACGGTGATCTCGCTGCTGGCGGGCTATGCCTTCCGCCGGCGGTTCCCGGGGCAGGACCTGCTGTTCAACCTGACCATCGCCAGCCTGATCGTGCCCTCAATCGTGGTCTCGCTCGGCATCGCGCTGGAATTCCGGCTGATCGACGATGCGGTGAAGGCCTATGCCGAGGCGCATGAGCTCGCCTGGCTCGCGGAGGGCTACAACTCCGCGATGGGGCTCTTCACCTCGGGGCTCGGGGCGCATCTCACCTGGACCCTGCCCTTCGGACTGCTGATCATGTTCGCGGTCTTCAACCGCTTCCCCGGGGAGCTGGAGGAGGCGGCGCGGGACCTCGGCGCCTCGCCCTGGCAGGTGTTCCGGCATGTGGTGCTGCCGCTGGTGGCGCCGAGCCTGGTGGGCGTGGCGCTCTTCGGCTTCACCCTGTCCTGGGACGAGATCGCCCGGTCCTCCCAGGCGCTGGGCGACCTCAATACCCTGCCGCTGGAGCTGCAGGGGCTGACCAGCACGGTGACGACGCCGGAGATCTATGCGCTGGGGACGGTGACGACCGGGGTCTCGGTGGCGGTGATTGGGCTCAGCTTCCTCGGCGTGGCCATTGCGCGGCGACGCGCTGCGGCTAAGCTGCTGGGATGACCCCCGATGAACTGGCGCGGGCCGAGGGTCCGCCGCCGACCCTGGCTCCGCCGCTGCTGGCGCTGTGGTGGGATGCCCGCGGCGACTGGGCCGCGGCGCATGAAGCGGCGCAGGCCGGCGAGGATGCCACCAGCGCCTGGGTGCATGCCTATCTGCACCGCAAGGAGGGCGACCTGTCCAACGCCGGCTACTGGTACCGGCGCGCCGGCAAGCCGGTGCCGGCGGGGACGCTGGAGGCGGAGTGGCAGGCGATCGCTACGGCGCTTTTGTAGGGCGTACCGATCCAGACCTTCGGGCCAAGTGGCCCTGCGGTCATCGGGCCGCTGGCCTAGGGACGCGCCGGCGGAAGTCCTCCGCCATCTCCTCCAGCGTGACGAAGCGCACGCCGGGGTGTTTCATCATGTGGGCGATCAGCCGCTCAAGCGCGAGCAGCACCTGCGGCCGTCCTGAGACATCCGGGTGGATGGCGATGGGCACCACGGCATAGTCGTGCTCGCGGTAGACGTAATCGAAATGGTCGCGCCAGATCCCCTCCATCACCTGCGGCGCGACATAGCCGTGGCTGTTAGGAAATTTCTTCACGAACATCATCGGCGGCAGGTCGTCGAGGTGCCAGCCGGCGGGGATCTCGACCAGATCCGTCTCGGTGCCCTTAGTGAAGGGGTGCATCCAGCTCTCGGCCGGCTTGGCGTAATCGATGGGCGTCCATTGGTCGCCGGTGCGGACGTAGTAGGGGATGCAGTCGTGGTGCATCAGGCTGTGGTCGTAGCGGATGCCCTGGGCGAGCAGGATCTCCATGCTGGCCTCGCTCACCTCCCACCAGGGGGCGATATAGCCGACCGGGCGGCGGCCCCAGTGCTTCTGGATCAGCCCGATGCAGCGGTCGAAGATCGCCTCCTCCTGTTCGCGGGACAGGGCGAGGGGGTTCTCGTGGCTGTAGCCGTGCAGGCCGATCTCGTGGCCGGCCTCCACCACCATGTCGGTCTGGCGAGGGAAGCTCTCGATGGTATGGCCGGGGATGAAGAAGCTCTGCTTCAGGCCGAAGCGGCTGAACAGCTTTAGCAGGCGGGGCATGCCGACCTCGGCGGCGAAGACGCCGCGGCTGATGTCGCCCGGGCTGTCCTCGCCCATGTAGCTGCCGAGCCATCCGGCCACCGCATCGCAATGGATGCTGAAGGCGCAGAGGATTTCCTTGGGCATCGTTCCTATCCCTTGTCGTTGGCGCGGCCCCAGCGCTCGATCGCGGCGATGGCCGTGGCCCCGTCGATGACGTCGGCATAGCGCCGCTCGACATCCTTGAGGTTCTGGTCATGCGCGGCCTGGTCGTGGTCGCCGACGCAATCATGCGGCACCATGACGCGAAAGCCGAGGGAGAAGGCATCGTTGATGCTGGCGCGGACGCAGCCGGAGGTGATGCAGCCGGTGACGATGACGGTATCCACCCGCTCCCTGGTCAGGATGGCGGCGGCTGGCGTCGCGAAGAAGATCGAGGGGGCGGATTTCATCAGCACCACGTCGGGCCCGGCGGCGGCGATGCGCGGGTCAAGCTCGACCGCGGCGGTGCCGGCCAGCAGGTCCAGCACCGGGGCGACCTTCCAATGCGGCGCGGCGCGTGGGCTGTCGTAGCCGTTGACGCAGGCGATCACCGGCAGGCCGGCGCGCCTGGCGGCCTCCATCACGGGCACGGTGGCGCGGACGGCCTCCTCCACCATCGGCGCGCCGCCCATGGGGAAGTCCGGGTCGACGAAGCCGCGCTGGAAATCGACGACGACGACGACGCCGATCTTGCCGCCGAAACCCAGGGGGCGGCTGCCATAGCCGCGTTGCGCGTAAATGTCCGGCATGGTCTCGTTCCCGCTGTTGTTCGGCATGGGGATTGCAAACCACGTGCCGGAACGGAGGGCGGCGGATGGGCGGGTTGATCGAGGATGCGGGGCGGGTGCGCGACCTGGCCGCGGCCATGGCCGCCGGGACCTTGACCGCGGAGGCGCTGGTGCGGCGCTGCCTGGCGCGGATCGCGGCGGTGGATGGCCAGGTGCAGGCCTGGGTGCATGTGCTGGCCGAGGAGGCGCTGGCCACCGCCCGGGCGCTGGATGCGGAGCGGGCGGCGGGGGTGGTGCGCGGGCCGCTGCATGGCATCCCCATCGCGGTGAAGGATGTGATCGACGTGGCCGGGCTGCCGACGCGGGCGAATAGCCCGAGCCGGGCGGAGATCGCGCCGGCGACGGCGGATGCGACGGTGGTCGCGCATCTGCGGGTCGCGGGGGCGGTTATCCTCGGCAAGGTCCACACCACGGAATATGCCTATTTCAATTCGCTGCCGCCGACGCGCAATCCCTGGGACCTGACGCGGACGCCGGGCGGCTCCTCGGCCGGGTCGGGGGCCGCCATTGCCTCGGGCACGGTGCCGCTGGCGCTGGGGACGCAGACGGCGGGCAGCGTGAACCGGCCGGCGGCCTATACCGGCGTCGGGGCCTTCAAGCCCTCGACGCTCGCCATCGGCGGGGTCGGGGTGGTGCCGCTGGCGCCTTCCTTCGACACGGTCGGGGCCTTCGGCGGCTCGGCGCAGGATGCGGCCCTCTGCGCGGCGGGCTATGCGGCGGATCATCTCGGGCTGCGGGCTCCGGCGCCGGTCACGCCGCGGATCGTCGTGCTCGAGGATGCGATGGTGGCGGACAGGGCCCGGCCGGGCACGGCGGGTGCGGTGGCGGGGCTGGTGGCGCGGCTGGAGGCGGCGGGGCTGGCGGTGCGGCGGGCGGCCTCCCCGGTGCCCCTCCAGGCGATGCTGGAGACGCATCGCGGGGTGATGGTGGCGGAGCTGGGGCGGACCCATGCGCGGGCGCCGCGGCACCTGGTCTCCGCGCGGATCGCCGCGGATATCGAGGCGGGGCTGGCGACGACCGAGGCGGAGTACCACGCCGGGCTGCGGGCGCTGGCGGGGTACCGGCAGGCGTTCTGGGCCACCTTCGGGCCGGAGGATGTGCTGCTCGTGCCGGCAGCGCCCGATGTGGCGCCGGAGGCGGCAACCACGGGCGACCCCTCCTTCGTCATTCCCCTGACGGTGCTGGGCGGGCCCATCGCCACGGTGCGGGCGGGGATGGATGGCGGGATGCCGGTCGGCGCCCTGCTGTTCGCGGCGCCGGGGGCGGATGGGCGCCTGGCGGGGTTCCTGCTGTCGCCGCTCGGTACCGAACTTGATCTCTAGGGGGCCGCGCCGCAGCCTAGGCTGGCCGAACACTCGGGGAGCTGCCATGTCGCGCCTGTTCCATGCCGGCAACCGCGAATTGCAGGATCGCTACGACGGCCGCCGGGTGGCCGATACGCTCGAGGCGCGGCGCCGGGCCGAGGCCTTCCTGCCCGAGCATGTCGCGCTCATCGCGACGGCGCCCTTCTTCTTCCTCGCCACCGCGGCGGAAGGCGCGGTGGATTGCAGCTTCAAGGGCGGGCCGCCCGGCTTCGTCCGTGTCACCGGGCCGGCCGAGCTGGAGTTTCCCGACTATGACGGCAATTCGATGTACCTCAGCCTGGGGAACATCCGGCTGAGCCCGAGCATCGGCATGCTCTTCGTCCCCTTCGACGGCAGGTCCCTGCGGCTGCGGCTGCGCGGCCGGGCGGCACTGGTCGAGGATGCGGCACGGCTGGCCGCCATCCCGGGCGCGCGGCGGCTGGTGCGGGTGGCGGTGACGGACATCTTCCCGAATTGCCCGCGCTACGTGCCGGATCTGGCGGGCGGGGCGGCCTCGCCCTACCTGCCGCGCGAGGATGGCAGCCAGCTGGCGCCGGAGTGGAAGGGGCGGGACTACATCCGGCCGATCCTGCCGCGGGACGACCCGCACCGCGGCTGAACCCGGCCCAGCCCGCTGGCCCCGGTGGCGGCGGGGGCATAGGCTGGGCGCACCGCAGCACAGGAGTTCGCCCGATGAACGTGATGGCCCGCAGCGAGACCGAACAGGCCCTGGTGCAGACCGCCCGGCGCGTGCTGCCGGCCGGCGGTTTCGGCAATTTCGCCTCGGACATCATCCTGCGCGAGGGCCGCGGCGGGCGGGTCTGGGACGTCTCGGGCAACGAGTACGTCGACTACCTGCTCGGTTCCGGCCCGATGTTCATCGGCCATGGCCATCCGGAGGTGATCGCCGCGGTGCAGGCGCAGATTCCGCTCGGCACCACCTTTTTCGCCAACAACGAGCACGGCATCCGCCTGGCCGAGGAGATCGTCGAGGCGCTGCCCTGCGCCGAGCAGGTCCGCTTCGTCAGCAGCGGCTCCGAGGCCGACATGTACGCGCTGCGCGTGGCCCGCGCCTTCCGCCGCCGCGACCGCATCCTGAAATTCGAGGGCGGCTACCACGGCATGTCCGACTGGGGGCTGATGAGCCTGGCGCCGAAGCATCTGGCCAATTTCCCGAATGCGGTGCCGGACAGCGCCGGCATCCCGAAATCCGTGCGGGAGGAGGTGCTGGTCGCCCCCTTCAACGACCTCGAGACGGCGCGCAGCCTGATCGCCGAGCATCACGACGAACTCGGCGCCATCATCGTCGAGCCCTTCCAGCGGCTGATCCCGCCGGCGCCCGGTTTCCTGCAGGGGCTGCGCGACATCGCCACGCAATACGGCATCCCGCTGATCTTCGACGAGGTCGTCACCGGTTTCCGCTTCGCCTATGGCGGCGCCCAGACCTACTACGGCGTGACGCCCGATCTCTGCACATTGGGCAAGATCATCGGCGGCGGCTTCGCCCTGGCGGCGATCGCCGGGCGGGCCGACATCATGGCGCATTTCGACCGCGGCATCGTCGGCGACGACGGCTTCCTGATGCAGGTGGGGACGCTCTCGGGCAATCCGGTGGCGGCGGTGGCGGGGCTGGCGACCATGGAGGTGCTGCGGCGGCCCGGCGCCTACGAGGGCGTGTTCGAGACCGGCCGGACGATGATGCGGGAGATGGCGGCGATGCTGGCCAAGGCGGGCGTGCCGGCGCAGGTGATCGGCGAGCCGCCGCTGTTCGACGTGGTCTTCACCGCCGAGGCGGTGCGCGACTACCGCGGCACGCTGCGCGCCGATGCCGCGGTGCAGAAGCACGTCAACCAGCACCTGCGGGCCAGCGGCATCCTGAAGGGCGACAGCAAGTACTACATCTCGCTGGCGCACGACGCGCGCGACGTGGCGCAGACCCTGGAGGCCTTCCAGGCCGCGCTGGCGACCCTGCCCGGCAGGGGCTGAGCCGGGGTTCAGTCCGCGCGATGGCTGTCGCCGGGTCGGCCGCCTCCCGCGGCCTGCGGCCAGAACCACCATAGCAGCCGGGCCGCAGCGGAGAGCCAGATGGCGACGACCGCGGCGGCGCCGGCGCGGCTGACCGGCCGGCCCGCCGCCTGCGCGGCGGCCTCCCGGTGCTCGGCCATGAGGTCGGCCGGCACCAGCCGCACCGCCAGCATGATCGCCAGCGGCAACAGGATGATTTCATCGCGCAGGCCGAGCAGTGGGATGAAATCGGGGATCAGGTCGATCGGCGACAAGGCATAGGCCGCGATGCCCGGGGCGAGCGCCTTCGCCCGCGAGGGGTCCGGGGGTCGCGTGCCGCCAGCCAGAGAGCCTGGGCGTCCCGCCTGATCGCGCGGGCCCGATCCTTCAGCCGGCGCGGCATGCCCCGGCCGGCATCAGGTCGAGCGCACCCAGCCGCCGTCGATGTCGAGGATGGCGCCCTGGACATAGCCGGCTTCGTCGCTGGCGAGGTAGGCGACCATGCTGGCGATCTCGCCCGGCTCGCCGAAGCGGGCGACGCCGGTGTCCCTGGCCAGCGCAGCGCCGGCCGCCTCGTCGTCCAGCCCGCGCTCGGCGGCGACGGTGGCGATGCGGCCGGTGAGGCGGCCGGTGCGGATGCTGCCGGGGTTTATGCAGTTGACCCGCACGCCCTCGGCCACGCCCTTGTCGGCCAGCGCCTTGGTCAGGTTCATCAGCGCCGCATTGACCGAGCCGCCGATGCTGAAGTCGGCGCGGGCCACCTTGCCGCCGACGCCGGCGATGATGACGACGTTGCCGCCCGTGGCGCGGAGGTGCGGCCAGGCGGCGCGGGTCAGCCGGACGGCGCCGAAGAGCTTGAGCGCATAGCCATCTTCCCAGGCCTCGTCGCCGAGCGTGGCGAAGTCGCCCCGTTGGGTGGCGCCGGCGCAGTTCACCACAAGGTCCAGCCGGCCGAAGCGGGCAAGCGCCTCGGCCACCGCCTGGGCCGCGGTCTCCGGCTGGCGCAGGTCGGCGGCGAAGGCGGCGCAGCCGGGCAGGGCGGCGGCGGCCTCCTCGATCGCCTCGGCCGAGCGTGCCACCAGCAGCACCCGCATGCCCTCCGCCGCCAGCCGCCGGGCGATGGCGAGGCCGATGCCGCGGCTGGCACCGCTGACGACGGCAGCGCGGCCGGCGAGGTTGAGGTCCATCAGCCCCGGCCGGCGCGGCCGGGCCGCGGCGAGGGGGCGAAGGCGGTCGGCGGCTGGGCGCCTTCCGGGCGGCCGGCATCGAAGCCGAGGAAACCGATCTGCGGCTGGGGGGCGCCACCATCCCCGGCCCAGAGCCGGGGATTGGCCACCTGGTGCGGCGCGGCCGGCAGGCTGCGCTCGGCCTGCGGCCCGGTCGCCGGGCGGGCGGCGGCGTTGCGGCGGCCCGGCGGCGGGGCGGGGGGCTCGGGCTCGGCCGCGGGGGGCGGTCCGCGGCGGCTGCTGCCGCGGGCCGAGATCCCGAAGAACATGATCTCGTTGCGGCCCTGGTCCACGGCGGCGTCCACCGCGGTCAGGCCGAGCACGTTGCGGGCCTCGATATCCGCGCCGCGGCCGACCGCCTCCCGCGCCGCCGGCAGGTCGCCGCGGTTGATCGCATCAAAGAGCGCCGCGTTCGGCGACAGGTTCTGGGTCGGGTCGGCCGGGATCGGGGCCGGTGCCTGGCGGTACTGCAGGCCGGGCAGCGCGGCCGGCGGCGGCCGTGTGGCGGCGCCATCGGTCGGCGGCGGGCCCATGCCGCCGCCGCCGCCGCCGCGGAACTGCGCGGCCGCCTCCGGCACGGGCAGCAGCAGGGCGGCGAGCAGGGCGAGGGGCGGGACGGTCGGGGCGATACGGCGCATGACGCGAAGCTAGCCCGTGACGGGCCGGGCCGCCAGCGTGCTGCGCGGCGGCCCGGCCGCGGTCAGCGGCAGTCGTCGCCCCGCAGGGTGAAGCCCTCGACCCGGGCATCCCGCAGGGTGAAGGTGATGTCGCAGCTCCGGGTCAGCAGCACCGGCCCGGCCAGCGGCAGCGAGGCGAAGCGCCGGTAGGGGCGGCCGTAGTAGGGGTAGGGGTCGACCTGGTGCAGCACCTGCCGGCGTTCCTCGTATTGCAGGAAGCGCAGGCCGCCGGCCTCGTGGGTCCGGGTCGGCACGCCCAGGGCCTCGACCAGCGCCGCCTCGGTGCCGCCGACCAGCGGCGCGAGGCGCGCCTCGATCCCCGGTCCGGTGGCGCAGCCGGCGGACAGCAGCCCGGTGAGCGTCAGAACTGCGGCGAGCCGGCGCATCAGCGTCCCTCCCGCCGCCAGCCGAGGACCGCGAGCCCGAGCACCAGCGGCAGGGCCAGCCAGGGCGGCAGCAGCGGCATGGCGGCGATGCCGGTCACGGTATGGTCGCCGTTGCGGCGCAGCCCGATCCAGCCGGTCCGCCCGTCGCCGCCCTGGGTATCGCGCCCGGGGGCGACGCGGCGCAGCTCCGGGACGGCCGGCTCGGCCGCCTCGCCCAGCCAGCGCGCGGCGCCGCCGGTGGCGGCCAGGATGGGGGCGAGGCGGGCCGGATCCGCACGGAGGTCGGCCACTTCCGGCGGATTGGCGGCGGCGGCGGCGGCGAAGGCGGTGCGGCGGCCGTCCGAGACCTGCCAAACGCCGGGCTGGTCGGCCGGCAGCCGCGCCGTGGCATGGCCGCCGGCCCCGGACTCCAGCGCCTGGCGGCGGCTGCCGCCGTCGGGCGCGGTGATGCTGATCTCGGGCGGCGGGCCCGGCTCCACGCTGCGCCGTTGCACCGTCATCTGGCCGGCATCGATGCGGGCGGTCAGGTCTTCCTCCTCCAGCTCGGGTTCGCGCATCAGCCAATGCGCGGCACGACGGAGAAGTTCCGCCTGCGGCCCGCCGCCGTCGTGGCCGCGCGACCAGAGCCAGATATGGTCCGAGAGCAGCAGCGCGACGCGGCCCTCGCCGACCCGGTCCAGCACCAGCAGCGGGGCGCCGCCGGCGGCCTCCATCACCGTCGCGCCGGCCCGCGCATCGGCCCGCATGCTGCGGTACCAGCGGCCCCAGCGGGCCTCGGCCGCCTCGTCCGGATTGGCCCCGGTCAGCCCTTCGGTGACCGGGTGGCGGGCGCCGAGGGCGGTGACATGGGGGCGGAAGGCGCCCTCGGCGGCGGCGGGCTGGCCGGCGCCGGCGGCAGGGCGGGCCGGCAGCACGGCGCCGAGCGGGGTGGCGGCGAGGCTGGTCGGGCCGGCGAACTCGGGGCCGACCGAGAGCAGCAGGGCACCGCCGCCGCGGACGTAGTCGGCGATGTTGCGGAGGTAGGCGGGCGGCAGGATGCCGCGATTGGCGAAGCGGTCGAAGACCACCAGGTCGAATTCCCGCAGCTTCACCTGGAACAGCTCGCGCACCGGGAAGGCGATCAGCGCCAGCTCGTTCAGCGGGGTGAGGTCGTCCTTCTCCGGCGGGCGGAGGATGGTGAAATGCACCAGGTCGACGCCCGGGTCGGCCTTCAGCAGCCGCCGCCAGGTGCGCTCGCCGGCATGCGGCTCGCCGCTCACGAGCAGCACGCGCAGCCGGTCTCGGACGCCGGTGATGGTGACCACGGCGCGGTTGTTCAGCTCCGAGACCTCGCCGGGCCGGGCCTCGGCGGCAAGCTCGACCACGGTCGGGCCGCCGCGCTCGATCGGGATGGCGATGCGGTGCTCGCGGCCGAGCGGCACGCTCTCGATCCGTGGCGCGGCGCCGTCGCGCCGGATCGACAGGCGGGCGGCGCCGCTGCCGGCGGCACCGAGGTCCTCGACCGCGACCCGCAGCTCGACCGACTTGCCGACGATGCCGAAGCCGGGCGCCTCGACCACCCGCAGCCGCCGGTCCACCTCGCCGGGGCGGCCCGGCAGCAGGGCGTGGAAGGGCGCGGCGACGGGGGATTGGGCGGGGACGTCGTGCACCTGCCCGTCGGTCAGGGCGATGACGCCGGCCAGCCGGGCGCGGGGGATCTCGGCCAGCGCGCGCTCCGCCGCGGCGAAGAGCCGGGTGCCCTGGTTGCCGCCCTCGGGCACCTCGATGGTGCGCAGCTCGAGGTCGGAGAGGCGGGCGGCGCGGGCCTCGACCGCGGCACGGGCGGCCTCGAGCTGCGCGGCGCGGCGGCCGATGCGGGCGCTGTCGCTGCGGTCCACCACCAGCAGGGCGATGTCGGGCCGGGTCTCGCGGGTTTCCTCGACCAGCCGGGGATTGCCGAGCGCCAGCAGCAGCAGGCCGAAGACCAGGGCGCGCAGCGCGGCGCCGCGGGCGCGGCGGAGGAAGGCCGGCACCAGCGCCAGCACCGCCACCACGCCGAGCGCGGCGATCAGCCAGAGCGGCAGGACCGGGGCGAAGTCGATCCCCGCCAGGGCTTGGGTCATCAATTGCCCAGCCTCTCCAGGATGGCGGGCACATGGACCTGGTCGCCCTTGTAGTTGCCGGTCAGCGCGTACATCACGAGGTTCATCCCGAAGCGATAGGCGAGCGTCCGTTGCCGGGTGCCGCCGGGGATGGCGGCGAAGGGGTTCTGGCCGCGGGCATCGATGGCCCAGGCGCTGGCCCAATCATGCCCGCCGAGGATGACCGGGGAGACGCTGTCATTGGCTCGGTCCTGGTCGCGGGCCACCCAGACCTGGCCGCCGGCGAAGCGGCCGGGCAGCTCCGGCAGCAGGTAGAAGGACCGCTTCAGCACATGATCCTCGCCGATCGGGGCCAGCGGCGGGATGGCGAGGTCGCGGGTCACCCGGCGGAGCGCGGCCCGGGCGCCCGGGGCGAAGCCTTCCCCCGAGCCCTCGTCGCGGGTGTCGAAGAGGATGATGCCGCCGTTGCGCATGAAGGCGTTCAGCGCGGCCACGGTCTGGCCGTCCGGCTGCGGCGCCTCGGCGGTCACCACCCAGTAGAGCAGCGGGAAGAGCGAGAGGTCGTCGCTGCCCGGCACCACCGCGGCCGGGTCGGCCAGCGCCGCCGCCGAGCGGCGGTTGATGAAATCCGACAGGCCGAGCAGGCCCATGCGCTGGGTCTCGTCGAGCGGGGCATCGCCGGTTGCGACATAGGCGAGCCGGGTCGCCAGCGCCGGGTCGGCCATCTCGGCCCGGCCCTGGGCGACGGCCGGCTGGGCCAGCGCCAGCAGCAGCAGGGCGGCGAGCCCCGGCCGCAGCAGCCCGCGCAGCCGCAGCCCGATCAGCAGGTCGGCCGCGAGCAGCAGCAGCGCCGCGGCCAGCAGCCAGGGGCCGAGGTCCCGTTCCGCCGGTACGCCGCCGATGGCGAGCAGGGCGGTGCCGGGCGGCGGCGGCGGGGCGGCCCGCAGGGCCGGGAGGCTGCCGCCGAGGTTGAGGGCGCGGCGATAGGCCAGCGACGCCGCATCCTGGCCCGGCGTGCCGTACCAGCCCGGCGGGTGGCGCGGGGAGGGCAGGGTGGCCTCGATCTGCGCCGCCGGCACCGCCGCCGCCGCCGGGGCGGCCGGGCCGAGCCGGCCGAAGCCGTCCAGCGTCTCGAGCGGGGCGAGCGGCGCCTCGCCCTCCGCCCCGGCGATGCCGGCCGAGAGGGCGACGATCCGCCGCAGCATCTGCACGAACAGCCCCGAGAGCGGCAGGTTCGACCATTCCGCATTGGCGGTGACGTGGAACAGCACGATGCGCCCGGCGCCGCGGGCCTCGGCGGTGACCAGCGGCGTGCCGTCGGTGAGCCGGGCCCAGGTCCGCTCGCTCAGCCGCGGCGAGGGTTCGGCCAGCACCTGGCGCTCGACCGTGACCTCGGCCGGGATGGGCAGGCCGGCGAAGGGCGAGGTTTCCGGGAAGGGCGCCAGATGCTGCGGCTGCTCCCAGGAGAGCGAGCCGCCGAGCTGGCGCTCGGCCCGCAACGGCACCGGCAGCAGGCTGTCGGCGTGCTCGGCGACCCGGGGGCCGGCGAAGCGGAGCAGCGTGCCGCCGGCCTCGACCCAGCGGGTGAGCTGGTCGCGCTCGGCGCGGTCGGCGACCGGACGGTCGGCCAGCGCCAGCACCGCCAGCGGGCGGGCGAGCAGGCGGTCGAGCGGGCCGCGGCGCAGCTCGGTGAAGGGGCCGAGGGCGCGGTCGAGGTAGAACAGATCGCCGATCAGCGGCGCGTCGGCGCTGTCCTCGACCCCCGGCAGCAGGCCGACGGGGCGGCGGCGGAAGCGCTCGTCCAGCAGCACCACGCCGCCGGCGCCGGCCTCGTTCTCCAGCTCCAGCCGGACCACCTGGTTGCGGATCTCGAGCGGCAGCTCCAGCGCCGCCTCGCCCTCGGTGGCGCCGGCCGGCATGGCGATGGCGGCGCGGGCCAGGGCGCGGCCGTCGCCGGTGCGGGCGAGGACCGCGGCCTCGGTGGCGACCGGCAGCGGCAATTGCTGCAGCTTGAGGCGGAGCCGGTCGGCCTCCGCCACCGGCGGCGGCAGCAGGCGCAGCGGCTGCGTCTCGGCCCGGGCCAGGGTCAGCGGGCCGGCTTCGGCCAGGGCGCGCTGCAGCGGGCCGGCGGCCTCGGCGCCATGCTCGACCCCGTCGCCGACCAGCAGGCTGGCGATGCCGCCGGGGTTGGCCGCGCGCCAGGCCTGCAGCGCGGCCAGCGCCGCGGCATGATCGGGAGCCCAGGGCTTCGGCCGCAGCGCGGCGAGGCGCGTGCGCAGGTCCTCGGCGGGCATCGGGCCGAGGACCCGGGGCGGCTCGGCGGTTTCGCCGGGAGCGGTGGCGAGCAGGGCGGCGCGGCGGCCCTCCCGCCCGGCCCGGTCCAGCGCACCGCCAGCGGCGGCCATCCGGGCGGGCCAGTCGGGCGCCGCGGCCCAGCCGTCGTCGATCACCAGCAGCAGCGGCCCCTCGCCGCCGGCGCCGGCGCCAGGGCCGAGCACCGGCTGCGCCAGGCCGAGGATGAGCAGGGCGGCGGCCAGGATGCGCAGCAGCAGCAGCCACCAGGGGGTCCGCGCCGGGGTCTCCTCGGCGACCGGGAGGTGGCGCAGCAGGCGGAGCGCGGGGAAGGCGATGCGGCGCGGCGCCGGCGGGGTGACCCGCAGCAGCCACCACAGCACCGGCAGGGCCGGCAGCGCGAGCAGCAACCAGGGGGCGGCAAAGGCGACGGGACCCAGACTCAGCATGCGGGCCTCACGGGGCGGCGCTCGGCATCACATCCACCATCTGGTGCCTATCACTCCGGTGCGAGGGCCTGCCACAGCGCCAGCAAGGCCTGTGCCGCCGGTTGGTCGGTCCGGTGCGTCAGGAAGCCCCAGCCCGCCGCGGCAGCGATGGCGGCGACCCCGGCGCGGTGCTGGCGCAGCCGCTCGGCATAGGCGCCGCGCACCGTCTCCACCCGGGGGACCAGCACGCCAGCCTCGCTGGCCCATTCGAACAGGACGCGGCCGCTGTAACTACGGTTGCTCTCGCCGAGGGTTTCCTCCTCCGGGTCCAGCACCTGCAGGATATGGCCCCGCACCGGACGGGCGGCCAGGGCGGCGACCGCTTGGTGGATCTCCTCGAGCGGGGCGAGGAAATCGCCGATCAGCACCGCCCGCGCGTGCCGCGGCAGGCTGGGATCGCTGGGCGGCAGGGAGCGCGACTTGCTGACCGCCGTGACCGTCTCGACCAGCGAGGTCAGGCCGGCGCGGCCGGCATGGCTGCGGCCGGGACCGCCGATCAGCCGCACCCGCTCGCCGCCGCGCAGCACCAGGGAGGCAAGCGCCGCCAGCAGCAGGTCGGCCCGGTCCCGCTTCGACGGGCGCCCGGGGGCGGAGGTCCATTCCATCGACCGGGAGGCATCGGACCAGAGCGCGACCGTCTGCGCCGCCTCCCATTCGGTCTCGCGGATGAAGAGGCGGTCCGACTTGGCGCTCTGCCGCCAGTCGATCCGGGTGGCGCTGTCGCCCGGCAGGAAGGGCCGGAACTGCCAGAAGGCATCGCCCTGTCCGGACCGGCGGCGGCCATGGACCCCCTGGAGGACCGTCGCCGCCACCCGGTCGGCGGCGACGACCAGCGGCGGCAGCCGGGCGCCGAGTGCCTCGGCGCGGAGGGTCCCGGCCGCGGTCAGCCGATCCGGCCCTTCAGCGTGGCGATCACCTCGGCGAGCTGGATGCCGTCGGCGCGGGCGGAGAAGGTCAGCGCCATGCGGTGGCGCAGCACCGGCTCGGCCAGGGCCAGCACGTCCTCGACCGAGGGGGCGAGGCGGCCGTCTAGTACCGCCCGGGCGCGGGTCGCCAGCATCAGCGCCTGGGCGGCGCGCGGGCCGGGGCCCCAGGCGAGCTGGCGGCGGATGGCCTCGACCGGCGAGGTCTCCGGCCGGGCGCCGCGGACCAGGGTGAGGATGGCGTCGAGCACGCTCTCGCCCACCGGGATGCGGCGGATCAGCGCCTGCGCCGCCATCAGCTCGGCCCCGTTCAGCACCTGGGCGGGGCGGGCCTCGCGGGCGCCGGTGGTGGCCAGCAGCATGGCGCGCTCGGCCGCCTCGTCCGGGTAGCCGACCTCGACCTCCAGCAGGAAGCGGTCGAGCTGGGCCTCGGGCAGGGGATAGGTGCCCTCCTGCTCGATCGGGTTCTGCGTCGCCAGCACGTGGAAGGGGCCCGGCAGCGGATGGACCTGGCCGGCGACCGCGACGCGGTGCTCCTGCATCGCCTGCAGCAGGGCGGACTGGGTGCGCGGGCTGGCGCGGTTGATCTCGTCGGCCATGAGCAGCTGGCAGAAGACCGGGCCGGGCAGGAAGCGGAAGGCGCGCTGGCCGCGGCCATCCTCGCCGGGCACCTCGTCCAGCACCTCGGAGCCGATGATGTCGGCCGGCATCAGGTCCGGGGTGAATTGCACCCGCTTGGCATCGAGGCCCAGCACCGCGCCCAGGGTCTCGACCAGCTTGGTCTTGCCGAGGCCGGGGACGCCGACCAGCAGGGCATGGCCACCGGACAGCAGGGTGATGAGCGTGTGCTCGACCACGGCTTCCTGGCCGAAGATGACACGGCCGACAGATCGGCGGACCTGGCCCAGCCTTTCGCCCAGCCGTTCGACCTCCGCCACCATGGTTGCAGGGTCATTATCGCCCAATGCTGCGTCCGCCACTTCAATCATCCCAGGCATGATCCCTATATGGCTTTCCGCGCACCGAAGACGAGATGGCATTCGCCCGGCGTCCGAAGGCGTCCCCGGACCGGTTCACGGGGCAGGAGTTCGGGTCAGCCTATGGCGTCGCAGGGCATGGACAAAGCAGTGAATGACCTTGGGCAGTGAATGGACTGAGGGTCATGGCCGCGAGTGGCCGGGCCATAGGGAGGGTGGCATGCAGGACGGGGTGATCGGCCAGGCCGTCGTGCAAGGCCCGGAAGGGCATGGCCCCGGCGGACGCGGTCCGGCCGGGCGCGGGAAGGCCCGGCCGAGGCCCGAGCCGCAGGACTTCCGGATGCGGATCGACCGCAACGGAACCTGGTATTATCAGGGCAGTCCGATCAACCGTAAGGAGTTGGTCTGCCTTTTCGCCAGCGTGCTGCGGCGCGAGCCGGACGGCAGCTACTGGCTGGAGACGCCGGTCGAGCGTGGCCGGATCGAGGTGGAGGACGCGCCCTTCGTCGCCGTCGAGATGTGCTGGAAGCACTGCGACTGCGGCGACGGGCGGGCCAGCCAGTGCCTGAGTTTCCGCACCAACCTGGATGAGATCGTGACCGCCAACGCGGAGCATCCTATCCGCATCCACCTCTGCCCGAAGACGCGGGAGCCGCGGCCCTACATCACCATCCGGCCGGGGCTCGAGGCCAAGATCAACCGCGCCGTCTTCTACGAACTGGTCGCGCTGGGCGAGACCGAGATGGTCGACGGGCGGGAGATGCTCGGGGTCTGGTCCGAGGGGGTCTTCTTCCCGATCGACGAGACCCGGGCGCTGGATACCGCCGCCGAGTGACTCCGGCCGAGATCGCCGGCCGGCTGCGCGACCCGGCCGCCCTGGCGCTGGCCGGCCCGAGCGAGGCCGACGGCGCCTGGGCACTGCGCCCCGAGCGCATGATCGCCGCCGCGGTGCTGGTGCCCATCGTGCTGCATCCGCAGCCGACCGTGCTGCTGACCCTCCGCTCGGCCAGGCTCTCCGCGCATGGCGGCCAGGTGAGCTTCCCCGGTGGCCGGATCGAGGCCGGGGAGACGCCGGAGGCGGCCGCGGTGCGGGAGGCGGCCGAGGAGGTCGGTCTCGACCCGCGGCTGCCGGAGCTGCTCGGGCGGCTGCCCGAACATGCGACCGGCACCGGTTTCCGCATCATCCCGGTGGTCGGGCTGGTGCCGGCGCCGTTGCTGCTGACCCCCGACGCCGGCGAGGTCGAGGAGCCCTTCGAGGTGCCGCTCTCGCTCATCCTCGATCCGGCGGCGCCGGAACGCCGGCATGGCGAATGGAAGGGCCAGCGGCGGGAATTCTGGGTATGGCCGCATGACCGGCACTACATCTGGGGGGCCACCGCGGCGATCCTGGTGAACCTGGCCCGGGTGCTGCGGGGCTGAATCGTTGCGTCGGATGCCGGAGGTGCCTTGCCCTATCTCATCGAGTTTCTGTTGTTCCTGACGCCCTTCGCCGGCTTCGGGCTGTGGCGGAAGCTGAATCCGGGCCGCGAGGTGCCCGGGGCCGTGGTCTGGCTGCTGCTGGCCGGCGTCGGCCTGGGCATGGCGGGGGCGGTCTTCTATGCCCGTTCGGTCCGCATCGAGGCCGATGAGACCTATGTGCCGGCCCGGCTCGGGGTGGATGGGCGGGTGGTGCCCGGGCGCGGGGCGCCGCCGCGGTGACCGGCGATGCGGCCTGCGGCCCGGCGGGAGATCCGCCGGTGGCGCGGATCGCGCTGCCCGTGGCGCTGCGCCAGGGCGCGCCGGCGGCGGTGCTGGCCGCCCTCCCCGGGTCCCGGGCGGTGGGCGGCGCGGTGCGGGATGCGCTGGCCGGGCTGGCGCTGCACGACGTCGACGTGGCCGCGCCGCTGCCGCCGGAGGAGATCTCGGCCCGGCTGCGGGCCGCAGGGCTGAAGGTCTTCGAGACCGGGCTGGCGCATGGCACCGTCACCGCCGTGCTGGACCACGAGCCGGTCGAGGTCACCAGCCTGCGGCGCGACGTGGTCACCGACGGGCGCCATGCCGAGGTCGCCTGGACCGAGGACTGGCGCGAGGATGCGGCCCGGCGGGACTTCACCATCAACGCCATGTCGCTCTCGGCCGGCGGCGCGCTCTGGGACTATTTCGGCGGCCGGGCGGATCTGGCGGCCGGCAGGGTGCGATTCGTCGGCGAGCCTTGCATAAGATTGCAGGAAGATTATCTTAGGGCGCTGCGTTTCTTCCGCTTCCAGGCCCGCTACGGCCGGGGCGCGCCGGACCAGGAGGCGGTGGCGGCGATCCGCGCGGCGGTGCCCGGGCTGGCGCGGCTCTCGGTCGAACGGGTCTGGATGGAGCTGAAGCGGCTGCTGGCGGCACCGGACCCGCGGGAGGCGGTGGCGCTGATGGCCGAGACCGGGGTGCTGGGCGCGGTGCTGCCCGAGGCCCAGCCGCCGCAGCTGCAGGACCTGGGCTGCCTGGTGCGCGCCGCGGCGCCGCACGAGCCCGTTCTTTGGCTGACCGTCCTGCTGCCGCCGGCGACGGCGGATCTGGCGGGCGACATCGCCCGGCGCCTGCGCCTGTCGGGTGAGGAAAGGGACGATCTGGTCCACCTCCATACGGAGCTGGCATCGCGTCCCTTCATCCCCGACCGGACCGAGCCGATGCGCCGGCAATGGTATGCGACCCGGACAAGCCAGCGAATGGCCCTGCTCGAGGCATGGCTGGCCGAGGCGCGGGACCAGCAGGATCGCTCCGCCTTGCGGCGCTGGATCGAGCAGACCCCTTTCCCGCGGCTGCCGGTGATGGGGCGCGACGCGCTGGCCATCGGCATCGGTCCCGGACCGCAGGTGGGCCGGCTGCTCAAGGCGCTCGAGGCCTGGTGGCAAGCCGGTGGAGGCACCGCCCCGCGCGAGGCCTGCCTCGCCAAGCTCCGCGAATTGGCCGCCGCCGAACCATCCGGCTAAACCGGCGGCATGGCCCTCGACCCTGCCTCCTCCCGCCTCCTCATCGCCCGCCTGGCGCGCGACTACCTGGCCCGGCACCGCCGCGGCATCGCGCTCGCCGTGGTCTGCACCCTGGCGCTGGCGGGGCTGACGGCGCTCTATCCCATCGTCATCCAGCAGGGCTTCGACCGCTTCTCCGCCGGGGACACCTCGATCGCCTGGCTGATCCCGCCGGTGATCATCGTGGTCACCTGCCTCAAGGCGCTGGCGCAATACGGCCAGGCCGTCGCGGTGCAGGCGGTGGTGCTGCGGGTCATCGAGGGCATCCAGGGCGACCTGTTCCGGGCGCTGACCCGGGCCGACCTCGCCAGCGTCACCCGCGATGCCCCGGCCCGGCATGCCAGCCGCTTCACGGTGGATGCCTCCGCCATCCGGGAGGCGCTGACCAAGTCCATCAACGGCGCGGCCGACGTGCTGACGGTGGTCGGGCTGATCGCCTCGATGGTCTGGCTCGACTGGCAGATGTCGCTGATCGCAGCCGTGCTCTACCCGATCGCCATCGTGCCGATCCTCAAGCTGGGCAAGCGCATCCGCCGCGCCTCGGGCGGCATGCAGGAACGGATGGGCCAGACCGCGGCCGAGCTGACCGAGAGCTTCGGCGCCGCCCGTGTCGTCCGCGCTTACCGGCTCGAGGCGCAGGAGGAGGCCCGGGCCGGGCGGACCTTCGCGCAGCTGCGGGAGGCGCTCTTCGGCATCGCCCGGACGCGGGCCAGCCTGGACCCGATGCTGGAGGCGCTGGGCGGCATCGCCGTCGCCGGCGTGCTGGCCTTCGTCGGCTGGCGGGTGGCGCAGGGGCAGGGGACGGTCGGCGAGTTCACCGGCTTCGTCGCGGCGCTGCTGATCGCCTCCCGCCCGGTCCGGGCGCTGGGTTCGTTGAATGCGGCCCTGCAGGAGGGGCTGGCCGGGCTGTCCCGGGTGTTTGCAGTGATGGATACGCCGCGGCGGGTGCTGGATGCGCCGGGGGCGCAGCCGCTGCCGGCCGGGCGGGGCCGCGTCGAATTCGCCGAAGTCGGCTTCCATTACGAGGGCACGGCGGAGGCGGCGCTGGAAGGGCTCAGCTTCGTCGCCGAGCCGGGCGAGACGGTGGCGCTGGTCGGGCCTTCCGGCGCCGGCAAGTCGACGGCGCTGGCGCTGGTGCCGCGGCTGCACGACGCGACCGCGGGCGCGGTACGGATGGATGGCGCCGACCTGCGCGGGGTGACCCTGGCGAGCCTGCGCGATGCCATCGCCTATGTCGGCCAGGATGCGGTGATGTTCGACGACACGGTCTTCGCCAATATCGCCTGCGGCCGGCCGGGGGCGACCCAGGCGCAGGTCGAGGATGCGGCACGGGCGGCGGCCGCGCACGACTTCATCGCGGCGCTGCCGCAGGGCTACGCGACGCCGCTGGGCCCGGCCGGCGGGCGGCTCTCGGGCGGGCAGAAGCAGCGGGTGGCGCTGGCCCGGGCGCTGCTGCGGGACCCCCGCGTATTGCTGCTGGATGAGGCGACCAGCGCCCTGGATGCGGAGAACGAGGCGCTGGTCCAGGCCGCGCTGGCCCGGCTGCGGCAGGGGCGGACCACCCTGGTCATCGCCCACCGGCTGGCAACCGTCAGGGAGGCCGACCGGATCGTGGTGATGCAGGCGGGCCGCGCGGTGGAGCAGGGCAGCCATGCGGCGCTGATGGCCGAGGATGGCCTCTATGCCCGGCTGGTCCGAACCCAGTTCGGCGCGCCCGAGCCCGAGAAGGTCGCCTGACGCGGAGAAGCGACCGCCGGCCGCCTCAGCCGGGCGCGGAGCGCCGCAGCAGCAGCAGCCCGCCGAGGGCGATGAGCAGGGCGCCGGCCAGCGCTTCCGGCGGCGGCAGCCGGCCGAACAGCATGGCATCCATCGCCAGGGCGAAGACCAGCCGGGAGTAGTGCCAGGGGGCGATGGCCGAGACCTCCGCCCGCTGCACCGCGGCCGAAAGCGCCGCCAGGGCCGCCGTCTGCACCGCGGTGAAGACCAGCACCAGCGCCAGCACCGGCCAGGCGGGCCAGCGCCAGACCACCAGCGCGGGCAGGGCCAGCAGCACCACGCCGGCGATGGCGCCCTGGACCATGGCGTCCTTGGCATCCGCCACGCCGCGCAGCCGGCGGACCAGCACCTGGTAGAGCGCATAGGACAGCGCCGCGGCGATCGGCACCAGGGCGGGCCAGCCGAACAGGCTGCCGCCCGGCCGCAGCATCACCAGCATGCCGGCGAAGCCGAGGCCGACGGCCAGCCAGCGCCGCGGCGGCACCGCCTCCCGCAGCAGCAGGGCGCCGCAGGCGGTGAGGATGATGGGGCCAGAGAAGCCCAGCGCCGAGGCTTCCGTCACCGGCAGCAGCGCATAGCCGAAGACGCTGATGGTGGTGGAGGCGATCAGCGCCAGCGCCGCCAGCCGCTGGTCCCAGGCCCGCGGTGGGGCGGCGGCATGGGCCCAGGCGGCGGCCGGGGCGGGCCGGCCGAGCGACAGCCCGGCGGCCGTGGCCAGCACCAGGGCGCTGCGGAGGAAGGTGATCTCCAGCGGGTCGAGCTCGGCCGTGAGCAGCTTCGCCAGGGCATAGCCGATGGCATAGAGCAGGTTGCAGAGCAGGGCGAAGAAAATGGCAGTGGTCATCGGCCCCGCGCTGCGTTTGCTGTCGCATCAGGGCGCGCCGGCCGGGGGTGCCTGTCAAGCCGGGGTACGAATGATATGGCATGGGTGTGGCTGGCGATCGCCGGCAGCCTGGAGGTCGTCTGGGCGGTGCTGCTGAAGTACACCGAAGGGTTCAGTCGGCTCTGGCCGAGCCTGGCAACCGTCTCGGCCATGGCGGTCAGCTTCTACTGCATGTCCCGGGCGCTGCAATTGCTGCCGATGGGCACGGTCTATGCCGTCTGGGTCGGCATCGGCGCCGCCGGCACCGCCATCTGGGGCATGGCGGTGGAGGGCGACCCGGCGAGCGCCGCGCGCATCCTCTGCCTGGCGCTCATCCTGGCCGGAGTCGCGGGGCTGAAGCTCTCGGGCTAGGCCGGTGGAAGGGTGGGCCTCGGCTCACCGCAGGCCCTTCCAGACCGCGATCGCCGCCGCGCTGGCGACCAGCAGCTTGTAGAGCACGTCCAGCACGGGTTGCAGGCGCTGGGACAGCGGCCGGCGGGGCGGCTGGGAAGACGGGGAATCGGCCATGGGAAAAGGATAACATTCCTATAGCCTGCTAGGCCAGTCTTCCTTCCACGGTCCCGTGCAATTGACGCTTTGCCGCAGGGCACAATAAATACCCGGAAGACGAGGCGCGCCGCAGCCGAAGCGGCGCCCTGCACCCCCGGAGTGGATCACCCTATGTCCATCATGAAGGACAATCGCGAGGCGACCATGGCCGGCCGCCGGTCGGACGGCTCGGCGGTGAAGCGGCCCCTGTCACCGCATCTGCAGGTCTACGACATGCTGCAGATGACCAGCGCGCTTTCGATCAGCCATCGGATCACCGGCATCGCCTGGTCGTTCGGCGTGGTGCTGCTGGTCTGGTGGCTGGTGGCCGCCGCCGGCGGCCCCGAGGCCTTCGCCCGGGTCCAGTGGTTCATGTCGTCCTGGCTGGGGCTGCTGGGCCTGTTCGGCATGACCGCGGCGGCCTGGTTCCATACCCTGAACGGGGTGCGCCACCTGGCCTGGGATGCGGGCTACGGCTACGACATCCCGACCACCTACCGCTCCGGTCGCATGGTGCTGATCGGCACCGCTGTGCTGACGGTGCTGACCTGGGTCATCGCCGTCATCGCCTGGGCCTGAGGAGCACGACCGTGGCTACCAACGAACATACTGCTGAAACCGTCCTCCGCTCCCCGCTCGGCCGGGTCCGGGGCCTGGGCTCCGCCAAGGGCGGCACCCATCACTGGTGGCTGCAGCGGGTCACCTCGATCGCCTTGCTGCCGCTGACCATCTGGTTCGCCCTGGCCGCGGCATCCCTGGCAGGGGCTTCCTATATCGATACCGTGGCCTGGATCGGCCGGCCCTGGAATGCCGTGCTGCTGCTGGCCACCATCGGGCTGACCTTCCACCACACCGCCTCCGGCCTGCAGGTGGTGATGGAAGATTATGCCAACGTGGAATGGGTCAAAGTGGGTGGCATTCTGGCGATCAAGGCCATCTGTATGATGCTGGCGCTCGCCTCGGCGCTCGCGGTCCTGAAGATCGCGGTCTGACGGGCGCCCTGGATATGAACGGATCGATGCGATGAACGCCATCACCATGCCAAGCCGCGGTGCCTACCGGATCGTCGACCACACCTATGACGTGGTGGTGGTCGGTGCCGGCGGCGCCGGGCTGCGCGCCACCTTCGGGATGGGGGCTTCCGGCCTCAAGACCGCCTGCATCACCAAGGTCTTCCCGACCCGCAGCCACACCGTGGCGGCCCAGGGCGGCGTCGGCGCCGCGCTCGGCAACATGGGCGAGGACGACTGGCGCTGGCACATGTACGACACCGTCAAGGGGTCGGACTGGCTGGGCGACCAGGACGCCATCGAATACATGTGCCGCGAGGCGATCCCGGCGATCATCGAGCTTGAGCATTACGGCGTGCCCTTCAGCCGCACCGAGGATGGCCGCATCTACCAGCGGCCCTTCGGCGGCCACATGCAGAACTACGGCAAGACCCCGGCGATGCGCGCCTGCGCCGCGGCCGACCGCACCGGCCATGCCATCCTGCACACGCTCTATCAGCAGTCGCTGAAGCACAATTGCGAATTCTTCGTCGAGTACATCGCCCTCGACCTCATCATGGATGAGGAAGGCGTCTGCCGCGGCGTCACCGCCTGGTGCATGGAGGATGGCAGCATCCACCGCTTCCGCGCCCAGCAGGTGGTACTGGCGACCGGCGGCTACGGCCGCGCCTACTTCTCCTGCACCTCGGCCCATACCTGCACCGGCGACGGCAACGCCATGGCGCTGCGGGCCGGGCTGCCGCTGCAGGACCAGGAATTCGTGCAGTTCCATCCGACCGGCATCTACGGCTCGGGCTGCCTGGTGACCGAGGGCGCCCGCGGCGAGGGCGGCTACCTCACCAACTCCGAGGGCGAGCGCTTCATGGAGCGCTATGCCCCGACCGCGAAGGACCTCGCCTCGCGCGACGTCGTCTCCCGCGCCATGTCGATGGAGATCCGCGAAGGCCGCGGCGTCGGGCCGCAGAAGGACCACATCCACCTGCACCTCGAGCACCTCGGCGCCGACCTGCTGCATGAGCGCCTGCCGGGCATTTCCGAGACGGCGAAGATCTTCGCCGGCGTGGACGTGACCAAGGAGCCGATCCCGATGCTGCCGACCGTCCATTACAACATGGGCGGCATCCCGACGAACATCCACACCGAGGTGCTGAACCCGATCCCCGGGGACCAGGACCGCGTGGTCCAGGGTCTCATGGCGGTGGGCGAGGCGGCCAGCGTCTCGGTCCATGGCGCCAACCGGCTCGGCACCAACTCGCTGCTCGACCTGGTGGTGTTCGGCCGTGCCGCGGCGCATCGCGCGGCGGAGAAGCTGAAGCCGGGCGCCTCGCAGCCGGCGCTGCCGGCCGGCGCCGGGGAGAAGTCGCTCGACCGCTTCGACCGCGTCCGCAACGCCAAGGGCGGCACCCCGGTCGCCGACCTCCGCGCCAACATGCAGCGCACCATGCAGACCCATGCCGCGGTGTTCCGCACCTCGGACCTGCTGCGCGAGGGCGTGGACAAGATGAAGGCCATCCAGGCCGGCTACGGCGACATCCGCATCGCCGACCGCAGCCTGATCTGGAACAGCGACCTGGTCGAGGCGCTCGAGCTCGACAACCTCATCGGCAATGCGGTGACGACCATCGTCGGCGCCGATGCCCGGCACGAGAGCCGCGGCGCGCACAGCCACGAGGATCATCCCGAGCGCGACGACGTCAACTGGATGAAGCACACGCTGGCCTGGGTCGGCGACAATGGTGACGTGAAGCTCGACTACCGCGACGTGAAGATGCGGACCCTGACGAACGAGGTCCAGGTCTTCCCGCCCAAGGCGCGGGTCTACTAGTCGCCGCTTCCGTCCGAACCGCCTGTTGTTTTAGCGCGGGCCCGACCGGGCCCGCTTGGGGAAGCCGAGATGGCCACCTTCACGCTGCCGAAGAATTCCACCATCCAGCCGGGCAAGACCTACAAGGCCGAGGCGGGCGCGACCAACCTGAAGTCCTTCAAGATCTATCGCTGGGATCCGGACAGCGGCGAGAACCCGCGCACCGATACCTATGAGATCGATCTCGACAAGTGCGGCCCGATGGTCCTCGACGCGCTCATCAAGATCAAGAACGAGGTCGACACCACCCTGACCTTCCGGCGCTCCTGCCGCGAGGGGATCTGCGGCTCCTGCTCGATGAACATCGACGGGCTGAACACGCTGGCCTGCCTCAAGCCGATCGAGGATTCGGTCGGCTCGGTGAAGATCCACCCGCTGCCGCACCTGCCGGTGGTGAAGGACCTCGTGCCCGACCTGTCGCAGCTCTATGCCCAGCTCCGCAGCGTCGAGCCCTGGCTGAAGTCCGAGACCCCGCCGCCGCCGGATGCCGAGCGCCGGCAGTCGAAGGAGGAGCGGGTGCAGCTCGACGGGCTGTGGGAATGCATCCTGTGCTTCTGCTGCTCCACCGCCTGCCCGTCCTACTGGTGGAACGGCGACCGCTACCTTGGCCCGGCGGTGCTGCTGCAGGCCTATCGCTGGATCGCCGACAGCCGCGACGAGGCGACCGGCGAACGGCTCGACAACCTCGAGGATCCGTTCCGGCTGTACCGCTGCCACACCATCATGAATTGCTCGCGCACCTGCCCGAAGGGCCTCAACCCGGCGGCGGCGATCGGCAAGATCAAGCAGATGATGGTCGAACGCCAGAGCTGAGGCCGCTGGCGCCCATGCTGCTGGCATGCGGGATGATCTGATGTAGGCTCCCGGGCAAAAGCCCGGGAGCGTTCCATGCTGCGATCCATCCTGCTGGCGACCTGTGCCCTCTGGGCGCCGGTCGCGGGTGCCCAGACCCTGACCATCGGCAATGCCGCCGTGGTCACCACCATCGACCCGCACTACCACAACCTCGGCCCCAACAACGCGCTGGGGATGCAGGTCTTCGACCGGCTGGTCGACCGGGACGGGGCGGCGCGCCCCTATGCCTCGCTGGCCGAGAGCTACCGCGCGCTCAGCGACACGCTCTGGGAATTCCGCCTGCGCCGGGGCGTCACCTGGCACGACGGCAAGCCCTTCACCGCGGATGATGTCGTCTTCACCTTCGGCCGCGCGCCCGACGTGCCGAACAGCCCCGGCGGCTTCGGCGGCTTCCTGCGCGCCATCGCCCGGACCGAGGTGGTGGATAGCCATACCCTGCGCATCCATACCCATCAGCCGCATCCCCTGCTGCCGCTCGACCTCGCCTCGGTCAGCATCATCGCCCGGCATGCCGCCGAGGGCGCGGCGACCGAGGAGTACAACGGCGGCCGCGCCGGCATCGGCACCGGCCCCTACCGGCTCGGTGCTTGGCGGTCGGGCGACCGGGTCGAGCTGGTGCGCAACGAGGCCTACTGGGGCGAGAAGGAGCCCTGGGCGCGGGTCAATGTCCGCTTCCTGCTGAACGACGGCGCCCGCACCGCGGCCCTGCTGGCCGGCGACGTCGACCTGATCGAGCAGATCCCGACCAGCGACCTGGCGCGGCTGCGGCGCGACCCGAAGCTGGTGGTGACGGATATCCCGAGCGTGCGGACGGTGTTCCTCTCCCCGGACTACTCCCGCCCCGGCGCATCGCCGCTGGTCACCGACAATGCGGGCGTGCCGCTGCCGAAGAACCCCTTCCTCGACGTCCGGGTGCGCCGCGCGCTGTCCTTGGCCATCAACCGCGAGGCGCTGGTCGAGCGGGTGATGGAGGGCGCGGCCAAGGCCACCGGCCAGTGGCTGCCGCGCGGCGCCTTCGGCTACAACCCGGAGGTGCGCCCGGCGCCCTTCGATCCTGAGGCCGCCCGGACGCTGCTCGCCGAGGCCGGCTTCCCCGAGGGCTTCCGCCTGACCCTGGCGACGCCGAACGACCGCTGGCCAAACGACAGCCGGCTGTCCCAGGCCGTGGCGCAGATGTGGACCCGGATCGGCGTGCGGACCCAGGTGGATGCCATGCCCTTCGCCGCCTTCGTGCCGAAGCGCTCCCGCCAGGAGCATGCGATGCAGCTCGGCGCCTGGGGCAGCTCGAGCGGGGAGGGGTCGAACTACCTGCTGGCCATCGTCTCGACCTACGACCGGCAGAAGCTCACCGGGGCTTCCAACATGACGCGGCATTCGGACCCGCGCTTCGACGCGCTGCTGGCCCGGGGCGCGGCGACCATGGACGATGCGGCGCGGGAGGCGGTGTGGCGGGAGGCGGTGGCGCTCTATGCCGAGCAGATGCCCATGATCCAGCTGGTGCAGTACGTGAACACCTGGGCGCATCGGCGCGGCCTCCGGCACGAGCCGCGGATGGACGAGCGCACCATCGCCATGGGGATCCGCCCGACGCCCTAGCCCGGCCCCGGATTGGCGGCGTCGCAGGCCGCCGCGAAGCGGTCCGAGATGAATTCGGGGCGCCTGTAGAGGCCCTTCAGCCAGCTGGCGAGCATGCAGAGCTCCTCGAGCCTCAGCACCTCGTCCAGGGTGTCCGGCGGGAAGCGGATGCCGAAGCTCTGGCCGATGATGCCGAGGACATCCTCGACCTGTTCCGGCCCGAGGCCGATCTCGGTTTCGAGCGCGGCATGGCGGGTCAGCCGGGCTTCGTCGATGCCGTATTCGTCGCGGATGACCTTCACGATCCAGCGGAACATGGTCATCCAGCTCTTCACCTCATCGGTCGGTCCGGACATGCCTCAATCGGTACTCGCTGGCGTGTGGGCGCGGCCCCGACCGCAACCACCAACCTAGGCGCCAAGTCCTGAAGAAGGCGTTGACGATGCTCGGGCCCGGGGCCGGCTGGACCGGGCGGCGGCCGCGTCGCAGGATGCCGCGACCAGACCGGGGAGGATGGCCGTATGCGGCGTCGAGATCTGCTGCTGGCCGGGGCCGCCCTGCCGCTGGCCGCCCGGGCGCAGCCGGCCTTCCCCGACCGGCCGCTGCGGCTGGTGGTGCCCTTCGCCGCCGGGACCAGCTCGGATATCCAGGGCCGGCTGATCGCCAGCCGCATGGGCGAGACGCTGGGCCAGCCGGTCGTGGTGGAGAACCGCGCCGGCGGCGGCGGCACCCTCGGGGCCGAGGCGGTGGCCAAGGCGCGGCCGGATGGCCATAGCCTGCTGCTCGGCTCGAATGGGCCGCTGACGGTGAACCCGGTCATCCAGCCCCGCATGCCCTACGACGTGGACACCGAACTGGCGCCCATCGCCCTGGTCAGCCGCAGCCCGCTGACCCTGGCGGTGAAGGCGGACAGCCCGATCCGCAGCCTGGCGGAGCTGGTGGCGGCGGCGAAGGCGAAGCCGGGGGAGATCACCATCGGCTCCTCCGGCCAGGGCAGCGCCACCCATTTCCTGATCGAGCAATTCATGGCCGCGGCCGGGATCCGGCTGACCCATGTCCCCTACCGCGGCAGCAGCCAGTCCATCCCGGACCTCATTGCCGGCAACGTGCAGGTGGTGATGGGGGAAGTCTCGACCACCACGCCGGTCTGGCGCGGCGGGCTGGTGCGCATCCTGGCGACCACCGGCCTGACCCGCTCGCCGCTGGTGCCGGATGTCGCCACCCTCATCGAGCAGGGCTTTCCCGGGCTCGACGGCGGTAGCTGGGCGGCGCTGATGACGACGGGCGGCACGCCGGAGGCGGCGATCCGGACCCTGGCGGCCGCGGCGAATGCGGCGCTGGCCGATCCCTCCTACCAGGCGCGCCAGGCCGAGGTCGGGGCGCAGCTCTCCGAGGCGGCGGTGCGGTCCCCGGCCGGGCTCGCCGCCTGGCTGCGCGAGGAGCGGGCACGGACCCGGGCGACGGCGGCGCAGGCCGGCATCCGGGGCGAGTAGCCGGCGGCGAACATTCCCCGGCCTCGTGCGTTGCCGCGCGACCACCGGAGGGAACCAGGAATGTCTGCCACCACGGCTTCGGCCATCGAGAAGGAAACCATGGCGCGCGTGTCGCGCCGCCTGATCCCTTTTCTCATTCTCTGCTACTTCATCGCCTATCTCGACCGGGTGAACGTCGGCTTCGCCGCCCTCGAGATGAACCGCGACCTGGGCCTGTCGCCCACCGTCTATGCCTGGGGCGCTGGCGTCTTCTTCCTGGCCTACTTCCTGTTCGAGGTGCCGAGCAACGTCATCCTGGAGAAGGTCGGCGCCCGGCGCTGGATCGCCCGGATCATGTTCACCTGGGGCCTGCTCTCGGGCTGCATGGCCTTCGTGGTCGGCCCCTGGAGCCTCTATTCGGTGCGGGCGCTGCTGGGCATCGCCGAGGCCGGCTTCTTCCCCGGCATCATCCTCTATCTCACCTACTGGTTCCCGGCCGCCTACCGGGCGCGGATCGTCGGATCCTTCATGGTGGCGATCCCGGTCTCGACCGTCATCGGCGCCCCGGTCTCCGGGATGCTGCTGGGGCTCGACGGCCTGGCCGGGCTGGCCGGCTGGCAGTGGCTGTTCATTATCGAGGCGCTGCCGGCCCTGCTGCTGTCTGTCGTGGTGCTGACCTTCCTGACCGACCGCCCGAGCGAGGCCGAATGGCTGCGGCCTGACCAGCGCCAGTGGCTGGCCAGGACTCTGGAGGAGGAGCGGCGCACCAAGGAATCCGTGGTGCATTTCACCCTCGGCCAGGCGCTGCGCAATCCGCGGGTGATCGGCCTGGGCTTCGTCTACTTCGGGATCGTCGCCTCGAACTATGGCCTGTCCTTCTGGCTGCCGCAGATCGTCAAGGGCTTCGGCCTCTCGAACGTGGCGACCGGCTTCGTCACCGCGCTGCCCTACCTGTTCGGCGCCGTGGCGATGGTCCTCTGGGGCCGGCACTCGGACCGTAAGGGGGAACGGGTCTGGCATACCGCCGGTGCGGCCTTCGTCGCCGCCATCGGACTCGGGGCCGGGGCGCTGGGCGTCAGCCCGGTGGTGACCATGGCGCTGCTCTGCTTCGCCGCGCTCGGCATCTTCGGCGCGCTGCCGCCCTTCTGGACCCTGCCGACCGCGCTGCTGTCGGGCACCGCCGCCGCGGGGGGCATCGCGCTGATCAACTCGATCGGCAACCTCTCGGGCTTCGTCGGCCCCTATGCCGTCGGCTGGGTGCGGGAGGCGACCGGCAGCTTTCCGCTGGCGCTGCTGGTGCTGGCCGCGCTGCCCATGGCGGCCGGGTTCCTGGTGCTGGCGATGGGGCACGACCCGGCACTGGAGCAGCCGCGGCGGAAGCCGGTGCCGGCGGAATAGGCAGCCGGCCGGGCCTGGCCCGGCCCGGCGGCGCCGGGCCGGGGAGGCGCCTCAGACGACCCTCTGCGCCTGCAGCGCCGCGATCTCGCCCGGGCCGTAGCCGAGCTCCTGCAGCACGCCCTGGGTGTCGGCGCCCATCACCGGCGGCGGGCTGTCCACCCGCGGGCCGCCATGCGCCAGCTTGAAGGCGGCGACCGGCACGCCGAAGGGGCCGGGCAGGCCGGGTGCGCCATCCGGGAACATGTGCACCACGCCGCGGCTGGCGAGGTGGGGGTCGGCCAGCGTCTCCTCCATCCGGCGGACCCGGGCGGCGGGGACGTGCTTCGACTGCAGGTAGGTCTCCCATTCATCCGCGGTGCGGGTCAGCATGATGTCGGCCAGCACCGCTTCCTCCCGGTCGCGGTCGGCGGTGCGGGCGGGGTTGTCGGCCTTGGTCAGCTCCGGGCGGCCAAGCGCCTCCCATAGCCGCTTCTGCTGGCGCAGGTTGCTGGCGCCCAGCATCACCATGCCGTCCCTGGTCTGGTAGGCGCTGTTGGTGGCATGGACATGCTTGTTGCCGGAGGGCTTGGCGCCCTTGCCGGTGCGGAGGAAGGCGGCGACGTGGCTCGCCTGCATCATCAGCGCCACGTCGAGCATGGCGAGGTCGATGCGTTGCCCGCGGCCGGTCCTCTCCCGCTGGAACAGCGCGGCCGACAGCGCGAAGGCCCCCATGGTGCCGGTCGCATAGTCGATCGCCGGGGCGCCGAATTTGATCGGGTGCACCTCCGGCGTGCCGGTCGCCGCCATGATGCCCGAGGTCGCCTGGATAACGTGGTCATAGGCGGTCTGGCTGCCGCGCGGGCCGCCATGGCCGAAGGCCGAGATCGAGCAGTAGATCAGCTTCGGGTTGAGCGCCGAGAGAACGTCATAGCCCAGGCCGAGGGTGTCGAAGGCGCCGGGGCGGAAATTCTCGACCAGGATGTCGGCGGTCGACACCAGCCTGCGGAGTACCTCCCGCCCGGCCTCGGTCTTGAGGTCGAGGGTGACGGAGCGCTTGTTGGCGCCCTGGGTGACGAAGTAGCTGCCCATGTTGGCCAGGTTGCCGGCGAGGTCGGGGCCGCTGTCGCGGCTCTGGTCCGGGTCGTCGGGATGCTCGACCTTGATCACGTCGGCGCCGAGCAGGGCCAGCTGGTAGGCGGCGAAGGGGCCGGCCAGCACATGGGTGATATCGATGATGCGGATGCCCTCGAATGGCCGCATGGCTCGTTTCTCCCTCTTCTTGGTCGGGCGACTATGGCCGCGGCCGCGGTTTGGCGCCATCCTGCGGGCAAGACCTGGGGGAAACGACCGGAGTGACCGCATCCGCGGCGGCATCGCCGCGCCTGATCGACGTGCCCGACTTCCGCCGCCTCTGGTGCGTCGGCCTGGTCGTTTTCCTGGTGCGCTGGCTGGAATTGCTGGCGGTCAGCCTCTTCGTCTACCAGGCGACGGGATCGGCCTTCCTCGTCACAATGATGGGCATGCTGCGCATCCTGCCGATGGGGCTCTTCGGCGCCCTGCTGGGGGCCGTGGCGGACCGGGTGGAGGCACGGACGGCGCTGCTCGGCATCGTTCTCGCCAGCCTGCTGACCTCGCTCGTGCTGGCCGGCCTCGCCTGGGGCGGGATGCTGGCGGTTTGGCACCTGGCGGTGGCCAGCTTCATCAACGGGCTCGGCTGGGCGGCCGACAACCCGGTGCGACGTATGATGATCGGCCAGGTGGTCGGCCCGGCGCGGATGGGCGCGGCCATGTCCGCCGACGTCGGCAGCAACAACGCCAGCCGGATGCTGGGGCCGACGCTGTCGGGGCTGATCTTCGCCACGGTCGGGATCGAGGGCGCCTTCGTCGTCTCGGTGCTGCTCTATGGCCTCGGCATGGTCGCCGCCTGGCGGCTGCGCTACCGCAGCGGCGTGCAGCCGGCGGGCGGCGAGGGCGTCCTCGCCCGCATCGCCGAAGGGGTCGCGGTGGTGCGGCGGGACCCGCGGCTGGTCGGGACGCTCGCCGTCACCGTCATCTTCAACATCTTCGGCTGGCCCTTCACCAGCCTGATCCCGGTGGTCGGCCAGGACCACCTGCTGCTGGCGCCGCAGGGGATCGGCCTGCTGGCCAGCATGGATGGCGTCGGCGCCTTCGCCGGGGCGCTGGCCATGGCGGCCTGGGCGAAGCCCACCAATTACGCCCGCTGCTACCTCGGCGGGGTGAGCATCTATTTCGCCACCCAGGTCGCCTTCGCCCTGGCGCCGCATCCGCTGCTGGCGGGGGGAGCGCTGTTCTTCACCGGCTTTGGCCAGGCCGGGTTCAGCATCATGCAAGCGACGCTGGTCTACCTGTTGGCGCCGGCGGAGGTGCGGAGCCGGGTGCTCGGGCTGCTCTCGGTCTGCATCGGGCTGGGGCCGATCGGCTTCGTCCATATCGGGCTGCTGGCCGATGCGCTCGGGGCGCAATGGGCCTGCGTCATCAGCGGGGCGGAGGGGTTGCTGGCCATGCTGCTCACGCGCAGGCTGTGGCGACCTATCCAGGGAGCAACGGCCAATGAATGACCTGACGATCAAGGACGTCCGCACGACCCTGCTGCAACTCCCGTGGCAGGACGACCCCTGGCTGTTCGGCCATGCGCTGGGCGCCACGCGGGACCTGGTGGTGGTCGAGGTGGTCACCGCCTCCGGCATCACCGGCATGGGCTACCTGCACCTGCTGAGCCTGCCCCTGCAGCGCACCATCGGCGCCTGCATCGCCGAGGCGATGGCGCCGCGCATCATCGGCCGGCAGGCGACCGACGTGGAGGCGATCTGGCGCGACCTCTGGCGCACCACGCTGACGGGCGGCCGCGGCGGCGTGGCGATGATGGCGCAGTCGGCGATCGACATCGCGCTCTGGGATGCGGTCGGCAAATCCGCCGGGCTGCCGCTGCACCGGCTCTGGGGCCATTACCGCAGCGAGATCCCGATCTACGGCAGCGGCTGCTTCCGCGGCGCGCTGGGCGACGGGATGATCGCCAAGGCGAAATACTACGTCGAGCAGGGCTACCGGGCGATCAAGATGCAGGTCGCCCATGTCGGCGACGTCCGCACCGACATCGACAACGTCCGCCGCATGCGCGATGCGGTCGGCCCCGACGTCGAGATCATGATCGACGTGAACATGGGCTGGAGCGCCGATACCGCCATCCTCGCCGGCCGCGCCTTCGAGGCGTTCGACGTCTACTGGCTCGAGGAGCCGGTGCTGGCCGACGACTTCGCCGGCTATGCCCGCTGCGCCGAGGCGCTGGACCTGCGCGTGGTCGGCGGCGAGACGCATTTCGGCCGCGCCGACCTCAAGCCCTTCTTCGAGAACCCCCGCCTGCCCATCCTGCAGCCGGACCCGATGCGCGGCGGGCTGACCGAGCTGCGGAAGATCGCCACGGTCGCCGAGACCTGGGGCATGACCATGGCGCCGCACCTCTTCCCGGAGCTGAACGTGCACATCCTGGCCAGCATCCCGAACGGGATCTGGGCGGAGCAGATGGGGCTGCTGGACGACCTCTGGGTGAGGCACCCGAAGATCAGCAACGGCATGATCACCGCGCCGGAGACGCCGGGGCATGGGCTGGCGTTCAAGCCGGAGGTGATGAAGGACTTCGTGCTGAAGTGAGCGGACAGGTCGGGGCGGGAATACCGGTCCCGCCCCGACCCTAACTTACTCCGCCAGCGACGCGATCGCCGCCGCCACGCCGCCCGGGGCATGCGGCACGCCGGCGACCTTCATCGCCAGCTCCACCGTCGCCAGGGTGCCGAGGATCATCGGCTCGTTCAGGTCGCCGAGGTGGCCGATGCGGAAGACCTTGCCGCCGAGCGGCCCCAGCCCGCCGCCGAGCGAGACGTTGTACTTCTGCAGGGCGATGGCGCGCAGGGCATCGGCGTTGACGCCCTCGGGCATCATGATGGCGGTGACGCTGTCGGAGTAGCGGCTTGGGTTGAGGCAGAAGAGCTGCGGGCCGTTGTTGCCGGACCAGTGCTGCACCGCGGCGCGCACCGCGCGGGCCAGGCGGGAATGGCGAAGGAAGACGTTCTCCAGCCCCTCCTCCTGCTCGATCAGCCGGAGCGCTTCCTGCAGCATGTAGAAGAAGCTGATCGGCACGGTGCCGACGAAGCTCTTGTGCGGCCGGGCCAGCATGTTGGTCCAGTTGAAGTAGTGCTTCGGCAGCTTCGAGGTCTTGTGGACCTCCATCGCCTTGTTCGAGACGCCGTTGAAGCTCATGCCGGTGTGCAGCATGAGGCCCTTCTGGCTGCCGCCGACCGCGGCATCGACGCCCCATTCATCCATGCGGAAGTCGAGCGAACCGAGCGAGGAGATGGTGTCGGCCATCAGCAGCGCCGGGTGGCCGGCGGCGTCGATCGCGGCGCGGACCTCGGGTACCGGGATCATCATGCCGGTCGCGGTCTCGTTGTGGACGACGCAGACCGCCTTGATGGCATGGCCGGTGTCGGCGGCGAGCGCCGCCTTCACCGCGGCGATGTCGACGCCGCGGCGCCAGTCGGCCTCGACGGTGCGGACCTCCATCCCGAGGTCCTCGGCCATCTTGGCCCAGGAAATCGAGAAGTAGCCGCTCTCGATGATCAGGATGGTGTCGCCGGCCGAGAGCAGGTTGACTAGGCAGGCTTCCCAGGCGGCGTGGCCGGAGCCGGTGTAGAGGAAGATGTTCTGCTCGGTCTTGAGGATGCGCTTCAGCCCGGCGATGCAGCCGTCGTAGACCTCGATGAAGTTCGGGTCGTTGAAGTCCATGGTCTGGTGCGCGCCGGCGAGCAGCACGGAATCCGGGATGTTGGTCGGACCGGGATTGGCGAAGAACTGGCGGCCTCGGGGCTTCCGGGCAGGCTGCGTCGCGCTCATGGCGTCCATTTCCCTTGGGGTACGGCTTCGGTGCTTGGTCATCCCATGGCTTGCGGCGGTTGCCCAGGGAAGAATTGCCCGGGGGGAGGCGCCCCCGCAGCCCGGCCTCAGACCGGGAAGGGGTACTTCCTGAGATAGGGCATGTAGCTCTCCTCCACGTCGATCTCGAAGGAGGCGAGGGTGCGGACCACGGCGCAGTAGAAGCCGCAGGTGACCACCAGGTCCATGATGCAGTCGTTCGGCAGCTCGGCGCGCAGCGCGGCGAAGGTGTCGTAGTGGACGCCGGGGCCGTCGTGGATCTCCCGCGCCGCCTTCAGCACCAGCCGCGCCAGGGGCTCGAGGCCGCTGGTGCCGCCGCCGCTCTCGAGGATCAGGGCCTCGATGTCGCCATCGGTGACGCCGAAGTCGTAGCCGATCTTCACATGATGCGACCATTCATAGGGCGAGCGCGCCAGCCAGCCGACCTGCAGGATGGCGAGCTCGCGCAGCCGCGCATCCAGCTTGGTCTTGTAGCGGATGTACTGGCCGAGCCCGGAGAAGGCCCGCATCGCATCCGGGTTGTGGACCAGCGTCTTGTACAGGTTGATGTCGCGCGACAGCAGCCCCTGGTCCTCGGGCTTGAGGTCGGCCTTCTCCAGGTAGGGCAGGCGGGCCATGGGCGTTTCCTCGCTTCTTATGGTTTCAGGAAATTGTAGCGGAAGCCGTCGGCGCCGGCGCTGACCCGGCCGGCGGTGGCGCCGGGGAAGTGGATCGGCAGCACCACGACCGGCGTCTCCGCCACCTCGGCGAGGAAGCCGCGGCGGCTCTCGGCGGCCTGCTTCGCATCCCAGTCGAAGATGGTGGACCAGCCGGGCTCGCGGACCTGCAGCGCGTGATGCATCAGATCACCGGTGACCACGGCGCGCTGGCCGCCGGAGGAGATGTTCACGCAGCAATGGCAGGGCGAATGGCCCGGGGTGGGGGAGAGCCAGACGGTATCGTCGAGCGAGAAATCATCGTCGACCAGCAGCGCCTGGCCGGCGGCGACGACCGGCTCGCAATTGTACGTCCAGACATTGCCGGGCGGCTGCGCGCCGCGCGCCGTCGCCTCCTCCCAGGCGGCGTATTCGCCCTTGTGGAAGACATACTTCGCGCGTGGGAAGGTCGGCACCCAGCGGCCGTTCACCAGCCTTGTGTTCCAGCCGCAGTGGTCGATGTGGAGGTGGGTGCAGAAGACGTAGTCGATGTCCTCGAAGCGCAGTCCCGCGGCGGCGAAGCCGTCGAGCCAGGGCTGCTTCGGGAAGTCCATCGGCGGCGGATAGCCCTTGTCCTCGCCGGTGCAGGTATCGACCAGGATGGTGTGCTTCGGGGTGCGGATGACGAAGGTCTGGTAGGTGATGACCATGCGGCCGCTCGCCTGGTCGAAGACGACAGGGTCCATCTCGGCCAGGTGCCGGGCGCCGATGATGGGGTCGTAGGCCGGGAACATGCTGTCCGGGGTTCGCCAGGGACCGTCCCGTTCGACGATGCTGGTGATGGTGACGTCGCCGATCCGCAGCTCCTGCACGGCGTGGCTCCTCAGGCGTCGATATGGGCGGTGGCGACGACGGCGGGGCGGGCGCTGAAGCCGGCGTGCCAGGCAGCCAGCGCCGGATGCGTCGCGCGCCAGCCGGCCTCCGGCCAGCGGAAGTCGAGGTAGGAGAGGCTGGCGCCGATGGTCAGGTGGCCGATGTCGTAGGGCGTCGCCTCCAGCACCGGGACCATCGGCTCGAGCGCCGCCAGCACCGCGTCGCGCTTGAGCCCGAAGCCCTCGATGATGATCGGGGAGGGCACTTCGCGCAGCACCTCGCCGCGCCAGAGCAGCAGCATCTCCATGAAGCCGGTGCCGAGCGCATGGCGCTGCAGCGCGTCGAGGCGTCCCGGGCCGGCCGGGAACAGCGGTGGCGCCTCGCCGAGGGTGTCGAGGTATTCGCAGATGACCACGCTGTCGAAGAGCACGCGGCCATCCGGCAGCACCAGGGTCGGGATGCGGCCGAGCGGGTTGCGCGGCAGCAGCTCGCGGTCGGTCCGGGTCAGGGCCACCACGGTGGGGATGCGCTCGATCCGGTCCGCTAGGCCGCGCTCATGCGCCGCCAGCATGACCTTCCGCACGAAGGGTGAACGGGAGGACCAATGCAATTGCATGGCCGCCTGCGATGCCGACATCTGCTTCTCCTGGAGTCCCCGGGACACTCTGCCCCGCATGGCCCCCCAACTGAAGCCCCCGCTGCCGCGGCGCCCGTCAGCGGAGCTCCGGCGCCGGCCAGTCCAGCGCTGCGGAGGGCGCCCGCACCATGTTTGTCCAGCTGCGGCAATCGACCATCTGCCAGCGCGCATCGGGCGCCTCGCCATGGGCGATCGGCGGGCAGCGGCGGGAGCGGGCCATGAGCTCGGCCATCGCGTCCCGGCCGGCCAGGGCGCTGCGGGCGGCATTCTCCCAGCGCTCCCAGCGGACCAGGCCAAGGCCCTGGGCGAACCAGAAGCGCTCGAGGTGATCGGCCAGGGGGATGGCGGTGCCGCTGAAATGCTCGGAGACCAGCACCTCCACCCGGGCGGCGCCGGTGCGGCCATCGGCCGCCTCGCGCCAGGGCAGGTCGATGGCGGCGCGGCGCCAGCGGGTGAGGCTCGGGTTGACGCGGGCGGGACAGGCCTCCGGCCCGGTGGTGATGGCGAGGCCGACCAGCCGCTGCTGCCATTCCGTCGGGAGCGGCGGGATGGCGACGAGCCAGCCGGGCCGGCATTCGGCCGACTGGAACCACTGGGCGCCGCCGCCGCCGTCCTCGGTCATGGCCACGGCGGCCTCCCCGCCGGGGGGCAGCGGGATCACCTGGCCGCCGTCGCCCGGGTCCTGGCGGCCGAAGGCGCGCGGCGCATTGCCGAAGTCGAAGGTCTGGATGGCCGCCGGGACGCCGCGCAGGCTTCCCAGCAGCGAGTCGCTGGCCTGGTAGCCCTGCGGCAGGGCGGCCTCGGCGGTGCCGGGCCAGTCGTGCTTGCGGTAGGGCAGGGGCTCGCCGATGCGCAGCGGCCGGGTCCGGTCGCAGCCGGGCTCGAAGGGCAGCCGGCCGGGGATGGGCGTGCCGGCCTCGTCGAGGCAGGCGGATTGCACGAGGTAGCCGGTCAGAGGCGGCTCGGCGGCAGCGGGTCCGGCCAGGGCCAGCAGCAGCCCGAACATGCAAAACCGCGGTCCCCGGGTTGCCCCGTGCCGCGGTTGCATAGTCGTCGTCAGGACCCGGCTCGCGCCGCGTCGGAAGCTCAGAAGCCTTCGCGTTCCAGCCGCTTGCGCTCGACCTTGCGGGCGCGGCGGACGGCCTCGGCGGCTTCGCGGGCGCGGCGCTCGGACGGCTTCTCGTAGTGCCGGCGCAGCTTCATCTCGCGGAACACACCCTCGCGCTGCAGCTTCTTCTTGAGCGCCTTCAGCGCCTGGTCGATGTTGTTGTCACGGACGACGACTTGCACGCGGCCCAACCTCCTGTGGCTTGGCGGGAAATAAGAATCGCCGCGTCAGGAGCGCAGCTGCAGGCGGCCCGGATCACCCGGACCACCTTCGCCATCCCCACCCTGATGCGGAGAGGTTGAGCCTAACATAGGTGCCGGTGGCGGTGGAAGCCCCCTCCCGCAGTCTGCCCGGCATCCCTAACTTGCTGCCACCTGCTGCCGCACGGAGGCGCGCCTTGGCCATACTGAAGATCGCCCGCATGGGGCACCCGGTCCTGCTGCGGGAAGCGGAGGCGGTGGACGACCCGACCCATCCGGAGATCCGCCGGCTGATCGCCGACATGGCGGAAACCATGCTGGATGCCGCCGGAATCGGCTTGGCGGCGCCGCAGGTGCATGTCCCGCTGCGGCTGTTCGTCTGGCGCGGGCCGACCGGGGTCGCCGCGCTGGTCAACCCGGAGCTGACGCCGGTCGGCGAGGAGACGGAGCAGGCCTGGGAGGGCTGCTTGTCCATCCCTGGCCTGCGCGGCTCGGTGCTGCGGCCGCGGCGGATCCGCTACCGCGGACTCGATGCCGAGGGCGAGCCGGTGGAGGGCGAGGCGGAGGCGATGACCGCCCGGGTCATGCAGCACGAGACCGACCATCTCGACGGCATCCTCTACCCCATGCGCATGCCCGACCTGTCGCTCTTCGGCTTCACCGACGAACTGGCCCGGGCGGCCGGGAGCCAGCCGCGATGACCGAGAGCAGCCCCGCCCGCGATGCCGCCATCCGCGCCATGCTGCCGCTGGCCGGGACGGAGGGGTGGAACTGGACGACCATCCGCGCCGGCCTGGCCGCCGCCGGCGAGGATCCGGCCCTGGCCGAGAGCTGGTTCCCGACCGGCGCCACCGGTGCCGTCGCCGGCTGGATCGATCTGGCGAACCGGGACATGGCCGCCGCCGCGGCGGCCGAGGACGTCGCCGCGCTGCGGGTGCCCGCGCGCATCCGAAGGGTGGTCGAGCTCCGGCTGGCCGCCACCGCGCCGCATAAGCCGGCGCTGCGCCGGGCGCTGAGCCTGCTGGCGCTGCCCTGGAATGCCCCGGTCGCGCTGCGGACCACGGCGGCGACGGTGGATGCCATGTGGCATGCCGCCGGCGACAGCTCGGCCGATTTCTCCTGGTATACCCGGCGGGCGACCCTGGCCGCGGTCTATGGCGCGACCCTCGCCTTCTGGACCCGCGACGACGATCCCGACATCGCCGCGGCCATGGCCTTCCTCGACCGCCGGCTGGCGGGGGTGGCGCGGCTCGGCAAGCGCCGCCGCGCGGCCTGACCGGCCGGGGCCCGAGGGGGCCGATTGACGCGGCGCCGGCTGCGTGGTGCGCTTCCCCCAACGAACGGGGGAACCGCCATGGCCATCGTGCCCAATCACGCCAAGCTGCGGCTGGCCGCGGGTGAGCTGGCGCTCGGCTTCGGGGTGCACCACCTGCGCGGCAGCGCGGTCGGCATGATCGCCGCCGCCACCGGCTACGACTGGCTCTTCATCGACATGGAGCATGGCGCGACCTCGGTGCAGGAGGCGACGCAGATCGCCATCGCCGCGCTCGGCCAGGGCATCACCCCCATCGTCCGCTGCTGCAAGGATGCGCTGTTCGAAGGCACCCGGGCGCTCGACAACGGCGCCATGGGCGTGGTGGTGCCGCATGTGGATACCGCGGCCGAGGCGCGGGTGGTGGCCGCGGCCTATCGCTTCCCGCCGCTCGGCACCCGGTCCTGGGGCGGCCCGCCCTTCGCCTACAACCTGCGGCCGCCGGGCACCGCCGAGGCGCAGGCCGAGCTGAACCGGAACATCCTGGTCGCCTGCATGATCGAGACGCCGGAGGCGGTGGCCAATGCGGCCGAGATCGCCGCGGTGCCGGGAATCGACGTGCTGCTGATCGGCACCTCGGACCTGACGGCTTCCATGGGGATCGCCGGGCAGATCGGCCACCCCGATGTCCAGGCCGCCTATGCCACGGTGGCGGCGGCCTGCGCCGGGGCGGGCAAGGTGATGGGCATGGGCGGGGTCTACGACGAGACCTGGGCGGCCGCCTATGTCCGGCTCGGGGCGCGGTTCCTGCTGAGCGGGTCCGACCATACCCTGCTGATGGCCGCCGCCGCCGGGCGGTCGCATTTCCTGCGGGGATTGCATCCGGGCTGAGGCGCGGCCTGCGCCGGGCCAATCCGGGCGGCGAGGGTCCCGGTCCGCATACTGCCCTGGACGGCGGGAAGCGCTTGCGAATGGTTCTCATTAGCTTTATCAATTGCCGCATCAGCCCGGAGAGACTGCATGCCCGCCTGTCCGCCGCGCCGCCTGCTCGGCCTCGCCGCCGCCGCCCTGCTGGCCTGGGGCGCCCGCCCCGCCGCGGCGGCCGGGGAGGTGAACCTCTACTCCTCCCGGCATTATGACTCGGACCGGGCCCTGTACGAGGCCTTCACCAAGGAGACCGGAATCCGGGTCCGGCTGATCGAGGGCGATGCCGACCAGCTGATCGAGCGCATCCGCAACGAGGGCGCCAACAGCCCGGCCGATGTCTTCATCACCGTCGATGCCGCCCGGCTGGCCCGGGCCGCCAATGCCGGCGTGCTGGCGCCCTTCCGCTCCGGCGTGATCGAGGCGCGGATCCCCGCCGGGCTGCGCGATCCCGAGGGCATGTGGTTCGCCGTCTCCAAGCGGGCCCGCGTCGTGATGTACGACCGCGAGCGCGGTGCCCCGGAAGGGCTGACGCGGTACGAGGATCTGGCCGAGCCGCGCTTCAAGGGGCAGATCTGCGTCCGTAGCTCCAGCCATCCCTACAACACCAGCCTCGCGGCCTCGATCCTGGCCGCCGACGGGGCGGAGCGGACCGAGGCCTGGGCCCGCGGCTTCGCCGCCAACCTGGCCCGCCCGCCGCAGGGCGGCGACCGCGACCAGTTCCGCGCCCTCCCGGCCGGGCAGTGCCGGCTCGCCATCGCCAATACCTACTACCTCGCCGCCATCGGCGCTTCCGAGCGGCCCGAGGACAAGGCGCTGTTCGCCCGGATCGGGGTCATCTTCCCGAACCAGGGCGAGGGGGACCGCGGCACCCACGTGAACGTCTCCGGCGCCGGGCTGGTGAAGACGGCGCCGAACCGGGCGGCGGCCACCCGCTTCCTCGAGTATCTCACCGGCGATTCGGCGCAGGCGACCTTTGCCCTGGGCAACATGGAGTACCCGGCGGTGGCCGCCGCGCCGCTGCACCCGGCGCTCGCCGCCATGGGCAGCTTCCGGCCCGAGCCGGTGGATGCCGAGCGGACCAACACCAATGCCGGGCCGGCGCTGCAGATCATGCAGCGCGCGGGCTGGCGCTGAGCGGGCGGGAGACGAGCCGATGATCCTCTGTCTCTGCAATGCCCTGAGCGACACGCAGCTGGCGGATGCGGTGGCCAAGGGCGCCCGCAAGCCGCGCGACGTCTATGCCCATTGCGCCTGCAAGGCGCAGTGCGGCACCTGCACCCGGATGATCCTCGGCATGATCCGCGACCTCGCGACGAACGGTACGGCCGCGCAATCCCAGGCCTCCTGAGCGCCGCCGCCTGCTAAGGTGCCACCATCGCCACGGGCCGCGTCGCCCGTGGCTTCAATTCGTACCGGCCCCGCCGTGAAAGCTGACCCCGATGAAAGCCGACCCCAAGGTCATTGAGCATCTGAACACCCAGCTCACCAATGAGCTGACCGCGATCAACCAGTACTTCCTGCATGCCCGCGTGCTCCGCCATTGGGGCGTGACCAAGCTGGGCGAGCATGAATACAAGGAATCGATCGAGGAGATGCATCACGCCGACTGGCTGATCGAGCGCATCCTCTTCCTCGGCGGCCTGCCCAACGTGCAGCGGCTGAACCAGGTGATGGTCGGGCAGTCGGTGGAGGAGATCCTGCGCGCCGACCTGGCGATCGAGGACAAGGCGACCGCCGACCTGCGCGAGGGCATCGCCTACGCCGAGAGCGTGCGCGACTTCGTCTCCCGCGACCTGCTGCTCAAGATCCTGGCCAACGAGGAGGAGCACGTGGACTTCCTCGACCGCCAGTTCGACCTGATCAAGCTGATCGGGATCGAGCGCTACATCCTGCTGAACAGCGCCCCGGCTCCCGACCAGCACTGAGGCCTTCCGGCCGGCCGGGTCAGCCCTGACCGGCCACCGAGCGCAGGGCATCGATCAGCGTGCCGAGCTCGATGGGCTTGGTCAGCAGCGTGAGCGGGGCGCTGCCGTCGTGCAGTCCGGCGGTGCCGCCGACGGGGGGATAGCCGGTCATCACCACCACCGGCAGGTCGGGCCGGCTGGCCCGCAGCCGGGCGATCAGCTCCCGCCCGTCCAGCCGCGGCATCCGCAGGTCGGTGAGCAGCACGTCGAAGCCGGCGCCGGCGGAGACGAGCTCCATCGCCGCCTCGCCGTCCTGCGCCGGCAGGACCTCGAAGCCGGCATCGACCAGCCCCTCCTCGATCACCTCGGCCGCGAGCCACTCGTCCTCGGCCATGAGCACGCGCAACGGGGTCATCATGCCGGACGCTCCTCGGGCGGTGTCGCCAGGGGCAGCGCCACCTGGAAGACGGCGCCGGCGCCGCGGTTGAGCCAGCCGAGCCGGCCGCCCATGTCGCGGAGGATGCCGGCGGCGATGGGCAGGCCGAGCCCGGTGCCCTCGCCGGGGTCCTTCGAGGTGACGAAGGGCTCGAGGATGCGGCTGCCGAGCGCAGCCGGCACGCCGCCGCCGCTGTCCTGCACCGCCAGGGTGACCTGGCCCGGCTGCGGACCGGCCTGCAGGGTGACCTGGATCTGGGCCGGGGCTTCCGGCTCGCTGCGGCGCCGGCGCAGGACCGCGTCCTTGGCATTCTCCAGCAGGTTGAGCAACGCCTGTTCGAACTGCGCGGCGCGGCCATGCACCGGCACCGGGCCCGTGGCCTCGTAGCTGATCTCGACCCGGTCGAGGGCCCAGGCGCGGCGCGCCACCTCCACCGCTGCGCCGGCGGCGACGGCGGCATCGAAGGTCCCGGCTTCGCCCGGCGTCTCGCGCGACAGCTCGCGCATGCGCTCCAGCAGCGCGCCGAGCCGGCGGGTCTGCCCGAGGATGACGCCGATCGCCTTGCGCGGGCGGTCGGCCGCCGCATCCATGGTGCCGCGGGCGCGGTCGGCCCAGAGGCTGATGATATTGACCGGCTGGCTCATCTCATGCGCGACGCCGGCGCACATGGCGCCGATGGTGGCGCGGCGGGCGGCCTCGACCAGGTCGGCCTGGAGCCGGCGCACGGCGGTCACGTCCCGGAGGCTGCCGAGCAGGCGCCTCGGCTCGCCCTCGGTGGCCGGGAGCGGCACCAGGACGGTGTGCCAATGCCGGGTGCCGGAGGCGGTGGCGACGGTGCTGTCCCAATCCCGCGCCATCCCGGAGGCGAGGCAGCCGGCGAAGGCGGCCAGCAGCTCGGCGGCGGCCGCGTCCTCGAGCAGGCGGGCCGGCTCGCGCCCCTCGATCGCCTCGCGCGATGTGCCAAAGAGGCGGCAGAAGCTGGGATTCACCGTCTCGAAGAGGAAACCGCCGGCGTCCTCGCGCACCACGAAGAGCGCGTCGGACAAATGCTCGAAAAAGCCCGCCAGGCGCCTCTCGGCATCCTGACGCTCGGCGATCTCCGCCGAGAGGGCGGCGTTGGCGGCGGCGAGGGCGGCGGAGGAGGGCAGCGCCAGCACCCGCGGCAGCATCGGCCAAAGGGCGATGGCGGTCACCACGGAGACCAGGGCGGTGATCGCCTTCACCGCGCCCTGCACGCCGTAATCCGGATGCCAGAGGGTCCAGATGGACAGGAAGTGGGTGGCGCCGCAGGCCAGGATGAACAGGGCGAAGAGTTCGATCGCCCAGGGGAGGACGAGGTCGCGGCGACGGATGGCGACAACGAGGAGGACGATCGGGATGGACCAGTACGCGAGGCCCGTCAGCGCATCCGAGACCAAATGCAGCCAGATCAGTTCTGGCCGCCAGAGCAGGCAGACGCCATGCGGGGCCAGGGAATCGACGTTGAATAGGCCAAAGCTGAAATCTGTCGCCAGGTTGGGCATGGGGTTGGGCACCACCGTTCAGTACAGGTCTGATGAAACGTCCCAGATTGCTTCAACTCCCAAACCGGACACAACCTAAGCGCGAGTAAACCACCAAAACAAGCACCGATGCTTTAACTATCCGAACTGTTACAAGGCTGAATGCCGCACTCGGATCGGTATGGCAACAAAAAGTAGAATGGTGCAGGGCGAATTGATCGCTGGGATCCTGGCGCCCGCGCCAGGAGGCTGCCTCCCTCTCAGCCGCGCCGCATCGCCCGGGTCAGGGCGAGCACCGGCAGGAGTCCGGTCACGACGATCAGCAGCGCCGCGGTGCTGGCCTCGGCCAGGCGTTCGTCGGCTGCCAGGCTATGCACCCGGACGGCCAGGGTGTCGAAGTCGAAGGGGCGGATGATGAGGGTGGCGGGCAGCTCCTTCATGGTGTCGACGAAGACCAGCAGGAAGGCGGTCAGCAGGCTGCCGCGGGCCAGCGGCAGCTCCGCCCGCAGCACGGCGGCACCGGGCGTCGCGCCGAGCACCCGGGCAGCCTCCCGCAGGCTGGGCCGGATGCGGGCCAGGCCGGCCTCGACGGCGGAGAGGGCGACGGCGAGGAAGCGCACGAGATAGGCGAATATCAGCGCTGCCACCCCGCCCGACAGCAGCAGCCCGGTCGAGAGGCCGAGATGGTGGCGCATCCAGGCATCCAGCGCATTGTCGAAAAGCCCGAGCGGCACCAGCGTCCCGACCGCGATGACCGATCCGGGGATGGCATAGCCGAGGCCGGCCAGGCGCAGCGCCGCCCGCTGCGCCGGGCGCGGGTGCAGCCGGGCCGCCCAGGCCAGCAGCGCGGCGAGCAGGACCGCCAGCGTCGCGGCGCCGGCGGCCAGCAGCAGCGAGTTCCGGGCGAAGGGCAGGAAGCGGCCGGGGGCGAGCGGGTCGCCGACCTGCAGCATCAGCACCAGCAACACGCCGGCCGGGACCAGGAAGCCGAGCGCGACCGGCAGGGCGCAGGCGGCGAAGGCGGCCGCGGCCGGCCAGCCCCGCAGCGCCACCGGCCGCGGCGCTGCGGTGCGGCTGGTGGTGGGATGGAAGCGCCGGCCGCCGCGCGAGAGATGCTCGAGCAGCAGCAGCAGCGTCACCAGCCCCATCAGGCAGGCGGCGAGCTGGCTGGCGGCGCCGCGGTCGCCGAGCCCGAACCAGGCCTCGTAGAGACCGGTGGTGAAGGTGCGCAGGCCGAAGTGCTGCACGGTGCCGAAATCCGCCAGGGTCTCCATCAGCGCCAGGGCCATGCCGCCGATGATGGCCGGCCGGGCCATGGGCAGGGCCAGGCGCAGGAAGCACCCCGTCAAGGATTGGCCGAGGGTGCGGGAGGCCTCGATCAGCCCGCCGCTCTGCTGCTGGAATGCGCTGCGGCAGAGCAGGTAGACATAAGGGTAGAGCACCATGCCCAGCACCAGGGCCGCGCCGGGCAGGCTGCGGATCTCGGGGAACCAGTACTGGCCCCAGCGCAGGCCGGTCGCGTCGCGCAGCGCGGTCTGCACCGGCCCGGCGACATCCAGGGCCCAGGTATAGGCATAGCCGCAGACATAGGCGGGCATGGCCATGGGCAGCAGCAGCGCCAGCTCCAGCACCCGGCTGCCAGGGAAGCGGCAGGCGGTGACCAGCCAGGCGGCGAGGGCGCCGGTGGAGGCCGTCAGCAGCCCGACCAGCACCGCCAGCATGGCCGAATTGGCCAGCATCTCGGCCAGGGTGGTGCTGGCGATATGACGCCAGACCGCACCCGCGGGCACGGCGGCGGCGACCAGGACCGCGAGCAGCGGGGCGGCGACAAGCCCGGCAAGCGGCAGGGCGAGCATCGCCCAGGGCGGCGCCCGGGTCGCGGCAGGCCGCGGCGGATGGCTGGCTGTCACGCGGGGCGCCGTTCCGGGGGCGAGGGGGGCACTCGGCAACCGCGGGCGAGCCTCAGGCGCCTGCCGGCAGGGCGGGGCCGGCTAGCGCGATGCCTTCTTCGCCTCCCACTCCGCCAGCGACAGGCGCGGCACCTCGATGCGGTCGGTCGTGCGGGCATACCAGCCGCGGCCGTGCATGCGCCCGACCAGGTTCATCTTCGGCGTGTCGACGTAGCAGCGGGCGGCATCCAGCACGCAGTCGTCGGCGATGTGCACGGCGACCACGCGGCCGAGGACGATGGTATGCTCCCCCGCCGGAACCAGCTGGTAGGTCACGCATTCCAGCGCCACCGGGCTTTCGGCGATGCGCGGCGGCTTGACCTTGGCGGAAGGCAGGCGGCTGAGGCCGGCCTCGGCGATCTCGTCCACCCCCGGCTCGAAGTCGACCGCGGTGGCGTTCATCTGGTGGACCGCCGTCTCCGGCACCAGGCAGACCACGAATTCGCCGGTGGCGCGGATATTCGCCGCGGTGTCCTTCAGCGCGTCCGGTGCCTTGGGGCCGCAGCCGATGCCGACCACCACGGGATTCGAGGAAAAGGCGTTGAAGAAGGAATAGGGTGCCGCATTGGTGACGCCCGCGGCATCCTGCGTCACCACCCAGGCGATCGGCCGGGGCACCACGGAGGACACGACCAGCTTGTAGCAGTCCTGCGGCGAGAGCGTCTCGAAGTCGAACAACATCGATGACAGGTCCTTCTGGCGGTATGGGCGGCGCGGCGGAAGGTGCCGCGCGGCGGCAGCACTGTCGAGTGGCCGTTTGCCGCTTGTTAAAGCGGCCAGGTGCAGGGTCGCCGAATCAAGGGGATCCATCCATGCGGCTGTTGCGAGATCAATCGGTCGGGCGGAAGTTGGCCGCGAGCGTCATCCTTGCCGTGCTGCTGCTTGCGGGCATGGTGGGCCTGGTCAGCGTCAACCTCGATGCCGCCCGGGAACAGCAGCAGGCGGAACGGGCTGCCGCCGCAGCCCAGCTCGCCGCCCAGCAAGGCGCGACCCATGCCGGCCGCACCGCCACCCTGCTGCGGGAGGTGGTGATGGCGCAGACCGTCGCGGCGGCGAACGACCGTGCGGCGGCGATGGTGGCGGAGGCCGAGGCGGCACGGGGGCGGATGGCGGCGGCGGCGGGCCTGGCGCCGCAGCCGGCGGTGCAGGAGAGGCTGGCGCAGGCGGCCACGGCGCTGGCGGACTACCTCGCCTCGGCGCAGGAGCAGTCGGCGCTGCGCCAGCAGCTCATCACCGAGCGGGACGAGACCTTCGCCCGCGCCGGGGCCGACTACGACCAGGCCTATGAGGCCGTCTCCAGCATGATGGAGCTGGATGTGCCGCCCGAGGCCCGGGAGGATGCGCGCCAGCGGCTGGCGGTCTTCCATGCGGTGGTGGCCGAGGTGCGGCTCGGCGCCCAGCGCTTCCTCGCCACCGGGGAGGAAGGCCAGGCCCGGCGGGTGCGGCGGGCGGCGGCGCAGCTGCGGGTGCATCAGCGGGCGGTGGGCTCCATCACCGTGGCGCCGGGCGCGGCCAACGACCTGCAGCGGATCACCACCGTGGCCGCGGCGGTGGCGGCATCGGCCACCAGGATGGTGCAGCTGGCGGAGGCGGCGAACACTGCCCGCACCGCGCACAGCACCCCGGCGCGGGAACGGCTCGAGGCGGCGGTGAACGACGTCGGGGCCCTGCTGGCGACGGAGGCCCAGGCCCGGGCCGCGGCCAGCGCGGCGAGCGGCGCCGCCCTGGCGGGCAGCGTCTTCTGGATCGGCGGTGCGGTCGCCCTGATGCTGGCGCTGTCGGGCTGGCTCAATGCGCGGGCCATCGGCACCCCCCTGCGGCGGCTGGTGGGCACCATCCGCGCCATCGCCGGCGGCAATGCCGACGTGGTGGTGCCGGACCGGGACCGCGCCGACGAGATCGGCGGCATCGCCGGAGCGCTTGAGGAACTGCGCGGGACGGTGCAGCGCGCCTTCGCCCAGCAGCAGATGCTGGAGCAGATGCCCTCGGCGGTGATGACCGCCGATCCGCGGGACGACTTCCGGGTCACCAGCATGAACCCGGCGACTCGGGCGCTGCTCGGGACGATCGAGCACTTGCTGCCCTGCAAGGCCCACGAGCTCCTGGGCCAGAGCATCGACGTCATGCACCGGCACCCGGGGCGGATTCGCGGCATCCTCGCCGACCCGGCCCGGCTGCCGCACCAGGCGCGGATCCGTCTGGGAGAGGAGACGATCGATCTCCTGATCAGCCCCATCCGGGATGCCAGGGGCGACTACGTCAGCAGCATGCTTGTCTGGTCCCTGGCCACCGCCCAGGCCCGGCTGGCCGACCGGTTCGAGGCGGATATCGGCGGCGTGGTCCAGGCGGTGGCATCGGCCGCGGCCCAGGTGCAGGGCGCCGCCCAGGCGCTGTCCGGCGCAGCCGTGACCAGCGACCGGGAGGCGGGGGCGGTGGCCGAGGCCGGCAACCGGGCCGGCGGGGATGTGCAGGCGGTGGCGGCGAGCGCCGAGGAACTGGCCGCGAGCGTCGCCGAGATCAGCCGCCAGGTGGCCGAGGGCGCGACCGTCGCCCGCGCCGCGGCGGCCGAGGCGCGGGCGACCGACGAGACGGTGCAGGGCCTGGCCCAGGCGGCGCAGCGGATCGGCGACGTGGTGCGGCTGATCGGCGACATCGCCGGCCAGACCAACCTGCTGGCGCTGAACGCGACCATCGAGGCGGCGCGGGCCGGGGAAGCCGGCAAGGGCTTCGCCGTGGTGGCGAGCGAGGTCAAGGCGCTGGCCGGCCAGACCGCCAAGGCGACCGAGGAGATCTCCAGCCAGATCGGCGCCATCCAGGCGGCGACCGGGCATGCGGTGACGGCGCTGCGGTCGATCGGCGGCACCATCGAGCGCATCAACGAGGTAACCACGGCGATCGCCGCCGCCGTGGAGCAGCAGGGCAGCGCCACCGAGGAGATCGCCCGCAGCGCCGGCCAGGTGGCGGAAGGCACCTCCGCCGTGGCGCTGCGGATCCAGGACGTGCAGCGCGCCGCGCGGGAGACGGGGGAGGCCTCGGCCGGGCTGCTGGGGGCGGCGGAAGGGCTGACCGGCCATGCCGGGGCGCTGCGGCAGCGGGCCGGGGAATTCCTGGCCAACATCCGCCGGGCATAGCCGGGAGCGGGAGGGCGGATTAGCCTGCCGCCTCCCGGAGGAGGCGCAAAGCAGCCCATGACGATCCCGACCCAGCAGGTGGCGGCGGTGTATCACCGCCGCGTCGGCGACATCACCATCACCGCCATCGGCGACGGCCACCTGGACGGCTCGATGGCGGTCATCCAGAACATTCCGGCGGAGGAGGCGGCGCAGCTGCTGCGGGACGCCTTCCGCCCGGTGCCGCGGCGGACCGCGGTGAATACCTTCCTGATCCATGCCGGCGGCCGTACGGCGCTGGTCGATACCGGCTGCGGCCCGGCGATGGCGGCGACCGGCGGCAAGCTGTTCGACAACCTGGCGGCGGCCGGCGTCGACCCGGGCAGCATCGACACCGTGCTGCTGACCCACATGCATCCCGACCACTCCAACGGGCTGTCGCGGGACGGGCAGGCACTCTTCCCGAATGCCGAGCTGGTGATGCATGCGGCCGAGCTGGCTCATTGGCATGACGACGCCGCTATGGCCCGGGCGGATGAGGTGGGGCGGCAGCGGAACTTCCAGGCGGCGCGGGACCAGGCCGCACCCTATCGCGGGCGCACCCGGACCTTCACCGGCGGCGAGGTCTTCCCGGGCGTGACCGCCATGCCCTTTCCGGGCCACACGCCGGGGCACAGCGGCTACCTGCTGGCCTCCGGCCGGGAGACGCTGCTGATCTGGGGCGACATCATCCATGTGCCGGAGATCCAGATCCCGCGGCCCGAGGTGACCATGGCCTTCGACGTGGACCCGGTGCAGGCGGCGGCGACGCGGCGGCGGGTCTTCGACATGGTGGCGACGGACGGGCTGGCGACCGCCGGGATGCACATGCATTTCCCCGGCTTCCTGCATCTGCTGCGCCGCGGCGAAGGCTACGCCATGCTGCCCGAGGCTTTCGCCACCGCGCTGTAGCACCCCCGCATCCCCAGTGGCCCCCTCGCCGCGCCCGGCCGGGCATGGCAGGCTGCGCCGCGTCGCAACCAAACCACAGGAGGAACGCGGGCATGCTCGCACCCGATCGGCCGAAGCCGAAGGCCACGCCGGAAACCAAGCATTTCTGGGATGGCTGCAAGGACGGCAAGCTGCTGCTGCAGCGCTGCGGCGACACCGGGAAGGCCTATTTCCCGCCGCGCCCCTTCAGCCCCTATACCGGAACCCGCAACGTCGAGGTCTTCGAGGCCTCGGGCCGCGCAACCCTGCACAGCTACGTCATCCACCACCGCCCGGTGCCCGGCTTCACCCCGCCCTACGCCATCGCGGTGGTCGAGCTCGAGGAAGGGCCGCGGATGATGACCAACATCGTCGACTGCCCGCAAACGCCCGAGGCGCTGGTGCTCGACATGAGGATGGAGGTCGCCTTCACGCCGCTGGACGAGGCCATCACCCTGCCGCTGTTCCGGCCCGCGAAGGAGTCCAAGTGATGATCGGTCGCGGAGAGATCGCCGTCGTCGGCGCCGCCGAATCGACCAAGATCGGCAAGGTGCCGGGCATGTCGCAGATCATGCTGCATGCCGATGCGGCGCTGAACGCCATGGCCGAATGCGGCCTGAAGCCGTCCGACATCGACGGCGTCGCCTGCGTCGGCCCGATGATGCCGCAGCAGATCGCGCATTACCTCGGCATCACCCCGAAGTGGGTCGACGGCACCGGCGTCGGCGGCTGCTCCTTCATGCTGCACGTCCGCCATGCCGCGGCGGCGATCCATGCGGGCTATGCCAAGACCATCCTGATCACCCACGGCGAGAGCGGCAATTCGCGCATCAACGCGACGCCGCGCCCGCCCGAGCCGGAGAGCCTGAACGGCCAGTTCGAGGTGCCCTACGGCCCCTTCGGCCCGCCGACGCTCTTCCCGATTCCGGTGCTGCGCTACATGAAGACGCGTGGCGTGACGCACGAGGACCTGGCGACCGTCTCCGTCGTCACCCGCGAATGGGCGGGCAAGAACCCGCGCGCCATGTTCCGCGACCCGATCACCGTCGACGACGTGCTCGGCAGCCGGATGATCGCCTACCCGTTCCGCATCCTGCAGTGCTGCCTGGTGACGGACGGCGGCGGCGCGCTGATCCTGACCAGCTCCGACCGGGCCAAGGACTTCCCGACCAAGCCGGTCTACATCCTCGGCACCGGCGAATCGGTGGAGACCAACATGGTCTCGCAGATGGAGGACTTCTCCTCCTCGCGCGCCTTCCGCGTGGCGGGGCCGACGGCCATCGAGGCGGCGGGGATCGACCGTAAGGATGTCGATCACCTGATGATCTACGACGCCTTCGCCCACCTGCCGCTGTACGGGTTGGAAGACCTCGGCTTCTGCAAGCCGGGCGAGGCGGCGGGCTTCATCCGCGAAGGGAATACCCGGCCGGGCGGCAAGCTGCCGCTGAACACCAATGGCGGCGGTCTGTCCTACACCCATACCGGGATGTACGGCATGTTCGCCCTGCAGGAGAGCGTGCGGCAGATGCGCGGCACCGCACCGGCGCAGGTGGCGGGTGCCAAGATCTCGGTCTGCCATGGCGTCGGTGGCATGTTCAGCGCCAGCGGCACGGTGGTCTTCTCGAACGAGAGGCCTTGAGGGGCGGCGGGGCGGCGCCAGCGGCGCTGCCCCGCAAGCCCATCCATCACGGGCCGGGCGTCATTCCGCCGAAAGGCTGCGGACGATCCCGAGCTTGGGTTGCGGCGGCGTGACCGCGTTGCGGGCGGTCGCCACCGTCACCTTGTTGCGGCCCGAGCGCTTGGCCTCGTACAGCGCGGCATCGGCGGCCTTCAGCGCGTCGGTCAGCCGGAGCGCCGTCTGCGGGGCTGCGGCGACGCCGATCGAGACGGTGATCGGGGGCAGGGGCAGGCTGCCCGGCGCCCGTGCCGCCGAGCCGCTGAGCCCGGCGATCGCCTGGCGGAGCACATCCGCCCGCTCCGCGGCCTGCTCGATGTCGGATCCGGGCAGCAGGACCGCCAGCTCTTCCCCGCCGTAGCGGCAGGCGACGTCGCTGCGCCGGAGCTGGTCGATCAGCAGCGCGCCGACCGCGTGCAGCACGGCATCGCCCACCGCATGGCCATGGGTGTCGTTGATCGACTTGAAGTGGTCGAGGTCCAGCATCAGCACGGCGACGGGCTGGCCATCGCGGGCGAGTTGCGCTTCGATCTGCGGCATCACCTCCTCGAGGAAGCGCCGGTTGTGCAGGCCGGTCAGCGCATCCCGCAGGGCCTGGCCGCGCAGCCGCTCCCGCAGCGCTTGGTTCGCCAGGGCGAGGGAGACGCTGTCGCCCAGTGCGGTGGCGAGCGCCGTCTGCTCGGCGCTCGGGGCCGGGGCATTGGCGCCGAAGGCGATTCGGAGGACGCCCTGCACCTCGCCCCGGGCCGCCATGGGAACGCAGAGGCCGCTGCCGGTGGCCGCACAGGCGACGCAGCCCAGCCCGCCGTCGGCGGAGGAGGGGTCGCCGTGGTGCGGCCGGCCACGCTTCAGCGCCCAGCATTCGGAGGGTGCGAAGTGGTCCGGCGGCTCGGAGGCGGCCACGCCAAGGGGCTGGTCGCCGCCCTTCCAGGAGGCGGCCAGGTCCAGCCGGTCGCGGGAGTTGTTGAAGGCGAAGAGCCAGCCGGACAGGCCGGGCAGCAGACGCTTGGCGGCATGGGCCACCACCGCGCGGACGTCGCTGGCTTCGACCCCGCTCTGCAGTAGCTCGCTCATCTCGACCAGCGCCGCCAGTTCGCGACCGCGCCGGTCCGAGGCGGTGCGGGCCAGTTCGGCCGCCCTCTGCCGGCGCCGGATGATCCGATGGGCGACGCCGAGGGCGACGATGGAGATCAGCGTGCCGAGAAGCACGAGGATGACGACCGCGGTCTGCCGCCAGCCCAGCGCCGCGCGCCACCGGGCGATCTTGGCCTCGCGGTCGGAGACGAAGACGGTAACCAAGCGGCGTATGTCGTCGGTGGCCCGCTTGCCCTCGCCCGCCTGGGTGCCGCTGACCGCGGCCTCCCTGCCGCCGGAGGCGTAGTGCTCGATCCGCCGGGCCCGGGTCCGGATGGCGACCTCGAGCGCGTCGACCAGGGAGGTCTCGCGCAGCTCGTTCAGCCCGCGGTCGATGCTGGCGATGGATTGGTTGCGCTCGCGCTGGAAGAACTGCAGCGCCGCGTGGTAGTCGGCCAGCTGATCCTGCTTGCCGCTCAGCAGGAAGCCGCGCGAGGAGCTCTCGAGGTCGACGGCCGCCTGCAGGATGCGCCGGGCGTTGTCGCGCTCCGCCATCGCCTGGTCGACCTGGCCGTCGATCCGTTGTGCCTCGACGTATCCCCAGGTGGCCGCGGCCGCACCGAGCATGAGGATGGCAGCGAGCGAGGGAACGACCCAGCGCCATCGCCGCAGCGGGTCGCCGCGTGGAGCCTCGTCCGTTCCGCCCTGCGCTGTCGTCGATGCGAGCATCGTCACGATCCGACCATGTCCTGGCGAGGTGTGTACCGCGGACAGGGCGTAGACGCGAACTAAATCTCTAAAAAACAACCATAGATTGCCGTATCCTTTAGGAATCGCCAGTCCTGCTGCAATCGAACAGGGCAAGAAGAGCCGATCGCTGGAATTGGTCTTCAGGGCGAGCAGGGCGTCAGGACATGGCTGCCGCGGAAGCGATGATGGTCCGCAGCAGGTCGGGCACCATGCCAATGGGATCGGCCGCAGACCGCCAGATCCGCTAGGCCACGCCCACGTCGGAAGGAGAGCGCGGCGTGGTGGGCGCAACAGGGATTGAACCTGTGACCCCTACCGTGTCAAGGTAGTGCTCTACCGCTGAGCTATGCGCCCACGCTCGCGGAGCGGCTGTTTAGCCCGCTCTTTGCGCCGGGGCAAGCCACTCCCGCCGAGAAAGGATGACAGTTCTCGGCACCTGTGGCTTGATCGGGGTGCCAATGGACCTTCCCCTCAATCTCACCAGCATTCCACCGCTCGAGGCGGGGCAGGCACCCTATTGGCTGGCTCGCCCGGCCGTGCATGGCGCCCCGGTGATCTTCGCCTCGCCGCATTCCGGCCGGGCCTATCCCGCCGAATTCGTCGCCGCCGCCCGGCTCGACCCGCTGGCGCTGCGCAAGTCCGAGGATGGCTTCGTCGACGAGCTCTTTGCCGCCGCGCCGGAGCATGGCACGCCGCTGCTGGCGGCGACCTTCCCCCGCGTCTTCTGCGACGTGAACCGCGAGCCCTGGGAGCTCGATCCCGGGATGTTCGACGGGCCGCTGCCGGCCTGGGTGAATACCGCCAGCCCGCGGGTCGGCGCCGGCCTCGGCACCATTGCCCGGGTGGTGGCGACGGGGGAGCCCGTCTATCGCCACAAGCTGCGCTTCGAGGAGGCGGAGGACCGGATCCGCCGGTACTGGCAGCCCTACCATGCCGCGCTGGCGGCGTTGATCGCCGAGACCCGGGCGGAGTTCGGTACCTGCCTGCTGATCGACTGCCACTCCATGCCGACCCATCCGGCCCAGGCGGCTTCGCCGCCGGATTTCGTGCTCGGCGATGCGCATGGGACGGCCTGTGCGCCCCGGGCGACGCGGCTGGTGGAGGAGGCCCTCTCGGGCATGGGCTACCGGGTGCGGCGCAACGACCCCTATGCCGGGGGCTACGTCACCCGGCACTACGGCCGTCCGCGCGAAGGCGTGCATGCCCTGCAGATCGAGATCGCCAGGCCGCTCTACATGGATGAGGCGCGGATCGAGCGGCTCCCCCGCATGCTGAGCCTGCAGGCGGATCTGACCCGGCTGATCGCCACGCTCGCGGCGGCGGACTGGCGCTTCCTGCGCTGAGCCTCCGGGCCCGCGCCGTGCCACCGAGCAGCCCGGTCTGCGGACAAAAAAAGGGCGGTGGCTTTCGCCACCGCCGAGTTTAGGGAGGAAACGTCCAAGAAAGACAGACAACCCGGCAACCGCCGTGTTGCTGCGATGCACAATCTAGGTCCGGCCCGGCCTTTTGGCAAGAGCCTTTTTGCAGTGCAGCATTCGAATGAGCGCATAGGTCGGGACGCCCAGGCCTTGGGTCTTTTTTCTTACTGAAATCAACCGGTTAGGCCGCGAATTCGGCGCGGATGGCCAGGCTGTGCTGGCCGAGGGACGGCACCGGCCCGAGGTTGCGCGCCCCGTCGGAGAGCCGAGCCGGTGGTGCGCCGATGGCGATAGGCCCCTGCTCAGTCTCAACCGTCACGCGTCGCAGGGCCGGGTGGTCGCGCAAGCCTTCGCAGTCGTTCACGAAGCCATAGGCGACATTGGCACGCTTGAGCTTGGCGGCGCAGGCATCGCGGTCGAGGCTGGCGAACATCCGGGCGATATGGGCGTCCACCATCGGCCGGTGCGCCACCCGCTCGTTGTTGGAGCGGAATCCCTCCTGCTTCGGCAGGTCCCGCTCGTCGAGGAAATGTTCCGAGAAGCTGGCCCATTCGCGCTCGTTCTGGATGGCGATCAGTACCAGCTGCGCATCCTTCGTCTCGAAGGCGCCGTAGGGGCAGATGGAGGGATGCGCCAGACCGATGCGCGGCGGCGTCTTGCCGGTGCCCTCGAATTGCAGCAGCGGCACCGTCATCCAGTCGGCCATGCCGTCGAACAGCGACACGGCGATGCCCTTGCCGCGGCCGGTGATGCCGCGCTCGATCAGCGCCTCCAGCACCGCCGCGTGGCTGTGCATGCCGCAGGCGATGTCGCAGGCGGAGACGCCGACGCGGCCCGGCCCCTCGGCCCGGCCGGTGATGGCGGCGAGGCCGCTCTCGGCCTGGACCAGCAGGTCGTAGGCCTTCATCGAGGCGTATTCGCCCTCGTCGCCATAGCCGGAGATGTCGACGGTGATCAGCCGCGGGTATTTCTCCCGCAGCTGGGCGCTGCCGAAGCCGGCCCGGCCCATGGCGCCGGGGGCGAGGTTCTGGATGAAGACATCGGCCTTCGAGATCAGCGTCTCCAGCAGCGCCTTGTCGCCGGGGGCCTTGATGTCGAGGCAGAGGCTCTCCTTGCCGCGGTTCAGCCAGACAAAGTAGCTGGACTGGCCGAGGGCGACGGCATCGTAGGCCCGGGCGAAGTCGCCCTCGGGCCGCTCGATCTTGATGACGCGCGCGCCGGCATCGGCGAGCCGGCTGGCGCAATAGGGCGCGGCGACGGCCTGCTCCATCGAGACGACGAGCAGGCCCTTCAGCGGTTGGCTCGCCATGGCTCAGTAGCTCCGCGGCATGCCGAGCACGTGCTCGCCGACGTAGGAGAGGATCAGGTTGGTGCTGATCGGCGCCACCTGATAGAGCCGCGCCTCGCGGTACTTCCGCTCCACGTCGTATTCCTCGGCGAAGCCGAAGCCGCCGAAGGTCTGGATGGCGGCCTCGCCGGCGGCCCAGGCCGCATCGGCGCAGAGCATCTTGCCCATGTTGGCCTCCTCGCCGCAGGGCTGGCCGGCCTCGAACTTGGCGAGGCCCAGCCGCAGCAGCGCCTCGGCGGCGCGCATCTGCGCATAGGCCTTGGCGATCGGGAACTGAACGCCCTGGTTCTGCCCGATCGGCCGGCCAAACAGCACGCGCTCCTTGCTGTAGTCCACCGCCTTCTTGATGAACCACTTGGCGTCGCCGATGCTCTCGGAGGAGATCAGCAGCCGCTCCGCGTTCATGCCGTCGAGGATGTAGCGGAAGCCCTTGCCCTCGATGCCGACCAGGTTCTCGGCCGGGACCTCCATGTTGTCGAAGAAGACCTCGGTGGAGTTGTGGTTCATCATCGTGCGGATCGGGCGAATGGTGAGGCCGCGGCCCAGCGCCGACTTCATGTCGACGATGAAGGTCGAGAGCCCGTCGGTCTTCTTCGCCACCTCGCCGCGCGGCGTGGTGCGGGCCAGCAGCAGCATCAGGTCGGAATGCTCGGCGCGGCTGGTCCAGATCTTCTGGCCGTTGACGATGTACTTGTCGCCTTCCTTCTTGGCGAAGGTGCGCAGCGCGGTGGTGTCGGTGCCGCTGGTCGGCTCGGTCACGCCGAAGGCCTGCAGGCGGAGCTCGCCCGTCGCGATCTTCGGCAGGTAGCGCTTCTTCTGGTCCGGGCTGCCGTGCTTCAGGATGGTGCCCATGATGTACATCTGGGCGTGGCAGGCGCCGGCGTTGCCGCCGGAGCGGTGGATCTCCTCGAGGATGGCCGCGGCGGCGGACAGCGGCAGGCCGGCGCCGCCGAACTCCTCCGGGATCAGCGCGCCGAGGTAGCCGGCCTCGGTCAGGGCGGTGACGAAGGCGGTCGGGTAGGCGCGGTCACGGTCCACCTGGCGCCAGTACTCGCCGGGGAAGCGGGCGCAGAGCTTGCCGACCTCCTCGCGGATCTCGGCATGCGGATCGGCGGTGCTGATGTGCTGGTCCATGGCGTGTCCTCCGGCTTCGGGATTAGGGCGGGGCCACCCTGGTGGCAAGGCAGCGCACCTTGGGCTTTCTGGAGGCATCGAGGAATTCGAAAACGCCGATAGCACCTATAGTCGGCTGCTATACCTTGGTCCTATGGACCTGAAGCAACTCCGTACCTTCCGCGAAGTGGCCGAGGCGGGCTCGCTGAGCCGCGCGGCGGACCGCCTGCACCTGGCGCAGCCGGCGCTGTCCCGGCAGATCCGCCTGCTGGAGGCGGAGGTGGGGGTGCCGCTGTTTGCCCGGCACGGGCGGGGGATGCAGCTGACCGAGGCGGGCAGCGCGCTGCTGGAACGGATCGACGGGCCGGTGCGGCAGCTCGAGGGCGCGATCGCCGAGGTCCGCAGCCTTGCCGGCGCGGTCAGCGGGCAGGTGGCGCTGGGGATGATGCCGACCATCAGCTCGGTCCTCGCCGGGCCGCTGGCGCGCCGGGTGGCGCGGGACCATGCCGGCATCTCGCTGCGGATCGTCGAGGGCTATACCGGGCACCTCATCGAATGGGTCCAGCGCGGGGTGACCGATGCGACCCTGCTCTATGGCCCGGCGCCGGCGCTGCACCTGCGGGTGATGCCGCTGCTGATCGAGGAGATGGTGCTGGTCGGCGCTGCCGGGAGCGGGATCGGGCCGGAGGCGGTGCCCTTCGTCGAGCTTGCCGGGCAACGGCTGGTGCTGCCGAGCCGCCAGCATGGCCTCCGCCGCATCGTCGAGGCCGCCGCTGGGCGGGCCGGGATCGCGCTCAACGTGGCCTTCGAGGCCGATAGCTTCGGGGTGCTGAAGGAGCTGGTGGAGAGTGGCCTGGGCCAGGCAGTGCTGCCGCGCTCCGCCATCCGGGTGGAGGAGGCGGCCGGGCGGCTGCGGGTGGCGCCGCTGGTGCGGCCGGTGCCGCGGCGGGAGGTGGTGCTGGCACTGCCGCCGGACCGGGTGCCGTCCCGGGCGGTGACGGTGGTGCTGGGGCTGCTGGAGCAGGAGGTGGCGCTGCGGGCGGCGGCGGGGGATTGGCGGGGGATGCGGTGAGGGCAAGGCGCGCGTGGGACGGGGGCGCCGCGACTCCGGTGCTCGCGGCAAGGGCCGCGGCCCGACCGGGTTCGGGCGCTGTTCGGTGAAGCGGCATTCAGTGCATCGGCAATAGTCCGGATTTAAATTTGGGGCCGGACATACAACTGAAGATAGTCAAAGAAGCAAGTTCCCATAGTTCAAGCATGGAACATCATAAAACTGCCACGGGATCAACTTCGTCAGACTAGATCAGCTGTTCCCATGAATAGTGGTTCGGAGGCCCCGTGGATGGCGCACCGAACCGGAGCAGACATGAGCGACATCACTACCGCAGGTGCGGACATTGCATTTCCCACGCTAAGCCCGATCAAGAACGTGATCCTGATGATTGCGGACGGGGCCGGCGCCAATACGCTGGAGGCCACGCGGCTTTACCTCCAGGGCCTGCAGCCCGGCGATGCGCGCGGCGGCGCGGTGGGGTCGCTGGTCGTCGACGGACCCGGCTTCACCAACGCCATGCAGTCGGTCTATCCGCTCGATACCCGCACGGTGCCGGGCAGCGATGAGCAGAACCCGGATGTGGTCTACGACCCGGCGCAGAACTACGATGCGACGCCCGTGGCCGGCACCAATGCCGCCGGCTATCAGCGCGGCTTCGCCGGTTACGACTGGAACCGTGCGACCTATCCGGATTCCGGGAACACCGCCTCGGCGATCTCGGATGGCCAGAAGACCTACAACAACGCCATCAACGTCGACGGCAGCGGCGATGCGCAGCGCTCGACCGCGGAGCTGGCGCATTCGCTGGGCAAGGCGACCGGCGTCGTGTCCACGGTCCAGTTCTCGGATGCGACTCCCGCGGCGGGTGGCGGCGCCCATAACGTAGCCCGCTCCAACGCCCAGGATATCGCGGCCGAGATGTTCGGCGCCGGCGTCCTCGACGTGATCGCCGGAACCGGCAATCCCGACTACAACGACGATGGCCAGCTCCGCGCGACGCCGAACTACCAGTGGGTCGGCCCGGAGGTCTGGAATGCGTTGAGGGACGGCAGCTACGCCTCCTCCGACGGCGGGACGTGGGATCTGCTGCAGGACCGCGCGGAGATCATCGCCGCCGGCAGCGGCGAGCCGACGGACGAGCGCCTGGCGATGCTGGTCCAGGCCTTCACCGGCAGCAACTTCTACCGCTCCGGCGCCAGCCCGGCGGGCGAGACGGAAATCCCCTTCTCCGTGCCGCGGCTCGATACCTCGCCCACCTTGACCGAGCTTTCGGCCGCGGCGCTCAACCGGCTGAATGCCGATGAGGATGGCCTCTACATCTCCATCGAGGGCGGCGCGGTGGACCGGGCGATGCATGCGAACAACTTCGGCCGCATGATCGAGGAATACATCGAGTTCAACGATGCCGTGCAGTACGTCGTCGACTGGGTCGGCTCGGGGGAGAGCCGCGCGACCTGGGCGGATACGCTGCTCATCGTCACCGCCGACCATGACCATCTGCTGTTCGGCCCCGATGGTGCCACCATTCCCTACCAGTCCGTGCTGCCGGACCAGGATGGCGATGGCGTGCCGGAATATGCCTGGTTCAGCAACAACCACTCGAACCAGTTGGTGCCGCTCTACACCGCCGGCGCCAATGCCGAGGATACGCTGGCCCTGTCGGACCAGCGCGACGTGGTGCTGAATGCCGAGGGGCAGGCCGTGGCCGGTAGCGGGCGCACCTATACCGATGAAGCCGAGCTGGGCCGCTACGTGCTGGAGCAGTTCCAGCTCGGCGAGACCATCGACTGGAATTCGACCGCCGAGCGGGTTCTGGCGAATTACGCCGAGACCGGGCAGTGGTTCTTCTCCTGATCCGGGACTGACGCCGTGCGGCCGGGCATGCCTGGCCGCACGGCCTTCATTCGGCGGCCAGCCGCTGCGGCAGCACCGCCTCCAGCGAGGTCCGCACCACCACCGCCGCCGGCCCGGGCGCGGCCAGCGCCGCCTCCAGGGCCGGGAAATCCGCCTTGCTCTCCACCACCGTCACCGGCACCCGGAAGGCGGCGCACCACTGGGCGAAGTCCGGGTTGATCAGGCTGGTGCCGGAGACCCGCCCCGGATGCGCCTTCTCCTGGTGGATGCGGATGCTGGCGTAGCTGCCGTTGTCGGAGAGGATGAGCTTCACCGCCGCCCCGCGCGCCACCGCGACGGCGAATTCGGCGCCGGTCATCAGCGCCCCGCCATCGCCGACCAACCCGATCACCTGCCGCCCCGGGCAGCGCAGCGCCGCGGCGACGGCGGCCGGGATGCCGAAGCCCATGGCGCCCGAGACCGGCACCACCAGCCGCTGCGGCGGCACCCAGCCGACCTTGCGGTAGAAGGGCGCGCCGAAGGTGCCGGCATCGAGGGTGACGATGGCATCCGGCGCGGCGACGCGCTCGATCAGCTTGGCGACCTCCGCGAAGGCGATTCCATCGGCGAAGTCGCGCGGGACGACGCCGCAATCGGCGACATGGAGGGCGCGCAGCCGTTCGCACCAGGCGGCGCGGCCGGGGGCGGCGGCGGGGGCCTCGGCGGCGAGGGCGCCGATGGTGGCGCGGGCATCGGCTGCGATGGCCAGCTCGGCCGGGAAGAGCCAACCGAGGAAGTGTGGGTCGGCGCAGACATGCACGAGGCGCTGGCCGGCCGCCGGCCAGCTCCAGCCCTGGGTGGTGATGTCGGTCAACCGGGTGCCCAGCGCCAGGACAAGATCCGCCTCGGCGAAGGCGGCGCGCTGGGCATCCGGGTTCCGCAGACCGAGATCGCCGGCATAGAGCGGGTGGTCGTTCGGGAAGAGATCCTGGCGGCGGAAGGAGACGGCGACGGGAAGCTGCCAGGCCTCGGCGAAGGCCAGCAAGGCCTCGCGCCCGCCCGGCGCCTCGAAGCCGTGGCCGGCGAGCAGGATGGGCCGCGCGGCGCCGCGCAGCAGGGCGGCGAGGCGGGCGGCATCGGCCGGGGCCGGGGGCAGGGGGCTCGGCAGGGTCGCGGCCATCAGGGGGGCGGCACAGGCCATCGCCAGCACGTCCTCCGGCAGGGAGAGCACCACCGGGCCGGGCACGCCGCCCATGGCCTGCGCATAGGCCCGGGCGATGAACTCCGGGGCCTGGTCGGGGTCGGTCACCTCGCCCACCCATTTCGCCACGCCGCGGAACATGTTGGCGTAGTCGATCTCCTGGAAGGCGTTGCGCCGCAGGTCGCGCTTCTCCACCTGGCCGACCAGCAGGATCAGCGGCACCGCATCCTGCTCGGCGGTATGGACGGCGATCGAGGCGTTGCAGGCGCCGGGGCCGCGCGAGACCAGCACCACGCCGGGGCGGCCGGTGAGCTTGGCATCGGCGACCGCCATGAAGCCGGCGCCGCCTTCGCTGCGGCAGGTGACGAGGTCCAGGCTGGCATGGGCATGCAGCGCATCGAGGAGGGCGATGTAGCTCTCCCCCGGCACGCAGAAGGCGCGGTCGATGCCCTGGGCGGCCAGGAATTCCACGATGCGTTCGGCTGCGGTGGCCATGGTCGGGGTGTCTCCTCGGTTGCCGATGCCTAGCGCCGCCGCGCCGGATCGCCAAGCCGCCGCGCTATCGGCGCCCTTGGGTCGCCACGCCGCCGTGGCCGAGCCAGGCGAGGATCGCCACGGCGGCGAGGAGGCCGGTGCGGAGGATCAGGGCGCGCGGCAGGGGGGGCGGCTGCATCGTCACCCGCCGGCACCGGTGACCGGCGCCGGGCCGGGCGCCAGGCTCACGCCCGGTGGCGGCGGATGAGCCGGCCGGGGGCCTCGCCGGTCAGGCCGGTGCCGGCGCGGAAGGTCGGGACGCCATTGGTCCAGACTTCCTCGATGCCTTCGGATTCCTGCTTCGGGTCCTCGAAGGTCGCGCGGTCGATGACCTTGTGCGGGTCGAACAGCACGAGGTCGGCATAGGCACCGGCGCGCAGCACGCCGCGATCCTCCATCCCGAACAGCGCCGCGGTGCGGCCGGTCATCTTGTGGATGGCGGTCTCGAGGTCGAACAGCCCGAGTTGGCGCGAATAGAGGCCGAGCACCCGGGGGAAGGTGCCCCAGAGGCGGGGATGGGGATGCGCGTCATGCGGGATGCCGTCCGAGCCGATGACCGACATCGGATGCGCCATGATGCGGCGGACGTCATCCTCGTCCATCTGGAAGGTGATGGCGCCGGCGGGCATCAGCTTCTCCGCCGCGGCGCGCTGGTCCATGTTCCAGCCGCGGGCGACCTCGGACAGGTCCTTGCCGGCGAATTCCTGATGCGGCACCGACCAGGTGATGATGACCCGCACGTCGTCCCGCAGCCGGTCCGGCATCAGCACGGTCGACCCGGCCGGGTAGGGGTACATGTCGTAGGCGACTTCCTGCAGCGCGACCGAGGCCTCCAGCAGCGCCAGGGTCTGCACGCTGCGGCCGTAGTTCTCCGGCATCGAGCATTTGTGGTGGCTGATCCACACCGGCACACCGAGCCGCTTGCCGATCTTGAGCGTCTCCTCGATCGAGGCGCAGACGTGGTCGGCCTCGTCCCGCATATGGGTGAAGTACATGCCTCCCGCGGCGCGCAGCGGCTCGGCGACGGCGATCACCTCCTCGGTCGTCGCATGCATGTTGGGCTTGTAGTAGAGGCCGGTGGAGAAGCCGGAGGCGCCCTCGGCCAGGGATTCGGCGACGATCTGGCGCATCTGGGCGATCTCGTTGTCCCGCGCCGGGCGGTAGAGGTCGTCGCCCATGACGCGGTAGCGCAGCGTCTGGTGGCCGACCAGGGCATAGGTATTCACGGCCGCCGGGCTGCGGCGCACCGCCTCGGCATAATCGCCGAAGCTGCCGAAGCGGAACCAGCCATCCTCCCCCACCAGGTCGAGCGGCGAGACCGGGCGCTTGTCGGTGACCAGAGGGGCGAGCGAGACGCCGCAATTGCCGACGACGACGGTGGTGACGCCCTGGCTCGATTTGCAGCGCAGGCATTCGCAGCCCATCAGCACGGCGCGGTCGTCGTGGGTATGGGCGTCGATGAAGCCCGGGGCCAGCGCCTTGCCCGTGGCGATCACCTCGCGGTCTGCGCTGGCGGCGCCGAGGTCGCCGACCGCGGTGATGCGGTCCCCGGTGACGCCGACATCGCCGACGCTGCGGCGGGCGCCGGTGCCGTCGAAGAGGGTGGCATCGCGGATGATGAGGTCGCAGCGGAGGGCCATGCGTCGGGGCTCCTGGCAAGGTGGTCGGGCGGGATCGGTCCGCTGTAGGGTTACCCGGCCGCGCCTGCGGGGGAAAGGCCGCAGCGGATCGCCGCTTGCCATTCCCGCCCGGCCGAAGGCAGGTAGCTCCCCGTCCAAGGGAGAAAACGAACCATCATGACGCAACTTGACCGCCGCCAACTGCTGGGCGGCCTTGGCGCCGCCGGCGCTTCGCTCCTGACCGCCGGCGGCGCACGCGCCCAGGCCGCGGCGCCCATCCGCATCGCAGTGCTGGCGGATTTCTCCGGCCCCTACCGGGATACCTCGGGCCCCACCGCCGTCGCCTGCGTCCAGCAGGCGGTTGAGGACAGCGGCCTGGCCGCGCGCGGGATCGCGGTCGAGGTGATCCAGGGCGACCACCAGAACAAACCGGATGTCGCCATGGCGATGTCGCGGCAATGGATCGACCAGCGCGGCGTGGACATGATCTGCGAGGTGAACAACTCCTCCATCGCGCTCGCCCTGGCCGGGCTGGTGCAGGAGAAGAACAAGGTCCAGATGAACAGCGGCGCGTTGAGCGCGGCGATCACCGGGGAGCGCTGCTCGGCCAATACCATCCACTGGACCGCCGATACCTGGATGCTGGCGAACTCGGTCGGCCAGGCGACGGTGAAGGCCGGCGGCGACAGCTGGTTCCTCATCACCGCCGACTATGCCTTCGGCCACCAGATGGAGCGCGACCTGACCCGCTTCGTCGGCACCGCCGGCGGCCGCATCGTCGGCGGGACGCGCTTCCCCTTCCCGGGCACGGCGGATTTCTCCTCCTTCCTGCTGCAGGCGCAGTCGAGCCGGGCGAAGGTCGTGGGGCTGCTGATGGCCGGCGGCGACATGATCAACTGCATCAAGCAGGCCCGCGAATTCGGCGTGACGCGACGGGCCCGGCTGGTCGGCATCCCGATGTTCGTCACCGACATCCACAGCATGGGCCTCGAGGTGGCGCAGGGGCTGACGGTCTGCGAGACCTTCTACTGGGACATGAACGACCGCACCCGCGCTTTCCTTGAGCGGGTGAAGCCCAAGACGCCGGCCAACTACCCGAACCAGGAGCATGCCGGCACCTATTCCGGGGCGCTGCACTACCTGAAGGCCGTGGCCGACCTCGGCGCCGAGCGGGCCAGGGCCAGCGGGCTCGAGGTGGTGCAGCGGATGAAGGCGATGCCGACCGACGACGACTGCTTCGGCCCCGGCCGGGTGCGCGAGGACGGCCGCAAGATCCACCCCGCGCACCTCTTCGAGGTGAAGGCGCCGGGCGAGAGCAAGGGCGCCTGGGACTACTACAAGCTGGTCAGCAGCGTCGGCGCGGAGGATGCCTTCCGCCCGATCGGCGAGGGCGGCTGCCCGCTGGTGCGCGGCTGAGGGCAGCGGGCGGCGGGCGTCCCGCCGCCAGCCCGCTTGCCCGGCACCCCCGCCGGGCGCAGCATCATGCCCGGCGGGGCGCAGACCCGGCCAGGAGAGGAGACGTCCATGAGCACCACCAACCTCGGTCGGCGCCCGGCCTTCGCCGGCGCTATGGCCGGCCTGGCCACCGCCGCGTTGCCGGCCGCGGCGCAGACCGCCCTGCCACGGCCGCCGGGCGCCATGCCGCCGAGTCCCTTGGTCCGCGGCTTCGCGCGCGACCGCCTGGCCCGCATCGCCGGCGTCATGCAGGCCGAGGCCGAGCGCGGCTCCTTCCCCGGTGCCGTCACGCTGATCGCCCGCCAGGGCGAGATCATCCATCACGAAGCGCATGGCCACCAGGATGCGGCGAAGACGAAGCGCATGGCGCGGGATTCGATCTTCCTTCAGGCCTCCATGACCAAGCCGCTGGTCTCGACCCTGGCGATGATGCTGGTCGAGGAAGGCCGCATGAAGCTCGACGACCCGATCGCCGGCGTGCTGCCCGAACTGCGCGACCTGAAGGTGGAGGTGACGCGCGACGGCCAGACGGAGCTGGTGGCGCCAAGCCGGGCACCGACCATCCACGACATGCTGCGGCATACCGCCGGCTTCGTCTATTCCAACGCGGCACCCTCGCCGGCCATCAAGTCGGCCTATGAGGAGAACAACATCGAGGCGGGGCGCGAGGCGATCACCGGCGACGAGATGCTGAAGCGGCTCGGCACCATCCCGCTCGCCTTCCAGCCTGGTACGACATTCTTTTACTCCATCGCGGTCGACGTGCTGGGGCTGCTGGTGCAGCGGGTGGCCGGCAAGCGGCTGGATGCGGCGCTGGAGGAACGGCTGCTGGGCCCCCTCGGCATGCGGGATACGGGGTGGTTCGTGCCGGAGGCGAAGCGGGCAAGGCTGGCCGAAGCGCCGGACAGCGACCCGCAGAAGGAAAGCATGTGGCGCGCCTATCGCATCCTGAGCGATGAGCGGGAGACGAGCTACCTCAAGGGCGGCGCCGGGCTGGTCTCGACCGCCGCCGACTACGCCCGCTTCGCCCTGATGATGGGCAACAATGGCACGCTGGACGGGCGGCGCTACCTGGCGGCGCCGGTGGTCAACTTCATGCAGACCAACCATACGGTCGGGATGGCGGGCAGCCCGATGGCCTCGACCGGGCCGGGCTATGGCTTCGGCCTGGGCTTCGCGGTGCGGCTGGCCGATGGCATGGGCACCGCGCCGGGCAGCGCCGGGGATGCGATGTGGGCCGGCGCCTGGGGCACCAGCTTCACCATCGACCGGGCCGAGGGGCTGGTGGCGATCCTGATGGCGCAGGGGCCGAGCAACCGGGTCAGGACCCGGATGATCTGGAAGAACCTGGTCTATGGGGCGATGGTGGAGAGCCTGCGGCGGGGGTGATGACGCAGCAGGCACATGTTTGGCAGCTATGCCTCCATCGCCGGTTCAGACGCCGAAGCTGAACCGGCTGCCGGTGGTGCAGAGCACCAGAGCCTGCGGGATTTCGCGCTTCGCAGTCTCGAGGAAATTCGGGCCGCTGCAGTGCATGGGGAAGACGTGGTCCACATCCATCGTCTTGAGCTCGGCCATGATGCTGTCGAGATAGGGCTGCGGCGCCGGCGCCAGGTGGAAGCCCCCGATCAGCGCATGCACCTTTTCGATACCGGTCACTGCCCGGGCGCGGCGGATGGTGTTGAGCAGGCCGCCATGGCCGCAGGAGGTGACGACCACCAAGCCTCGGTCGCGCAGGTTGAAACAGGTGCCATGCTCGTGCAGGTGCTGGTCGGGAAGCGGCTGCCCGCCAAGCTCGGCCGGGGTGAAATGATGGCCGGCGTATTGGGCCGGATCACAGCCGAGGCCATCCTGCTGGCCAAAGACAACATAGCTGTTCGGCAGGACGCGTTCCTGGCTGACCCTCGGCACCGCACCCGTGGTGAAGGCATGGCCTTCGATCACCTGCGGGTCTTCCGAGAGCATCGGCCGGATGCGAGCGGCGGCCAGGGCTGGCCGGTCCAGCCGGCCGAAGGTGCTGAAGGCGCCGTTTCCGGCTGCGATCATCCTTTGGCAGAAGGCGTCCTCCCCACCGAGATAGAGGCGCATATCCTCCTTCATGCGCGGGCGGTGCCGCTCGAGGAAACCGTCCAGGCCGCCGAAATGGTCGAGATGCCCATGGCTCAGGATCAGCGCGTCGAGTGTTGCCGGATCGAGGCCGAGCAGCTCGAGATTGTTGTTCAGCGTCTCCCCGGTCCAGCCGAAATCGAGCAGGAACCGCTTCTGCTCCGTCCCGCACATTGATGTCATCCAGAGCGAAAGGCCCCATTCGCTCCGCAATGCCCGGCGCTCGTTGCGGCCACCCTGCCCGCGTACCCGCTCGATCCGCACCCCCGGCACCTGGGCGCCGCTGATGAAGATGTCGTGGTTGCCATCGGTGACCACCTGGATCGTGAGGCTGTCCACCACCGGGGCGGCGATGCGGGGCGTTGTCGCCCCGGCCGCATCCCGGGCGAAACCGACGCAAGCCAGTGCTGCGCTGGCACGGACTAGGTCGCGGCGCGAAATCGCAATCATGGACGGGTCTCCCCGGTCTGGTCGATCGCCGGGCTATCCGCTGGGGCCCAGCAGTGTTCTCCATGATCCTGCACGAATGCGGCGCGTCGTAACAACAAAGTATCGTTAGACTGGCCGCGCCCGGTGGTGATGGTTCACGGCGCGGGTGTCAGGCATCCACGCCGTAGATGTCGCGGGCGGCAGCCGGGCTCACCAGCCCATCCGCCACGTCGCGCGCCACCAGCGCCGGGTCGCGTGCCTTGGGGTCGCCCATGCCGCCGCCGCCCGGCAGCTTCAGCAGCAGACGCTTCCCCTTGGGGATGATCTGGAAGCCCTTGGTCCGCAGCGGCGTGCCATTGGCGTCGTTCAGCCCGACCCAGCCGGCGGCGCCCTCGCCGCCGCCCTCGCGGCCCTTGGGCGGGTTGGCCACGCGGTCGAAGATGGCGTTCACCGCGAATTCGGCATCGCCCTTGGCGCCGATCTCCATGATCTGGCCGAAGCCGCCGCGGGTGCGGCCGGCGCCGGCGCTGTCGGGGCGCAGCTCCTTCTTCCAGAAGATCACCGGGGCGACGTTCTCGGTGGCTTCCACCGGCATGGTACGGACGCCCGAGGGGAAGGCGATGCCGTCCAGCCCGTCCTTGGTCGGGCGCGCGCCGGTGCCGCCGGAGTTGAAGGTGATGATCTCGAAATCCTCGGTCTCGGCATTCTGGCCGGAGACCTGGGAGCCGCCGCGGAGCGGCGGGTTCCACAGTGCGGAGGAGCCCTCGGCATTGACCCGCGCCGGCACCGCCTGGTGCAGGCAGCCCATCATCAGGTCGGGCAGCAGCTGGCCCACCACATGGCGGACGCTGACCGGATAGGGGCGGGGGGCATTCAGGATGCAGCCCTCCGGGATCACCATGTGGAAGGGGCTGAGCGAGGCCCAGTTGTTCGGGACCTCGGGGGCGACCACGCATTTGATGCCGAAGCAGGAATAGGCCCGGCAATAGGCGGGGGGGACGTTGATGCCGCGGGTCGAGAGGCCGGAGGTGCCGGCGTAGTCGACCACGATGCGGTCATCCTGGATGGTCATCGCCGCCTGCAGCGTCACCTCGAACTCGTAGCCGTCCGATCTGATGGAGCCGCTGAAGGTGCCGCGCGGCAGCTTGGCGATCTCCTCCAGCGTCGCCTGCAGCGAGCTCGAGAAGATGTACTCCGCCAGCGGGTCCAGGCTGTCCATGCTGAACTCGTCCAGCATCTCGACCAGCCGCTTGGCGCCGGCGTCGTTGCAGGCACACAGGCTGTAGATGTCGCCTTCGAGCTCGACCGGCGTGCGGCTGCCGACGCGGATGAAGTCGAAGAAGGTCTCGTTCGGCACGTTGCGGTCGAAGCACTTCACGATGGGGATGTAGAGCCCCTCCTCGAAGACGCTGCGGCCCTCAGGACCCATGCCGAGGCCGCCGATGTCGATGATATGGGCGGTATTGGCGAAGAGGCCGACGATCCGGCCGTTCCGGAAAGCCGGAGTGACCACCGTCAGGTCGTGCAGGTGGCCGGTGCCGAGCCAGGGGTCGTTGGTGATGTAGTGGTCGCCCGGCTGCATCGTGCTGGCCGGGAATTTGGCCAGGAAATGGCCCACGCTCTCCATCATGGAATTGACGTGGCCGGGCGTGCCGGTGACGGCCTGGGCCAGCATGCGGCCCTGCAGGTCGAAGATGCCGGCGGAGAGGTCACCGGCTTCGCGCACCGTGGTGCTGAAGGCGGTGCGGATCATGGTCTGCGCCTGTTCCTCGACCACCGCGATCAGGCGGTTCCACTGGATCTGGCGCTGGATCTTGGCGAGGGCCCCGGTATCTTTCATGCTCAAGCCTCCTGCGTCAGGTCGAGGTAGCCAAGGCCATCCATGCGGCACACCCAGCCGCGGCCCACGAGGGTGCTGGTCTCCGCCTCCGCCACGATGCAGGGGCCGGGGACGGTGCAGCCGGGCGCCATCTGGCCGCGGTCATAGACCGCCCAGTCCGTCACCTCGCCGCTGGTGGTGTCGCGCACCGCCTGGTAGCGGATCGGCGCCGGGGAAGGGGCGTCCTCCACCGCGGCGGCGGGTACCACCGGCTCGGCGACGGTCGCCACGGTGACGGCGAAGCTCATGATCTCGACGTCGCTGCCGGGCACCGGGCGGTCGTAGAAGCGGGAATACTCGACGTCGTAGAGCGCGCGGATGTCCCGGACATCGGCCTCGGTCAGGTCGCGCGGTGGCAAGGGCACGGCGATCTCGTGGCCCTGGCCGACGTAGCGCATGTAGGCGATGCGGATCTGGCGGGTCGGCGCCCCGAAGGCGCCCTCTGCGACCACCGCCGCCGCCTCGTTGGCCATGCCGGCCAGCAGCGCATTCACCGCCGGCACGTCGAAGGACGCGAAGCGCTGATACAGCGACTTCACCACCTCATAGCCGACCGGCGCCCGCAGGAAGCCGATGGCGCTGCCGACGCCGGCGCCGCTCGGCACCAGCATCCGCTTCACCCCGATCTTCTCCGCGACCCGGTAGCCATGCACCGGTCCGCCGCCACCGAAGGCGATGATGGTCCGCCCGCCGAAGCCCTTGCCGCTCTCGATCGCATGCACCCGCGCGGCATTCGACATGTTCTCGTCGACCATCTCGACCACGCCGAGCGCCGCCATCTCGCCGGAGAGGCCGAGCCTGCCGCCGACCTCGGCGGCGAGGGCATCGCGCGAGGGCTCGGGGTAGAGCCGCAGGTTGCCGCCGGCGAACAGCAGCGGGTCGTAGCGGCCGAGCGTCAGGTTGGCATCCGTCACCGCCGGCTTGGTGCCGCCGCGGCCGTAGCAGGCCGGGCCCGGATCGGCGCCGGCACTCTCCGGCCCGACGGTGATCCGCCCCATGCTATCCACCGCGGCGATCGAGCCGCCGCCGGCGCCGATCTCCACCATCTCGATCACCGGGATGCGCAGCGGCAGGCCGGAGCCCTTCTTGAAGCGGCCGACGCGGGCGACCTCGAAGGTGCGGCTGGCCTGGGGCTGGTAATCGTCGATCAGGCAGATCTTCGCCGTGGTGCCGCCCATGTCGAAGGAGAGCACCTTGGTCAGCCCGCGCTGCTTGGCCACATGGGCGGAGAAGATGGCACCGCCGGCCGGGCCGCTCTCGACCAGGCGGATCGGGAAGCGCGCCGCCGTCTCCAGCGTGGTCAGCCCGCCGCCCGAGAGCATCATGAAGAGCGGGCAGCCGAGCCCTGCCTCCCGCAGCCCGACCTCGAGCCGCTTCAGGTAGCTGGCCATCAGCGGCTGCACATAGGCATTGGCGACCGTCGTGCTGAAGCGCTCCCATTCCCGCATCTCCGGCGAGACCTCGCAGCTCAGCGAGACCGGCACCCCCGGCCAGAGCCGGCGGATGATGGCGGCCGCCTGCTTCTCATGCGCCGGGTTCACGAAGCCATGCAGGAAGCCGATGGCAACGGCCTCGATGCCCTCCGCCTGCATGAAGGCGACGTGGGCCGCGACGGCCGCCTCATCGAGCGGCAGCAGCACGCGGCCGGTATTGTCGAGGCGCTCCGTCACCGGCAGGCGCCAGCGGCGCGGGACCAGCGGCTGCGCCAGTTCGATGTTCAGGTCGTACTGGTCGTAGCGGCTCTCGTTGCCGAGGGCGAGGACGTCGCGGAAGCCCTCGGTGGTGATCAGCGCAGTCTTCGCACCCTTGCGCTCGATGACGGCATTGGTCGCAAGCGTCGTGCCATGGATGACCAGGGTGATGTCCGAGGCGGCGAGGCCAGCATTGGCCAGCACCACGCGGACGCCCTCCAGCACGCCGAGCTCCGGCGCGGCGGGGGTGGTCAGCACCTTGGCGGTCCAGCGCCGGTCGCCATCCTCGATGGCCAGGTCGGTGAAGGTCCCGCCGATATCGACGGCAAGCTTGGCGCTCAAATCCCGAACTCCGCTGCGAAGCGCTGCGCGACGGCGCAGGCCTTTCCGAAATCGTCCATCCGCATGGCCTCATGCGGGTTGTGGCTGCCGTGCTGGTTGCGGACGAAGAGCATCCCGGCGGGAATGCCGGTCTGGGCGAAGGCCGCCGCGTCATGCCCGCCGCCAGACGCCATCACCAGCGCCGGAATGCCGAGCGCCGCGGCGGCGCGGGTGAGCCCGGCCTGCACGCCCGCATCCATCGGGCTGGGCCGGCTGCCGCCCTCCGGCCCGAGGTCGAACTTGACCCCGCGCCGCGCCTCGATCTCGGCGACCTTGGCGTAGAGCACCTCGAACAGCAGGTCGCAGCTGTGCAGGTTCACCGCCCGAACATCGAGCATGAAGGTGGCCTCGCCGGCGATCTTGGTGAAGCCGGCCTCGGCGGTGGTCGCCAGGGTGCAGAAGGTGCAGACCATGCGGTGGCCCTGGGCCTCCAGCCGGCACCAGGCATCGTCGAGCGCCACGGCCAGGTCGGCGAGCGCGATGGCGGCGTCCTTGCGATATTTGCGCGGGGTGCCGCCGGAGTGGTTGTACTCGCCGGTGACGCGGCCGGCGCGGAGCCGGCGGCTGCCGGGGATGCCGGTGACGATGCCGACCGGGATCTCCTCGGCGTCGAGCACCGGCCCCTGCTCGATATGCACCTCGAGATAGGCGGCAACGCTCTCCGGGCCGATGCTCTTCTCGCCGCGCTCGACGAAGCCGGGGTCGAAGCCCTCGGCCCGCATGGCATCGCGCAGCGGCACGCCATTGTCCATGCGCCGCACCGCGAGGTCGGCGGCCGGCATGGTCCCGAGGGCGCCGCGGCTGCCGGGGTAGCTGGTGGGGAACCAGGCCCCGGCTTCCTCGGCGCGGATCGCCATGACGGTGATGTCCCGCGCCGGGGTGAAGCCGGCCCGCTGCATGCCGGCGACCGCCGCGAGCCCGGCCAGCACCCCGGCCGCGCCGTCGAAATTGCCGCCCTGCGCCACGCTGTCGAGGTGGCTGCCGAGGATGACGCGCTTCGCCGCGCGGTCGGTCCCCGGCAGGGTCAGGAAGAGGTTGCCCACCGGGTCGGCCCTGCTCTCCAGCCCGATCGCCTCTGCCGCATCCTTGACCAGGGCATGCGCCATGCGCTCCCCCGGCCCATAGGCCTCGCGGGTGATGCCGACCCCGTCGAAGCTGCGGGCCTTGAGCTCCGCAAACAGCTTTTCCGCGAGTTCGACATCGGGCATCAGATTGGGCAGCATCTCTGGTCTCCTGGCGGCGCGGGCCGAGCAAGACCCGCGCCGCGGTGGCAGCCTTGGCTAGACCATCCCCCGCACGCGGCCGCCATCGACCCGGATCATGCTGCCGGTGATATAGGCCCCCTTCTCGCTGGCGAGGAAGGCGCCCATCGGCCCGTAGTCGTCCGGCGTGCCGAGCCGCCCGGCCGGGATCTCCTCCGAGGCCTTGGCCAGCGCCTCGTCGAAGGAGACGTTCAGCTGCTTCGCCCGCACCGTGGTGGTCTGGGTGACGCGGTCGGTCAGGATGGTGCCCGGGGCCAGCACGTTCATGGTCACGCCGTCCTTGGCGACCTCGCCCGAGAGCGTCTTCAGCCAGCCCCAGATCGAGGCGCGCAGCGTGTTGGACAGCGCCAGCGTCGGGATCGGGTGCTGCATGCCGGTGCTGCCGACCACGATGATGCGGCCCCAGCCGCGCTCCCGCATCGCCGGCAGCAGCCGGTTGGTGATGTGGATGGGCGAGGCGACGATGTGCTGGAACCATTCCTGCAACGCCGGCACCGTGATCTGCGACGCGGTGCAGGGCGGCGGGCCGCCGTGGTTCAGCACCAGGATGTCGATGCCGCCGAGTGCCGCGACCGCGGCATCGGCCAGCCTGTCCATGTCGGCGAGGGTGGCGACGTCGGCCACCACGCCGCTCGCGGCGGCGGCGCCCGCCGCCTTCAGCTCGGCCGCTGCCGTATCCAGCCGCCCCTGGTCGCGGCCGCTGATGACGATGCTGGCGCCCTCGGCGGCCAGGGCATCGGCAATGGAACGCCCGAGCCCCTTGGTGCCGCCCATGACGAGCGCGCGGCGCCCCTTCAATCCCAGATCCATGTCCGTCTGCTCCCGTAATGCGTGGCGCGACCCTGCCTCCGGCCGCCCCGGCTGGCAAGACGGCCGCCGGATTGCTAGGACAGGGGATAATCCGAGGAGACGAACCATGGCGAAGCCCGTCCTGCTGGTGACCCGCAAGCTGCCCGAGGCGATCGAAGCCCGTGCCTCCCGCGATTACGACGCTAAGCTGAACCCGCGGGATGAGCCCTGGTCCACCGACGGTGCGGAGATCGCCCGCCGGGCCAAGGAGGCCGGCGCCGTCGGCGTCTTCGGCGCCGCCGGCGACCAGCTGAATGCCGCCTGCATCAAGGCCCTGCCGGACAGCGTGAAGGTGATCGCCACCTTCAGCGTCGGCTTCGACCATATCGACATCGCCACCGCCAAGGCGCGCGGGATCACGGTGGTGAACACGCCGGAGGTGCTGAGCTTCGCCACCGCCGAGACCGCCTTCACCCTGATGCTGATGGCCGCCCGCCGGGCCGGGGAGGGGGAGCGGATGGTCCGCGCCGGGCAGTGGAAGGGCTGGGCGCCGACCCAGCTGCTGGGCGTGACGCTGGAGGGCAAGAAGCTCGGCATCCTCGGCTTCGGCCGGATCGGCCGGGAGCTGGCGGCCATGGCGCGCGGCTTCCGGATGGAGATCCACTACCGCGACATCCAGAAGCTGCCGCCCGAGGTGGAGCAGGGCGCCATCTACCACGACAACGAGGACAGCTTCCTCGGCGCCATCGACATCATCTCGATGCATGTGCCGGGCGGCGATGCCAACCGCCATTGGCTGAACGCGGCGCGGCTGGCCAAGATGAAGAAGGGCAGCCTGGTGGTGAACTCCGGCCGTGGCGTCTCCGTGCACGACGAGTCGCTGATCGCCGCGCTCAAGTCCGGCCATATCCGGGGCGCCGGCCTCGATGTCTACGACGGCGAGCCGAAGGTGAACCCGGGCTACCTGACGCTCGAGAACGTGGCCCTGCTGCCGCATCTCGGCAGCGCCACCATCGAGGTACGGGACGCCATGGGCAACCGGGCGCTCGAGAATCTCGACGCGGTGCTGCTGAAGGGGACCGAGCCGCCGCACCGGGTGGCCTAGGCCGGCGGGACCATGCCATCCTCTCGCCGATTGCGGGAGGATGGCATGCCGAATTCACGTCGTACTGCGCTGGCCGCGGCGCTTGCCGCGCCGGCGCTGATCCGGGCCACGGGGTCCGAGGCCCAGGCCCAGGCCGCGCCCCTGCCGCAGGCGCCGGGCTTCTTCCGCTTCGCGGTCGGCGGTTTCACCGTCACCACGGTCTACGACGGCTTCAACCGACGCCCGGTGCAGGGGCTGGTGCGGAACGCCCCGGTCGAGCGGGTGAGGGAGGTGCTGGCGGAGAGCTTCCTGCCGACCGACACCTACGACGGCGCCTATACCGTCACCTTCGTCGACACCGGGCGCCAGCTGATCGCCTTCGATGCCGGCACCGGCGGCCAGATGAGCGCGACCGCGGGCCTCGTCCCGGCGAACATGGCCGCGGCGGGGCTGGATCCGGCGAAGGTCGGGCTGGTGATCGTCACCCACTGCCACCAGGACCATATCCATGGCCTGACCACGCGGGAGGGGACGGCGGTCTTCCCCCACGCCGAGATCGCCATCGCAGATCGGGAGTGGGACTGGTGGGCCGACCCGGGCAACGAGACCCGTAGCCCGGAGGGACAGCGGGTGAATTTCGCCAATGTCGCCAAGCGCTTCGCCCCCTACCGGGGCCGCATCCGCCGCTTCGCCCCGGATGCCGAGGTGGTGCCGGGCATCCATGCGATTCCGGCCCATGGTCACACCCCCGGCCACAGCGTCTTCCACGTCGCCGACGGGCGGGAGGAACTGGCGATCCTGGCCGATACCACGCACCGGCCGGAGCTCTTCGCCCGGCAGCCGGGGCTGCATTCGCTGTTCGAATTCGACGCCGTCATGGCGGAGGCGGCGCGGCGCCGGGTGCTCGACCGGGTGGCGACGGACCGGGTGAAGGTGGTGGGCTACCATTTCCCCTTCCCCGCGGCCGGGCATATCGCCCGCGACGGCGAAGGCTACCGCTACGTCGCGGCGGAATGGGCCTGACCGGCGCCTTGCTGCGACCGCGGCGGGAAGGCCGCGTCAGCGCTGCGGCGGCAGCGGCGCCGGCCGGCCGAAGAGCCACCCCTGGCCGTAGTCCACCCCCAGGTCGCGCATCAGCGCGGCTTCCTCCGGCGTCTCGATGTGCTCGGCGACCACCCTGGCGCCAAGGCCGCGGGCCAGGTCGACCATCGCGGCGACGATCGTGCGGTCCTGGCTGCTGCGCATCGCATTGGTGACGTAGAGGCCGTCGATCTTCACGTAGTCCACCCGCAGGATGCGCAGGTAGCGGAAGGCCGCGGCGCCGGCGCCGAAGTCGTCGATGCAGAGCGGCACGCCGCGCTCGCGCAGGGCCGCGACCGTGCGCATCGCCTCCGCCTCGTCGTCGATCTCGGCGGTCTCGGTGATCTCGAGCAGCAGGCGCTGGGCCAGCAGCGGCTCGGCGTCCAGCAGCGCCAGCAGACGGTCGCGGAACCCCGGGCTCTGCAGGGAGAAGCCGGAGAGGTTGGCGGCGATGCGGGTGCCCCGGGCCGTGCGGGCGGCGCCGCAGACGGCCCCCAGCACGGCCCAGTCCAGCTCCTCGGACAGGCCGATGGTCTCGGCGAAGGTGACGAAGTCCTGCGGGTCCTGGACCGGCGCATCGGGCTCAGCCTCCGGCCGCAGCAGGGCCTCGTAGTGGTGGGTGTCGCCGGACTGCAGCGCGACGATCGGCTGGAAACTCAGGCTGAAGCGCCGGTCGGCGATGGCGCGGCGGAGCCAGTTGCCGCGGGCGCAGGCGGCGGCCACGAAGCCGGAGAGGCCGTCGTCGAAGCCGGCGGCGGCGACCTTCGCCATGCCGCCCTTGGCGAAGGCGGCCAGGGCATAGCGCAGCGCGCGGGTGGCCTGCATCGGCGTCAGCCCGCTGTCGTCCAGCGGCAGCGCACGGGTGGCGACGGCAGCGGCATGTCCGCCATCGGCCAGAATCCGCGCGACCTGTTCGCCCAGCGCCCCGACATCCGCGGCGGAGGCGCAGACGACGCCGAAGCGCCCGCCGCCCAACTCCCCCGCCAGGCTGTCCGAGCCCAGGCAGTCCGCCAGGCTGCCACGGAGGACGGCATCGATCTCGGCCGCCGGCATGGGGCCGGCGGCCTGGATCTCGAGCAGGCCCAGGGTGCCGCGCGGCTGGTCGGCTCGGGCTTCCGCCTCCGCGGCCTCGCGCAAGGCCGGGCCATCGGCCAGGTTCGGCCGGACGCCATGGCCGGGCGTCACGGCGATGGTGAGGCAGAGCCGGTCGGCATCCGGGCCGACCAACCGCAGGCCGCCGATCGAGACCGGCGTGGCCTGGGCATTGGCCAGGCGGTAGCCGGTCGGCGCCAGCCGGTCCCTGGCGAGCAGGGTATGGAAGCCGAGGTCGAAGCTGGCCCGGTCCGGCAGGGTCACCAGTTCCCGGACGTGGTGGCCGATCCAGGCCTCCGGCGGCTGACCGAGCCGGCTCTGGAAGGCGCCGGCGGCGAAGGCGATCCGGCCATCCGGCGAGGCTTCGAGCAGCATCTCGGCCGCGGCCAGGGCGAAGGTCAGGAAGCGTTCCCGATCTGTCACGCGGCGCTGCGTCGCTGGAGCGAGGGTCGCAGCGTCGGAAACCATCGATCTGAACACCCCATCCTCGGATCGGGTCCAAGGATGGGGGAGGCGGGTTAAGACCGGCTTAAGCCTCGGGAGCCGGCGCCTGGAAGGCTTGCCGGGCCGGGGATCAGGCGGCCATCGCATCCTCGCCGTCGAGCGTCGCCGCCACGGCGTGGACCACGCTGGCGATGCGGACCGCGGCCTGGACCGCATCCTTCGAGACGCCGTGGCCGACCACGACCTTCTCGTGCGATTCCATGCACATGCCGCAGCCGTTGATGGCGGAGACCGCGAGCGACCAAAGCTCGAAGTCCGCCTTCTCGACGCCCGGCTTGGCCATGATGTTCATCCGCAGCTTGGCCGGCATGGTCCCGTAGGTGCCGGGCACCAGATGGGTGAAGCGGTAGTAGACGTTGTTCATGCCCATGATGGAGGCGGCCGCCTTGGCCGCGGTCAGCGCATCCGGGCTCAGCTTCGGGCCGAATTCGGCGACGATGGCGCGGATCACCTCGGTGTTGCGGCTGGCGAGGGCGGAGGCGATGAAGGTGCCGGCCCGCTGCTGCTCGGTCAGGGTCGGCTCGGTGGCCAGGCTGCCCAGGTTCAGCTTCTGGTCCTTGGCATAATCGGGCAGGCGGTTGCGCAGGGCTTCCAGCGACATGGCGGGATTCCTTCCAATGGGGTCTGATTGTCGGGGTGGGCGGAGGCGGCCTGGCGGACCGGCTCGGCGCACCCCTCCCGCGCCGGAGCGCGGGAGGAGGCGGTCGGAAGGGCGATCAGGCCGCTTCGAACAGCTTCTGGGCGTCGAGGGCTTCCTGGCCCTTGGTCCAGTTGCAGGGGCAGAGCTCGTCGGTCTGCAAAGCGTCGAGCACGCGCAGGACTTCCTGCGGGTTGCGGCCGACGTTCAGGCCATTGGCCGAGGCCCACTGGATGGTGCCGTCCGGATCGACGATGAAGGTGGCGCGCAACGGCACGCCGGCGTCCTTGTCGAGGATGCCGAGGGCCTCGGACAGCTCGCGCTTCAGGTCGGCGAGCATCGGGATCTCGAGGTTGCGGATGTCCTCGTTGTGCACGCGCCAGTTCAGGTGGACGAACTCGCTGTCGGTGCTGACGCCGTAGACCACAGCGTCACGGTCGGCGAACTCGCCGGCCAGCTTGCCGAAGGCGGCAATTTCGGTCGGGCAGATGAAGGTGAAGTCCTTCGGCCAGAAGAAGACGACCTTCCACTTGCCGGCATCGGTCGCATTGGTCATGTCGACGAAGGAGACGCCGGGACCCTTGAGGCCCTCGGCGCCGCCCTTGACGGCGGTCAGGGCGAAGGAGGGAAACTTGTCGCCAACGGTGAGCATGCAGGAGGTCCCTTCGATGTGGGCGCGCATCTCGTACTGCGCTGCACCATATATGGACTCCGCCAGCTCATCGGTCTAATGAATAGTTTTTGGCATTATGATTGAATGCATCGATCAATAAGGCAGTCTCGTCTCGACCGTGCGGCCGGCGGGCACGAAGGGGAGGCGAGCGCGTCGCTTCCCGCCATGGCGCCCTGGGGACGCCCCCAACGCGCAGCGCCCATGCCTGATCGCCCCGCCCGATGATCTCCCTGCCCAGCCCGCAGCAGCTCCGCTATCTCCTGGCACTGGCCGACCTGGGCCATTTCGGCCGCGCCGCGACGGCCTGCGCGGTCACCCAGTCGACCCTCTCGGCCGGCATCATCGCCCTGGAACGCCAGCTGGATGCGCATCTGCTGGAACGCGGCACCGCCAAGCGGCCGGTCTTCACGCCGCTGGGACTCGAGGTCGTGAGCCGCGCCCGCACCGCCCTGTCGGCCCTGGAGGCGGTGGCCGAGACCGCCGCCGCGGCGCGCGACCCGCTCTCGGGCCCGTTGCGGCTCGGGGTCATCCCGACCATCGGCCCCTTCCTCCTGCCGCGGCTGATGCCGGCGCTGCGCTCCGCCTTCCCGCGGTTGCGGCTGTGGCTGCGGGAGGACCAGACGGAGAGGCTGGTGGCGCAGCTCGAGGCCGGGCGGCTGGACCTGCTGCTGCTGGCGCTGCCTTGCGCCTGCGGCGATGCCGAGACCCTGCCGATCGCCGCCGACCCCTTCCTCGCGGCGCTGCCGGCCGGGCACCGGCTGGCGGCACGGGACCGGGTGCCGGTGGGGGCGCTGACCGCGGAGCGCATGCTGCTGCTGGAGGACGGGCATTGCCTGCGGGACCATGCGCTGGATGCCTGTGGCCTGCCGCGCGGGGTCGTGCCGGCCGAGGATAATTTCGCCGCCACCTCCCTGCATACCCTGGTGCAGATGGTCGCCAGCGGCCTCGGGGTCACCCTGCTGCCGCGGCTGTCGCTGGAAGGCGGGGTCCTCGCCGGGGCGGCGGTGGAGGTCCGGCCGCTGGCGCTGCCCGATGGGGCCACCGCCCCTCCGAGCCGCAGCCTGGCCCTCGCCTGGCGGGCCCGCAGCCCGAGGGCCGCGGAATTCCGCAGCCTCGCCCCCGCCATTGCCGCTGCGATCCAGGTGGCATAACAGGATTGCAATCCCGGGGAGGCAGCACGCCATGGATGACGGCCTGACGCAGGATCAGCAGGCGTTGCTCGACCGTGCCCGTGCGGTGGCCGAGGCCGCCGCCGCCCAGGCGGCGGAGACCGACCGGACCGAGCAGTATCCCTGGCCGATGGTCGCCCGCATGCGGGACGCCGGCCTGATGGGCCTGACCATTCCGCGCGAATGGGGCGGCCCCGGCCTGACCTATTTCGATGCCGCCCTGGTCATCGAGGAGCTTTCCAAGGCCTGCGCCGTCTGCGGCCGCATCGCGGTCGAGAGCAACATGGGGGCGCTCGGCGCCATCATGGCCTATGGCACGGCGGCGCAGAAGCGCATCGCCGCCGACCTCGTCCTGGCCGGGGACAAGCCCGCCATCTGCATCACCGAACCGGGCGCCGGCTCGGCCGCGACCGAGATGGCGACCCGGGCCGACCGGCGCGGCGACGGCTGGGTCATCAACGGCGAGAAGCACTGGATCACGGGGGGAGGCATCTCCCGCCTGCACCTGATCTTCGCCCGCGCCTTCGAGGACGGGCGGGAACTCGGCATCGGCGGCTTCCTGGTGGTCCGCAGCGGGGAGCGCGACCCGGCCGGGCTGGTGATCCACCGCCGTATCCCCTCGATGGGGCTGAAGGGCATGCCGGAAGCGGAGATCCGTTTCCGGGACCTGCGTGTCGCGGACGACATGCTGCTCGCCCCGCCGGGCGGCTTCGCCCGGGGCTTCGGCAAGCTGATGGACGCCTACAACGGCCAGAGGGTCGGCGCCGCGACGGTCGCCCTCGGCCTCGGCGCCGGCGCCTATGAGCGGGCGCTGGACTTCGCCCGGACGCGCCATCAGTTCGGCCGGCCGATCGCCGAATTCCAGGGACTCGGCTGGATGCTGGCGGACATGTCGATCAGGCTGGAGGCCTCCCGCGCGCTGGTCTGGCGGGCCGCCCGCAGCGCCGGGCCGAACGGCTTCCCGGACCGGCTGGCCGCCGCCCAGGCCAAGGTGATGGCGGCCGATGCCGCCATCGAGGTGACCAATGCCGCGTTGCAGGTCTGGGGCGCCGCCGGCTACAGCCGGGAGAATCCGATGGAGCGCATCCTGCGCGACGCCCGGATGTTCGCCATCGCCGGTGGCACCGCCCAGGTGCTGCGGACCCAGGTGGCGGAGCAGATCCTGGGGCGGAAGCTGCCGCAGACGCGGGACGGGTTCCTCCGTCAGGCCGCGGCGGATGCCGGGCGGCTGGCGGCGGATTGAGCCGCCCGTGATTGACTCGACGCCGGGCTTCGCCTATCCCCCGCCCTCCCCGACAGGTGCCCTCGCGCCCGCCGCAACCCTTTCGCCTATCAGTGAGTCCGCGTCATGAAGATCCGCAACAGCCTCAAATCCGCCAAGACGCGCGACAAGAACTGCGTGGTCGTGCGCCGTCGCGGCCGCATCTACGTGCTGAACAAGAAGAACCCCCGCCTGAAGGCCCGCCAGGGCTGATCCGCCGCCGGGCCGCGAGGCCCGGTGGTTCGGTGGTTGCGCGGGATGGAACCGCCGTGGCGCTGCCGCGGCGGTTTTTCTTATGGCGGGGCGCCTAGGTCCTGTGGACTCTAGGGATTCCCGGATTGGCC
>NZ_JAUFPN010000198.1 GCF_030409335.1 Paeniroseomonas aquatica
CGGCCGCCCGCCCGCCTGGCCACCCGCCAGGCCGCCCGCACCGCCCCGCGTCCCCGGGCCGCCCCGGTCCGGGCACCGGCCGCCACCCGCCCGACCGCCGCCGCAGCTGCGGCCGGTCCCGCGGAAGGCGGCGACGATGTCCGCCCCGCGGTCGCCCAGGCGCTCGGCAACGCCGCCCGGGCCAGCGGCGCCGACCCCGCCCTGCTGCTCGCCATGGCCTGGAAGGAGAGCCGGCTGGACCCGACCGCCCGCAACCCGCTCTCCTCCGCCCGCGGCCTGATGCAGTTCACCCGCGGCACCTGGCTGGAGGTGGTCCGCGACTTCGGGCCCCGGCACGGGCTGGCCTACCAAGCGGCGCTGCTCTCCACCGACCCCCGCACCGGCGCCATCTCCACCCGCCGGCCGCGGCAGCTGAACGAGATCCTGCGGCTGCGCGACAACCCCCGGCATTCCGCCGTCATGGCCGCCGAGCGGCTGGGCCGCGAGCGGCCGGCCCTGGCGCAGGCCCTGGGGCGGGCGCCGACGGCGGCGGACCTCTACATGGTGCACCTGCTCGGCCCGGCCGGCGCCCAGCGCTTCCTGGCCGAGTTGGCGCTGACGCCGGCGCGGCCGGTGACCGAGGCGGTGGGGGCGGACAGCCTGCAGCGCAACCGCGGGCTGTTCCTGGCGCGGGACACCGGCCGGCCGCTCGGCCTGGCCCAGGTCTACCAGTCGATCGAGCAGCTCGTGGCGGAGCAGCGGAGCGCGCGGCCGGCCCTGCTGGCGAGCCTCGCCCGGCAGGCCACCGGCGCGCCGGGCCAGGCGGGCGGCACCATCGAGGTCGCCGACGCCCGCTGACCGGAACGGGGCCCGGCCTCAGCCGAGGAAGGGCTCCAGCGCGGCGAGGAAGCCGGCCGGGTTCTCCGCATGCAGCCAGTGGCCGGCCCCGGCCACGGTGGCGAAGCGGAGGTCGGGGAAGAGCGCCTCGAAGCCCGGCGTCGAGGCCGGGCGGACATAGCCGGAGCGTTCCCCGGCCAGGACCAGCACCGGCCCGGCATAGCGCCCGGGCAGCTCGGGGAAGCCCTCGATCCCCGGCATGGCGGCGGCGATCTCGGCCAGGCCCAGGCGCCAGTCCGGCGGGCTCTCCTGCAGGCGGAGGTTCTGCAGCAGGAAGGCGCGGATGCCCGGCTCGGGGATGGTCTCGGCCAGGGCGGCATCGGCGTCCCGCCGGGTGAGGCCGGGCCGGAGGGTGATGGCCTGCATCGCCTCGACATAGGCGCGCAGCGCCGGCGGATACCGGATCGGGGCGATGTCGGCGACGACCAGCCGGCTGACCAGCTGCGGCTCCTGCAGGGCCAGCACCATGGCGACCTTGCCGCCCATGGAATGGCCGAGCACGGCGGCGGGGGCGGCGGTGACCCCGGCCATGGTCTCGGCCACGTCGGCGGCCATGGCGGGGTAGTCCATCGCCGCGGCGCGCGGCGAGGCGCCGTGGTTGCGGAGGTCGATGGCCAGCACCCGGTGGCGGGTGGCCAGCTGGCGCTGGATGCCGCCCCAGTTCTGCCCCGAGCCGAACAGCCCGTGCAGCAGCACGACCGGTGGCCCCTCCCCGGCTTCGACCACGTTGAGACGCATGGGGGTAATCCTTGCTCCGAGGGTTGCGGATGGCGGTCCGGTGCGGCGACCGAGGCCGCCGGCGGCGCGGATGGTCGCGGCATGCCGGGGCGAAGGCAAATCCCGCGGGACCAGATGCGCGGTGCCCGGCAGATCTCCGGATGGACCAAGACAACAACGCAATAAATCAACCAAAAGTTGCGTTTTTTCGAATGCCGGTGCGGCAGATGCCACGCCAAGTCTGTCAACCAGATCATCGCATCGACTATATTATTGGACCTTTTCTCACATGCGGGGGAGTTTATTGCGGTTTACTTCGACTCCCTGAAATAGCAGCCGCTAGCGTCTTGCCGCCGGCCAGTCCCGGCCGTGGAGGAGCGCAGACATGGCGGATCAGGAAAGAATCATCGGCGTCGCCCAATCGGCATGGCTTGCCCTGGTCGACGACGGCATCACGCTGTCCCAGGCCGGCGTCGGGCCCGCCCAGCCCTTCCGGCTCGACGCCAGTACCCCGCCTGTGGCCCGGCTGAACTTCACCATCACCTACGACCTGGATGCAATCGTCGATCCCCAGGCGGCGCATGGCATCCTCGGCGTCCAGTTCCTCGACCTGGACGGGCCGGGCGAGAGTGATACGGACACCGGCGGGCTGCGGGGCCCGATCAGCATCACCATCCGGAACGACACCGACGTGCCGCTCGGCCTGCCGGGTCCGGCCAGCGACACCGCGCTGATCTTCCTCGCCGACAACCAGAGCGACGCGGTCAACTACCTGCAGGACCCGAACCCGGCCAACCAGATCACGGTCCACGCCCTCTACGCCCATTTCCATGGCGTGCCCGACAGCGCGGGACCGCTGACCCTGGAGCAGCGGTCGCTCACCTCCCCCACCCCCGGCACGCCCGGGGCGCCCTCGACGCTCGGGCTGCACGGGCAGATCGCCCCCCACAGCAGCGTCACCTTCGATATCGCCACCCTGCACGAGCGGGATCAGCAGGGCATCGACGACAGCTTCGTCCTGACCGTCTACCCGACCACCGACTTCATCACCGCCGCCGACTTCGCCACGCTCGAAGCCCAGTGGCACGCGCTGAACGACCCGCCGCCCGGCCCTGGCCCCGCCCCGGCAGCCACCGACTGGGATGCGCTCGGGGCGCGGGTGGAGCAGTATTTCGCCGATACCGGCGCCTGGGGCAGCCTCGACGACTGGCTGACCCCGCCACCGCCGGCGCCCGATGGCGGCCCGATGGACTACCTCATCGCCTGACGCCGAGCGGGGCGTCCCGGCCAGGGCGGCGCCGCGGCGCCTATGGCAGCCCTGGCCGGGACAGCGGCTGGCCACGGCCTCCCCCTTCCGCCTAGCCTTGCGCGGCGGCACGGAGACCGCCGTCGGAGGATGCGCCAGATGAAGATCACGCTGCACCACCTCAACCTCTGCTCGGGGAACGTCCCGGGCATGGAGGATTTCTACAGCGCCGTGCTGGAGCTGCGTCCCGAGCCGTCGCTGGCCGGTGCCCGCGTCACCACCGAGGGCTATGCCGCGCCGGTCGCCTTCCTCTCGGACGGGCAGACCCAGCTGCATCTGGCGGAGACGGACCTGAAGGTCGGCTTCCGCACCGGGCAGGTCGTCAACCCGCTGGAGCGCGGCCACATCGCCTTCCGCACCGACGACATCGCCGCCTTCAAGCGGCGGCTCGAGGAGAGGGGCATCCCCTATTCCGACTATGGCCAATGGGCGATGGGCGGCTGGCACCAGATCTTTTTCCACGACCCCGCCGGCAACGTCATCGAGGTCCACCAGGACATGAACGGCTAGCGCCGCCAGCAAACCCTACCCGCGCGCCGCCAGCACGACCCTACCCGCGTGCCGCCAGCACGACGCTGGCGGCGATCAGCCCGCCCCCGGCCAGCACGTCCCAGCCCAGCGGCTCGCCGAGCCAGAGGTTGGAGATGAGCACGCCCAGCGCCGGCACCACCAGGAAGCCGACCGAGGCGAGGATGCCGGACAGCCGCCGCCCGGCCTCGATGGTGGCCCAGGTGCCGATCGGCGCGGCGACGGCGCCGACGAAGATCGCATAGGGCCAGGCGCCGCCGCCGATGCCGCCCAGCGGCTCCCGCCACAGCGCCAGCGGCAGCAGCAGCAGCGTCGCCACCCCGAAGCACCAGGGCAGCAGCTCCAGCACCGGCCGGCGCGGCGGCAGGCGGCGGGTCACCAGGATGGCGAGGCTCCAGAACAGCGAGGCGCCGAGCAGCATCAGGTAGCCCGGCAGCAGCGCCAGGAAGGGCACCGCCCCCGGCTCGGGCGAGACCAGCGTCCAGGGCTGCATCAGCACGCCGACGCCGGCGAGGCCGATGCCGACGGCGAGCCACTGGCCGCGCGAGACCCGCTCCCCCAGCACCAGCACCGACAGCGGGATCAGCCAGAAGACCGTGACGTTGGTGAGGATCGCCATCCGCCCGGCCGGGATCCAGGACAGCGCCACATGCGTCAGGGCGAAGAAGCCGCCCAATTGCAGCAGGCCGATCGCCAGGATGCAGGGCAGGTCGCCCCGCGCCGGCAGGCCGAGCCGGCGCAGCCCGGCCAGCAGCAGGGTGCAGACCGCCGTCGCCATGGCGCAGCGGTTGACGGCGAACCAGAGCGGCGTGGAGCTGGCCAGCGCCGCCTTGGTGATCGGCCAGATGCCGCCGAACAGGCAGACCGAGACCGCGAGGTAGCGCAGCCCCTGCCCCAGCGTCGCGGTCGGCGAGGCCGGCCGGGCGGTGGCGGACAAGCCCTCAGTCCGCGACCTGCAGCACGATCTTGCCGATGTGGGTGCTGCCTTCCATGAGCGCGTGGGCGGCCGCGGCCTCCTTCAGCGGGAAGACCTTGAAGATCGGCGGGGCGCAGCGGCCGGCGTCCAGCAGCGGCCAGACCTTCTCGCGCAGCGCCTTGGCCAGTTCCGCCTTCTGCGCGGTGGTGCGCGGGCGCATGGTGCTGCCCGTCACCGTCAGGCGCCGCGTCATGATCGGGCGGAGGTCGGCCTTGCCCACCTCGAAGCCGCCGAGGAAGGCGATGATGACCAGCCGCCCGTCCATGGCCAGGCACTTCAGGTTTCGGTTGAAGTAGTCGGCGCCGACCATGTCGAGCACGACATTGGCCAGCCTGCCCTCGGTGATGCGCTTCACCTCCGCGACGAAATCCTGGGCGCGGTAGTCGATCGCCGCATCCGCGCCGAGGTCGAGGCAGGCCTTGCACTTGTCGGCGCTGCCGGCGGTGGCGATGACCGTCGCGCCGAAGGCCTTGGCGAGCTGGATGGCGGTGACGCCGATGCCGGAGGTGCCGCCGTGGATCAGCACCGTCTCCCCGGCGGCGAGGCGGCCGTGGCCGAAGAGGTTGGCCCAGACGGTGAAGGCGGTCTCCGGCAGGGCGGCGGCGCGGATGGCGTCGTAGCCCTTGGGCCAGGGCAGGCACTGGCTGGCCGGCGCCGCGCAGTACTCGGCATAGGCCCCGCCGTTGGTCAGGGCGCAGACCTTGTCGCCGACCTTGTAGCCGGTGACCTCGGCGCCGACCGCGACCACCTCGCCGGCGGTCTCGAGGCCGATCAGCGGGCTGGCGCCGGGGGGCGGCGGGTACTCGCCCTTGCGCTGGGCGACGTCGGGGCGGTTCACCCCGGTCGCCTGGACGCGGATCAGCACCTCGTCCGGCTTCGGCGCCGGGGTCGGCACGGTGCCGGCGACCAGCACCTCGGGGCCGCCGCCGTCGCCGTGCAGCATGGCGGTCATGGTCTCAGGCAGCGTGGCCATGGGGTCTGCTCCTCCCGGAATGCGGCGGGGAGGTTTCCGCGCGGCGCGGCGCGGCGTCAAGCCGGCCCGGGATTCCGCCGCCGCGCATGGCCGCGGAATTTGCACGGGAGGCCGGCGTCGATTGGGGTTGCCAGCGGCCCGCCGCATGGGAAGAATCAGCCACCGCGCGCCCGCCGCGGAAGGATGCCCATGTCGAGGATCGCCCGTCGCCCGCTGCTTGGCGGCCTCGCCGCCCTGGTCGCACCGGCGCCGCCGCTGCGGGCCCAGGGTGGTGGTGCGGGTGCGGGTGCAAGCAGCGGCAGCGCCGCGGCCCCCGGCGCCGCCCCGGCGCCCGCCGCCGGCAGCGAGCTCCGGCTCGGCGCGCTCTTCCCCTTCTCCGGCAGCCTGGCGCTGCTGGGCGACGAGAGCTTCCGCGGCCTGGAGCTGGCGGTCGAGGAGCGCAACGCGGCCGGCGGGCTGCTCGGGCGGGCCATCCGTCTGGCCAAGGGCGATGCGGCCGGGCCGGAGCAGGCGATGGCCGAGCTGCGCCGGCTGCAGTCGGCCGAGCGGGTGGCCGCGGGCTTCGGCACCTTCGCCTCCCACCTCGGCTTCGCCGCCAGCCAGGCGGCCGAGATGCAGGGCCTGCCCTACTTCGAGCTGGGCGCCATCGCCGACCCCATCACCGAACGCGGCTTCCGCAACCTCTACCGGCTCTGCCCGCGGGCCAGCGACTTCGCCCGGGATTCGGTGGCGGTGATCCCGGAGCTGCTGGCCGGCGCCTGGTCCACCCCGGCCGCGGCGCTGCGGATCGCCGTCCTGCACGAGGACGGGCTCTATGGGCAGACGGTCAGCGGCCTGCAGGAATCCCAGCTGCGGGCGCGCGGGCTGACCCAGGTGGAACGCATCGGCTACTCGGCCCGGACCGTCGAGCTCTCCCCGGTGCTGGAGCGGCTGCGGGCGGTGCGGGCCGACGTGGTGCTGCACACCGGCTACCAGAACGACATCGTGCTGTTCTACCGCGGCATGAAGGAGGCCGGCTGGCGGCCGCGCATGGTGATCGGCAGCGGCGCCGGCTACAGCCTGACCGATACCGCGCGCTCGGTCGGCCCGGAGTTCGAGGGCACGCTCGACGTCGACTTCCCGCAATTCGCGGTGGCCGAGGCGGTGGCGCCGGGCGTCGCGGCCTTCGTCGAGCTGTACAAGAAGCGCTACGGCAGCGACCCGCGCTCCGGTCATTCCCTGGCCAATTACGTCGGCGCCCGGCTGGTGCTGGAGGCGCTGCAGCGGGCCGGCGGGCTCGAGCGGGACAAGGTGCGGGCGGCGCTGCTGGCGACCGACGTGGCGGAAGGGACGACCGCCACCGGCTGGGGCGCCCGCTTCGACGAGAAGGGCCAGAACCTGCGGGCGCGGCCCTGCCTGGCGCAGTGGCAGGGCGGCCGGCTGGTGACGGTCGGGCCGGCCGAGGCGGCGGTGGCGCCGCTGCGGGCGGTGATGGGCGGGACCGGCTAGCGCGGTTTCCGTTCGCACTGGCTCACGGAGCCCGCTCTAGCTTTTTGTTCTGGCAAGCAAATATCTCCGGCCTGATGATTCCATCAGATCGGAGTTTGCTCTAACGCCGGCTCCGGCCGGAGGAACCGGCTCGTGGAACGACCCGCCGGCGCGGGCCCGCCTCAGGCCGCCAGGGCCTTCTGCGCCATGGCCAGGGCGCCGTCCCGCGACTTCGCCGCGCCGACGAAGCGGCGCAGGTGGACGAAGACCGCGTCGGCGATGCCGGATTTCGCCGCCAGGGCCTCGGCCTCCAGCCCGGCCCAGTCCTCCGGCAGCGGCAGGCGCTGGGCGAAGGAGCCGGGCTCGGGCGGCATGGTGTCCAGCATCCAGTTCCCGTTCGAGGCCGGGGAGACCGTGAACAGCACCGGCAGCCCATGGGCGAAGACCACGTTCTTCCAGGGCATGCCGCGGTCGAGCACCAGCAGCCGCGGATCCGCCCCGGCGCGGTGCGCCGCCAGCACATGCGCCTCGGCCGCCAGCCGCGCCCGCAGCGCGTCGACCCGGCGGCGCAGCACGCCGAGCAGCATCGCCGTCGCCTCCTGGAAGGCGGCGTCGCCGGCGCCGGGGCCCTGGCCGGAGGGGTCGTCCCAGCTCGGGTTGAACTCGCCGACCAGGCTGGCCAGGCCCAGCGTGTCGCGCTGCAGCGGCCCGTCGGCGGCGACGCCGTTGTCGATCTCGTCGATCCGCCGCACCAGGTTGTCGTCGAGCTCGGCGGCGATGGCGGCGGCGAAGCCGGCGGCCTCGGGCGGCAGCAGGGCGGCGACCGCGCGCTCGCCGTACACCTGCCAGACCAGCCCGGCCGAGGAGAAGGGCGTCGCGTCGGGCCGCAGCGGGGCGCCGCGCTGGTGGTGGTCGAAGCGGCCGGCGGCGGCGTCGAAGACGAAGCCGACATCCCAGACGATGCCGGCGCCGGCGAGCTGGTCCGCCCGGCGGGTGCGCAGCAGCATGTGGTCCCGGCCGGCCTCGCCGAGGCCGAGCGCCAGCCGCAGCACGGCATAGGCGAAGACCTCGTCGCAGTGGAACTTGCCGCTATGGGTCGCGAGGATGGGCAGCGGCTGGTCGGGGGTCATGGGGCGGATCCGTCGTGATGCGGGTGGGGTGGCGCCGTGCCTACAGGGCGCGGCCGGCGGCGTCGATGGCTGGAGGGCCGGGCCCGATCTGCTAGGCTGCCGGCCAACCCGCAAGGACCACCCCACCATGACCCGCTTGCCCCTGCGCCTCGCCGCGGCCGCCCTCGGCCTGCTGGCGCTGCCCGCGCTCGCCCGGACGGCCCATGCCCAGGCCCCGGCCTTCCCCGACCGCCCGGTCCGGCTGGTGGTGCCCTATACCGCCGGCGGCGCCACCGATGTCGGCGCCCGGGTGCTGGCCGAGGCCCTGGCCCGGGTGCTGCCGCAGCCGGTGCTGGTGGAGAACCGGGTCGGCGGCGCCGGCATGGTGGCGGCGGAATTCGTCATCCGCGCCCCGGCCGACGGCCATACCATCCTGTTCAACAACACCAGCCATGCGGTGCTGCGGGCGGTGGTGCCGAATGCCAGCGTCGACCCGATCCGCCAGCTCTCGCCGGTCGCCATCCTGTCGGAGATGCCGATGGTGATGCTGGTCTCGAACGGCTTCCCCGCGGCAGACGGCCGCGGCTTCATCGCCGAGGTCCGCGCCCATCCCGGCAAGTACGACTTCGGCAGCACCGGCGGCGGCGGCACGCTCGGGATGGCGGCGCTGCTGTTCCAGCGGACCACCGGCCTGTCGATGAACGAGATCCCCTACCGCGGCGGGGCGCCGGCGACGCTCGACCTCGCCGCCGGCCGCATCGGCCTGGTCTTCGACATCGCCCTGACCGGGCTGCAGACCGCCCGCGGCGGCCAGGCCCGCGCCTTCGCCGTCACCGGCCCGGCCCGCAGCCCGGCGGCGCCGGAGGTGCCGACCTGGCGGGAGATCGGGGTCGAGGCCGAGATGGTGGTCTGGCAGGCGATCTTCGTCGCCGCCACGACGCCGGCGCCGCTGCAGGTGGCGCTGCATGCGGCGGTCGCCCGGGTGCAGCAGGACGAGGCGCTGCGGCGGAAATGGACCGAGCTCGGCGTCGACCGGGTGCTGGCGCTGCCGCCGGCCGAGGCCGCGGCCTATGTCCAGCGCGACGTCGAGCGCTGGGAAGGGCTGATGGCCAGCGCGCCGAAGCCCTGAGCCCGGGCCGCCGGCTCAGCCGGCGAAGCGGATGCGGCAGAGGGTGCCGGCGGCGGGGCGGCGGCTTTCCATCTCGAAGCTGCCGCCAAGCTGGGCGGCCAGCGCCTTGACGATCCGCAGCCCCAGGCTGCGGGTCCGCGCCAGGTCGAAATCGGGCGCCAGCCCGTGGCCGTCGTCGGCGATGGTCAGGCCGATCCGCCCCGCCGCCTCCCGCCGCAGCGCCACCGCGATGGTGCCGGGCGCGGCGGCGCCCCCGGCGGCGGTCCCGGCGGTGGTCCCGGCTTGGGGGAAGCCATGCTCCAGCGCATTGGCGATCAGCTCGGCGACGATGAGGGCGAGCGGCACGCTCTGGTCCGGGTTCAGCGCCAGCGGCTCGGCGTCGACGGTGCAGCGCACCGCGCCGGCCGCGTCCATCGAGCCCAGCACGTCGTCGCAGAGTTCGCGCAGGAAGGCGCCGAAATCCACCAGCTGGCCCCGCGGGTCGTGCAGCTTGCGGTGCAGCCGGCCGATGAGGCCGAGCCGCGCCGCCGCCTCCTCGATCACTCGCCGCGCCTGGGCGTCCTGCACCGTCGCCTTCTGCAGGGTCATCAGCGCGCCGACCACCTGCAGGTTGTTGGCGACCCGGTGCTGCAATTCGTGGAACATCATGGCGCTGGTCGCGGCGAGCGACTGGCTGCGCTCGCGCTCCTGGCGGAGCTGGTCGAGCGCCAGGGTCATGCCGTGGATGATGGCGATGTCGACCGTGACGATGCCGGCGTAGAAGCCGAGCGCCAGCAGGTCGGCCGCCTGCGGCGTGCCGGCGGCGGCGCTCGGCAGCAGCAGCAGCCAGGCCGCCAGGCCGCAGCCGGCGGCCACCGCCACCGCCGGCCAGAGCCCGCCGAGGAAGGCGGTGAGGATCACCGCGGGGAAGAAGGTCAGGAAGGGGAAGCCGGGCGGCAGCGCCGGCTCGAGGGCCAGCCGCGCCGCCACCGCCACCGCCAGGCAGGCCAGGGCGATGGTCCAGCGCTGCGCCGCCGGGCGCCGCGCCGCCCCGAGGCGGGCGACCAGGGCGACCAGGGTCATGGCGGGGCGGCCGGGGAGAGGTGATGGCGCGTGATCGGGGCCTTTCGTGGCAGGTCCGGCCCGGCGGGGCCGGCGCGATCCGGCACCCTAGCGCGGTTCGGCGGCGGAGCCATCCCGGCCCGGCCGCGGGCCGATCAATCGGCGCTGATGCCGGCCTCCCGCACCAGGGTCGCCATGGAAGCCCGCTCCCGGCGGAGGAAGTCGGCGAATTCGGCCGGGCCGCTGCCGAGGCCGATGGCGCCGAGCGCGGCCAGCCGCTGCACCACCAGCGGCTCGGCCAGGGCGGCGCGGCAGGCGGCCTGCACCCGCTCGACGATCGCCGGCGGCAGGCCGGCCGGGCCATAGACCCCGTTCCACTCGTTCTGGTCGTAGCCGGGGAAGCCCTGCTCGGCGACCGTCGGCACCTCCGGCAGGCCGGGGATCCGCTGGGCGGAGGAGGCGGCCAGCGCGCGCACCCGGCCGTCCTGCGCCAGCGCCGCGGCGGAGGCGACGGTGGCGAAGCCGAAGTCGACGTCCCCCGCCAGCACCGCGGCCAGCGCCGGGCCGCCGCCGCGATAGGGCACGTGGCTCAGCTCCACCTTGGCCCTGCTGGCCAGCAGCGCCGCGGCGATGTGGTTCGAGACGGCGTTGCCGGAGGAGCTGTAGGTCACCTGGCCCGGCGCCGCCCGCGCCCTGTCCAGCAGCTGCGCCAGGCTGCGGAAGGGGCTGTCCGGGCGGACGACGGCGATCAGCGGATAGAGGGTGACCCGGCTGATCGGGGTGAAGCCGCGCTCGTAGTCGAAGCCGAGGTTGCGGAAGATGAAGGGGGCGACCGCCTGGTTGGCCGCGTCGACCAGCAGGGTGGTGCCGTCCGGCGCGGCGCGGGCCACCTCGGCGGCGCCGATGGTGCCGCCGGCGCCGGCCCGGTTCTCCACCACCGCGGGCTGGCCGAGGACGGCGCCGAAGGTCGGGGCGAAGAGCCGCGCCGTGGTATCCGCCCCGCCGCCGGGGGAGAAGGGCACCACCAGCCGGACCTGCCGCGGCGGCACCCATTGCGCCGCGGCGGGGCGGGCAAGCAGGCCGGCGCCGAGAGCCAGGGCGGCGCGCCGCCCGAATTGATCGTCCATGCGCCGCTCCCCGTCCCGGCCGGCAGGATGCCGGGGGCCGGGGCCGCGGGCAACCGCGGAGGCCGGTCAGCCGCCGAAGCGGCGGTCCAGCATGTCCGCCAGCATGGCGTTGAAGCCCGCCGCCGCCTCGTAGGCCACCCAGTGGCCGGCGCCGGGGATGACGCCGGTCCAGGCCTCCGGCTGCACCGCATGCAGGGCGGCGAAGCGGGAGGGGATCTCCGGCCAGGCGATGGCGTCGCGCTCCCCGTAGAGCAGCGCCACCGGCGCGCGGCTGCGGGCGATGGCGTCCTTCAGGCTGGTGCTGCTGGCGAAGCCGCGGCTGCGGAAGCGGGCGGCCTGGCTGTTCGCCTCCTGGATCGCCAGGGCCAGCGGGTCGATCCGCGCCGGGTCGGCGAACATCAGGCTGGCGAGGTTGTGCCGGTGCGCCGCGATCCGCGCTTCGCCGGTCTCGGAGCGGACCTTGACCAGCGGGGTGATCTGCCGCGGCAGGCCCAGCGCCCCGGCGCCGACCAGGGTCACGCTGCGCAGCGCCGGCCCGGCCTCGGCGGCGATGTGGCCCGAGAGCAGCGCGCCGAAGGAGAAGCCGCAGAGGTGGTAGGGCGTCCCCGCGCCGAGCACCCGGTCGAGGCCGGCGCGGACCACGGCGGCGACCGGCGCCGGGGTCTCGGCCGGCGGCGGCATGGCGCTGTCGCCGAGGCCGGGCAGGTCCGGGCAGACGACCATCCGGCCCCGGGCCAGCGCCGCGACGTTGCGCGCCCAGTGCCGCCAGGAGCCGGAGCCGCCGTGCAGCAGCACCAGCGGGATGCCGCCGCCGCCGCCCCACACCCGCCAGGCCATCTCGCCCGCGCCGCAGGGAGTACGAAGATGCCGGGCGGCGCCGTCCAGCCGCGCCAGCGCCGCATCGGGCGCGCCGTCCATCCCCTCCGGCACCCGCTCCGGGCCCCGGCTCATCTCGTCAGGCATCGCGTCCATCGTCCCATCCGCATCGGCGCCCGAGGATCGGCCGGGGCGGCCGGGCTGGCAACCCGGGCCGCTACCGCTCGCGGTTGGTGAAGCGGGCATTGCCCAGGCCGGTGCCGATGGTCAGCACCCCCCAGCGGGAGACGTCGCCCATCCAGGGCACCTGGCTCAGCCCCTGCACCACCGCGTCGTTGTGCACGACGATGATGGTGGCATGGCCGCCGATCTCCGGCAGCGCCTCCAGCAGCCGCCCCGGCAGGTTGAAGCGGCTGCTCTCCCAATTGCCCGGCAGGTTCTGGCCGCCCTTGGCGATGCTGCCGTCCGGCTCGATCTGCCCGGGGCAGCCGACGCCGATGAAGGGCGCGACGGCCAGCCCGCGCTTCTCCGCCTTGCGCAGCAGGTCGGCCAGCATCTCGCAGAGCCGGTCGATCGCCTCCTCGCGCTTCGGCTTGTCGTCGCGGTGGTGCCAGATCTCGGTCTCCCAGAGGCAGGCGGCGGAGAGGTCCGGCGCCTTCTTCAGGTGCGGCCGCACCAGCCCGACCCGGATGTTCGAGCCGCCGATGTCGACCGCGAGCAGCGCGTCATGGCCGAGGAAGATCCAGGGCGGCGCGAGCTGCACCGCGCCGATCAGCCCGGCCTCGTCCGGGTCATGGCGGATCGGCAGCAGCTCGGTGGCGATGTCCTCGCCCCGCAGCAGCATGCCGGCGCGGCCGATCGCCAGCTCGCCGACCCGGCTGCCGCGCATGCCGCCGCCGATGACGATGCGCTCGGTCTCCTGCCAGCCCTTGGTCTTCAGCAGGCGCTTGATGACGGTGGCGAGGCCTTGGGCGAATTCCTCGACCACCCCATGCACCAGCCCGGCGATCTCGGCGTCGCCCTGGGCCAGCAGCTTGTCGAGCTGGCGGCGGCTGATCTCGGCGGTCGGGGTGGTGCCGAAGGGGTCGTCGTCAACCTTCTTCAGGGTCTTCCGCCAGGTATCGAGGATCTCGCGGAAGGCGCCGCTGCTGGCCTGGTCGCCGAGGAAGCCCTCCGGCGTCCGCAGCTCCGCGTTCAGCGCGTCGAGCGTCACCGCGGGCAGCGCCTTCGCGCCATGCGCGGGGAAGCCGGGGGGGTTGGGCCGTTCGACCTGAACCGTCATGGGCACTGCTGTTCCGGATGGGAGCGAGGCCAACGCGCGGTGCGCGGCATTGTTTCGGCCGGGGCCGCCAGCCGGGCCGCTAGCCGGGTCAGGCCGCGGGGTAGCGGATCGCCACCACCTCGAGGCTCTCCGTCCCCTGCGGCATCCGCACCCGCACCAGGTCGCCGACGCCCGCCCCGAGCAGGGCGCGGGCCACTGGCGAGACCCAGGAGATCCGCCCGGCGCCGCTGTCGGCCTCATCCACGCCGACGATGGTGACGGTCACCTCCCGGTCGTCCTCCCGCGCATAGGTCACCGTCGCGCCGAAGAAGATCGCGTGGCGCCGGGTCTGCCGGGCGGGGTCGACCACCTGCACCCGTTCGAGCCGCTTCCGGAGGAAGCGGACCCGGCGGTCGATCTCGCGCAGCCGGCGCTTGCCGTACTGGTAGTCGGCATTCTCCGAGCGGTCGCCGAGCCCGGCCGCCCAGGCGACCAGCTCGACCACCTTCGGCCGCTCCTCGGACCAGAGCCGGCGCAGCTCGGCCAGCAGCGCCGCATGGCCGGCCGGGGTCATGTAGAAGGGGGTGCCGGACGGCAGGCCGGGCGGGCCGGCCTCCTCGTCGTCGTCATCCTCGGCACGGCTCATTCGATGGTGATGGCGGCATCCGCCACCAGCCGGCCGAGCCTCTCCCGCTGCGCCACAAGGTAGCTCGCCGCCTCCTCCGGCGGGCTGCCGACCGCGGTGGCGCCGATCGCGGCGAAGCGGTCCCGCACGGCGGGCTGGGCCAGCGCGTGGCGCACCGCCGCATGCAGCCGCGCCAGCACCGCCGCCGGGGTCCCGGCCGGGGCGGCGAGCAGGTTCCACTCATCCAGCACCACCGCGGGATAGCCGGCCTCGGCCATGGTCGGCACCGCCGGCAGCGCGGCGACCCGCTGCTCCGAGGCGACGGCCAGCGCCTTCAGCCCCCCGTCGCGGATCAGCTGGGTCGCCGAATTCACCGTGGCGAAGGCGAAGACCACGGTGCCGGAGATCAGGTCCGGCAGCACCGCGGAGCCGCCGCGATAGGGGACGTGGCCGATGTCGAGCCCGGTTTCCCGCAGGAACAGGGTGGCCCCGAGATGCGACCCGCCGGCATTGCCGGAGGAGCCGAAGGCCAGCCGCCCCGGCCGCGCCCGCGCCCAGTCGACGAACTCCGCCAGGGTCGCGACCGGCAGCGCCGGCGGCACCACGAAGATCTGCGGCAGCACCGTCAGCAGGCTGACCGGGGCGAAGGCGGTCGCGTAGTCGAAGCGCAGGCCGTGCAGCAGCTGCGGATTCACCGCATGGTTCAGCGCATCGATCAGCAGGGTATGGCCATCCGCCGGGCTGTCCGCCACCGCCCCGGCGCCGAGCGAGCCGGCGGCGCCGGGGCGGTTCTCGACCAGCACGGTCTGGCCAAGGAAGGCGCCCATGGCCGGGGCCAGGACCCGCGCGGTGGTATCGGTGCCGCCGCCCGGGGTGAAGGGGGCGATGATGCGCACCGGCCGGCCGGGGGCGGGCTGGGCCCGGGCCGGGCGCGCGGCGAGGCCGGCCGGCGCGGCAAGCGCGGCCCGGCGGGTGATGGCTGGCATGGCGGTCTCCTCGGGGGGAGGCTGCGGGCGGCCCCGGTTGCGGTCAAGCCGCGCCGGCGGATGGGCGCCGGCCTTAGTCCGAGCGTTCCTTGGCGGTCTCGGGGACCCAGACCGCCTGCTGCCGGCGCACGGCGGAGACCAGCTGGTCCTCCGGCACCTCCCAGCCACGGTTGGGCTGCAGCGCGCCGAGCACCGGCACGACCTGCGACTTCACCCAGCGGGCCAACGCCTCCTCCCGCGCCTGGAACGCGGCGAGGGCGGCCAGGACCACTGCATTGCCCGATTCATAGGCGCCGGAGGCCACCAGATCGTCGATGTAGCGCGCCTGGTCCGGCGGCAGGGCGACGCTTCGCTTTACGGCTTGCGGCACGGCACGGTTCTCCCCACCGGGGAGGCTAGGCCCAAAGATTCGGGGTGGCCATGCATTTATCCCGCCCCGGAGGCGATCGGGCGCAATCCGCTGGACAGCGGCAATGGTGCAGTGCACCATATTGGCAAACTGCCGACCGGCCAATCAAGGATACGCCAATGACCGTGGTCGCCCCTCCCCCGGGCCGCGAGCTCCTTGCCCGCGGCGCCGAAACCATGTCCCGCGTGATCGACCAGGCCCGCACCCTCGCGGATGTGGCCGGCCGCCAGGCCGCGGCGCTGGCCCCGGCCGCGCTGCCGCCGGCGCCGCCACCGCTCCCGGCCAGCCCGCGGGCGCTGCTGCAGGATGCGGCGGACTACGCGGTGGATGCGGCCCAGCGCGGCGTGCTCTTCCTCGACACCATGCGCCGGGCCGGCAACATCTTCGTCGAGCACGAGGCCGCGGGCTGCCCGCCGGTGCTGTTCTTCGACTGGGACATGGTGGTGGATGGCCGCACCCTGCCGCGGCCCTGCAACTACGCCCTGGTCCGCATCCGCCACCCCGAGGGCGCCGCGCCGCTCGACCCCAGGCTGCGGCCCTTCGTCATCATCGACCCGCGCGCCGGGCATGGCGCCGGCATCGGCGGCTTCAAATCCGATAGCCAGGTCGGCGTGGCGCTGCGCCGCGGCCACCCGGTCTATTTCGTCATCTTCTTCCGCGACCCGGAGCCGGGCCAGACCATCCTCGACATCACCCGGGCCGAGGGCATCTTCCTCGAGCGCATCCACGAGCTGCACCCGGAGGCGCCGAAGTCGGTCGTCATCGGCAACTGCCAGGGCGGCTGGGCGGTGATGATGCTCGGCGCCTCGCAGCCCGAGCTCACCGGCGCCATCGTGCTGAACGGCGCGCCGCTGTCCTACTGGGCGGGCGAGCGCGGGCGGAACCCGATGCGCTACCTCGGCGGCCTCGCCGGCGGCTCCTGGCCGGCGGCGCTGATGGCCGACCTCGGCAACGGCCGCTTCGACGGCGCCAGCCTGGTGCTGAACTTCGAGAGCCTGTCGCCGGCGAATACCTGGTTCAAGAAGTACTACAACCTCTTCGCCAGCGTGGACGCCGAGACCCCGCGCTTCCTCGAATTCGAGAAGTGGTGGGGCGGCTACTTCCTGATGAACCGCGAGGAGATCCGCTGGATCGTCGAGAACCTCTTCATCGGCGACCGCTTCGCCCGCGGCGAGATCAGCTCCGGCGCCGGCGCCACCTTCAACATGCGCTCGGTGCGCAGCCCGGTGATCGTCTTCGCCTCGGCCGGCGACAACATCACCCCGCCGGGCCAGGCGCTGCGCTGGATCGCCGACGTCTACCGCGACGAGCGGGAGATTAAGACCCTCGGCCAGACCATCGTCTACCTGATGCACGAGGACATCGGCCACCTCGGCATCTTCGTCTCCGGCGCCGTGGCGCTGAAGGAGCACACGGAAATCGCCGAGACCCTGCAGCTCATCGACAGCGTGGCGCCCGGCCTTTACGAGATGCTGATCACCACCGAGGGCGGCGCCAAGGAGTGGCAGGTCGAGCTCAAGGAGCGGACCATGGCCGATATCCGCGCCCGCTCCGGCGAGGCGAGGAACGAGGCCTTCCCCGCCGTCGCCCGGATCTCGGCGCTGAACCAGTCCATCTACGACCTCTTCATCGCCCCGGGGGTCCGCCAGATGGCGACCGAGCGGACCGCCGAGCTGCGCCGGCAGCTGCACCCGATGCGGCTGCGGCGGACCCTGCTGAGCGACCACAACCCCGCCATGGCCCCGGTCGCCGGCCTGGCCGAGGAGGTCCGCGCGCATCGCCGGCCCGTGGCGCCCGCCAACCCCTTCCTCGCCTGGGAACGGCTCTGGGCGGAGGGGGTGGAGCGGAGCTTCGACCTCTACCGCGACCTGCGCGACGGCTGGACCGAATACGCCTTCCACGCGGTCTATGGCGCGCTCGGCACCTGGGGCGTCGCCGGGGGGGACACGGCGGAGGAGGCGCCGCCCCTGGCCACCGAGGTGGAGGCGCCGGAGGTGCGGGCCGCCCTCGCCCGGGTCGCCGAGGGCGGCTACGCCGAGGCGGTGATCCGCATGATGATCCTGCTGGCCCGCGCCCGCGGCGGGGTGCGGCGGTCGCGGCTGGCCCGCTCCAACGCCCTGCTGACCACCGAGGCGCCCTTCGCGGCCATGACCCCGGCCGGGCGGCAGGCGCTGATCCGCGAGCAGACCGTCATCGCCAGCATGGCCCAGGACGAGGCGCTGGCCGCCCTGCCGAAGCTGCTGCCCCGGGTGGCGGAGCGGCGGCGGGCCATGGCGGCGGTCGAGGGGGTGGCCGGCCCCGAAGCCGAGCTGGGCGAGGCGGCGCAATCCATGCTGGCGCAACTCCGCGCGACGCTGGGCCTGAAGCCCGCCAGCCCGGTCCCGGTCGGCTACGAGGCGGCGGCCATGCCCGACTAGGCTTGGCCTTGCCGGAAACGATGGTATCCTCGAACGATCAAGCCGCGACGCCGGAGGCAGCCATGCACATCAGACCCCTCCGGCTCCTCTGGCCGGCTCTCGCCGTAGCGGCCTGGATCGGTGGCCTTCGGGCCGAGACGGCCTGCTTCTACGGCTACGAGGGCTTCGAGGAGAACGTGCGGCACGTGAACCTCGACCGCTGCCCCGGCAAGGAATTGGCGCCGGAGGAAGGCTTCTGCCGCATGGCGCTGCAGGGCGACGAGGCGCTGATCTACGAATTCCGCCACCTCGACGGCGCCCCCTGCCTGGTGCGCATCGACCGCTACGGCTTCAACGATTTCGTCGCGCGCTTCGGCGCGAATTACCCGAAGCCCTGACGCCGCGGCTCGCGCAGTCGCGAGCCCGCCTTCGGCTCCAGGCTTTCCCCCCGGCCGCCGATGGGCCTAGGCTTCCTCCCAAGAAGACACGGGAACGGAAGGAAGCATCCATGGCAGCCGATCTGGTCATTCGCGGCGGCACCATCGTCGACGGCACCGGCGCCGCCCCCTACCCCGCCGACCTGGCGATCACCGGCGGGCTGATCAGCGCCATCGGGCCGGGGCTGCCGCCGGGGCGCGAGGAGATCGATGCCGCCGGCCGGCTGGTCACGCCGGGCTTCGTCGACATCCACACCCACTACGATGGCCAGGCGGTCTGGGACAGCCACCTCGCCCCCTCCGCCATCCATGGCGTCACCACCGCGGTCATGGGCAATTGCGGCGTCGGCTTCGCCCCGGTCCATCCCGGCGAGGAGATGAAGCTGATCGAGCTGATGGAGGGCGTCGAGGACATCCCCGCCCCCGTCCTCTCCCAGGGGCTGAACTTCACCTGGGAGAGCTTCTCCGAGTACATGGCCGTGCTGGACGGCAAGCCGCGCGACATCGACATCTGCGCCCTGGTCCCGCATGCCGCCGTCCGCGTCTATGTCATGGGCGAGCGGGCGCTGAACCTCGAGCCGGCGAACCAGGGCGACATCGCCGCCATGCGGCAGATCGTCGCCGAGGCGGTGCAGGCCGGGGCCTTCGGCTTCTCCACCAGCCGCACCATCAGCCACAAGACGCTGAAGGGCGACCACACGCCGACGCTCCGCGCCCAGGAGGATGAGCTGATCGGCATCGCCATGGGGCTGAAGGAGGTCGGCGCCGGCTTCCTCGAGGTCGTCTCCGACTTCAACCTGCCCGATGCCGCCACCGAATTCGCCATGCTGCGCCGGGTGGCGGAGGCCTGCGGCCGGCCGATGGTCTTCTCCCTCACCGCGCGGCACGACCGGACCGAGGTCTGGAAGGAGCTGCTGGCGCTGTCCAACCAGGCCGCCGCCGATGGCCTCCGCATCCGCCCGGTCTTCCCGCCGCGGCCGATCGGCATCCTGATGGGCCTGCTCGGCAGCCAGAACCCCTTCAGCGGCGCGCCGAGCTACAAGGCGATCGCACACCTGCCGGTGCCGGAGCGCGTCGCCGCCATGCGCGACCCGGCCAAGAAGGCGGCCATCCTCGCCGACGACCGGATCTCCGGCAGCAACTTCCCCCTCATTACCCGCCTCTCCTTCGAGCGGATGTTCCCCTTCGGCGATCCGCCGGACTACGTGCCGCACCGCGAGACCAGCGTCGCCGCCAAGGCCGCCCGCGAGGGCCGCAGCCCGGAGGACGTCGCCTACGACATGCTGCTGGAGAACGAGGGCCAGGGCTTCCTGTTCTGCCCGCTGACCAACTACGCCGACTTCACCCTGGATGCCTCCGAGGAGCTGCTGCGGCACCGCAACACCATCGTCGGCCTCTCCGACGGCGGCGCCCATGTCGGCTTCATCTCCGACGGCAGCTTCCCGACCTTCCTGCTGAGCTACTGGGGCAAGCAGCGTGGCCTGCCGGTGGAAGAACTCATCCGCCGCCAGACCAGCGACACCGCGCATGCCGCCGGCCTGCCGGACCGCGGCACGCTGAAGGCCGGGATGCGGGCCGACATCAACGTCATCGACTACGAGACGCTGACGCTCGAGCGGCCGGGGATGCTGTATGATTTGCCGGCCGGCGGGCGGCGGCTGATGCAGCGGGCCCGGGGCTACGACGCGACCATCGTCGCCGGGCAGGTGACCTACCGCCATGGCGAGGCGACCGGCGCGCTGCCGGGCAAGCTCGTGCGCTGCTCCGCCTGATGGCGGATATCCAGCGCTTCGCCTCGCCGCGGGACGGCCGCCCCTTCCCGCCGCTCTCGGTCGCGGTGCGGCATGGGGCGACGCTGTATGTCTCGGGCATCGGCCCCTTCGCGCCGGACGGCACGCTGGCGGCCGGCGACTTCGCCGCGCAGTTCGCCGAGGTGATCAAGTCGCTCCACGCCATCCTGGCGGAAGCCGGGACCGACATCAGCAGGGTGGTGAAGACCAACGTGCTGCTGACGCGTGCCGGCGACGTGCGGGAGATGAACCGGCTCTACGCCGCGGCCTTCCCCGCGGCGCATCTGCCGGCGCGCACCACCTGCGTGGTCGCGGCGCTGCCGGTGCCCGACTTCCTGCTGGAGATCGAATGCGTGGTGGCGCTCGATTGATGCGGGCCGTCTGGTACGACCGCACCGGCCCCGCCGCCGCGGTGCTGCAATTCGGCGAACGGCCGCTGCCGGAGCCCGCCGCCGGCGAGGTGCGGGTGCGGCTCGCGGCCTCCGGCGTCAACCCCGCCGATACCTACCGCCGCGCCGGCACCAGCTACGCCAACGAGTGGCCGCTGATCATCCCGAACAGCGACGGCGCCGGCGTCGTCGAGGCGCTGGGCGAGGGTGTCGATGCGGCGCTGCTTGGGCGACGGGTCTGGCTCTACAACGCCCAGCGCGGCCGCCCCTTCGGCACCGCCGCCGAGGCGACCTGCGTCCCGGTCGAATACGTCGCGGACCTGCCCGAAGGCATCTCCGATGAGATCGGCGCCTGCCTCGGCATCCCCGCGATGACCGCGCATCGCTGCCTGTTTGCCGATGGGCCGCTGGCGGGGCTGCGGGTGCTGGTCTCCGGCGGCGGCGGCGCGGTCGGCAATTACGCGGTGCAGCTGGCGCGCTGGGGCGGCGCGGCCTGGGTCGGCGCCACCGCCAGCGGCGGCTGGAAGTCTGCGGATGCCGAAGCCGCCGGCGCCGAGGCGGTGTTCGACTACCGCGCCCCGGATTGCGCCGCGCGGATCATGGCGGCGACCGGCGGCGTCGACCGCATCGTCGAAGTGGATGTCGCCGGCAATGCCGCGCTCTGGTCCGAGGTCGTCGCGCTGAACGGCAGCGTCGTCGGCTATGCCAGCCGCGGCGGCCCCTCCCCGGCCATTCCGGTTTCCGGCACCTTGATGCGGAAGAACGTGAACCTCCGCGGCGTGGTGCTGAACAGCGCCCCGGCGGCGGCGCGGCGGCAGGCGATGACGGATATCACCCGCTGGCTGCGCCAGGCCCCGCGGCTGCACCGCATCGCCGCCAGCTTCCCGCTGGCGGAGACGGCTGCCGCGCATGAGGCGGTCGAGGCCGGCACCAAGCGCGGCACGGTGGTGGTGGTGCCTAGCCGCTGAGGGTCAGCCCGCCATCGACGGTGATGGTCTGGCCGGTGACCATCGCCGCCCCGGCCAGCAGGAAGAGCATCACCTCCGCCAGGTCGTCGGTGGTGCAGCGGCGCCGCAGCAGCGCCTTGTCGATGCTGCTCGCCCGCTGCTCGTTGGTCCATTCGATCATCCAGGAGCTGTCCACCGCCCCCGGCGCCACCGCATTCACCCGTACCTCGGGCGAGAGCGCCCGGGCCAGGTTCTTGGTCAGGCTGATCACCCCCGCCTTGGTCGCGCCATAGGCCATGGAGGATCCCGGCGAGTTCAGCCCGGCGATCGAGGCGGTGTTCACCACCGCACCCCCCGAGGCCTTCAGCGCCCCCGCCGCGGCCTTGGTACAGCGGAAGACGCCGATCAGGTTCACCTGCAGCAGGGTGTCCCACAACTCCTCGGTGATGCGGTGGAGGTCCTTGCTCGGGATGGCGGTGCGGCTGCCCGGCGTGCCCGCGTTGTTGGCCAGGAAGTCGAGCCGGCCGAGGTCGGCGACGGCCTGCTCCACCATGCGCACGCAATCCTCGGCATCGCCGACATCGCCGGGGGCGCCGATGACGTCGAGGCCCTCGCCGCAGAGCCGCGCCACCTGCTCCGGCCCGCGCGGGTCGTCGGCTAGGTGGTTGATCGCCACCTTGGCGCCGTTGCGCGCCAGCTGCGTCACCAGCGCCAGGCCGATGCCGGAGGCGCCGCCGGTGACGAGGGCGGTCCTGCCCGCCAGATCGTAGCGGATCATGCGTCGCGCTCCAGGCCGGCCATGGTGCCGATCTCCCGCATCGCCTGCTTAAGGGCGATCAGCCGGCGGTCGCGCGCCTCGAACAGCGCCGCGGGTTCCTGCGGCCAGTCGTAGTAGCCGGCGCCGGCCAGCACGCCGGTGCGGCCATCGGCCACCAGCTTGTCCAGCACGTCGCTCCGCCCGCGCACCGGCGGCGGCGCATAGCTCTTGTTCGACAGGATCGCCTGCGACAGCGCCAGCCCGGTGAAATCCGCCTTGGCGAAGACGCCGAGGATCGGCAGCCGCAGCGCCAGCCCATGGATGATGGCGGCATCGATCTCGGGTGCCGTCGCCACCCCCTCATCCAGCAGATGCTGTACCTCGAGGCCGATCGCCGCCTGGATGCGGTTGGCGACATAGCCGGGGACGAAGCGCTTGAGGCCCAGCGGCTGCTTGCCCATGGCCCGCAGCATGCCCATCACCCCTTCGAAGGCGGCCGGCTCGCAGCGCGGGCCGGGGATGACGTCGACCAGGTCGACCAGGTAGGGCGGCGTGTACCAATGGGCGATCAGCGCCTTGGCCTGCCGGGCTTCCGGGATCAGCGGGAAGACGTCGAGATGGCTGGTGTTGCTGGCGATCACCGCATCGGGCGGCGCCAGGGCGTCGATCTGCGCGAAGAGCGCGCGCTTGGCCTCCGGCGTCTCGATGATCGCCTCGACCACCAGCTCGGCCCCGTCGAGCGCCTCGGCCAGCGAGGCATGGCGCGTCACGGATTGCGCCAGATGTGCCGAGGTCCAGTCGGCCGGCGCCTCGCCGCCCGCGACCAGGGTGGCGAGCGCCTTCTCCATCAGCCCCTGGGCGCGGGCGAGCGTCGCCTCGTTGCTGTCGGTCAGCCGCACCTGATGGCCGCCGAGGGCGAAGACCAGCGCCAGGGCATGGCCCATGGTGCCGGCGCCGATAACCGCTACGCGTGACATGGTCGATCCTTTCTCTGGGCTGCCGGGGATCGGCAGGTGGCGTTCAGGCCAGCTTGTCGGCGCCGTTGATCCCGAGCGCCTCCAGCACGCGGGAGACGCAATTGTAGCCGGCGATGGTCACCACCAGCTCGACCAGCTCGCGCTCCGGCAGCACGGCGCGGGCGGCGGCGAAGACCTCCTCGGGCACATGCACATGCCTGGTCATGGCATCGCACAGCGCCAGCGCGGCGCGCTCGGTCGCATCGAAGGCCTCCGAGGCGGACCAGTCCGGCAGCGCATCCAGCTGCGCCTGGGTCGCGCCCTCCTGCAGCGCGATCGGGGCATGCGCCGCCCATTCGTAGTCGGCGCCGTTGATGGCGGCGACCTGGCACATCGCCAGCTCCCGCAGCTTGCCGGAGAGCAGCGTCTTCCGCCGCACCGCGTCGTACATCTCGATCCAGCCCATCGCCACCGGCGGGCTGTGCAGCAGCATCCGGTGCAGGTGGCCGAGCTTCTTGCGGCTGGCGACGATATGCGCCGCCGCCGCCTCGTGCTCGGGCGCTGTCGGATCGGCATAGGGGATTCGGGCCATGGAATTTCTCTCCCGCGCTTGTGGTCTGCGCTGCGGTGGCGATACTGCCGCGAGAGTGGAGGAAACAGAATGGCCGATCTGCTGATCCAGCCCGGGCGTGGCCCCGGGACGCGTTACCAGAACATCGAGGACGCCGGGGATACCTGGCACTGGCTCGAGCAGCCGCCGGCCGATGCGACCGATGGCATTCCCTATGCCTTCATCGCCTCGCTCGGCGACGTCGGCCGCCCGGCGCCCTTCCTCTATACGGTCGAGCTCGACATCGCCGAGGCCGACCTGCCGGCGATCTACGAGTGGTACGAGCAGGAGCACCTGCCGATGCTCACCGCCTGCCCCGGCTGCATCGGCGGCACCCGCTACCGCCGGCTCGACGGCGGCGCGCCCAACCTGCTGGCGGCCTACCGCTTCGAGCGGCCGGAGGTGAACGAGACCCCGGAGTGGATCACCGCCCGCAGCACCCCCTGGACCGAGCGGGTGAAGCCGCTGTTCCGGTCCTCCCGCCGCTACGTCCGCCGCCTGCTGCCGTAATCGTTGCGGCCGGCCGCGGGCTTTCGCTAGCCTCCCCCACGGCACCCGCGGCAACACGCGGGGCCATGGGAGAGGACACGTCATGAAGCGGAGAATGCCGCGGCTGGCCGCCATTGCGGTTGCGCTGCTGCTGGCCTGTGCGCCGGCGGCCAGGGCTCAGGTCCTGCTCGTCATCCCCTGGCCCGCCGGCGGCGGCACGGACATCATCGGCCGCCTCATCCAGCCGGTGATGGGGGAGGTGCTGGGCGGCCAGCTCCTCATCCGCAACGTCGGCGGTGCCACCGGCACCATCGGCACGGCGGAGGTCATCCGCTCAAAGCCCGATGGCACGACCTTGCTGTTGACCTCGATGGCCGCCGTGGTCATCCAGCCGAGCTTCCGCGCCAATGCGCCCTACCAGGCCAGCCAGCTCGCCCCGGTCTGCCTGATCGCCGAGGCGCCGGCGACCCTGATGACGCCGAAAGACAGCGGCATCCGCAGCATCGCCGATATCGCCGCGCGCGCGCGGGCGAACCCCGGCCAGGTCCCCTATGCCTCCGGCGGCGTCGGCGGCCTCGGCCATCTGGCGATGACGGCGCTGACCCGGGCGCTCGGGATCGAGATGAACCACATCCCCTTCCGCGGCTCCGGCGACAGCATCCTGGCGATGCAGCAGGGCACGGTGCAGATGCTGACGGCGGAGGCCAACCTGGTGCAGCAATACGGCATGCACGCCATCGCCGTCTTCGCCGAGCGCCGCAGCCCGGACACGCCGGATGCGCCGACCCTGCGGGAGCAGGGCCATGACCTGGTCTTCCCGCTCTGGACCGGGCTCTTCGCCCCCGCCGGCACCCCAGAGGCGACGCTGGAGCGGCTGGATAGCGTGTGCGGCCGCACCCTGCGGACGCAATCGGTGGTGGAGGGCATGACCCGCGCCTCCCACCCCATCCGCTACCTCGGCCGCCGCGACTTCACCGCCTATGTCCAGGCGGAGACGGTGAAGTATGCCGCGCTGATCCGCGATTCCGGATTGCGCCAGGCGGACTAGACGTAGCCCAGCTGCCGGTCGCGCGCGGCGGCCTCGGGCGCCCGCTGGGCCGGGTCGCCGAAGCCGCCGCCGCCCGAGGTCTCCAGCCGGATGCGGTCGCCCTGCTGCAGGGGGACATTGTCCGACTTCGGCGGCATCGGGCTTTCGATGCCGTCGCGGACCAGCACCAGCCGCCCCACCGCGGCGGGGCCGCCGCCGGCCAGCCCATAGGGGGCGTGGACGAAGCGGTCCATGTTGGCGGTGAAGAAGCAGCGCGGGCTGTCGATCCGCCATTCGCGGGCGAGGCCGAGGCCGCCGCGACGCATGCCCACGCCGCCCGAGCCCGCCAGCAATTCGTAGCGGGTGATGGTCAGCGGCGCCTGGGCCTCGATCATCTCGATGGGGATGTTGCTGTTGTTGTGCATGCCGGAGGAGAGCGCGTTGACGCCGTCCTTCTTCGGATGCGCCCCGGTGCCGCCGATCTCGATCTCGACCAGCACCTCCCGCCTCGCATCGGCGGCCACGGTCTGGAAGGTGCAGACATAGCTGTTGCCGTAATAGGCCGCGGGGATGCGGTCCGGCACCGCCTGGTGCAGCGCGCCGAACATGGCGTTCAGCAGGCGGTGGGTCACCGCGATCCGGTGCACCACCGGTGCGGGGTGGCGGGCATTCACCACCGAGCCTTCGGGGGCGAAGGTGGAGATGGGGCGGTAGCAGCCGGCGTTCGCCGCGAAAGGCTCGTCGCAGGCGCACATCACGGCGAACATGACCGCCGCATTGCTGCTGGCGAGCGTCGCATTGGTCGGGCCCTGCACCTGGGGCGAGCAGCCGGACATGTCGACGCTGATGCTCTCGCCGGCGATGGTGACCGCGACATGCAGCCTGATGGGCTTGTCGAGGTCGATCCCGTCGTCGTCGAGCCAGTCGGTGAATTCATAGGTGCCGTCGGGCATCCGCCCGATCGCCGCGCGCATCGCCGCCTCGCTCATGTCGAGGATGCGGGCGCCGGCCTCGATCATGCCGTCGGCGCCGTAGCGCGTCGCCAGCCGGCGCAGCGCCGCGGCGCCCACCTCCAGTGACGCAATCTGGCTCTGCAGGTCGCCCAGCAGCAGGTCGGGCTTGCGGATATTCTGCCGGATCATCGCCCAGACGCCCTCGTTGCGGACGCCCTTCTCGATCAGCTTCACGGGGGGGATGCGCAGCCCCTCCTGGAAGATCTCGATCGCCTTGGCGGCATAGCTGCCGGCGACCAGCCCGCCCACGTCGATGTGGTGGCAGAGGGTGCCGACGAAGGCGATCCGCCGCCCCTCGTGGAAGACCGGCTTGAAGGCGGTGATGTCCGGCAGGTGCTGCCCGCCGCAATAGGGATCGTTGGAGATGACGACGTCATCCGGCCTCCAGTCGTTCACGTCCACCCACTTGTCCAGCAGCTCCCGCAGGAAATGCGACATGCTGTTGAGGTGGCTCGGGATGCGGGCCGACTGGGCGAGGTTGTTGCCCTCCGCATCGAAGACGGCGGTGGAGTAGTCCAGCAGCTCCCGCACGATGGTGCTGCGGCTGGTCCGCCAGACGGTGACGTCCATCTCGGCGGCGGCGGCGGTCAGCGCGTTGCGGATGACCTCGATCTCGATCGGGCCCAAGGTCATGGCGTGGTCCTCGCGATCAGCGCGCCGGCGGCGCCGAGCCGGGCGGTCCAGCCGCGGCTGATGTAGTGGGTGGCGAAGGGTTCCTCGACGATGGCCGGGCCGGTGATGATGTCCTCCGGCGGCAGTGCCTCGCGGTCCCAGACCGGGATGTCGCGCCAGGCGCCCTCCTCGAAGACCCGCCGCGTTCCCTTCAGCGCCCGCCGGTCCGCCGGCTGCGGCTCCGCCGCCTCGGGCTTCGGCAGCAGGCCGGTGGCGATGACGCGGAGGGTGACGATCTCCACCGCCTCCTTCGGATCGGAATAGCTGAAGCGCTGCCGGTGCATCGCATGGAAGCGCCCGAGCAGCGCATCGAGCGCCGACGCATCCGGTGCGGCCACGTCGCCCCAGGGCACGAGCAGCTCGAAGGCCTGGCCGTGGTAGCGCATGTCGACCGCCACCTCGATATGCCGCGCCCCTGCCGCCACGCCGTCGGCCGCCAGCCGCGCATCGGCCGTCGCCCGCAGCTCGGCCAGCAGCGCGCCCACCTCCGCCAGGCTGCCCGCCACCGCCGGCATCACCCGGGACCGCGCGATGTCCTGCACCAGGTCGCTGTAGAGGATGCCATAGGCCGAGAGCGTCCCCGGCTCGCGCGGGAAGATCACCTCGGCGATGCCCATCTCCGCCGCCACGTCGGTCGCATGCAGCCCGCCGGCGCCGCCGAAGGAGAGCATGGAGAATTCGCGCGGATCGAGCCCCTTCTCGAAGAGCGACAGCCGCACCGCCGCGCCGAGGTTGGCGTTGGTCACGGTCAGCATCCCCTGCGCCGCCTGCTCGACGCTCAGCCCGAGCGGCGTGCCGACCCGGGCGGCGATGGCGGCCCGCGTCGCAGGCATGTCGAGCTTCATCGCCCCGCCGAGGAAATAGTCCGGGTCCAGCCGTCCCAGCGCCAGATTGGCATCCGTCACCGTCGGCTCCACCCCGCCCCGCCCATAGGCGACCGGCCCGGGCCGGGCGCCGGCGCTGCGCGGCCCGACCGTCAGCCGCCCGCCATGGTCGACGCTGGCAATCGACCCGCCGCCGGCGCCGATGGTGCGCATCTCCACCATCGGCAGGCGCACCGGCAGCCGGTCGATCTCGCCCTGGGTGATGACCGAGACGCGGCCGCCCTGCACGACCGAGACATCGAAGCTGGTCCCGCCCATATCGACCGCGACGAGGTTAGGCCGGTCCAGCAGCTGCGCGATCCGCCCCGCCGCCAGGGCGCCGCCGGAAGGCCCCGAGAGCAGCAGCCGCGCCGGCTGTTCCGCCGCCGTCCGCAGGCTGCAGACGCCGCCGTTGGATTGCACCAGGAAGACCAGCGGCCGGAAGCCGCCCTCGCCGAGCTTCGCTTCCAGCCGGTCGAGGTAGGCCTTCACCACCGGCACCAGCAGCGCGTTCAGCACCGTGGTGCTGGACCGCTCGTATTCGCGGATCTCCGGGCTGACCTCAGAGGAGAGCGAGACCGGCAGACCCGGCCGCGCCGCCCGCAGCAGCGCCTTCAGCCGCTGCTCATGCGCCGGGTTGACGTAGCTGTGCAGCAGGCAGACGGCGACGGCCTCGGCGCCGAGCGCATCCAGCCTCGCCAGCAGCGCCGGCATCGCCGCCTCGTCCAGCGCCGTCTCGACGCTGCCATCCGCCCGCATCCGCTCCGCCACGCCGAGGCGGCGGTCGCGCTCGACCAGGCAGGGGAAGGGATCGGGGTCCACGGCGTAAAGTTCGCGCCGCACATGCCGGGTGATCTCCAGCACATCCTCGAAGCCCGCCGTGGTCAGCAGCACGCCGCGGGCCAGCTTGCGCTCCAGCACCGCATTGGTGGCGATGGTGGTGCCGTGCAGCAGCAGCCCGACCTGATCGAGCGCGAAGCCGAAGCGCCCGGAGGCCTCCCCCACCCCGCGCAGCAGGCCGATGGAGGGGTCCTCCGGCGTGGTCGGCGTCTTCCAGGCGCGCACCGAACCGTCGCGGGCATCCATGATCTGCAGGTCGGTGAAGGTGCCGCCGATGTCGACGGCGATGCGGATGGGCTTGTCGGTCATTGCATCACCCGCGGCAGCCACAATGCGATATCCGGCCAGATCATCATCAGTACCACCGCGAAAAGATAGGCGCCGAGGAAGGGCATCACCCCGGCGAAGACATCCGTGATCGGCCCCGCCTTGGGCCGCATCCCCTGCAGCACGTACATCACCGTGCCGTCGGGCGGGCTGATCTGGGCGATCTCGACCAGCATGGTCACCATCACCCCGAACCAGATGGGATCGTAGCCGAGCGCCGTGACGATCGGGAAGACCACCGGCACGGTGGTGATGATCATGGAGAAGCCCTCCATGAAGGTGCCGAGCGCCAGGTACAGCGCCAGGATGCAGGCCATGATGGCCCAGGGCGGCAGCGGCAGCCCGCCGATGAAGCCGGCGAGCGTCTGCGGCACGTTGATCGCCGTCAGCAGGTAGTTCAGCAGGTAGGCGCCGAAGATGATGAGGCCGAGCAGCGCGGTGTTGCGTGCCGTGGCCTCCGCACTGGCATTCAGCAGGCGGAAGCTGAGCTTGCCCTCGATGCCGGCGAAGAAGGCGGCGCCGACGACGCCGAGCGCCGCCGCCTCGGTCGGGGTGGCGAAGCCGGCATAGATCGAGCCCAGCACCAGCAGCATCAGCAGCAGGGTCGGCACCAGGTCGACCAGCGCCTTCAGCTTCAGGACCAGCGGCAGCTTCGCCGGCCTCGGCAGCGGGTGCCGCAGGCCATGCGCCATGATGACGAGGATGAAGAGGCCGGTCACCAGGATGCTCGGCAGCAGCGCCGCGATATAGAGCGCGCCGACCGAGGTCTCGGTGATCAGCCCGTAGATGATGAAGGTGATCCCCGGCGGGATGAGGTTGCCCAGTGCCCCGCCGGCGGCGAGCGAGCCCAGCACCATCCGCTGGCTATAGGCGCTGTCGTTGAAATAGGGCAGCGCGACCGAGCCCATGGTCGCCGCGGTCGCGATCGACGACCCCGATATGGCGGAGAAGACCGCGCAGGAGACGATGTTGGTATGGAGCAGGCCGCCCGGCAGCCGGTTCAGCCAGACGTTCAGCGCCCGGTAGAGCCTATCGGACAGGCCGGCCCGCAGCAGGATCTCGCCCATCAGCAGGAAGAGCGGCACCGCGACGAGTACGAAATTCGACGACGGCCCCCAGAGCGTCTGCCCGGCGAAGGCCCACCAGGGGCGGTCGGAGAAGGTCAGCCCGATCAGCACGCCGAGCAGGCCGAGCACCGCGGCGATATAGACGCCCGCGCCGAAGAAGACGAGGAAGGCCCCGGTCAGCGCCAGGATCTCGACCACCGGCACCGCCTGGCCGCCATTGGCCGCGGCGACGACGGCACCGGCCAGCAGCAGCAGCAGGAAGACGACGGCGATCATGCCCGGGTGCCCCGCGCCATCTCGACCGCTTCCAGCGCCTCCGCGGTCTCGTCCTCCAGGGTGCGGGAGCCGAGCAGGCGGTCCAGCTCCTCCGGCCGGCCGGCCAGCAGCGCCAGCAGGCTTTCCAGCAGCAGCACCGCGATCATCGCGCAGAAGGCGATGATGCCGAAGGCCCAGAGCCCCTGCGGCAGCACCAGCGGTACCCGCAGGGCGCTGTTGTCATGGGCGTCGAACAGCAGGCTCTCATCGACCAGCTCCCAGGCGGCCCAGGCGCAGAAACCGGCGAAGCCGCCGAGCAGCAGCAGCGAGACCAGGTGCAGCCAGGCCCGCAGCCGCAGCGGCAGCCGGTTGACCCAGACGTCGACCCGGATATGCGCCCGCCGCGCCAGGGTATGCGCCAGCGCCCAGGCGATGCCGCCGGCCAGCATGTAGCCGGTGATCTCGACCGTGGCGGTGGAGGAGACCCCGAAGGCGCTGCGGCCGATGATGTCGAAGGTGATGAACAGGGCGCAGGCCACGTAATTCCAGCCGGCGAGATGGGCCATCACCGCGGCCAGGGCGGCGACGCCCTGGCGCAGCCGCCGTGCGGCGCGAAGCGATCCGCTCACCCGCCGGCGCGCACGCCGGCGATCGGCGCGATCACCTGGTTGAAGACCTCGCCGCAGCGGGCGCCGCAGCGGCGGATGAAGCCGGGCAGCACGGTCTTCTCGAGGATCTCGCGCAGCGCCGCCCGGTCGGCCGGGGTCGCCGGCACCTCGGTCATCGGCCGGGTGGACAGCGTATGGATCCTGCAGGCCGCGGCATTGCCGATGGCGCAGTCGATCCCGTCGCGCGTCGCCGCATCGCCGAGTTCCCACTGCTTGTCGCTCATCTCGCGGAAGGTGCCCTCCATGAAGCTTCGCACCGCCGGGTCCAGCCGGTTCCACCAGGCGAGGTTCACCATGTAGCCGGCCAGGGCCCAGGAGACCGGCAGGTTGGAGATATGCGTCGTCACCTCCGGCCAGCGCGCGGCGACGCCGCTGCCGGTGCCGGTGATGGCGCAATCGACCACGCCGCGTTCCAGCGCCGAATAGACCTCGGGGAAGCCGATCGAGACCGGCTGGGCGCCGAAGGCGGTGAAGAAATCGACCAGCGAATTGCCGAAGGTGCGGATCTTGCGGCCGCGCAGGTCGGCGAAGCTGGCGAAGGGGGCGCGGCAATAGACCACCTGCGCCGGGAAGGGATAGATGATCATCAGCCGGGCGCCGAAGCGCTCGAGGTCGCGGTTCACCACCGGCAGCATGGCCTCGGCGATGCGCTTCGCCGTGGCGATATCGGGCGCCAGGCCGGCGAGGTCGACGCCGTCGAGGATCGGCACGTCGCCCGAGAGGGTGCTCAGCGTGCTGGCGCCGATATCCGCCTGTCCCGAGCGCACCAGCCGCACCAGCTCGGTGCCGCTGAGGTTGCGCTCGGCGTGCGAGGAGAGCTGCACCTCGATCCGACCGCCGGTGCGGGCGGCCATCTGCTCCCGCAGGTAGGGCACGTCGACGCGGACCATCTGCGGCTGGGTCGGCAGCGGCTGGGTGACGGCGACGATGGTCACCTTGGGTCCGGGCGGGAGGCTGGCTGGCATCTGCGCCAGGGCCGGGCCGGCGAGGCCCAGCGCGGCGGCGGCGCCGAGCAGGAACTGTCTCATCATGCGGAAGCCTCTCCCCTATCGATGGTCCCGGTGATCCCGGTCCCGGTCGGCCGGCTGGCAGCATGGCATGCGCACCGGGGCCGTCCACTGCCTGCGCGGCGGCAATCGGCGCCACGGGGCGGCCTCTGCCCACGCCCGGGTCAGCCGCGCCCAGCCCTTGGGCATGCGGCCCGGCCTTGCGGGGGCCTTGGCGGCTCGCGGCTGCGTGCTAGCCTCGGCGCGGACCGGGTCGGGATGGGCGCATGCAGGGCAAATTGCGGCGGCGGATGCTGCCGGCGGCGGGGCTCGGTCTTCTCGCAGGCATCGCCGCGCCGGGTCCGGCACGCGCCCAGGCCTGGCCGACACGCCCGGTCCGGCTGATCGTCCCCTTCCCGCCCGGCGGCGGCGTCGACCTGACCGCGCGGCTGCTGGCGGAGCCGCTGGGCCGGGTGCTGGGGCAGAGCGTGGTGGTCGAGAACCGCGGCGGCGCCGGCGGCATCCTCGGGGTGGAGGCGATGTCGCATGCCCCGCCCGATGGCCATGTGCTGAGCCTGACCGGCGCCGGCACCACCACCGCCGGGCCGCACCTCCGACCCCTGCCCTATGACGCGATGGGGCTCGGGCATGTCACCCGGCTGGTGCGGATGCCCTTCATCCTCGCGGTGCGCAACACCCTGCCGGCGCGGAGCCTGGCGGAGTTCATCGCGCTCGGCCGGGCCGGGGAGATCCGCTGGGCCTCGGGCGGCATCGGCACCAGCCAGCACTTGGCGGGGGAGCTGTTCAAGCAGATGTCGGGGATCGCCATGGTGCACGTGCCCTATCGCGGCACCGGGCCGGCGCTGGCCGACCTCGCCGCCGGCATCGTCGACGCCTATTTCGGCGACCCGGCGACGCTGGCGCTGATCAACGGCGGCCAGGCGCGGGCGATGGCGGTGACGGCGCCGGAGCGCTGGCCGCTGCTGCCCGAGACGCCGGCGGTGGCCGAGGCGGTGCCGGGCTATGCCGCGGAGAACTGGTACGGGCTGGCGGCGCCGCCGGGCACCCCGCCGCCCATCCTCGACCGGCTCTCGGCCACGGTGCGACAGGTGCTGGCCGAACCGGCGACGGCGGCGCGCTTCGAGGCGGCGGGGCTGCACCCGGCCACCCTCTCCATCGCCGAGTACCGTGACTTCCTGCGGCGCGACACCGAGACCTGGGGCCGCGTGGTGCGGGCCGGCAATATCCGCGTGGATGGCGATTGAGCATGCTCAGACTGGCAGTCGATATCGGCGGCACCTTCACCGACTTGGTGCTGGAGGATGGCGCGCGGAGCTGGTCCACCAAGCTGCTCACCACCCCCGCGGCGCCGGAGGCGGCGGTGCTGGACGGCACGGCCCGCATCCTCGCACTGGCCGGCCGGGCGCCGGCCGAGCTGGGCCTCGTGGTGCACGGCACCACCCTGGCGACCAATGCGCTGATCGAGCGCAAGGGCGCCCGCACCGCGCTGGTGACAACCGAGGGCTTCCGCGATTCCATCGAGATCGCCTGGGAGCATCGCTTCGAGCAATACGACATCCACATGGAGCGGCCGGAGCCGCTGGTGCCGCGGCAGTGGCGCCGCGGCGTGCCGGAACGCGTCGCCGCCGACGGCGCCGTGCTGCTGCCGCTCGACGAGGCCGCGCTGCGCGCCGTCGCCGCCGACTTCCGCGCCGCCGGCATCGAGGCCGTCGCGGTCTGCTTCCTGCACAGCTTCACCCATGAGGCGCATGAGCGCCGCGCCGGGGCGATCCTGGCCGAGGAACTCCCCGGCGTCGCGCTCTCGCTGTCCTGCGAGGTGGCGCCCGAGATCCGCGAATACGAGCGGGCCTCGACCACCATCGCCAATGCCTATGTGCAGCCGCTGATGGCCGGCTACATCGGCCGCCTGGAGAGCGGGCTGCGGGATGCCGGCGTCGCCGCGCCGCTGCTGCTGATGATGTCCTCGGGCGGCGTCACCACGGTCGAGACCGCCCGGCGCTTCCCCGTCCGGCTGGTCGAGAGCGGCCCGGCCGGCGGCGCCATCCTGGCCCAGGCGGTGGCGGCCGAGTGCGGCATCCGCCGCGGCGTCGCCTTCGACATGGGCGGCACCACCGCCAAGCTGACGCTGCTGGACGAGCTGGAATTGCAGCGCTCCCGCCAGTTCGAGGTGGCGCGGGCCTATCGCTTCGTCCAGGGCAGCGGCATCCCGGTCCGCATCCCGGTGATCGAGCTGGTCGAGATCGGCGCCGGCGGCGGCTCCATCGCGCGGATGGACGCACTCGGCCGCATCCAGGTCGGGCCGGACAGCGCCGGCAGCGTCCCCGGCCCGGCCTGCTACGGCCATGGCGGCACCGAGCCGACGGTGACCGATGCCGATGCCGCCCTCGGCCGGCTGGACCCGGCGCGCTTCGCCGGCGGCTCCATCCCGCTGCATATCGACCGGGCGGAGGCGGCGCTGGGCGCCATCGCCGCGGCGCTTGCCAGCGATGCCGCGGGGGCCGCGGCGGGGGTCGCCGAGATCGTCGACGAGACCATGGCCAGCGCCGCCCGGGTGCATGCGGTGGAGAACGGCAAGGACACCGCCGAGCGCACGCTGATCGCCTTCGGCGGCGCGGCGCCGCTGCATGCGGCCCGCCTCGCGCGGAAGCTCGGCATGCGCCGCGTCGTGGTGCCGGTCGGCGCCGGGGTCGGCTCGGCCCATGGCTTCCTCAGGGCGCCGATCGCCTATGAGGTGGTCCGCACCCGGCACATGCGCCTCGACGCCTTCGACGCGGCGCTGCTGGAGGGGCTGTTCGCCGCCATGCGGGCGGAGGCGGAGGGCGTGATCCGGCTCGGCGCGCCGGGGGAGGCGCTGCTCGAGCAGCGCGCCGCCTTCATGCGCTACCGCGGCCAGGGCCACGAGATCGCGGTGCCGCTGGCGGCCGGGGGCTTCGATGCCGCGGCGCTGCGCAGCGGCTTCGATGCCGCCTATGCCGCCCTGTTCGGCCGCACCATCCCGCGGCTGGAGGTGGAGGCGCTGACCTGGACCCTCTCGCTCTCGACCATCCGGCCGCTGCCGGCGGCGGTGGCGGACCCGCCCCCCCTGCCCGCCCCGGTGCCCGCCGCCTGGCGGATGCTGCTGGACCCGGCGACCGGCCTCCGGGAGGAGGCGGCGCTGCACGAGCGCGCGGCGCTGGCGCCGGGCATGGCGCTGGCGGGGCCGGCGCTGATCGTTGAGGATGCGACCACCACCGTGGTGCCGCGCGGCGCCACGGTGGTGGTCAATGCCTTGGGGCAACTGGTTCTGGAGATCGCCGCGGCATGAACGACATCCGGCTGCAGGTGATGTGGAACCGGCTGCTCTCGGTGGTGGAGGAACAGGCCCGCGCCCTGGTGCGCACCGCCTTCTCGACCAGCGCGCGGGAGGCCGGCGACATCTCCGCCGGGGTCTTCGACCTCGAGGGGCGGATGCTGGCCCAGGCGGTGACGGGCACCCCGGGGCACGTCAATTCCATGGCCCGCAGCGTGGTGCATTTCCTGCGGGAATTCCCGGCCGAGACGATGAAGCCGGGCGACCACTTCATCACCAACGACCCGTGGAAGGGCACCGGGCACCTCTATGACATCGTCATCACCTCCCCGGCCTTCCACGAGGGGCGGCTGGTGGCGCTGTTCTCCTGCACCACGCATGTGGTCGACATCGGCGGGCTCGGGCAATCGCCGGACGGGCGGCAGGTCTACCACGAGGGGCTGTTCATCCCGCTGCTGCCGCTGGTGCGCCAGGGCGTCTTCGACGAGAGCCTGATGCGGGTGGTCCGCGCCAATGTGCGCGAGGCGGTGCAGGTGGAAGGCGACATCCATGCGCTGGTCGCCTGCAACCTGATCGGCGAGCGGCGGCTCTCGGCCATGATGGCGGAGAATGGGATCGCCACGCTGGACGAACTCGGCGCGCATATCATCGGCCGGTCGCGGGCGGGGATGGAGACGGCGATCGCGGCGCTGCCGCAGGGGAGCTGGGACGGGCACATGCGGATCGACGGCTATGATGCGCCGATCGACCTGCGGGCGCGGGTCACCATCGCCGGCGACCATGTGGCGGTGGATTTCGCCGGGACCTCGGCGGCCTCGGCCTACGGGATCAATTGCCCGCTGTGCTACACCGAGGCCTATACCGCCTTCGGGGTGAAATGCATTATCGGTCCCGCCATCCCGAACAATGCGGGCACGCTGGATGCCATAAGGGTGACGGCGCCGGAGAACAGCATCGTGCATGCGCTGCATCCGGCGGCGGTGAATGCGCGCTCCACCATCGGGCACATGCTGCCGGACGTGGTCTATGGCGCGCTGCACCAATGCATCCCCGGGCGGGTGCCGGCGGAGGGGACGAGCAACCTCTGGAACCTCAAGCTCGGGGCCGGGCATGGGATGACGGGGACCGGGGCGCGGGATGCCGGGGACAACCGGGCGGCCGCCCCGTCCGATCGTCCGAGGGCGGAGCCCGAGGGCGTGAATCGGCCGGGCAAACCCATCTCGGCGCCCTTCATGGTGACGACCTTCCATTCCGGCGGGGCCGGGGCCAGGCCGCAGCAGGATGGGCTCTCGGCGACGCCCTTCCCCTCGGGCGTGCGGAACGTGCCGGTAGAGATCACCGAGACGATCGCGCCTGTCGTGGTCTGGAAGAAGGAATACCGGCCGGACAGCGGCGGCGTTGGGCGGCAGCGCGGCGGGCTCGGCCAGGTGATGGAGGTGGAGCACCGGCATGGGGCGGCCTTCGGGATCTTCGCCACCTTCGAGCGGGTGCATTTCGCGGCGCGCGGGCGGGATGGCGGCGGGGATGGGGCGAAGGGCAGGCTGTCGCTGGCGGATGGGACGGTGCTGAAGGGCAAGGGGTTTCAGGTGATCCCGGAGGGCGGGCGGCTGGTGGTGGAGATGCCGGGAGGTGGGGGGTTTGGGCCGGTGGGTGAGAGGAAGGCGGAGAGGGTGGAAAGAGATGTGGAGGCGGGGTTAGTAAAACGCTATGAAAAATAAACGCCCCACGAAATTCACTACTGACTAGAGAACATTTAGAGCGAACTTCGATCCGATGAACTCAACATACCGAAGAAGTTCGCTCGCCAGAACAACACGCTGGAGGGGCCCCGTGAGTCAGTGCGAACGGAAACCGCTTGAATATTTTTGGCAAATTAAGATTAAGCACATAGAAGCGTAGCTTTTTTTAAAAGTAAATCCACGCGTTCTTCAATAAAAACATCGTACTTATCGTTAAATAAACTAACTGGGCACAAGGCAGATTCAAGTATTTCTTTCTTATTTAATGCCATTTTTGCTTGATAGGCGGAAGGTGCATCACCACCGAGAATGCGATTATCACTTCGAGACAAAAATGCAAAATTGGCCAACACGCTCTCATCAATGGAAATTTGCGCGGATTTTCTTAGAAAGGATCTAGGCATTAAATGATGAAACTCTGCCCTATTACTGCTTTTTAAGGTCTCCGCCAAATTCACAGGGGCGCCAGAAACAAAACTTTTCGGGCTATTTTGCGCCAGCATTAAAACAAACGTTTTTGTGTTGACGTTCCCCATGCCAAATGTGTTTGACGTAAAAAATTTCTTGTCGAGATCCGCGCTAAAGCCGCCTAATGTGGAAGGTTTTTTTGAGCGCAAAAGCAACATTTCTTTGATATCTGCATTGAGATTTCTTAAGACGCCGGAACTGTAGCGTTTAGAGAAACAGGACCTCCAGAACCACCGATTGATTTGTTTTCTCTGATCGTCACTAACATCCACCTCTTTATTTCCAGGCACCGCAAAAAAAACAGACAATGGCACTATTGTGGTAGGAAATGGCAGATTATCGATTGAGTATGCATTCATATGAATTCTTAAATAATCTACTGCGTAGCGAACGCCGTTCAAAATTTCTTCAAATTTACTGCGTATTTCTGCGCCGTTAAGCTTCATTAAAGCATCAGGAGATGCATCATATTTTAATACGGCTGCGCAGCATCTTAGAAGCAAATTAGTATCAGTGCCAACATCCGAAAAACCAAAAGGCGCAAGCTGCTCAGAAAGATCTTCGAACTGTTGCTGAAGTTGAAAATCCTCGCTCCAAGTCCATGCCGAGAGCAACTGCAGAGTATCTAGCGGTACTCCTTGTCTATTAACTCGTTCAAAAATTATAGCTACCGTTGCCTTGTCGTTAGTACTTGAAATTTGGACAGGAATTTTTGTTTCTTTGAAAACGGATTGCAGATAATCAACCTTAAGCGCCATGTCATCGCTAAGGCCGCGAGTAGCTTTTCGGTATTTTACCGTATCGAAAAGGCAGTTTAAGGGGAAATGTTTGGACTTATCAACAGCATCGTCCTTTAGTGCAAGAAACTGTGTTTCTTGCGCGCTCGGATCAGCCGTTAAATCAAAATAAATGTCTCGCCACTCTACTGTGCCTTTTTCTACACTTTTTGGCGCTAGCTCATTTTGAAAAACACTGAATAATGACGTGACACGCTGCTGTCCATCCAAGACATAGTCAACAGGATAATCTTCTTTTGGATCAGGCAACTCGAACCGCCCGAAATCTCGCTCAATCTTAAGCTTTTCACGTGTTCACCAAAACAAAATTGAGCCGAATGGATATTGTTTAAAAATGCTATCCATTAAATAGGCTACACGTTCAGGCTCCCAGACAAAGCCGCGTTGAAAAGCCGGTATGCGAATTTGCCCACGAATAACTTGATCAAGAATTTCTCTGATAGACACTGATTCCATTTTAGTTTCCTCAATCTAAATCTTTACTCTGATCATTTTTGACGTTTAAGATTTTTATGATTTTGTACTTTTGTCAACCTGTTTTGTCAAAACTAAGTATGGCTCCCCCAAACACCACCACCCCCCGCCCCGGATGCTGCGCAATCGCCTCCTGCCCATTCTCCGCCTGCACCGAGAAGAAATTCGCCGGCATCCCCGCCCCGATCCCCGTCTCCCCCGCGCCCACCGCCCTGGCCCCCTCCACCGTCACCATCGCCAGCATCGCCAGCAGCATCTCATCCGTCCGCCAATCCGCCCGCCAGCCGATGATCGCCGCCCGTTCCAGCATGTCCCCGCTGCCATAGGGCCCCCAGGTATCCCGCAGGTTGTCGTGGCCGCAGAGGATGCGGACGCCGGCCGCCCGCAGCAGGCCGAGCGGCGGCAGGCTCGCCCCGCCGGCGCCATGGGTCGCCAGCGCCACGCCGCTCTCGGCCATCAGCGCCGCCGCCGCCTGCTGCTTGCTCTCGGCAATGCCGCCGAGGCAGAAGCCATGGCTGATGGTGGCCCGCCCCTGCAGCCCATGCGCCACCGTCCGGGCGCAGAACTCCTGCAGCGAGAACAGCCCCAACTCCCCCGCCTCGTGCAGATGGATGTCGATGCCCTTGCCGTGCTTCTCCGCCAGGCCGAAGACCGCATCGAGGTGCCCCTTGGCGTCGCGGTCCACCTCGCAGGGGTCGAGCCCGCCGACCAGGTCCGCCCCCGCCCGCAGCGCCGCGTCCAGTAGCTCGAGCGTGCCCGGGGCGCGGATTATGCCGGCCTGGGGGAAGGCCACCGTCTCGACATGGACCATGTGCCGGTGCGCCTGCCGCGCCGCCAGCGTGCCCTCCAGCGCGGTGAGGCCGAAGGCGGGGGTCACGTCGCAATGGCTGCGGATATAGGCGGTGCCGAAGGGCACCACGCGGCGGATCATCGCGGTCGCCCGCGCCTCGGTATCGAGCGGCAGGCCGGGCAGCACCCGGGCATCGGTCTCGATCCGCGAAAGCCGGGTCGGCCCCGCCTGGTGCGGCATCCAGGGCAGGCCGAGGGTGGTCTTGTCGAGGTGCATGTGCCCATCGACCAGCCCGGGCAGCACCAGCTCGCCGCCCAGGTCGTGGGTGGCGGCGGCGGGCGGCAGCGGCGCCCCCGGCGGCAGGAGGGCGGCGATGCGGCCGGCCGCGCAGGCGATGGCCATTCCGGTGCGCCCGTCCTGGAGACGGGCATTGGTCAGCAGCAGGTCCATGCCGCCATCGGAGCCGAAGCGCGCCCCGGCGGCAAGCCGGGGCCGGGGTTCAGCCGACCCGTTCGAGGACGGAGACGTAATTCGCCACCGCCGCCCCGCCCATGTTGAAGACCCCGCCGAGGTCCGCCTTCGGCAGCTGCAGCGCGCCGGCGGTGCCGGTGAGCTGCATCGCCGTCAGCACATGCATGGAAACCCCGGTGGCGCCGATCGGGTGGCCCTTGGCCTTCAGCCCGCCGGAGCGATTGACCGGCAGGCGGCCATCGGCCGCGGTCCAGCCCTCCAGCACGGCCCGCGCCCCCTGGCCTTCGGCGGTCAGCCCCATCGCCTCGTATTCGATCAGCTCGGCGATGGTGAAGCAGTCATGCGTCTCGACGAAGGAGAGGTCGGTCACGGCGCCGAGCCCGGCCTCGGACATGGCGCGGCCCCAGGCCTCGCGCGGGCCCTCGAAGCGGGTGATGTCGCGGCTGGCGATGGGCAGGAAGTCGTTCACCTGGACGGCGGCGCGGAAGCGGACCGCCTTGGCCATGGATTTGGCGGTCTCGGCGTCGGTGATGATCAGCGCGGCGGCGCCGTCCGAGACCAGCGAGCAGTCGGTGCGCTTCAGCGGCGGGGCGACAAAGGGGTTCTTGTCAGACTCGGCGCGGCAGAAGGCGAAGCCGAGGTCCTTCCGCATCTGCGCCCAGGGGTTGTCGACGCCGTTCTTGTGATTCTTGGCGGCGATGGCGGCCAGCGCATCGGACTGGTCGCCGTGGCGCTGGAAATAGGCCTCGGCGATGCGGCCGAAGACGCCGGCGAAGCCGCCGCGGATGTCCTGCTCGGTGCGGCGGTAGCTGGCGTTCAGCAGGATCTCGCCGACCTGGGGCCCCGGGGTCGCGGTCATCTTCTCGGCGCCCAGGATGAGCGCGAAGCGGCCGCGCTTGGCGGCGAGGAAATCCAGCGCGCCGTGGATGGCGGCGGAGCCGGTGGCGCAGGCGTTCTCGTAGCGGGTGATGGGCTTGAAGCGCAGCTCGGGGATGGATTGCAGAACCAGGGAGGCGGGGAAGCCCTGGTTGGTGAAGCCCTCGCCGAATACCCCGAGGAAGCCGGCGTCGATATCGGCCGGGCTGATCCCGGCATCCTCGATGGCGGCACGGCCGACCCGGGCCAGCAGGCTCTCGATGTCGGGGTCCTCGAGCTTGCCGAAGGGGGTATGGGCCCAGCCCACGATGCAGGCGTCGCGCATTTCGACCATGGGGTCCTCCTTTGATCTTGGGGGGAGGATAGGCGCCCCCGCCCGGCCCGGCTAGCGTCGCCCCAAAGACGGAGGGAATGCGATGAGCTGGCAGGCCGAGCTGGATGAATTGGCGGCGCGCGAGGCGATGGCCCGGGCCATGGGCGGGCCGGAGAAGGTGAAGCGCCAGCACGACGGCGGTCGGCTGACGGTGCGCGAGCGGATCGACGGGCTGCTCGACGATGGTTCCTTCCACGAGGTCGGCGCCATCGCCGGCAAGGCGGCCTACGGGCCGGACGGCCGCCTCGCGGAATTCACGCCGTCGAACTGCGTCATGGGGCGCGGGCTGGTGGAGGGCCGGCCGGTGGTCGTGGTGGGGGACGACTTCACCGTGCGGGGCGGCAGCGCCGATGCCACCATCCGCGACAAGCCGATCATGGCCGAACGCATGGCCGGCGAGCTGCGGCTGCCGCTGATCCGGGTGATCGAGGGCTCGGGCGGCGGCGGCTCGGTCAAGACCATCGAGACGACGGGGCGGGCCAACCTGCCGGGCGGGGTCGGCGGCACCTGGCTCTACCACCATACCGGCGACAACCTCAGCCGGGTGCCGGTGGTGGGCCTCGGCCTCGGCTCGGTCGCCGGGCTGGGCGCGGCGCGGCTGGCGGCGACGCACTACTCGGTCATGACCAAGGAGATGTCGGCGATGTTCGTCGCCGGGCCGCCCGTCGTGAATGCGCTGGGGTCGCAGAAATACACCAAGCAGGAGCTCGGCGGCTGGGAGATCCAGTGCAAGGCCGGCGCCATCGACCATGCGGTGGACACCGAGGCGGACGCCTTCGCGGCGGCGCGGCGCTTCCTATCCTACCTGCCCTCATCGGTCTTCGAACTGGCGGAGCGGCAGCCCTGCACGGACGACCCGGCGCGGGTGGAAGACAGCTGGCTGAGCGCGATCCCGCGCGACATCCGCAAGCCTTACCGGGCGCGGCCGCTGCTGGACAGCATCTTCGATGCCGGCAGCGTCTTCGAGATGGGCCGGCTCTACGGGCGTTCCGTCATCACCGCCTTCGCCCGGCTCAACGGCCTGCCGGTCGCGGTCATCGCCGGCGACCCGATGTTCTACGCGGGGTCCTGGACCGCCGATGCCTGCGCCAAGATCATCCGCTTCGTCGACCTCGCCGATACCTTCCACATGCCGGTCGTCCACCTGATGGACTGCCCCGGCTTCATGATCGGCCTCGAGGCCGAGCAGCGGGCGACCATCCGCTGGGGGGTCAGGGCGATGGCGGCGATCAACCAGTCCTCCATGCCGTGGTGCACCGTCATCCTGCGCAACGCCTTCGGCGTGGCAGGCGCCATCCACCAGCCGGCCGGGCGGTACTCGATCCGCTACGCCTGGCCCTCGGCGCGCTGGGGCTCGCTGCCGCTCGAGGGCGGGATCGAGGCGGCCTACCGGGCCGACATCGAGGCCGCCGCGGACCCGGCGGCCAAGCTGGCGGAGATCGAGGCGCGGCTGCAGCTGCTGCGCTCGCCGCTGCGGACGGCCGAGGCCTTCTGGGCCGAGGAGATCATCGACCCTCGGCAGACCCGGCGGCTGCTGGTCGAGTTCGCCGGCTATGCCGAGAAGCTGCGGGGTGCCGGCCAGCTCGGGCGCGGCCTCCGGCCCTGAGGCTCAGGCGGGGGCGCCGTTCGCGCGGCCGGTCGCCGCGCGGCCGCGTTGCCAGAGCCACCAGCCGCCGGCCAGCATGGCGGCGCCCCAGGCGAGGAAGCCGAGATCCCACCAGATCCACTGCGCCCGCGGCACCGTCTCGTTCACGTGGTGCAGGCCGAGGAGGTGGTGGTCGACCAGCCCCTCGACCAGGTTGAACAGGCCGAAGCCCATCAGCAGGGTCCCGGCCAGCAGCCGGCCGGACCAGCGCAGATGCGCCCGCCGGGCCCGCCGCCACAGGATGGCCAGGCCGGCCACCACGAAGGCATAGGTGCTGGCGTGGAACAGCCCGTCGGCCAGGGTATTGAGCCGCAGGTTCGCCACGCTGTCGGCGGGGTAGCCGGCGCTGGTCAGCATGTGGTGCCACTGCAGGATCTGGTGCAGCACGATGCCGTCGAAGAAGCCGCCGAGGCCGAGGCCGAAGAGGATGCCGGCGGCGGTGGGGAAGGCCTCGGATACGCGGGTGGGTGGGGTCATGCCGCAGGACTCCTCTGGCGCCGCGCCAGCCCATGATTTGCCAGGGCCGCCGCGCCTGCCGATGCTGCGGGAAGCAGGGGGGGGTACGGCGATGACGGAACCGGAGTGGCTGGCCTGGACGCGTGATCTCCAGGCAATCGCCCAGATCGGCCTGGAGTTCACCCGCGACCCCTACGACCGCGAGCGCTTCGAGCAGCTGCGCGGCATCGCCTCCCGCATGATGGCGGCGGGCAGCGGGGTGGCGGCGGCGCGGATCGAGGCGCTGTTCGCCGACGAGACCGGCTATGCCACGCCGAAGGTCGAGGTCCGCGGCGCCGCCTTCGACGCCGCGGGGCGGGTGCTGCTGGTGCGCGAGGTGGCCGATGGCGGGCGCTGGACCCTGCCCGGCGGCTGGGCCGACGTGAACCTCACGCCGGCCGAGAACGTGGTGAAGGAGATGCGGGAGGAGAGCGGCTTCGAGGTCCGGGTGAGCAAGCTCGCCGCGGTCTGGGACCGCACGCGCCAGGGGCACCCGCCCCGGGTCTTCTCCTGCTGCAAGCTCGTCTTCCTCTGCGAGATCACCGGCGGCGCGGCGGCGACCAGCCTCGAGACCTCAGAGGTCGGCTGGTTCGCCGAGGACAGGCTGCCCGAGGATCTGTCGCTGGGACGCGTCCTGCCGGCCCAGCTCCGGCGGATGTTCGCGCATGCGCGCGAGCCGGGGCTGCCGACCGACTTCGACTGATCCGATCCGGCCGGCGAGAGACCCCTCGCCTGCCGCCCCGGTCAGCCCCGCGCCCGCAGCAGCCGCGCCTTGTCCCGGGCCCAGTCGCGCGCGGCGATGGCGTGGCGCTTGTCGTGCAATTTGCGGCCTTCGGCGACGCCGAGCAGCACCTTGGCGCGGCCCTTGTCGTTGAAGTGGATCTGCATCGGCACGATGGTGGCACCGTCGCGGGCGATGTAGCCGATGAGCTCGTTCACCTGCTTCTTGTGCAGCAGCAGCTTGCGCGGCCGGCCCGGCTCGAATTTCGCCACCGTGCTGCCGGCCTGCCATTCCGGGATGGTGCAGCCGAACAGCCAGAGCTCGCCGTCGCGCTCGCCCGCCCAGGCCTCGGACAAGGTGGCGCGGCCGGCGCGCAGCGACTTCACCTCCGGCCCCACCAGGGCCATGCCGGCCTCGATCGTCTCGCCGATCGTGTAGTCGAAACGGGCCCGCCGGTTCTGCGAGGCGATCCCGTGCGAGATCAGGGTCTTCTTTTTCTTCGGTTCGGCCATGAGCTAGTTGAGCAATCCTACGGAGACCATGGCATCGCGCACCCGCTTGCGGACCGGGTCGGAGACCGGGGCCATCGGCAGGCGACAATGGGCGCTGCCCTTGGCGAGCAGGCTGGCGGCATATTTGACCGGACCCGGCGAGGTCTCGGCGAAGAGGGCATCGTGCAGCGGCACCAGCCGGTCCTGGATGGCCATGGCCTCCTCGATCCGGCCGGCCCGCCAGGACTTGTGCATCTCGGCGCAGAGCCGCGGCGCCACGTTGGCGGTGACGCTGATGCAGCCGTGCCCGCCCGCGGCGTTGAACGAGAGGGCGGTGTGGTCCTCACCCGACAATTGGATGAAATCCGCCCCGCAGGCGCGGCGGGTGTGCAGCGGCCGGGCCAGGTTGGCGGTCGCGTCCTTCACGCCGACGATGTTCGGCAAGGCGGCCAGCCGGGCCATGGTCTCGACCGACATGTCGATGACGCTGCGCGGCGGGATGTTGTAGATGAACAGCGGCAGGTCGGCGGCCTCGGCCACCGCCTTGAAGTGCAGGTACATGCCTTCCTGGGTCGGCTTGTTGTAGTAGGGCGTCACCACCAGCGTCGCATCGGCGCCGGCCTGCTTGGCATGGCGGGCGAAATCCACCGCCTCGGCGGTGCTGTTGCTGCCGGCCCCGGCCATGACCGGCACCCGGCCGCGGGCGACCGCGACGCACATCTCGACGACGCGCTTGTGCTCGGCGTGCGAGAGGGTCGGGCTCTCGCCGGTGGTGCCGACCGGGACGAGGCCTTCGGTGCCCTCGGCGATCTGCCACTCGACCAGCTCCTGGAAGGCTTTCTCGTCCACGGATCCGTCGCTGCGCATCGGCGTGATCAGCGCGACCATCGATCCCTTGAACATGACCTTCCTCCCTCTTCTTCCCGCATGGGTGCGGGCTGTCGCCGCATGGGACGCGGGAGCGGGGAACCTAGTGGCAGGGGGCGCCAGCGACAAGGGATGGCCCCGGGCCGCCCGCCGGACCGGTTCCGCCGATACGCCCTTGAGTTGAAGGAGGCGCGGTGATGCAGGACAGGGATGGAGGGCTTCGGCTACAGTCGGGGCATGCGCCGTCGTATCGCCCTCACCCTGCCCCTCGCCCTTGCCCTGCCCCGCCCGGGCGCCGCCCAGCCGGCCCCGCCCGCGGGGGGCGACGCCATGCGCTCGGCCGGCCGGCAGGCGCTGGCCTTCGCCCAGCAGCAGCGCTGGGCGGAGGCGGATGCCGCGGCGGCCTCGGCCGATCCGCTGATCCGCAAGCTGGTCACCTGGCTGCGGCTGCAGTCGCGCGGCACCGCGGCGACGGCGGCGGAGGTGGCGGGCTTCGCCCTCGCCAACCCGGACTGGCCGGGGCAGCCGCTGCTGGAGCGGCGGGTCGAGGAGGCCCTGGCGGCGGAGCCGGACGACCGGCTGGCCTTCGACTGGTTCGCCGCCCGGGCGCCGCGCAGCCTCGATGGCTACCAGCGCCTGGCGGATGCGCTGGCGCGGGCGGGCAAGGCGGCGGAGGCGGCGACGGTGGTGCGCAGCGGCTGGGTGGAGGGCCTGGCCGATGCCGCGGCCGAGCCCGGCTACCTCGAGCGCAACGCCGCCAGCCTGGCGCCGGAGCAGCACTGGCGCCGCTTCGACCGGCTGGCCCTGGGGCGGGAGGCGGCGGCGGCCGGGCGGCTGGTCGGCTACCTCGACCCGGCGCGGCAGGGGATCGCCGCGGCCCGGCTGGCCTATGCCGCCGACCAGCCGGATGCGGATGCGCCGGCGCTGGCCGCCGCCGCCGCCGGCGATGCGGCGCTGGGCTTCGAGCGGGCCCGCTGGCTGCGGCGGCGGGACCGCGACGCGGAGGCGGCGGCGGCCTGGGCGAGCAATGCGGTGCCCTCGCCCGAGGTGGCGCGGGCCGCCTGGCCGGAGCGCCAGCTGCTGGCGCGCAAGCTGCTGCGGCTGGGCGATGCCCGGGCGGCCTACGCCGTCAGCGCCCGGCACGGCATCGAGCAGCCGGGGGAGCCGCGGCAGGAGGCCGAATTCCTCGCCGGCTTCATCGCGCTCCGCCGGCTCGAGGATGCGGCGGAGGCGGAGCGGCACTTCACCCGCCTGGCCGAGGGCAGCCGCAGCGTCATCACCCGGGCGCGGTCGCTCTACTGGCAGGGAAGGGCGCTGGCGGCCCGGGGCGATGCCGCCGGGGCGCGGCGGCGCTGGGCCGCGGCGGCGGAGTTCCCGCTGGCCTTCTACGGCCAGCTGGCGGCGCTGGCGCTGGGCGAGGATGGCGCGGCGCTCTCGGCGCGGATCGCCCGCACCCCGGGGCCGGCGGTGCCCGCGCGGCAGGCCGATGCCTTCGCGGCCAAGGAGCTGGCGCGGCTGGTGCTGGCGCTGGCCGATATCGGCGAGACCCGGCGCGCGCGGCCCTTCCTGCTGCGGCTGGAGGAGCTGGCGCCGGATCCGGCCGAGAAGGCGCTGGCGGCGCGGCTCGGGGCGCGGATCGGCCGGCCCGACCATGCCGTCTGGGTGGTGCGGCGGGCCGGGGCGAGCGGCGCCATGCTGCTCGAGGAAGGCTGGCCCGCCCCCTACCCCGCCCCGGCCTTTGGGCCGGAGGCGGCGCTGGTGAATGCGATCACCCGCCAGGAGAGCAATTTCGACCCCGAGGCGGTCTCCCCGGCCAATGCCCGGGGGCTCATGCAATTGCTGCCGGGCACGGCGCAGCAGGTGGCGCGGCGGATCGGGGCGCCCTATGCGGTCGGGCTGCTGACCCAGGACCCGGGCCTGAACATGCGCCTCGGCGCCGCCTACCTCGAGCAATTGATCGGACGCTTCGGTGGCGCGTTGCCCTTCGCGATAGCCGGGTACAATGCCGGGCCAGGACGGGTGGACGAATGGCTCGGGACCAATGGCGACCCCAGGACCGGCGCGGTGCCGATGCTGGACTGGATGGAACTCATTCCCTTCGGCGAGACCCGCAATTACGTGCAGCGGGTGGTCGAGAACATGACGATCTACCGGGCGCGCGACGCGGGCGCGGCGGGCGGGGAGCATCCCATGGCGCAGTGGCTGCGGGGCTGACCTCAAGAATCCTCCGGCGATGACGCCGGCCAAATTCGTGGCGACCATGGGCGGGGTCGGGCTGGTCCGGCCGGCGCCGGGGACCTGGGGCTCGGCGCTGGTGCTGCCGCTGGTGCTGCTGGGGCCGGCGGCCTGCCTCGGCCTGGCGCTGCTGCTGACGCTGGCCGGGTACTGGGCGGTGCGGCAGGTGCTGGCGGATGACCGCCAGGCCGATCCCGGCTGGGTGGTGATCGACGAGGGCGCCGGGCAGCTGCTGGTGCTGGCCGCCCTGCCCTCCGAGGCGACCGGCTGGGGCGTGGTTCTGGCCTTCCTGCTGTTCCGCGCCTTCGACGTCTACAAGATCGGACCGGTCGGCTGGGCCGATCGCCGGCATGGCGCTTTCGGCGTGATGCTGGATGATCTGGTGGCCGGGGCCATGGGGGCCGTGGTGATCCTGCTGCTGCGGGTCTTCTGGCCGGAGGTGCCGATCTGATGCTGCCCGAAACCACCCTGGAGGCCGCCGCCGCGCTGCTGGCCGCGCTCGAGGCCCGGGGGCTGACCCTGGCGACCGCCGAGAGCTGCACCGGCGGGCTGATCGCCGCGGCGCTGACCGCCATCCCCGGCAGCTCGGCGGTGGTGACCCGCGGCTTCGTCACCTATTCCAACGAGGCCAAGCGCGACATGCTCGGCGTGCCCTGGGGCGTGATCGAGGGCTATGGCGCGGTCAGCGAGGCGGTGGCGCGGCGGATGGCCGAGGGCGCGCTGCGGGCCAGCGGCGCCGATGTGGCGGTGAGCTGCACCGGCATCGCCGGGCCGGGCGGGGCGACCCCGGGCAAGCCGGTCGGGCTGGTCTATGTCGGCGCGGCTCGGCGGGGGGCGGCGACGCGGGTGGAGCGCTGGGTCTTCCCGGGCGACCGCACGGCGGTCCGGGCGGCGACGGTGGCGCGGGCGCTCGGGCTGGCGGGCGAGGTCGCCTAGGCCCCGGGCTTGCCATGGGCCTCGGCGGCGAGCCGCAGGCAGGCCTCGAAGCAGTCCAGCGACTCGAAGGGCAGGTCCTGGCCGCCCGGCGGCAGCACCATGGGATGGCCGCCGCCGAGCAGGACCGCGCCGGGGACCATGAGGTTGTCGGGCAGGCCGAAGCCTTCCACCATCAGCCCCGGCATCGGGTCCGGCCGGGCCTCGAGGTGGCGGCGGCTGCGCTCGGCGAAGGGCGTGGCGGCATTGCTGTAGCCGAAGACCGGCCTGCCCCGGCCGAGGAACCAGCCGACCTCGACCAGTGTCCCGGCATCGGCCGAGGGGCCGCGGAAGGGCGTCAGGTTGGCGATGATGATGTCGCAGGCCTGCATCAGCGCCAGGTCCTTGGCGAAGATCGCCTTCCAGGCCTGGTGCTCGGGCATGGCGCGCAGGCTGTCGATATCCTCGTTCAGCGGCGGCCGGCCGGTGATGCCGTAGCGGGCGCAGAGCGCGACCTTGCGGGCGGCCTGCGCCGCGGCCTCGGGCAGGAAGACGTCGGGACCGGCGAGATAGGCGGTGACGGTCATGGGGGTGTCCTCGGGTCGGGGCGGTCAGGGCCAAGACGGGACAGGCGGCGCCGGGTTCCCGCCGGGGCTCAGGCCGGGGCGTCCCCCGCCCGGAAGGCATCGGCGATGCGGCGGGTGGTGCCGTCGGCGGCGACCAGCAGCAGGTCGAAGCGGATGCCGGCGGCGCCATGGCCGGGGTTCTCCGCCAGCCAGCATTCGCCGGCCAGCAGCAGCCGGTCGCGCTGGCGGCGGGTCAGGGCGAAGGCGGCCTCGGTCAGGCTGGGGCGGGCCTTCACCTCGACGAAGGCGAGCAGCCCGTCCCGCTCGGCGACCAGGTCCAGCTCGCCGGCCGGGGTGCGGACGCGCCGGGCCAGGATGGTCCAGCCCTCCGCCGCCAGGGCCGCGGCCGCGGCGGCCTCGCCGTCCCGGCCGGAGACCTCGGCCCGGGCGCCGCGGGCTGCCTTGCTCAGCGCGCCAGCGCGGTGCGGATGGCGCCGACCGCCTCCTCGATCATCGGCGCGGTCACGTCGAGATGGGTGCAGGCGCGCACCCTTCCGCCGAGGCCGCTGACCGAGATGCCCTGCATGGCGAGCTTCGCCTGCAGCGTGGCGACGTCAACGCCAGTGTCGCGGATGTCGAAGAAGACCAGGTTGGTCTCGGGCTCCTCGACCGTGACGCCCTGGATCTGCCGCAGCCCGCGGGCCAGCGCCTTGGCATTGGCATGGTCCTCGGCGAGGCGGTCGACGTTGTGGTCGAGGGCGTAGAGGCAGGCGGCGGCGCAGATGCCGGCCTGGCGCATCGAGCCGCCGAGCCGCTGCTTCCAGCGCCAGGCCTGGCCGATGAACTCCTCACTGCCACACAGCACGGCGCCGAGCGGGGCGCCGAGGCCCTTGGTGAAGTCGAGCCAGACGCTGTCGTATTGCGCCACCATCTCCTTCGGGGCGATGCCGGCGGCGACGCAGGCATTCATCAGCCGGGCGCCGTCCATGTGGGTCGACCAGCCCTGCTCGTGCGCCACCTCGGCCACGGCATTGAGCTGGGCCAGCGGCCAGACCACGCCGCCGCCGATATTGGCGGTCTGCTCGACCTCCAGCAGGCGCTGCGGCGGCGAGTAGCGGGTCTTCGGGCGGATGGCGGCGCGGACGTCGTCGGCGCTGAAGAGGCCCTTCGGGCCGCGCAGCGGCATGATCTGCACCCCGGTCAGCGCCGCATGGGTACCGCCCTCGCTGTGCAGGATATGGCTGGTCTCGTGCGCCACCACCTCGTCGCCCTTGCCGCAATGGGTCAGGATGGCGATGACGTTGCACATGGTCCCGGACGGCAGGTAGATCGCGGCCTCCTTGCCCATCAGCGCGGCCATGCGGTCGACCAGGGCATGCACCGTAGGGTCGTCGCCATGCTGCTCGTCGCCGACCTCGGCGCGCATCATCGCCTCCTTCATCGCCGGACTCGGGCGGGTCTGGGTGTCGGAGTAAAGGTTGATGCGGATGGGCGGGGCGCCGGCGGGCGGGCGGGCGGGGGCGTGGACCATCGTCGGTATTCCTCAGCGTCTGGCGGCGAAACTGCGGCGACGCGGGCCTCCTGGCAAGACGCCTCTGGCGGTGCGGCGCGCGGCATGGCATGGCCGCCCCGGTTGACCGTTACGAGGACCCCATGACCGGACACGCCCATGTCGAACACGGCAGCGACAAGCGCATCGCGCTGCTGATCGCCATCCTCGCGCTCTTCCTGGCGATCGCCGAGACCGGCGCGAAAAGCGCCCAGACCGAGGGCATCTCCCGCAACGTGGAGGCGGCCAACCTCTGGGCCTTCTTCCAGGCGCGGACCATCCGCCAGACCAACGTGCGGACCGCGGCCGAGGCGGCCGAGCTCGACCGGCTGGCGGCGACGGATGCGGCGGTGCGGGAGGCCATTGCCCGCCAGCAGCAGTCCTGGCGGGACACCGCGGCGCGGTGGGAGAGCGAGCCGCAGACCGGCGAGGGAAGGCGCGAGCTGATGGCGCGGGCCAAGGCGGCCGAGGCGATCAGGGACCGGTCGCTGGCCGCCTACCACATGCACGAATTCGGCTCTGCCGCCTTCCAGGTGGCGATCGTGCTGGCCTCCGCCTCGATCATCACCAGCGTGCCGCTGCTGGCGATCGGCGGCGTGGCGCTCGGCGTGGCGGGCGTGGTGCTCAGCGGGCTCGGCTTCCTGGCGCCGGAGCTGGTGCATTTCTGAGCGGCGGCAGGCCGGCACCCGGTCCATGCCGCACCCGGCATCGGCGGGCAGGGGACGTTGATCGGCGCCCCGTCCCGACCTAGGTAAGCGGCGTGAGGCCACGTCCTCCCCCTCGACGGGTTCAGGTCCGGGACGGCCCGGCAACGTGTTCGAGGGAGAGTGTCGTGGCTTGGCTTGTTCTTGTCGTCGCCGGCCTGTTCGAGGTCGTCTGGGCCTTCTCGATGAAGCAGTCGGAGGGCTTCACGCGTCTCTGGCCCTCGGTCGTGACCTTCGCCGCCATGTTGGTGAGCTTCGGGCTTCTCGCCTGGTCCATGCGATTCCTCCCCCTCGGCACCGCCTACACCGTGTGGACCGGGATCGGTGCGGTGGGGGCCTTCATCGTCGGCATCCTGTTCCTCGGCGAGGCCGCGAGCCCGCTTCGCCTGATCGCGGCCCTGCTGATCGTGAGCGGCCTGCTGCTCATGAAGCTGTCCAGCTCCGCGTAATCCCTCTGGGTAGTCCCTCGGGGTAGTCCCTCGGTCCCGGGCGGCGGGCACGCCGCTAGATGTGCCGGGCCCAGACCGGCGCGATTCTCGGCCGTGCCGCCACCGCCTGCGCCATGGCCTCGACCTTGGGGCAGTTCGCCGGGATCCACTGCCGCCCGCCCATCCAGCGCGAGAGGAAGCCGAGGTAGAGATCGGCCAGCGAGAAGCGCCCGCCGAGGATGAAGGGCGCCGGTGCCGCCTCCCGCTCGACCAGGCGCCAGATATCGCGGCCCATCTCGATGGCCCGGGCCTTGATCGCCGGGGCATGGTCCGGGTCGGCGCTGAAGCGCTCGGGATAGTCGCCGCGGGTGACGCAGGGGTAGAATTCGCCGGCGACCAGCGCCATCCAGCGCAGCGCCACGGCGCGGGCCGGGTCGGCCGGGGGCGGCAGCAGCCCGGCCTCGGGGTGGCGGCCCTCCAGGGTCAGCAGGATGGCGAGGCTCTCGGTCACCACGGTCCCGTCCGGCAACACCAGCGTCGGGATGCGGCCCATCGGGTTGATGCGGCGATACTCGGCCGCAAGCTGGGCCTCGCCCTCGAGCGGGACCGGGCGGAGTTCGACGGCGGCGCCGATCTCGGCGAGGGCCATCTCGACCGGGGCGGAGCCGGAGCCCTGGTCGCCGTAGAGGATGTAGGTCATGCCCGGAGGCTGCCCCGGCCGGGACGCCGGGCGCCAACGCAAAAACCTGATGCCGGGCATCAACCCGGCTGATGGCTCAGGCGCCGAAGCTCAGGCGGTGGGCGCCGGGACCGGGGCGGCGCCGGGCGCGGGGCGGCCATAGAGCTGCATGGCGCGGCGCTCGAAGGCGCGGACCATCAGCCGGACCGCCTCGTTGAAGACGGTGCCGATGACCGCCTGCAGCAGGCGGGAGCGGAACTCGAAGTCGACGAAGAACTCGAGCTGGGTGCCCTGCTCGACCGGGATGAACCGCCACTGGTTGTTCAGGTAGCGGAAGGGCCCGTTCATGTACTGCACCAGCACCCGGTCCGGCCGTTCCAGGGTGACCTCCGAGCGGAAGCTCTCGCGGAACATCTTGAAGCCGATGGTGAGGTCGGCGACCAGCTTGGTCTCGGTGCTGGAGATCACCCGGGCGCCGACGCACCAGGGCAGGAATTCCGGGTAGCGGCGGACATCGGCGACGAGGTTGAAGAGCTGCTCGGGCGTATAGCGCAGGATGCGCTTCTCGGCGTGCGTCGGCATCCGGTCAGGCGCTGGCCAGCTGGCGGGCGCGGGCGGCGGCCAGCTGCTCGAAATCCTGGTCGGCGTGGTAGCTGCTGCGGGTCAGCGGCGTGGCCGAAACCAGCAGGAAGCCCTTGGAGCGGGCCATGCGGGCGTAATCCTCGAACTCGTCGGGGGTGACGAAACGGTCCACCGCGGCGTGCTTGACGCTGGGCTGCAGGTACTGGCCGATGGTCAGGAAGTCGATCTCGGCGCTGCGCATGTCGTCCATGACCTGCAGCACCTCGATCCGGGTCTCGCCCAGCCCGACCATGACGCCGGACTTGGTGAAGATGGTGGGGTCGAGCTGCTTCACCCGGTCCAGCAGCCGCAGCGAATGGAAGTAGCGGGCGCCGGGGCGGATGCTGGGATACAGCTTCGGCACCGTCTCCAGGTTGTGGTTGAAGACGTCGGGGCGGGCGGCGACCACCACCTCGAGGGCGCCGTCCTTGCGCAGGAAGTCAGGGGTCAGCACCTCGATGGTGGTGGTGGGCGTCGCGCCCCGGATGGCGCGGATGGTCTCGGCGAAATGCCGGGCGCCTCCATCGGCCAGGTCGTCGCGGTCGACGCTGGTGATGACGACGTGGCGCAGGCCAAGCGTCGCCACCGCCTCCGCCACCCGGCGGGGCTCATCGGCATCCAGCGCCTTGGGCAGGCCGGTCGCCACGTTGCAGAAGGAACAGGCGCGGGTGCAGGTGTCGCCCATGATCATCATGGTGGCGTGCCGCTGCGACCAGCATTCCCCGATGTTCGGGCAGGCCGCTTCCTCGCAGACCGTGACCAGGCGGTTGTCCCGCATCAGGGTGCGGGTCTCGTGGTAGATCGGATGGGTCGGCGCCTTCACCCGGATCCAGCTGGGTTTCCGCTGGATCGGGTTGTCCGGGCGGTGGGCCTTCTCCGGGTGGCGGATCTCGATGCGGGTGGTCATGCGACGCCTTCAGCTGGCCGGCCCCCCCGGCTCGCGCCGGGGGCGGCACCCTACATGTGGATCACCTGGCCATAGGCATCAAGCACCGACTCATGCATCGCCTCGGAGATGGTGGGATGGGGGAAGATGCTGTGCATCAGCTCCACCTCGGTCGTCTCCATGGTCTTGGCGATGGTATACCCCTGGATCATCTCGGTGACCTCGGGGCCGACCATGTGGGCGCCCAGCAGCTCGCCGGTCTTGGCATCGAAGATGGTCTTGATCAGCCCCTCCGGCTCGCCCATGGCGATGGCCTTGCCGTTACCAATGAAGGGGAAGCGGCCGACCTTGAGCTCGTGCCCGGCCTTCTTCGCCGCCTCCTCGGTCAGGCCGACGCTGGCGACCTGCGGGCGGCAGTAGGTGCAGCCCGGGATGTTCAGCACCTCGAGCGGGTGGACGCCCTCGACGCCGGCGATCTTCTCGACGCAGAGCACGCCCTCATGGCTGGCCTTGTGCGCCAGCCAGGGCGCGCCGGTGAGGTCGCCGATGGCATAGACCCCCGGCTCCCCGGTGCGGCAGTATTCGTCGATCATCACGTGGGTGCGGTCGACCTTCACCCCGGTGCCCTCGAGGCCGATGTCCTCGACGTTGCCGACGATGCCGACGGCGGAGATGACCCGGTCGGCGGTGACCTCCTGGACCTTGCCGTCGGCCTCGATGATGGCGGTGACGCTGTCGGCGGCCTTGCGCAGGCCCTGGACCTTGGCCTTGGTCAGGATCTGCATGCCCTGCTTGGCGAAGGCCTTGCCGACGAAGGCGCTGATCTCGGCATCCTCGACCGGCAGCACCCGGTCCATCACCTCGACCAGGGTCACCTTGGCGCCGAGGTTCAGGTAGAAGCTGGCGAATTCCGCGCCGATGGCGCCCGAGCCGATGACGATGAGCGACTTCGGCATGCTCGGCGGGACCATGGCCTCGCGGTAGGACCAGACCAGCTTGCCGTCGGGCTCGAGCCCCGGAAGGGTCCGGGCGCGGGCGCCGGTCGCCAGGATGATGTGCTTGGCGGCGAGCTCGGCGACCGGCTTGCCGTCCTTGGTGACGGCCAGCTTGCCCTTGCCGGCCAGCTTGCCCTGGCCGTCGAAGACGGTGACCTTGTTCTTCCGCAGCAGGTGCTTCACGCCGCCGGAAAGCTGCCCGGCGACGGCGCGCGAGCGCTTCACGATCTTGCCGATGTCGAATGTGATGTTGTCGGCGCTGAAGCCATAGGCATCCAGCGTGTGCAGCAGGTGGTTGATCTCGCTCGAACGGAGCAGCGCCTTGGTCGGGATGCAGCCCCAGTTGAGGCAGATGCCGCCGAGGTTCTCGCGCTCGACCAGCGCCACCTTCATGCCGAGCTGGCTGGCGCGGATGGCGGCGACATAGCCGCCGGGGCCGCCGCCGAGGACGATGAGGTCGAAGGCTTGTTCGGCCATGTCAGCTCTCCCGGGCCGCCAGCGCGGAGAGCGCGGGGCCGCTGAGTTGTTGCAGGGTCCAGCCCTCGCGGGGCCTGGCGCCGATGGAGCGGTAGAAGGCGATGGAAGGTGCGTTCCAGTCGAGCACCGACCATTCCATCCGGCCGCAGCCGCGCCCCAGCGCATGGGCGGCGAGATGGGCGAAGATGGCGCGGCCGATGCCCCTGCCCCGCTGCTCCGGCTCGACGAAGACATCCTCCACGTAGAGCGACGGCAGGGCGTTGAAGGTGGAGACGGCGTAGAACCAGAGGGCGAAGCCGACCGGCTTGCCCTCCCATTCGGCGATCAGCGCCTCGGCCAGCGGCCGCGGGCCGGTGAGCAGGCGATGGAGGTCCACCTCCGTCGCCGTCACCTCGTGCAGCAGCTTCTCGTACTCGGCGAGCGCCCGGATGTAGTGCAGGACGAGGCCGGTATCGGCCTCGTCCGCCGGGCGGAGCGTGAGGCTCACAGCATCAGGCTCACAACATGAGACTTAGGGGATCCTGGATGACGCCGCGCAGCGCCTGCATGAACTCCGCGGCCAGGGCGCCGTCGATGACGCGATGGTCGACCGAGAGGGTGCAGGTCATCACCGTGGCGATGGCCAGCGCGCCGCCCTTCACCACCGGCCGCGGCTCGCCGGCGGCGACGGCGAGGATGCCGGCCTGGGGCGGGTTGATGATGGCCGAGAAGGACTGCACGCCATACATCCCCATGTTGGAGATGCTGAAGCCGCCGCCCTGGAACTCCTCGGGCTTCAGCTTGCCGGTCTTGGCCCGCGCCGCGAGGTCCTTCATCTCGTTGCTGATGGTCGACAGGCCCTTCTGGTCGGCCTTGGCGACGATCGGGGTGATGAGGCCGGTCGGCGTCGAGACCGCGACCGAGATGTCGACGTCCTGGAACTGCAGGATGGCGTCATCCGTCCACATCGCGTTCACCGCGGGGAAGCGGCGGAGCGTCGCGGCCACGGCCTTGATGACGAGGTCGTTGACCGAGAGCTTGAAGGCGCCCGGGCCGTCCTTCGGCGACTTGGCGTTGAGGTCGGCGCGCAGCTTCAGCAGCGCGTCGATCTCGAAGTCCATGGTCACGTAGAAATGCGGGATGGTCTGCTTCGATTCCGACAGGCGCCGGGCGATGACCTTGCGGATGCCGCTGTTCGGCACCGCGGTATGCGGCGCGGTCACGGTGGGCGCGGCGGGCTTCGGCGCCGGGGCGGCGCCGGGGGCCGCGGCGGGCGCCG
>NZ_JAUFPN010000199.1 GCF_030409335.1 Paeniroseomonas aquatica
CGGGGCGGCGGCGGGGGCTGCCGCGGGCGCCGGCGCGGCGGCCGGGGCCGGCGCGGGCCTGGCGCCGGCGGGCTTGTTCAGCGCCGCCTCGACGTCGGACTTCACGATGCGGCCGCCGGGACCGCTGCCGGTGATGCCGGCGAGGTCGAGGTTGGATTGGGCCGCCATGCGCTTCGCCAGCGGCGAGACGAAGACACGCTCGCCGCCATCATGGCCATTGGCCTTGGGCGGGATCGGCTGCGGGTTCAGCGCCTGCTTCTCCGCCGGGGCGGGCGGGGTGATCGGCTGCTCGGCGGCGCCGGCGACCTTGCCGCCATCCGCCTTGATGCCTTCCTGCGCCGCGCCTTGCGAGGGCGACTGGTTGGCTTCCGCCTTGGCTGCTTTCGGCGCGGGCGCCGCATCGGCGGATTCGCCCTCCTCGACCAGCACGCCGATGGTCGCATTCACCTGCACGCCGGCGGTTCCGTCGGCGACCAGGATCTTGCCGAGGATGCCCTCGTCCACGGCTTCCACTTCCATGGTCGCCTTGTCGGTCTCGATCTCGGCGATGATGTCGCCGGCCTTGACGGTATCGCCTTCCTTCTTCAGCCAGCGGGCCAGCGTGCCCTCGGTCATGGTGGGCGAGAGCGCCGGCATGAGGATATTGGTTGCCATCGTCTCCGCCCCTTACTTGTAGGTCACGCGCTTCACCGCATCGACCACGTGGTCGATGGTCGGCAGCGCGAGCTTCTCGAGATTGGCCGCATAGGGCATCGGGACATCGAGCCCGGCGACGCGGACCGGCGGCGCATCCAGGTAGTCGAAGGCCGCTTCCATCACCTGCATCGAGACCTCGGCGCCGATGCCGGCATAGGGCCAGCCCTCCTCCACCGTCACCAGGCGGTTGGTCTTCTTGACCGAGGCCACGATGGTGTCGATGTCGAGCGGACGCAGCGAGCGGAGGTTCACCACCTCGGCCTCGATGCCCTCCTTGGCCAGCTTCTCGGCGGCCTGCAGCGCGAGGCCGACCTCGATGCTGAAGGCGACGATGGTGACATCCTTGCCGGCCCGCTCGATCTTGGCCTTGCCGATCTCGAGGATGAAGTCATCCGCGGTCGGGACCTCGAAGGTCTGGCCGTAGAGGATCTCGTTCTCGAGGAAGATGACCGGGTTCGGGTCCCGGATGGCGGCGCGCAGCAGCCCCTTGGCGTCCGCCGCCGACCAGGGCGCCAGCACCTTGAGGCCGGGCAGGTGCGCGTACCAGCTCGCGTAGCACTGGGAATGCTGCGCCGCGACGCGCGACGCCGCGCCGTTCGGGCCGCGGAAGACGATGGGACAGCCGAGCTGGCCGCCCGACATGTACAACGTCTTCGCGGCACTGTTCACGATCTGGTCGATCGCCTGCATGGAGAAGTTGAAGGTCATGAACTCGACGATCGGCTTCAGCCCGGTGAAGGCGGCGCCGACCGCCATGCCGGTGAAGCCGTGCTCGGTGATCGGCGTGTCGATCACCCGGCGCGGGCCGAATTCCTCGAGCAGCCCCTGGCTGATCTTGTAGGCACCCTGGTACTGGGCGACCTCCTCGCCGAGCAGGAAGACCTTGTCGTCGGCGCGCATCTCGGCGGCCATGGCGTCGCGCAGCGCCTCGCGCACGGTGATGGGCTTGGTCGCGCCCCAATCCTTGTCCGGCTCGGCCTGGGCCTTGCCCGGCTCGGTCCTGGCCGATGCCTCGGGGCGGCTCTCGGCGCCCTTGGCGGCGACCTGGGCATGGTCCTCGGCCTGCTTGGCGGTGCCGCCGACCGCGGGGCTGGCGGCCGCCGGCGGGGCCGGCTGCTGCGGCTGGTTGGTGTCATGGCCGGGGGCCACCGGCTTGGCCGCGCCGCCGCCGCCGCCGTCGAGCTCGGCGATCACGCTGTTCACCGCGACGCCCTCGGTGCCTTCGGGCACCAGGATCTTGGTCAGCGTGCCTTCCTCGACGGCTTCCACCTCCATGGTCGCCTTGTCGGTCTCGATCTCGGCGATGACGTCGCCGGACTTCACCGCATCGCCCTCCTGCTTCAGCCAGCGGGAGAGCTTGCCCTCCGTCATGGTCGGGGAGAGCGCGGGCATCAGGATCTCGACACCCATGTCAGCGGGCCTCCAGCAGGATATCGGTCCAGAGCTCGCTCTCGGGCGGCTCTGGGCTCTGTTGGGCGAAGTCGGCGGCTTCCTGCACGATGGCCTTGACGCTGTCGTCGATCGTCTTCAGCTCGGCCTCGGTGGTGCCGCCCTCCAGCAGCGACTTGCGCGCGGTCTCGATCGGGTCGGACTGCTCGCGCATCTTCTGCACCTCCTCCCGGGTGCGGTACTTCGCCGGGTCGGACATGGAATGGCCGCGGTAGCGGTAGGTCCGCATCTCCAGCAGGTAGGGGCCGAGGCCCTCGCGGCAGTGGGCGGCGGCGCGCTGGCCGGCCTCCTTCACCGCCACCACGTCCATGCCGTTCACCTGCTCGCCGGGGATGCCCCAGGGCGCGCCGTTCTTCGACAGGTCGCGGGAGGCGCTGGCACGCTCGACACTGGTGCCCATGCCGTACTTGTTGTTCTCGATGATGAAGATGACCGGCAGCTTCATCAGCGCGGCGAGGTTCATGCTCTCGAAGACCTGGCCCTGGTTCGAGGCGCCCTCGCCGAAATAGGTCAGCGAGAGGTTCTTCGACTGCCGGTACCAGTTGGCGAAGGCGAGGCCGGTGCCGAGCGAGACCTGGGCGCCGACGATGCCATGGCCGCCGTAGAAGCCCTTCTCCCGGCTGAACATGTGCATGGAGCCCCCCTTGCCCTTGGAGTAGCCGCCGATGCGCCCGGTCAGCTCGGCCATGACGCCGCGCGCCTCCATGCCGGTGGCCAGCATGTGGCCGTGGTCGCGGTAGGAGGTGATGACCTGGTCGCCCGGCTCGAGGCAGGCCTGCATGCCGACCACCACCGCTTCCTGGCCGATGTAGAGGTGGCAGAAGCCGCCGATGAGGCCCATGCCGTAAAGCTGGCCGGCCTTCTCCTCGAAGCGGCGGATCAGGAGCATGTCCCGATAGGCCTGCAGGAGCTGGTCGCGCGACATGGAGGGATCCTTCGCCGCCCGCCCGCGTCGCTTGGCGCTCGCCGCTTCCGCTGCCTGGGCCATCCGGTCCCTCCCTTGGTATGCATCCTCGACGACAGGGAATTACGCGCGCCATGGCCGAACGACAAGCGCGAGCCCCAAGAAAAAACCGAGACGCCGCAACGAAATACCGACATTAACCAAATGTTTGTTAATTCCATTTTGACGCAGTGCGGCATGCATTCCGGCCATTGCGGCAGACCCCGGGCCCGGCGCAAGATTCGGAGCCCTCCCCGCCGCCCGGGCAATTCCACCGCAGCGCGGGTCTTTCCTTGACCGGCCCCGGCCCGCGCCCGGATAAGCCGCCGAGCCGCAGGAGCCCGCATGCCGATGCCCGCCTGGAGCCGCTGGCTGCTGCTGCCGCTGCAGGTGCTGGCGGTGGCGACCGGCGCCAAATCCTTCCGCGACAACCCGGTGCTCGGCCATGCCCGGCTGAACCGCTGGGGGCTGCACCTCTGGCGCAAGCGCCTGGCGCTGCGGCTGGCGGCGGCGCGGCGGCGGCGGCTGGCGCCCGGCATCGCCGCCGCCGACCGCGCCGCCTTCGAGCGCGACGGCTACCTGGCGATCCCGGATTTCCTGCCGCCGGCCGAGTTCGCGCGGGTCCGGGCGGAGCTGCTGGGCTGGACCACCCCGGCGCGGGAGTTCGTCGACGGCTCCACCCTCACGCGGCTGATCCCGCTGGACGGCACCGCCCTGCCCGGCCTGCCCGCCACCGCGGCGGCGCTCGGCGGCGCGCGCTACCGCGGGCTGCACGACTACGTCGGCTCCTGCCGCCTGCCGCCGCATCTCTTCGTGCAGACCGTCTTCAGCGGGGTGCGGGAGGCGCCGCCGGACGTACAGAGCCATTTCCACAGCGACACCTTCCACCCGACGGTGAAGTCCTGGCTGTTCCTGACCGAGGTGCCGGGGGATGCGGCGGGCTTCACCTACGTGCCGGGCTCGCACCGGCCGGGCCGGCGGCACCTGGCCTGGGAGCGGCGGGTTTCGGTCACGGCGGCGCAGCACGCCGACCGGCTGACCGGCGAGGGCTCGCTGCGGATCGAGGAGGCGATGCTGCGGCGGCTCGGCTACCCGGCGCCGCGCAAGCTGGCGGTGGCGGCCAATACCCTGGTGATCGCCGATACCAGCGGCTTTCACCGGCGCGGGATCAGCGCCGGGTCGGCCTGCCGGATCGCGATCTGGGGCTATGCCAGGGGCTGGCCCTTCCAGCCCTGGGCGGGGATCGGGCGGGGGCTGCGCTCCGGCCGGGTGGTGCGCGGCTTCTGGGCGGCGCAGGACCTGCTGGCGCGGCTGGGCGGGCGGGGCAATGGCTGGGGCTGGGTCGGCGACCGCTCCCCGGCGGCGCCACCCCGCCTGCCGGGCGAGGCCCCCGGCCCTGCTCAGTAGAGGCGGCGGGAGGGCTCGTAGGGAATGACGATCTCGTCCTTGCCGACGAGGTTCAGCAGGGTGCGGGCCCGCTCGTCGAGCTGGTCGCGGTCGATGCGGTCGCCGCGCAGGCCATTGACCCGGCGCTCCATCGAGTCGCGCTCGTTCTCGACCCGGGCGAGGGTCAGCTTGGCGCCGGCGATCTCGGCGAGGCGGCGCTCGCGGGCCCAGAGGCCGCTCTCGCCCTCCAGCGAATGCCAGACGAAATAGCCGCAGAGCAGGGCGAGGCCCACCGGCGGCGCCGCATCCTTCAGCCAGCGGCGCAGGCGGCGCCCGAGCGAATCATGGTCCATCGGCAGCGGCCCCCCGTCGCGCGTGACGGCCCCCCCCCCCGGGCGGCCGCGGTCACGACCCCTTGATGCCGAATGGCGCCGCGTCCTGGCAAGCACAGAACGCGGCGCCGCGCATTTTTCGGCGGGGCGGCCGGTGGCTCAGCGGCGGAGGATGGTCCGGCCGGCGTAGCGGGCGGCGGTGCCGAGCTGCTGCTCGATCCGGATGAGCTGGTTGTACTTGGCCAGCCGGTCCGAGCGCGACAGCGAGCCGGTCTTGATCTGGCCGCAGTTGGTCGCCACGGCGAGGTCGGCGATGGTGGCGTCCTCGGTCTCGCCCGAGCGGTGCGACATGACCGCGGTATAGCCGGCGCGATGCGCCATCTCGACCGCTTCCAGCGTCTCGGAGAGCGTGCCGATCTGGTTGACCTTGACCAGGATGGAATTCGCGGTGCCGGTCTCGATGCCCTGGCGCAGGCGCTCCGGGTTGGTCACAAAGAGGTCGTCGCCGACCAGCTGGACCTTCCCGCCGAGCTTCTCGGTCAGCAGCTTCCAGCCGGCCCAGTCGTCCTCGGCCATGCCGTCCTCGATGCTGACGATCGGCCACTTGGCGCAGAGCGCGGCGAGGTAGTCGACCATGCCGCCGGCGTCGAAGGACTTGCCCTCGCCGTCCATCTTGTACACACCCTCATGGAAGAACTCGGTGCTGGCGGCATCGAGGGCGAAGACGATGTCCTCGCCGACCCGGTGGCCGGCGGCCTCGCAAGCCTTGGCGATGAAGCCCAGCGCCTCGTCGGCGCTGCCGATGTTCGGGGCGAAGCCGCCCTCGTCGCCGACGTTGGTGTTGTGGTGGGCGTCGTGCAGCTGCTTCTTCAGCGCGGCGAAGCACTCGGCGCCGATCCGGACCGCATCCGCCATGGTGCCGGCGGCGACCGGCATGATCATGAATTCCTGGATGTCGATCGGGTTGTCCGCGTGCTGGCCGCCGTTGATGATGTTCATCATCGGCACCGGCAGGGTGCGGGCGAAGACGCCGCCGACATACTTGTACAGCGGCAGGTCGAGGTCGATGGCGGCCGCCTTGGCGGTGGCCAGGCTGACCGCGAGGATGGCATTGGCGCCGAGGCGGGACTTGTTCGGGGTGCCGTCCAGCTCGATCATGGCGGCGTCGATGCGGAGCTGCTCGGTCGGGTCCATGCCGGAGAGGGCATCGAAGATCTCGCCCTCGACATTGGCGACGGCCTTCAGCACGCCCTTGCCGCCGTAGCGGGACTTGTCGCCGTCGCGCAGCTCCGAGGCCTCGTGCGCGCCGGTGGAGGCGCCGGAGGGGACGATGGCGCGGCCGCTGATGCCGCTGTCCAGCACCACCTCGGCTTCGACCGTGGGGTTGCCGCGGCTGTCCAGGACTTCGCGGGCGGTGATGTCGACGATGGCGGACATGGGGGGCTCCGACGCTGTTCCAGGCGCGGATAACGGCCCCGGTCGCGGGCGGCAAGGGCACAACTGCCGGAGAGGCCGGCTATTCGCCCCCGCCGTCCCCGCCACCGCCGCCATCGCCGCCGCCATCCCCTTCGCCGTCGGCGGCGTCGCCGCCGAAGCCGTCGCCGCTGCCGCCATCCCCGGCAGCGCCGGTGGCCAGCAGCGCGCCGCCCAGCGCCCCGGCGCCGGCGGCGCCGAGGATCAGCGGGCCGGCCGCCTCGCCCAGGCCGAAGCCGGCGGCGGCCATGGCGAGGACCAGCATCGCGGCCCCCAGCCCGAGCAGCCGGCGGCCCCGCCGCCGCATGGCGGCGGGCTAGCCGCGGCGGCTGCCTTCGGTGGTGACCGAGACCCGGGCGACCGCGGCCTCGAGCGCGACGACCGGATCCTCGGCGTCCGGGCCATCGGCCGCCAGCGCCGCATGCGCCTGCTCGATCGCCGCCAGCAGGTCGATCAGCGCGGCGAAGGTGCCCTCGGCCGGGTCGGCATCACGCAGCTCGGCGACGCTGCGGAAGATGCTGTAGCGCTCCCCGGCGCCGATCCGGCCATCGGCGCGGAGGGCGGCGAGGAAGCGGGACTGCTGGGCATCGAGCGCCTCCCGCCGGGCGCGGATGGCGCCGCGGGCCCCCTGCCCGATCTCCGGGCCGATGACGGCGCGCAGCAGCGCCACCACCGCCTGCAGGTGCGGCTGGCCGGCGGCGACCATGCCCGCCAGGGTCGGCCGGGCACCGCCGCGGGTCATGGTCTCCGGCATGTCGGAGAGGGCGGCGATGCCGGCGAGGCCGGCGGTCCGCACCGGCTCCGGCACCGGCGTGCCGCCGGCGGCCTGGACGGCGGCGAGGCCGTTGCCGACGGCGGCGGCGAGCTGCTGGCCGCTCGGCCCCGGCTTGCCCTGGATGCGCTCGCCCTCCGCCACCTGGTCGAGCAGGTGGCCGTAGTCGCTGAGCGCCGTGAAGGCGGGCGAGAGCACCCGGCCGGCGGCCTCGGCGGCGCCGGCCGGGGCGGCGGTGAAGCGGGAGGGCGGCGCGGCGCGGCCGCCGACGGCGAAGCCGATGGCGCTGTCCTCGCGCGCGGCCATGCGCTCGAAGCCGTCCATCCGGGCGACGGCGGCATCGACCGCGGGGTCGGCGGCCTCGAGCGCCGCGGCGAAGCGCAGCGCCGCGGTCATCGGCGGCTCGGGCCGGCCCCGGCCCGAGCCGGCGCAGCCGGAGAGCGCCGGGGCGGCGAGGAGGGGCAGGGCAATCATCATGAGGCGACGCCGGACCATGGCGGTTTCCTTCTGGAAGGCTGGCGCGAGTGAGACCTTGCCGGGAACCGCGGTCAAGCGGCGGGCGCATCGGTCCTATCGGCCGGTTGTGCCGCAACCATGGCGGCACTGTGCTTTCTTCGGGATTACCGTTGGGTAGGGTCGGCCCCGACCAGGGCCGACCCTCCGGCCCGGGTCAGACCAGGCGGGAGTGGCGGACCGCGGCGCCGATGAAGCCGCGGAACAGCGGATGCGGCGCGAAGGGCTTCGAGCGCAGCTCCGGGTGGAACTGGACGCCGATGAACCAGGGGTGGTCCGGGTACTCGACGATCTCCGGCAGCTCGCCATCCGGGGACATGCCGGAGAAGCGGAGTCCCACCTCCTCCAGCCGGTCCTTGTAGTTGACGTTCACCTCGTAGCGGTGGCGGTGGCGCTCCTGGATCTCGGCCGAGCCGCCGTAGACCTGCTGCACCAGCGAGCCCTCGGTCAGCCTGGCCGCATAGGCGCCGAGCCGCATGGTGCCGCCGAGGTCGCCCATGGCATTGCGCCGCTCGAGCGCGTTGCCGCGCAGCCATTCGGTCATCAGCCCGACCACCGGGTCCTCGCAGGGGCCGAATTCGGTGGAGGAGGCGCCCTTGAGCCCGACCAGGTTCCGCGCCGCCTCGATCACCGCCATCTGCATGCCGAAACAGATGCCGAAGAAGGGGATCTTGCGTTCGCGGGCGAAGCGGACCGCCTCGATCTTGCCGGGGGTGCCGCGCTCGCCGAAGCCGCCGGGCACCAGGATGCCGTGGACGCCCTCGAGCCGCTTCACCGCCTCGGCCATGTCGCCACGGCGGTCGTCGAAGACCTCCGAATCGACCCAGTCGAGCTTGACCTTGACGTTGTGCGCGATGCCGCCGTGGGTCAGCGCCTCGTTCAGCGACTTATAGCTGTCGAGCAGGTTGGTGTACTTGCCGACGACGGCGATAGTGACCTCGCCCTCCGGCTGGGACAGGGAATGGACGATGCCCTCCCAGCGCCGCATGTCCGGCTCCCCGTAGATGGAGAGGCCGAAGTGGCGGAGGACTTCGCGGTCCAGCCCCTCGGTATGGTACTGCAGCGGCACGCCGTAGATGCTGCTGGCATCCAGCGCCGGGATGACGGATTCCGGACGGACGTTGCAAAACAGCGCGATCTTGCGCCGCTCGTTCTCCGGGATCGGCCGGTCGCAGCGGCAGAGCAGGATCTGCGGCTGGATGCCCAGGCCCAGCAGCTCCTTGACCGAGTGCTGGGTCGGCTTGGTCTTCAGCTCACCGGCGGAGCCGATGTAGGGCACCAGCGTGAGGTGCATGAAGAGGCTGTTGGTCGGGCCCAGCTCGTTGGCCAGCTGCCGCAGCGCCTCGAGGAAGGGCAGCGATTCGATGTCGCCCACGGTGCCGCCGACCTCGACCAGGATGAAGTCGTAGCCGTCGGTCTCGGCCTGGACCACTTCCTTGATCTTGTCGGTGATGTGCGGGATCACCTGGACGGTGCCACCGAGATAGTCGCCGCGGCGCTCGGCCGCGATGACATCCGAGTAGATCCGACCCGTCGTCCAGTTGTCCGCCTTCGAGGCATGGACTCCCGTAAAACGCTCGTAATGCCCAAGGTCGAGGTCGGTCTCGGCACCATCGTCGGTGACGAAGACTTCCCCATGCTGATAGGGCGACATGGTCCCCGGATCCACGTTCAGATAGGGATCGAGCTTGCGCAGGCGGATTTTGTATCCGCGCGCCTGCAACAGGGCACCGAGAGATGCCGCTGCGATGCCCTTGCCGAGGGAGGAGACCACGCCGCCGGTGATGAATACGAACCGCGCCATGGGCGCCCTTCTTAGCGACGGTTGGGCGCCTCGGCTACCCGCCGCGTCACGTATCCGCCATGCATCCCTGTGGCTTGTCGGATATCAGCCGTCCGGGCGGCCGGAATGCCGGGCCGGAGGCGTGGCCGCGGGCAGCCGGGGGCCAGGACCGGCAGCCGCCGGGGTTCGACTCGGCCGGCCGGGGCCGGCGACTCGGTTGGGCCGGGGGCGCCGGCGCCGGGGCTCAGTTGTTCGGAACGCCCGGGGCGGCGGGGACGGCCGGGGCGGTCGCGGCCGGCGGCGGCGGCGCCACGTCGAGGATCGAGCCGCGCAGGCCGGTGCCGCGGCCGAGCAGCGCCAGGGTCAGCGACAGCACGAAGAACAGCGTGCCGAGGATGCCGGTGGTGCGGGTCAGCAGGTTGGCGGTGCCGCGTCCGCCCATGAAGGAGCCCATGCCCTGCGACGAGCCGATGCCGAGCCCGCCGCCCTCGCTGCGCTGGAGCAGGACCACGCCGATCAGGGCGAGGGTCACGAAGAGATGGATGATCAGGAGGACAGTGGCCATTGCGGTTCACTACCGGCAATCGGGGCGGGATTCCAGCCCCCCGCCCGCCTCAGGCCTCGACCACCACGTAGGAATCCTCGACCCGCACGGCGAAGGTCTCGGCCAGGTAGGGACCCTCGACCAGGGCGGCCCCGGGCTCGACATGGGCGGGGTACTGGCGGAGCTGGACCCGCTTCGGGTCGAACCAGGACTTGCCGGTGCGGATGTCGAATTCCCAGTAGTGCCAGGGGCAGCGGACCATCTCGCCGCGACGGGAGTAGCGGTACTCGCCCGGGGTCGAGCTCTCGACATGGCCGGAGACCAGCCCGGCGCAGAGGCTGCCGCCCTGGTGCGGGCAGCGGTCCGAGAGGGCGAAGAACTCGCCGCCCAGGTTGAAGACGACGATGCGCTTGCCCTCGGCCTCGACCAGCCTGCGGCCGCCGGGGGGGAGGTCGGAGACGGGGGCGACGATGATCTTGGCCACGCTACCGTTCCCAGGCAGCAGGAACCGGGGCGCCGTCCCGGACCCCGCCGGAGGTTTCAAAAATTGTAGAGCGCCTTGGCGTTGCCGCCGAAGATGGCGGCGCGCCGCTCGACCGGGATGGTGCCGGGCAGTGCCTGGCGCGGGTCGTCGAAATCCCAGTGCGGATAGTCCGAGGCAAACAGGATGTGGTCCCAGCCGACCCATTCGCAGATGTCGAGCAGGTGCTTGCCCCGCTCGGGGTCCTCCATCGGCTGGGTCGAGACGTAGATGTGCTCCTTGATGTAATCGGACGGCAGCCGGGTCAGGTGCGGCACCTCGGACTTCAGGTGCTTCCAGTGCTTGTCGAGCCGCCAGCCGACCGAGGGCAGCCAGGCGAAGCCGCATTCGATCAGCACCACCTTCAGGCCGGGGTACCGGGCGAAGACGCCCTCCGTCACCAGGGAGATGACCTGGTTCTGGCAGGAGGTGGCGTGCTCGCTCACCTCCTCGATGTAGAAGCTCGGCCAGCCGCCGTTGGTCATGGCCCAGCCGGAATAGCCGAAGGCGTGGAAGGCGACCGGCAGCCCGGCCTCGACCGCCGCCTCGTAGATCGGCCAGTAGCGCGGGTTGCCGGCGGGCTCGGCGGTGCGCGACATCATCAGCACCTGCGAGAAATTCGGGTCGCCGGCGCGCTTCCTGATCTCGGCGGCGGAGGCGGCCGGGTCCTCGTAGGGGACCACGATGCTACCGCGCAGCCGCGGCTCCTTCCGCAGCCAGTGGTCGAGCTGCCACTCGTTGTTGGCATGCGCCATGGCGGCGGAGAAGCCGTTGTTCCGGTCCCCCTGCCCGCTCGGCTGCAGCGGGTTCAGGATGCCGTAGTCGATCCCGTAATTGTCCAGCAGCTGGAAGCGCAGGAAGTCGAGGTCGGAGGCCGGCGTGCCCCCGGTCGGCGGCCAGGCGTCGCGCCGGGCGGCCAGGGGCTGGGCCTTCGGGAAGGGCGGCTGGCCGCCGGTGAAGCCGTGCCGGGCGCGCATGCCCCAGGTCTGCAGGTGCTCCCACCAGCGCTGGCTGAGATAGGGCCGGAAGACCTCGAGGCTGGTGGTGCGGGGATGGATGTCGACATCCACCAGACCCAGCGTTGCGGCCGGCGGTTTTCCAGGCATCGCAATGGGTTGGACGACGTTCATGCGACGGCTCCTTCACGCAGGCGCTGGTAGGTCGCCAGCGCGTTGTCCCGCATCAGCTTGGGCAGCAGGCGCTCGGGGATGCCAGGCGGGATGGCGGCGTCCCCGTCGAACTGCCAATGGGGCCAGTCGGAGGCCCAGAGCAGCATCTCCTCCGAACGGAAATGGTCGATGATCCGTTCCACGGTGTTGCCCTCCTCCGGCGCATCCAGCGGCTGCACGGTCAGGCGGACCTGGTCGCGGATGATCTCGGCCGGCAGCCGGTCGACCCAGGGGATCTCGAAGCGCACCCCCTTCCAGGTCTTCTGCAGCCGCCAGAGGAAGCTCGGCAGCCAGGTGACGCCGGATTCCAGCAGCACCACCTTGAGGGCGGGGTATTTGGCGAAGGCGCCCTCGGTCAGCAGGCTGGCCAGGGTGCTCTGGAAGCCCTGCTGGTTGGCGGCGTATTCCTCGAGGTACCAGGAGGTCCAGCCGACCGAGGTCTGCGGATGCCGGTAGGCGCTGCCGGCATGGATGCCGAGCGGCAGGCCATGCCTCACGCAAGCTTCGAAGATCGGCCAGTACTGCCTTCTTCCTAAAGGATTCTCGCCCATGACCAGGGCCAGCACCTGGACGAAGCGCGCATCCCCCGCCAGGCGCTCGATCTCGGCGACGGAGGCCTCGACGCTCTGCAGCGGCAGCACGATGGAGGCGCGCAGCCGGTCGTCCCGGTCGAGCCATTCCGCCCGGGTCCAGTCGTTCAGGGCGCGGGTGAAGGCGACCGCCATGTCCTCGTTGAAGACCAGCTGCACGCCGTAGAGCGGGTTCAGGATGCCGGCGGCGGTGCCGAGCCGGTCGAGCGACTGGCGCTGCAGCTGCCCGACCGTCTCCGCGCCGCGGCCGTTCGGGCCGCGCCAGTCCTGGCGGATGGTCTTCGGCGAGCGGATCGGCCAGGACTGGCTGTCGAGGGTGGTGATGCCGCGCTCGGTCACCTGGTCGCGCCAGAACTCGTCCATGTAGGGGGTGAGCGCCTGCATCCCCGGAACCATGGGGTGGAGGTCGCAGTCGATCGGGCGATAGGCGCTGAGCATCGGCGTCCCGTTATCCTCCCCAGCCGGCGATCCCGAGATAGGCGGCCGCCAGCTTCGCCTGGCCTTCGAACATGGCCCGGCCGGTGACCACATCACACCCCTTCCCGCGGGCCGCGTCCAGCAGCGGGGTGATCTCGGGGTTGGGAATGACGTCGGCGACCACCTGCAGGGCGCTCAGCCGGCCGGGGTCGAAGGGCAGCGGGTCGCCAGGGCGGAGGCCCAGGGGCGTGGCATTGACCAGCAGCGCATGGCCCGCGGGGTCGGGCAGCGCGACCCGGGCCTCGCAGGCGGGGAAGGCGACGGCGACCTCGGCGGCGAGGGCGCCGGCGCGGCCGGGCGCCGCGTCCGACAGGTCGAGCGCCGCCGCCCCGGCCCGGGCCAGGGCGAAGGCGATGGCCCGCCCTGCCCCACCGCAGCCGAGCTGCAGCACCCGCAACCCCGCCGGGTCGTGGCCGGCCGCCCGCAGCCCGGCGACGAAACCCTCGCCGTCGAACATGTCGCCCTCCCACCCGCCGGGGGTCCGGCGGAGGGTGTTCGCCACGCCGGTGAGCCGGGCCATGGGCCCGAGCGCCGCCAGCCAGGGCACCACCGCCTGCTTGTGCGGCATGGTCAGCACCACCCCGTCGAGGTTGCGGATGCGGGAGAGGCCGGCCCAGGCGGCGGCGAGGTCGGCGGCCGGGACCTCCAGCGGGACGAAGACCGCATCCAGCCCGAGCCGGGCGAATTCGGCGTTCCACATGGCCGGCGAGCGGACCACGTGCACGGGGTCGCCGAGGATGGCGAAGACCCGGGCGGCACCGGTGATGGACGGCATGGCTCGGCGTTCCCTGGCAGGCCCGGGCGGCGGGTGCGGGCGGCATCCTGGCCCGGAACCGGCCGGGGCGAAAGCCGCGGCGCATCCCCCGCCGGCCGGATGACCCGGTCCTGTCCTGCAGGTCACCCGCCGCCGGGATGCCGGCAGAAAACCCCGAGCGCACGGGTTTGTCATGCATCAGCCGGGCTGTTGCGGCGCTGCCGCAGGGCCTGTGCCGCGTTGCAGCAGCATCGTTCTAAGTCGCTTCGGGACGAAGACGATGCCTGCCGCATCCTGGTGGGCCGCCGTCGCCTCGGGGGGCTGACCCCGGACGCCGGCGCGCCACATGATGCGTATCGATATGAAGGAGGAGTTCCCCATGGCGAAAGCCGCGAAGCCCCAGCCCACCCGCAACGACGTCCCGGGCAATGCCAAGCAGGTCTCGATCGGCGTGCTGCAGGCCTGCCTGGTCGACGGGATCGACCTCTACAACTCCACCCGCCAGGCCCATTGGAACGTGAAGGGCCCGCATTTCGGCGAGCTGCACAAGCTGTTCGAGGAGTTCTACAACGCCCTGCACGTCGACACCGACGACCTGGCCGAGCGGATCGTCCAGCTCGGCGGCACCGCCGTTGGCGTCACCCAGAACCTCGCCTCCAGCACCCGCCTGCCGCCCTACCCGACCGATGTCTATGCCGGGATGGAGCACGTGAAGCTGCTGGCCGACCGCTACGCCATGGTCGCCAAGGCGCTGCGCGAGGGGATCGACACCACCGATGAGGCCGGCGACGCCGACACCGCCGACCTGCTGACCGAGAAGTCCCGCGCCACCGACAAGATGCTCTGGATGCTGGAAGCCCACCTGCCGCCCGACACCGTGGCCTGAGGCCACAAGGGCAAGGCCTGACTGCGGCGGCGGGGCAACCCGCCGCCGCAACCCGCTCCCCGGTTGCATCCACCGTGTTGTATCCGGCTCCCCTGCCGGCTATCTTGGCGGCATTAGGGGAACAAGACATGAACGATCTCTTCGGCGGCCGCCCCGGCGCAAAAGCCGCGGCCAAGGGTGTGGTCGAGGCCGCCAGCTATTCCGCCAAGGACATCGAGGTCCTGGAGGGGCTGGAGCCGGTCCGCCGCCGCCCCGGCATGTACATCGGCGGCACCGACGACAACGCGCTGCACCACCTGGCCGCCGAGATCCTCGACAATGCGATGGACGAGGCGGTGGCCGGCCATGCCGACCGGATCGAGCTGACCCTCGAGGCCGGCAACTGGCTGACCGTGCGCGACAACGGGCGGGGGATCCCGACCGACCCGCACCCGAAATTCCCCAAGCTCTCGGCGCTCGAGGTCATCTTCACCACCCTCCATTCGGGCGGCAAGTTCTCCGGCAAGGCCTATGAGACCTCGGGCGGCCTGCACGGCGTCGGCTCCTCGGTGGTGAATGCGCTCGCCGAGCGGATGGAGGTGGAGGTCGCCCGCGACCGCACCCTGTTCACCCAGGCCTATGCCCGCGGCAAGCCGCTGGGGCGGCTGAAGAACGCCGGGCCGATCCACAACCGCCGCGGCACCACCATCCGCTTCAAGCCCGACCCCGAGATCTTCGGCCCGCTGGAATTCGCCGCCGCCCGGCTCTACCGGCTGTGCCGCTCCAAGGCCTATCTCTACCGCGGGGTCGAGATCCGCTGGAGCTGCGACCCGGCCCTGGCGAGCGGGGAGACCCCGGCCAGCGCCACCCTGCACTTCCCGGGCGGGCTGGCGGACTTCCTGACCTCCGCCCTCGAGGGCCGCGGCCAGGTGGTCCCGGCCCCCTATGTCGGCGAGGCCAGCTTCCCCGACCGCGCCGGCCGCTGCGAATGGGCGGTCACCTGGCTGGAGCATGGCGACGGCTTCCTCAGCACCTATGCCAATACCATCCCGACCAGCCAGGGCGGCACCCATGAGGCCGGGCTGCGCGCCGCCCTCGTCAAGGGCCTGCGCGCCTATGGCGAGCTGAAGCGGGACAAGCGCGCCGCCTCGGTCACCGCCGAGGACCTGTTCGGCGGCCTCGCAGGCATGCTCAGCGTCTTCGTCCGCGACCCGCAGTTCCAGGGCCAGACCAAGGAGAAGCTGACCAGCCCGGAGGCCGCCCGGCTGGTCGAGGCGGCGCTGCGCGACCACTTCGACCACTGGCTGGCCGGCGACCCCAATACCGCCGGCAACCTGCTGGCCTGGGCGATCGAGCGGGCCGAGGACCGCATCCGCCGCCGCGAGCAGAAGGACATGCCGCGCAAGTCGGCGACCCGGAAGCTGCGGCTGCCGGGCAAGCTGACCGACTGCTCCCGCGAATCGGCCGAGGGGACCGAGCTGTTCCTGGTCGAGGGCGACAGCGCCGGCGGCTCGGCCAAGCAGGCGCGCGACCGGGAAACCCAGGCGGTGCTGCCGCTGCGCGGCAAGATCCTGAACGTCGCCAGCGCCTCGGCCGACAAGCTGCGCGGCAACCAGGAGCTGAAGGACCTGGTCGAGGCGCTGGGCTGCGGCGCCGGGGAGCGCTTCGACATCACCCGGCTGCGCTACGGCCGGGTCATCATCATGACCGATGCCGATGTCGACGGCGCGCATATCGCGGCGCTGCTGATGACCTTCTTCTACAAGGAGCTGCGCGAGCTGGTGAACCAGGGCCGGCTGCACCTGGCGCAGCCGCCGCTCTACCGGCTGCAGCACGGCGGCAAGTCGATCTATGCCCAGGACGACGCCGACCGCGAGCGCATCCTGAAGAAGGAATTCAAGCCGAGCCAGAAGGTCGAGGTCAGCCGCTTCAAGGGCCTCGGCGAGATGCCGCCGGCGGCGCTGAAGGAGACCACCATGGACCCGCGCAAGCGGACCCTGCTGAAGGTGATCCTGCCGACCGAGGAGCGGGCGCATACCGCCGAGCTGATGGAGGCGCTGATGGGCCGGCGGCCGGAGCTGCGCTTCAAGTTCATCCAGGAGAACGCCTCGAAGCTGGATGCGGCGGAGGTCGACGTCTGACCGGCGCCGCGGGCATCCGGCCCGGCGTCAGTCGACGCTGGTCGCCGGGCCGCGCGGCCGGCTGCGGTTCCAGACGGTGCGGATCGCCTCGCTGACCCCGACCGGGTCGGGCACGCCCTTCAGCACCTGCACCTCCTCCGGGCCGCGGCCCTCGACCGACTTCACCACGATGTCGCCGATGCCGACCAGGCGCTGGTAGAGGTTGCGGGTGGAGACGACGTCGCGGATGCGGAAGACCTCCACGTCGTCGCGCACCTTGGTCCAGAAGCCGGATTCGATGACGATCCGCTCGCTGGTGATGGTGATGCGCTGGCGGCCGAGGAAGGGCAGGCCGAGCAGCAGCACGGCCAGGGCGCCGCGGCCGAGGCCGAAGGACCGCTTGGTTTCCCGGGTGGTGAGCACGGTGGTTTCGGACATGCGGGCGCCTCGGCGAGGGGCCGGCCCATCGGTGGATGGCGCCGGCGGATGGGCCGGGATCGTGACCGGCGCAGGCGGCGGACGCAACGTGGTCAGGCGCCGGTGCCGGGCGGCCCGCCACCCTTGCGCTCGGCCATCGGTTCAATCAACTGCTGGTTATCCGTAAGGTCTGGCCATCACGGTTTGAGGAATGTCTTTCCGATTCGTGATAGCAAGCCATCTCGCATCGGTACGGTCCGGTGCTGTTCCGTTCTGAACGCCGCCCTGGGGTCGGGGCAGGAGACGACATGCGCTTGCCCAATGCCGGCCGCGCCGCGCCAGGCGGGGATCCCATCGGGTGACGCCCGACCAGGGTTCCTCGGAGACCATGCCCGGCCGGTCGCCGGCCGGCCCGGGCAGCGCCGCGGCCGAGCCCGCCGGCTGGGCCGCGGACAACCTCCTGCCGGAGGCCCCGCCCCCGCCGGCGATGCCTCGTCCCGCCGTGACCGCGACCACGGCCGCTCGGACCGCCCGGCGGCTGCGCCGCTCGCTGGCCTGGCTGCTGGCCGGGGCGATCGCCCTGCCGGCCAGCATCCTCGGCGCCGGCGCCTGGCTGGCCTGGACGGCGCAGTGGCGGGAGGCCGGGGTCGAGCTCGCCCGGGCGGCGGAGGCCGCGGCCGACTACAGCGCCCGATCGCTGCTCAACTACTCCATCGCCGCCAGCCGGGTGGACGACCTGCTGCGGGGCCTGACCGATGCCGAGATCCGCGACCGCGAGGCGGAGCTGCATCATGAGCTGCGGGCGCTGGTGACCCAGCTGCCGCAGGCCTCCGCCGCCTATGTGCTGGACCGCCAGGGCATGCCGCTGGTCGCCGCCGACCGCCTGCCTGTGCCGCAGGTCTCCTTCGCGCAGGACCGCGACTACTTCGCCGCCCTGGCCGCGCCAGGGGCGCCGCCGGTGCATGTCAGCCAGGTCTATACCGGCCGGTTCGAAGGCCGGCGCTTCTTCGCGGTCAGCCGGCGCCGCAGCAACACCGGCAATCCGCCGCAGCCCGATGGCTTCGACGGGCTGGTGAACCTCTCGGTCGAGCCGGCGCCGCTGGCGGATGGCCTCCGCCGGCTGACCGCCACCTCCGGCGATGCCATCGCCCTGATCCGGGCGGACGGGGCGATGCTGGCCCGCACCCGCGACGCCGAGGGACCCTTCCCCACCCTGCCGCCGGGTAGCCAGTTCCGCCGCCACGCCGAGGCGGGAACGCTCGCGGCCACCTATCACGCGACCGCCGCCATCGGCGGCGAGCCCCAGCTGATCGCCCTCCGCCGTCTCGAGCAGCTGCCGGTCTATGTCGCCGTCATCCGGCCGCGCAGTGCCATCGTCGCCGCCTGGTGGGAGGCGGTGCGGCCGCAGGTCGGCATCGGCCTGCCGGCGATGCTGGCGCTGCTGGGGCTGGCGCTGCTGGTCCGCCGCAGCCAGCTCGACCTGATCGCCGCCAACGACACGCTGGAGGCCCGGGTCGCCGACCGCGCCGCGACGCTGGAGGAGGTCTCCCAGGCCCTCGACCTCACCCCCTGCATGATCACCGACCTCAGGGGCCGGGTGAGCCACTGGTCGGAGGGCTGCGTCCGGCTCTACGGCTATTCCCGCGACGAGGCGCTGGGACGGATGGTGACCGAGCTTCTGGCCACCGAATTCCCCCCCGGCGGCCGCCAGGGGCTGCTCGCCGCCCTGCTCCGCCACGGGCAGTGGCAGGGCGAGCTGCGCCAGGTGCGGCGCGACGGCACGCGCATCGTCACCGGCACCCAATGGACCCTGCGCCTGGACCCGCTGACCGGCGCCCCGATGTCCATCGTCAGCACCCGCACCGACCTCAGCGCGCTGCGCCAGGCCGAACGGGCGCTCAGCCGCAGCGAGGCGCGGCTGCATCGGGCGCAGGAGGCCAGCGGCGTGGTCGCCTTCGAGGTCGCCGAGGATGGGCAGGTGATGGCGGATGCGGCGCTGCCCGGGCTGTTCGGCCTCTCCCCCGCGACGGTGCCGACCGTCGGCCGCTGCCTCGGCCGCCTCCACCGGCCGGACCGGGCGGCGGCGCTGGCGCTGCGGTCCCGCCTCGCCGCCGCCGGGGGCGCCTTCAGCCTGGAGTTCCGGGTCGCCCTGGCGGATGGCGCCGAGCGCTGGCTGCTGGCCCGTGGCGAGGCGACGGCGGATCCCGCCGGCGGCGCCAATCCGCGGATGCTGGCCGGCATCATCCTCGACGTCACCGAACGCCGCGCCGCCGAGACCGCCCTGGCCGACAGCGGCGAGCGGTTGCGCCTCGCCCAGGCGGCCGCCGGCTTCGGCATCTACGACCACGACCTCCCGAGCGGCCGGGTCACCTGGGACCGCCGCATGCGCGCCTTCTGGGACCTGCCGGACGACCTCCCGGTGACCAACCGGGTCTTCCTCGCCGGGCTGCACCCCGATGACCGGGCCCTGCGCCGCGACGCGGTCCGGAACGCGTTGGACCCGGCGGGGCCGGGCACCTACCAGGTGGAGTACCGCGTCATCGGCCGGCAGGACGGGCAGGAACGCTGGATCGCCACCACCGGCCAGGTCCGCTTCGCCCAAGGGCAGCCGGTGCGGCTGACCGGCCTCGCCATGGACATCACCGCCCGCAAGCGGACCGAGCAGCGCAACGAGCTGCTGATGCGGGAGGTCGACCACCGGGCGAAGAACGCCCTGGCGGTGGTGCAGGCGGCGCTGCGGCTGTCGCGAGCGGAATCGCCGGCGGAGCTGGTGCGGATCGTCGAGGGAAGGGTCGCCGCCCTGGCCCGGGCGCAGACCATCCTGGCCCAGCGCCGCTGGGAGGGGGCGGAGCTGCAGGACCTGCTGCAGGGCGAGCTGGCGCCCTTCCTGACCGGAATCCGCCGCGACGCGCCGCGGGCGGAGCTGGCCGGGCCGGCGGTGACGGTCGCCGCCCATGCCGCCCAGCCGCTCTGCATGGCGATCCACGAGCTGGCGACCAATGCGATGAAGTACGGCGCGCTGTCCCGGGCCGGCGGGCTGCTGCAGGTGACCTGGCGGCTGGATCCGGCGAAGCGGAGCCTGGTCCTGGCCTGGCGCGAGAGCGGCGGGCCGGACATCGCCACCCTGCCGGCCGGGCGCGGCTTCGGCTCGCGGGTCATCGAGCAGACGGTGCAGGGCCAGCTCGGCGGCGCGGTGCGGCGGCGCTGGCTGGCCGAGGGGCTGGCCTGCGACATCGAGGTCCCGCTGAGCCGGAGCGGCGCGGCCAAGGCGCTGGTGCTGGACGGCGAGGCGGCGGCGGCCTGAGCGCCGCCGCGGCGCGGCCGGCGGCTCAGCCCGTCCCCGCCTCCCCGAGGAGCCAGCCGCGCAGCAGCGCGGTCACCGCCGCGGGCGCCTCGAGCGGCGGCAAGTGGCCGCAGCCGGGGATCCGGTGCAGCCGGGCGCCGGGGATGGCGGCGGCGATCTCGGCCGCCAGCGCGGGCGGCGTCAGCGCATCCGCCTCCCCCACCGCGACCAGGGTCGGCAGCCGCAACCCGGGCAGGTCGGGCCCCGAATCCGGGCGGCCGAGAATGGCGGCCTGCTGGCGCAGGAAGGCCTCCCGCCCCACCCGCTCGGCCATGGCCATGACGGCGCCGCCGACCGGGCCGGCGAGATGGTCGGGGTGGACCAGCTGCGGCAGCAGCCGCGGCGTCACCCCCTTGAACTGGCCGCTGCGGGTCAGGGCCATCAGCCCGCGGCGGCGGCGGGCCTGCTCCGGCGTGTCCGGCCGGGCGGAGGTGTCGAGCAGCGCCAGCCGGGTGACCCGGCCGGGCGCCTGGCGGAGCACCTCGAAGGCGAGGTAGCCGCCCATGGAGAGCCCGGCCAGGGCGAATCGCGGGGGAGCCGCGGCCAGGGCGCGGGCGGCCATGGCCGGCAGGCTGTCGTCGGCGGTCACCTCCGCCACCTGGCAGCGGGCCAGCCCCTCCAGCCCGGCGACCTGGGCCTCCCAGAGCGCGGCGTCGCAGAGCAAGCCGGGCAGCAGCAGCAGGTCGGCGAGGTCGGGCATGGGCGTTGCGGTTCCTGGCGGGAGGTCGGCGGACCGGCAGAATGCGGCCTGCCGGCCGGGTCACGCTTGATTTTTGCGCGGGTCTGGCGCATAGGAGCCGCGGACCTGGAATGGCAGCCTTGCGAAAAGGCGAGCCGGGCGTCGGTTTTCGGCCATTCGGGCCGCCATGCCGCCGCTGTCCCGGCGAAGGAACCGACCGCACTTGACCGATACCTCCGAACGGCCCGCACCCGACGCGGCCGGACACGAGCACAACAACCAGCCGGCGGCAACCGCCGCGGCACCGGCGACGCAGGGCGTCGCCGAGGAACCCGAGGCTGCGGCCGCGGTAGAGCCCCCCGCGGCGGAAGCCGCCGAGGCGGCGCAGGCCGAGGCGGGCTTCGCCGAGACGGCCCCCGCCGTCGCGGCCCCGACGGATGTCGTCGCGCCGGACGCGACCTCGCCGGACGCCGGCCCGGAGGCGCCCGCCACCGACAGCGGCCAGGCCATGCCCACTGCGGATGAGACCGCCGAGCCGGCCGCCGCGGCACCGACCGATGCCGAAGAGGGCGCCTCCGAGGAGGATGCCGAGGAGGACCCGGGCGACGAGGACTCCGCCCCCCGCGTCACCTTCGCCGACCTCGGCCTCTCCGAGCCGATCGTCCGCGCCGTGTCCGAGGCCGGCTACGTCACCCCGACGCCGATCCAGGAAGCCGCCATCCCCATCGTGCTGATGGGCCGCGACGTGCTGGGCTGCGCCCAGACCGGCACCGGCAAGACCGCCGGCTTCACCCTGCCGATGCTCGACATCCTCGCCTCCGGCCGGGCCAAGGCGCGCATGCCGCGCAGCCTGATCCTGGAGCCGACCCGCGAGCTGGCGCTGCAGGTCGCCGAGAATTTCGTGAAGTACGGCAAGCACCTCAACCTGGTGCATGCCCTGCTGATCGGCGGCGAGAGCATGAACGACCAGCGCACCGTGCTCGAGAAGGGCGTCGACGTCCTGATCGCCACGCCGGGCCGGCTGCTCGACCTGTTCGAGCGCGGCCGCATCCTGCTCGCCGATTGCAAGGTCCTCGTCATCGACGAGGCCGACCGCATGCTGGACATGGGCTTCATCCCCGATGTCGAGCGCATCGTCGCCATGCTGCCGCCGATGCGCCAGACGCTGTTCTTCAGCGCCACCATGGCGCCCGAGATCCGCCGGCTGGCCGATGCCTTCCTGCAGAACCCGAAGGAGATCAGCGTCTCCGCCCCGGCCTCGGTGGCCGCGACCATCACCGCCGGGCTGCTCTGGACCCGCGAGCTCGACAAGCGCGAAGCGCTGCGCCGGCTGATCCGCCGCGAGGAGGTGCAGACCGCGCTGATCTTCTGCAACCGCAAGGTCGAGGTCGACGTCCTCTACAAGTCGCTGAAGCGGCACGGCTTCTCGGTCGGCGCGCTGCATGGCGACATGGACCAGCCGACCCGCTTCGCCACGCTGAACAAGTTCAAGGCGAACGAGCTGCAGCTGCTGGTCTGCTCGGATGTCGCGGCGCGCGGCCTCGACATCGGCGGGCTGAGCCATGTCTTCAACTTCGACGTGCCCTTCCATGCCGAGGACTACGTCCACCGCATCGGCCGCACCGGCCGGGCCGGCAAGCAGGGCGCCGCCTTCACCATCGCCACCCCGGATGACGCCCGCAACGTCGCGGCGATCGAGAAGCTGACCGGCCGGCCGATCCCGCGCATCGAGGTCGAGGGGCTCGACGAGGTCAGCACCGAGGAAATCGCCGAGGCAGCGACCCGGCCGACCCGTGGCCGTGGCGGCCGCGGTGCCCCGGCCCGCGGCGGCCGTCCGGCCGCCGGCGGGCGGGATGGCGGGCGCGAGCGCGAGCG
>NZ_JAUFPN010000002.1 GCF_030409335.1 Paeniroseomonas aquatica
GACCGGGGTGGTGCACCGGGAGGTGCTGCTGCCGGAGGGTGCGTCGGAAGCCTGGCAGGACCGCGCTACGCTGTGGAACGCGGTCGAGGCGTCCGAGAAGCGCAAGGATGCCCAGGTCGCCCGTGAGGTCGAGGTGGCGCTGCCGCGCGAGCTGAGCCCGGCGGAGGGGATTTCCCTGGCGCGGGACTTCGCCGCGCGGGAGTTCGTGGCGCGCGGCATGGTGGCGGATGTCTGCATCCACTGGCCTATAGGTGCCGATAGCGACGCCAAGCCGCATGTGCATATCCTGCTAACCACCCGACGTGTTGAGGCTGGGCAGGACGGCATGGCTGGGTGCTTTGGCGCCAAGGTGCGGGAGTGGAACTCAACCGAGCTGCTGGTCGGCTGGCGGGAGCGCTGGGCGGGGCTGGTGAATGCCCGGCTGGCCGAGCAGGGGCATGAGGTGCGGATCGACCACCGGCGGTTGGCGGCGCAGGGAATCCCGCTGGAGCCGCAGCACAAGGTCGGGCCGGCCGGGCAGCGCCGGGCGGAACGGGGCGAGGCGGCGGAGCGACGGGCCGAGCATGACGCCATCGCCCGGCGCAACGGCGCGCGCATCGCGGCCGAGCCCATGGTGGCACTGGATGCCATCACCCGGCAGCAGAGCACCTTCACCTGGCAAGAGCTGGCGCGGTTCGTGGCGCGGCACACCGATGGGGCGGAGCAGTTCGGCCAGGTACTGGCCAAGGTGGAGACTGCGCCGGAGCTGGTGCGGCTCGGTCAGGACGAGCGCGGGCGGGATCGCTTCACGACGCGAGAGATGCTGGCGGTCGAGCAACGGCTGGAGGCGGCAGGGGCGGTGCTGGCACGGTCGGGCGCGCATCGGGTTGAGCGGGTGGTGGCCGACCGCGTCGTGCGGGCAGCTGAGGTGAGGGGGATGCGGCTCAGCGACGAGCAGGGCGATGCCCTGCGCCACGTCACCGGGGGTGGCGACCTGGCACTGGTGGTTGGCTACGCCGGCACCGGCAAGTCGGCGATGCTGGGAGTGGCGCGCGAGGCCTGGGAGGCGGCCGGCTACTGGGTCCGCGGGGCGGCGCTGTCGGGCATCGCGGCCGAGGGGCTGGAGGCGGGCAGCGGCATCCGCTCGCGCACCCTGGCGAGCCTGGAATGGGGCTGGGCGCGGGGGCGGAAGGAGGACCGGCTGACCGCGCGCGACGTGCTGGTGGTGGATGAAGCCGGGATGGTCGGCTCGCGGCAGCTGGAGCGGGTGCTGGGCCAGGCCCAGGCGGCTGGGGCGAAGGTGGTGCTGGTGGGCGACCCGGAGCAGCTGCAGGCGATCGAGGCCGGGGCGGCGTTCCGGGCGCTGGCCGAGCGGCATGGGGCGGCAGAAATCAGCGAGGTCCGACGGCAGCGGGAGGACTGGCAGCGGGAGGCGACGCGGGAGCTGGCGACCGGGCGGACGGCCGAGGCGATCGGCCGCTACGAGGACGCCGGGATGGTGCAGGGCCATGCGACGCAGGAGGAGGCGCGGGCGGCGCTCGTCGCCAGATGGGCGGCGGGGTATCAGCAGAGTCCCAAGTCCTCGCTGATCATGCTGGCGCCGACCCGGACCGATGTGGCGGCGCTGAACCAGCTGGCGCGGGAGAGCCTGCACGCCGGCGGCGAGCTCGGCGCCGAGCAGCAGGTGGCGACGGAGAACGGACCGCGGGCGATGGCCGCCGGCGACCGAATCATGTTCCTCCGCAACGAGCGGGCGCTTGGGGCCGGGCCAGACGGCCGCGGCGGTGCTGCGGTAAAGAACGGCACGTTGGGCACGGTGCTGGCGGTGGAGGCCGGGGGCGAGCGGCTAACGGTGGCGCTGGATGGCGCCGGCGGTGCGGCAGGGCAGGGGGCGACGGTGACCTTCTCCTCCGGCGACTACGGCTACCTCGACCACGGCTACGCGGCGACGGTGCACAAGGCGCAGGGGGTGACGGTGGACCGGGCGCATGTGCTGGCCGGGCCGGGGATGGACCAGCACATGGCCTATGTGGCGCTCACCCGGCACCGCGAGGGAGTGGCGCTGCACTGGTCGGCGGAGGCGATGGGCGACCGTGCGGGGCTGGTGCGGGCGCTGTCGCGCGCGCGGGCCAAGGACACCAGCCTCGACTATTCCGGGCCGGAGGGTGTGACCGCCTTTGCCGAACGGCGCGGTCTGCACCCGCTGGCACCGGCAAGCGAGATCGCGGTGCCACGGCCGGAGGAGAGGCCTGCGCCTCTGCTGGCGGCCTACCGTGACCCATGGGGTCGGGACAGCCTCGGCCGCGGCACGACGGCGGGTGAGGTCGCCGCAGCCGTCGCGCAGGACCCGACTGTGCAGCACGCCGAGCACCACCTGACGATCTGGATCGGCCATTCTTACCGCGATCCGGCCGAGGCGCAGCGGCGCCTGCATGCGCTGGAGGCGGCCGAGGGCGGGCCGCAAGGAGTGGAGCGCGCTCTCCGCTACGGCCGTCCAGAGTTGCTCGGCGAGTTGCGGGGCAAGGTGGGATGGTTCGCCTCTGCCGCGGCGAAGGCGGAGCGGGACGCGGCGGCGCGGAGCGCCGGCTCCATTGGTCCTGGCCTGGTGCAGCTGCGCGAGGCGGAAGAGCGGGCCGGTGGCGCCTATACCCGGAGTGTCGAAGCGCAGCGGGTGCGCGATGCGGTGGAGATCCCCGGCTTGTCGGTGGAGGCGTGGGCGGCGGTGCGGGCGGTGGAGGCCGCGGCGCGGCAGGGTACGGAAGGGCGACCCACGGCAACTCAAGGTGCCGAATACTGGGCGCGCCAGGCAGGCGTGGACGAGCAGGTTGGCACGGCCTGGGCACGCGAGATCGGGAGACGGCCCGCGGTAGCGGCTGAGCTCGCGGCGGTCACTGCCGCGGCGGAACGGCGGTTCGGAGGCGACGGCCTCACCCGGCTGAGGCGTGGCGGGCGCGAGTTGCACTCGGGCGAGGAGAGCCTGGCCCGGGTGGTTGGGGTCGAGAGCCAGGGACTGATCGCCTACGTCGGACGGGAGCATGCCGCCGAGCGGCAACGCGAGGCTGAACAAAAGCGCCTCGGGCTGCGGCAGGGGCGTGGGATGAGGATGTAAGCCGAACCGAATTGGTCATCACTAGGAGGTTGCGGACCAAGAGCGCCGACGACATCCTCGCCTCTGTCCAACGCTTCTGCCAGCGCACACCGGCGTTGGAGGCCCGGAGCGCGGCTACGACGCTGCGAAGCGAACCTTTGGGCGGAAGCGACACATTCTTGTTAATGCAGCTGACCTCATGCTGCTCGCCCATGTCCACGCCGCAGATTTGCATGACCGGCTTGGAGCACAGCACTTCATCGGGCGTGCTGGCGAGAGCGAACCGCCACGTCTGGAACTGGTATGGGCAGACGGTGCCTATGCAGGCACCTTCGCGCGCTGGCTCGAAGCCGAGCGCGGCTGGCGTGTCGAGGTATTGAAGCACCGTGACCGCCACCTCTGGCGCTATGGCTTGGAAGACAAGCCGAAGGGCTTTCAGGTCATCCCTCGTCGCTGGGTGGTGAAGCGAACCTTCGCCTGGCTATCGCGGTCGCGCAGACTGGCGCGCGACTACGAACGCCTGCCTGAAACAGGGAAAACCATGATCTACGTAGCGATGTCGCGCACCATGATCCGGCGGATCGCTACCTGAGCCGTCTTTCCAAACAGTCAGTAATATGATGCCCCAGACCCGCACTGGCTCAAGCTCAGTCATCACATCAAACCAAAAAAAGGGGTGGCAGGTTTTCCTGCCACTCCCGTTCTCCGGTCCCGAAGGATTAGAAGGCCAGACGGGTACCCACGATGAAGACCTTTGCGGTCCCACGATCCTGCACGCCGGGGTTCGAGGGGTCGAGGTCGCGGCCACGCTCGGCAACGGTGAAGCTGCTGAACTCGGCAAGCACGTCGAGCCCGGGAGCAAGGCGATAGTTGCCGCCGACGCCCCATCCGACGCGGCGCATAAGCGCGGCGCCTGCCGGATTCGCAACGAAATTGTTGCGGCCGCCGGAGGCATTGGACAGGGCTGCGCTATAGGCACCGCGGCCGGCGCCTTCGAAGGTGCCGATCACGTAATTTCCGCCGACCGTGAACGGACCGATGGTGTAGCTGGCGCCAGTGAAGAACTGGTCCATGGGACGGTCGCCGCGCTGGGTATTGCCCCAGAAGAAGTTCGCGTCGCCGTGTTCATACTGCGCGCCGACGGTGAAGCCATAGGCCGAGGCCTGGGCACCAACCTGATAGACGCCTATGTCGTTGAGGGTCTTGGCCTGGGTGCCGGCGAGCGAGAGTTCACGCGCCGCGCCCGCACCGACATAGCCGCCGGTGACCGCCAGGCCGACGCCGGCCAGGCTGCCACGCCAACGCAGGGCGGCCTGGTACTCGTTCCGGCGTGCTGCCCACTCGCCGCCTGCCGCGGTAATGCCCACGCCGGTCGCGCCGGTGAAGGCATAGGCGCTGTCGCAGAAGCCGCTGCTCTGGTTGGTGTTACAGCCGGTGTCTTCGCCCACGCCGTAGTTGAAGGCGAAGCTGGCGCCGAAGTCGAAGCCGAAGAACTGCGGCGACAGGTAGATGATCTTGGTGTTGTCGCCGAGCGAACCGGGAGATGTCGGCGTACGAACGTTGGCCTGGCGGGTCACGAAGGATTCGCGGTCGCCGTAGATGCCGCCGGAGCCGAAGTTGGTGACGACGCCGGAGTTCATCAGGCCGCCGACCGGGCCGTCCTCGTCACCGAAGCGGATCTGGCCGAAGCGCGGGGAGGCGACGAAGGCATAGTATTCGTCGATGCTCGCGGTCGTCTTGCCGGCGGTCGCCCGCTGCTGGACGACGTTGCGGCCTTCCTGCTGGTTGAAGGCGATCTCGATCACGGCGCCATAGCTGAGGCCATTGGCGGTCTTGCCGTTGACGAAGACATGCACTTCGGCGTCGGTGCTGAAGTCGTTCTTCGACAGGCGGGCGACGTTGCCAGTGCTGTCCAACGGCAGGTTGCCGGTGCCGCTGGCGACGCCCGTCGGCAGGGTCGAGCCCACCGTGGCGGGGCTTCCGGGGGTGGCAGGTGCCGTAATTTGCGTCGAGTTACGGCCGCTCTGCTGCGTATTGCCGTAGTAGGCCCGGAAGAAACCACCGATCCGGACGGTCGGGGCTTCCTGCGCCACGGCAACCGCCGGGGCCAGGAGCGCCGCGCCGACCACCGCGGTCGTGCCCAGCAGAATCTTGCGCATCATAAAACCTCCTCACTCGCCAGGCATGCCTGACTGTTCCCTCGACCCACCCGCCCCCCCCGCAGCGCGAACTGCTTTGACAGGTGCCGCATCCAGTTCAGCATATGCCGGCGGCCGGATGAAACCGGGTCCGCCCCAGACTATGATCCGGCAGGATAAGGATGAGCAACCGGGCACAACGACGCTGCGCGACTTCTTCGAGACACTGTGGCGGGCGCGCAACATAGCCATTGCCACATCTGTTACTGGGTTTGTTAACTCAACCCTAGCGAGAATTAGAATCACTTTATGCGCTACTCATTTTGAAGCAACAAAAGCGTTGCCCGGGCATGCTAGGGCATCCAATTGTTGTATCGAGCACATCGAACGATGTTTAATATAATCCGCCTTTGTGTAAACTAATGAAGGTTGTTTGAATGAAATCCGACAACAAAAATGACGGCTCCGCTCCGCTACCAAATTCAATGCTTGACGATTTAAATTCGAGTGGCTGCATTGCCACTTATCGTGCTTTTGCCAAGGATCACGCCAAAATATTTTCGGAGCTAAACGACGGCATAATTTATCATATTTCAATTAGTTGGGAAAACACTGAATTTAAAATTTTTAATATTTCCATATTTGATGAAGAAATGGATAGCAACAAGAGTTATCTTCAAATAAGTGGTCGGAGCATGCAGGATGCTACCCTGTTTTTTCTGCAGTTTGCGCGAGACACGATGACTAACCTCCGCATAACGTCAACGAAGAACCGATCTTATCTTTTAGAGCCTCGCATAGAATCTCTTGGTTGGACAGCAAAAAGGTTTGGGCTAAAGAACCGCACGCATTTAGCGCGTATTATTTTAGGAGGAGGCTTGCAAGATATTTTAACTTCAGATTTTGGAAGCGTCAAGTTAAAGCATCGAAGCCGCCTTAAAGCAGAAATTAAACCGGCATCAACATACGAAAAATACAATGAAAGTGAAAAACTAGAAACTGATTTGGCTAATCTACGCCTGAAGGAATTAGCGATTCTCCAAAAACTGGGCCGAATCCCGGTCTTAACCTCCAGATCTAAAGATGAGCGAATTCGCTGGCAGGATGAAAGAATAGCGCAACTGCGTCAGTTTATAACTGAGAATAATTTGGAAATCCCCGGTCCTGCCACGACGCAAAAATTAAGCTATGCAAACCGCGCGAAGGTAAGGGACTGAAGTGCGGCCTGCTAGCCTGAATAATTAAATTCCAGCGTGGTCCCGGTTCGAAGCTTATTCACAACTTGTCTGCGTCGACGACGCGCCTTACCTGCATCGGGTGCCAGGTACGCCCGCCGGCCGGCGCCGGTACGCCCCGCGCGGTGAGCGCCGCAGCGAGCTCGCGCAGCGTCGTTGCACCGGCGCGCTTGGCCGCCTCGACGTAGGGCAGCACGTCGGCGGCGTGGGCGCGTGACAGCCGCTGCTTCACCGCCGCCGCCGCGCGCGCCTGGTCGGGTGTGCCGGCGCGCAGGCGCGGGTTGCCGAGCACCACGCCGCGCGCCTTCGCCATGGCCAGCGCCGCGCGGGTGCGCTGGCTGATCAGCCCGGCTTCGAGCTCGGCAACGGCGGCCATTTGCGTCACCAGGAACTTGCCGACCGGGCCGGGCGGGACGGTGGGCAGGTCGCAGAACACCACGCCCCCCTCCCCGCTGCCCTCGACCACGCCGAGCAGGAAGCGCGCATTCCGGGCCAGCCGGTCGAGCTTGGCGATCAGCAGCGTGGCGCGCTGCGCCCGGCAGGCGGCAAGGGCCGCGGCGAGCTGCGGCCGGTCGGCCCGCTTGCCGCTCTCGATCTCCTGGAACTCGGCGGCGACTTCGCCGCCGGTGGCGGCGACGTGCCGCGCCACCGCCTCGCGTTGCGCCTCGAGCCCGAGGCCGGAGCGCCCCTGGCGTTCGGTGCTGACTCGGAAATAGGCGACGTAGCGGACCGGCCCGATCGGGCCGGCGGCGAGCGCCTGGACAGAATTCCTAGGGTTGGAGGGCATGCTGTAGGAGGTTTACCCCCTGCCCTGCTGCCTTGTCACGGATCCAAAGGAACAATTGACGGTCCGTGACAAAAGTCAGACCGGGTCGCGGACGCCGAAAGGACCGGATCAAGCTGGTGAAATCTGTGGGCACGAGCGGGCCTGGGTACTGCGGGGCCCGGTCGACTGCTAGTATCCCGGCCGAAAAGTTTTTTAACCGGTTCTATCCATCTGTGATTCGCTGCCCGCGCCGGCAAGCAGGGCAGAGACATGGCGGAACGGGCAGCGGTAAGCATTGAGCTGACGGCAGCCAAGCGTGCCGCGTTGGCGTCGCGCCTGCGCCGCCGAAAGGTCGCCCGTGGCAATGCTATGCGAGCCGAGATCGTGCTGCTGGTCGCGGACGGGATCAACAACATGGCGATCGCCGAGCGTCTTGGCATCACCCGCATTACGGTGGCGAGTTGGCGCGGCCGCTTCGCCGCCAGGCACCTCGACGGGCTGTTCGACGAGCCCCGGCCGGGCGCGCCACGCACTGTCAGCGACGAGAAAGTCGCCGAGGTGGTCATCGCAACGCTGGAGACATTGCCTACCAGCCGGACCCACTGGAGCTCACGCTCGACGGCCAAGGCGGCGGGACTGCCTGCCGCACAGAGGTGAGCGGTCCCAAGCGAGGTTGCCCACACTGCGGCACCAAGGCTGCTTACCTGCACGGCAAGGACAAGAATGGCCGGCAGCGGCTCTGCTGTTGCAGTGTCGAATGTCGCCGCACCTTCAACATCCTCACCGGCACACCGATGCTTATGCCCGAATGTCCGTGAAGTAGGTTCACTACCTGTCCCACATGACCAACTACCGCTCAGTCATGAAGATCACAGCGGCCGGGATCGGAGTGAAGCAGAGCACCGTCTGGCGCTGGCGTCATTGCTTCCTCAAAGCTGCCGCGTAGGGCAACGCGATGACCCTCTTCGGAGTGATCGAGGGCTATAGGATGATCGTCGTGCGCTCCTGCAAGGAGCACCGAGGATAGATAAACGGCAGGCCGCCCGAGGACTGTGCCGCGTGCCCACGTGCCTCGAACGCCACCAAGCAAGGGCATGCTGGGGGAGCAGGTGCCAATGCCGACCGCATTTGGACAGCGCGGATGGGATAGAAGCCACCTTGCCGTTGCTGACTGCCATCGAGGCGGCTCTGGACGGCCGGATCGCTGCCGGGGCGGTAGTCTGTTCGGATGGTATGCCAACTCATGCAAGGGCGGCTGTGACAGCGGTTGTCGAGCATCGCCGGGTTGTGGGGCCGAGTATCACGTCTGTGGCGGTCAAGGTAACACCGCTATTAACCAGGCGGCGGCAAAAGGGCTACCTTGGGCTTGGGCGGGTGACGTGCACCACGGCCAGATCAAGGGGCTGGTGAACGGGCGGTGCCGTGGCGTGGCGACCCCGTATCTCGGCAACTGTCTCAAATGGCACAGGGCGATGCTGCGCCAAGATTTTACAGAAAAGGCACTATTGGACCGCGCACTGGCGTAGTTTGGAGTGCGGCTTGCCGTGGCCATCCACACCCAACTTGAACTGCGCCAAACTCTATAAGCGACGAGGGCAAAAGATCCCGCTCGACGAAATCGAACAGATAATGTCGTAACGTATTTGGGAAAACATTAGTTAAGACGTTTAAGGCGCAAATTTACGCACAAGAGGCTGCACGAATTCCCGCTCAAGAACTGCGATGTTCGCCGCCCGTATTTCAATAAACCGTTCGTACTGCCCGGTTTGTAGATATCCCAACGCCTCAAGCGAAACCAAGTGCATCTCACATTGCTCGGGAGACAGATTTCCGCTCACGACATTCTCGCGCAAACTAGCGGCTTCTGCAGGTTGAACCAGAAAGCGGTTTGCAGGATTCGAATACATGCTCCGCTTTTCCCTGCTCCATGGAAGCATATGTACCAATCCTCGTCTTCCAGCATCTACCAGAATTTCAGTTCCCTTCCGGTCACCTTTGAGCCCATCTTGCGCCGCAGCCAGCCTAAAAGCGAACGCCTTCGCTCGGGCGCCCCGGAAGTCAAAGGATTTATTCAACGGCCGTTCCTCAAATGGCCTGCGCCATGTCCATACTGGCCGACACGAGTCTAACATTTCGCGCATATCGTTAAGGGCAACTTGGACCTGATCACCACTCATTCCTGCGAAAAGCTCGCCGTATGTCGTCATCCAAAGCCAAGCATAAAGAATCTCCTCCCTTGCCGCATCAGGAACGGGGCAATGTCGAAACGCCTCAGTTAACAAAACGATTTGCAACGAATAAGGAACCAATTCCGGTGTAGGAACACGACATACCTTATTTAAGAATTTGGCAGCCCGGCCTAATGCTTCGCCTACTTCCATCACTACGTCTGGTCGAGACTTAAGAACGTCGCTCAGCTCTTGAGCGTTGGTCTTATATACGTCTAGGCCAAAAGCGGCTTTGCAGGCCTTTAAAATCGGATCACCATCGAGGCCGGCCCACCCTAACCCCGCTAAAATTCCATTCCGGACTTCTGTAATTTTTTGGTTGAGGTTGAAGCTGTCCGACCATGTAAGGGCATGAACCATATGAGCTTCGCTCATATGAGTCCCTTGACTGTTAATTCTTTGAAAAGTACGCGTGGCCATATCAACATCGTCTGTTGTAATCGGAATTATAGGAATTTTATAATCTCGAAATGCGCGTGCGATCTCATCGGATACTTTCACGGCTTCTTCGAGACCGTCACCAACAAATTTTCGTTGGAACTGAAGTAAAGCAATACTATCGAAAACAAGATGAAGAGGAATCATTGAAGGCGTTACGTCATCATCCACGCCATTGAAAAAATCGCGGGTAAGTGTATCAAAAAAAACTTGGAAGTTCTCGACTTTGGCACTTTCATCGTTCAGCTCGCCGAGTGCGTCAGCCTGCAGGTCTTCGTCGTTTTCAGTTATAGTCTTATCTGAAGAAACAGGTCGCAAAGCGCCATAAAGCGTTGACAGCCGTTGAACGCCGTCTAGGAGATATTGATGCGTAGTGCCATCAGGTGGGCTGGAAAGCCGGTGAGGGCCAAGATATTCGTAACAATCAATTGCGACGCGAGCCGTTCTCCAAACCATAATTGATCCAATAGGAATTCCGTCTCGGATACTGCGAAGTAGCTCTCTACGTTGCTCCCATTTCCAAACTAGAGGGCGCTGAAAACGCGGGACTTGCAAATGACCAACACTAACTTCCTCAAGCAGCTGAGAAAGAAACTGCACGTGGGGATCACTATGAAAGCTGGGAGCGCGCATGTCTCTACCTCAAAATCGCCATTAGGTTAGTTATTACGGGGTTTATTTCACTCCAACCGCCATCACGGCGGAGGTGTACCTCTGCAACATGCTCTGTAGAGAAAAGCGCACCTATGTCCGAGCCAAAACCCTTTAAAAGGGGAACTTTTTGAGCTTGCTCAAGATCTTCATAAAGGTCGCCTGCATTTGATCCCTGCCTTTTCGCATCAGCTTCGAAGCCATTTTTTAAATTATAATGATGCTTCTGAACTTTGGACATGGCAGAATATGCTTGGAAAATCGGATGACGAACTGCACGGTATTTCCTCTCATTATAAGCCCACCCTGAGAGTGCAGGAAGCGGAAGGTAACTTTCAATACTTCTACGCTGAAGCTGGTGAAATGGCAAACCGGTTTCCAGACATTTACTTTTTAGTCGCTCGGATTGATCGCTTGGAACGTTAGGTCTCAAAGCATCGCTGTCGAACATCACCCAACACCGAAGGATACTTATCTGGCCCTCTTGTCGTATTGTCTCTATTCTGCGAGGCATAGAAGTGATACCATCGCCATTCTCAAAGATAACGATACCTTTATTTTCTTGTACTAGTAGCGTACTTCTTTGTTCAACCGTTGCCATCTTAAGCAAAAAATTACGGTCGGAAACCGCATCCTCAAGAATCACATGAAACGGCCGGTTTAGAAATGTTACAGCCTCATTTAATGACACGAGAGGCGGATTAGCTCTCCAATCAGAAGTTTCTGTCGGAACGATAGTGATCGTCCGCCTAGCTGGCTCTCTTGCCTCAAGCTGATAACCACGATTAATTGCAAAATCCCATTGCTCCCTGTGATCCGGCGATAGACTATGTAACCACTGCAAAAAATTCGAATTCCTGTCGTCTTCTATGATAACTCGATGTCTTTCATGCATTGCGTGGACCGCAATCGCATCAAGCGCCAAAGTGTTTACAGTACCTGAGAATAGGCTGCTGGCCAGCAGCACCATCATCGGTGCGGCAGCGAGCGCCGCGCAAGCACTAGCTCCCTCGCTTGCGTAGCGCTTTCGGAAAAGACACCAGCTGGCCAAGTGTCGCCAATGGGACGACCTTGCTCGTCAAACTCTACTTTCACAGGCTCTGAACCACTTTCACTGCTCTTGACCCAGTAGACTACTACTGACTTCGGATCGAGATCTCCTGCTACGATAGCCAATTGCACGGACAGCAAAAATATTTCAGAATGAGTTTCTACGACGAGAGTGGGCGCCTGAGTTCCGCTTGCTAATTTACAGAAGAGCTGGGCTAAAGATGGATGTGCTGATGGATGCAGATGAAGCTCGGGATGCTCGACAGCAATAATTGAATTACGCTTCATGCTATTATGCTCCGCGAAGCAAAGAGCGCCAATCACCGGTAAAACCTGTCCCATACCCTCTCCGGTGTCGACGATATCGAGTTGGACTGATCTCGTTTCTTCCGGAGTCAATACGACGGAGAATAACTCCTTTCCGGCAAAAGCGCCCCATCGAAGTTCCACTCTATGTCCTGTAGCATTTAAATACCAGTTTGATACGCTTGTCAGCGTAGCACCACCTTCAAGATCATCAAAAGCTAACATCTGTGTGATGCCTGATCCGTCAGGACTTAGTCCACTCAATGGGCTAGAAAGGAACTCCCTCCTCGGAGGTAGGCAACGTAGCGCCTTTAGCCATGTTGTACTGTAGGAAAATATAGAGAGTTGGCTATTAACTTGAGTGCTTATGGCGCCAAATTTTTCTTGCGCATCAAGATTTATAATCTCTGGCGACATTCCCCTGAACACCACCTCGCTTTCTATCGAAGATGTCTCGTCTGATAAAATATAAATGCGTGATAATTCGCCGCTTTCCGCGGATGGCAGCCACTCAAATTGAAGAATCCGTTTTCCATCATTATCTCTTATAACAAGCCGCTCAATTACTTGTCGATGAAGGTCAGGCAGGTCGCGAACTGTGTACTCAGCCGATGATACCTCGCCGTTCCAGGTTAACTTGAAAAAGATCGAAGGCGCGCTGGTAAGCTTGCATTGCATGTCGCTGAAAGCAGCGCCGCGAGCGGCGTCTGACTGGAGATTGATGGGACCTGCTCCGGAGTATGAAACTGACCCAGCCAAAATTGGAAGAAGTCTGAGGAGTGCGCTTTTACCAACACTATTATGTCCGAAAAACATTGTTAATGGCCTAAGCTCAATCTCCGTTTCGGAGCAAAATGAGCGATAATTCTCGACTGTGATGCCTATGAGTCTTGGAATTTTGAGCACCGTGTTACCTCTCCATTGTCGACATATAATTATGCTACTCAATTAGGCAAAGAAAATATTACTCAATACAATTTTTAATTCCGAATTAGCATTTAGAAATCTTTGCTGTGGGCTTAAAATAATTAACCCATAATAGCCTTATTTCACTATGCGGCGGAATCGGCGCCCTTTTATCTCGTTGCGTATGTGGCCATCAGCTGCTTTGGCGGGCGTTCTCGACCAAGCCATGTATCACTATAGAGTGGGAAAAGTCGCGTCTCAGCTCCGGCACATCACAAGAGGCGATGGTGCATGAATGACATCTAGGTGGACGGTACTCACGCCACTTGATCCGTGGTGTTAGACGGCGCGGATGGAGACCGGCTTCGCCCTCCCGCGCCAAAAAAATGCAGGCGGGCAGCTTCGTTCGGCGCTCTGGGTGGCGGCCAAGGCGCGCGGCTAGCCAGCCGGGAATGGGGCACCTACCGGCAATGGGCTGCGCTCAGCCGGATCGTGGTCGAGTAGCTCGGCCATTTGGCTCCGCCCTC
>NZ_JAUFPN010000020.1 GCF_030409335.1 Paeniroseomonas aquatica
TCCTCCTTCCCAGGACTTTCCTGACGCAAGCTGGGCCCATGCCAGACGCTACCTGTTCGACGAGTTCGAGCGCACCAAGTCGCCGATCGCCGAGGAAGGCCTGCGGCAGATTCAGGCGCTCTACGCCATCGAAGCGGAGATCAACGGCCTGCCGCCGGAGCACCGCCACGCCGAACGTCAGGCCCGCAGCAAACCGCTGCTCGCGGAACTGCAGGACTGGATGGAGACGCAGCGGCGTCGGCTGTCCGGCAAGTCCGACCTGGGCAAGGCGTTGCAATATGCACTCGGCCGATGGGATGCGCTGATGCGCTACCTGGACGACGGCCGGCTCTCGATCGACAACAACTTGGCGGAGCGGCTGCTGCGCGGCATTGCCGTGACGAGGAAGAACTTTTTGTTCCTTGGCAGCGACGCAGGCGGCGAACGTGCCGCCATCATCTACACCATCGCCGAAACTGCCAAGCTCAACGGCCACAACCCGGAGGCCTACATCACCTCCGTGCTCGACCGGATGGCGAAGGGGCATCTCGCCAGCAGGATCGATGACCTACTGCCGTGGAACCTCAGACCAGAAGCTCAAGCCGTGGCTGTGGGCTGACGCTTACGGCAATCCTCGCTCTCGCCGGGCTTCGTTTATTTTTGTAGAAAAACTGAGAATTCCTGGCCGTGTTCCAGGCATGGATACTATCCAGGCCGAGGTCGTGACTATCCCCGTACGGGTCCGCTTGGACCCATCGAGGCACTTCCCCTTATGTCTGTGGGATTACTCACCGGCAATCCGGCTAAAGCCACCTGCGGCAGGTTCCAGCCCTGCCGTGACAGATGGGCCACATTTTCATGCGGTCGCGGATCGGAACCGGGGTCGGACCGGCCTTCTCACCGGACGCAGGCCGGGGCCCATGCGCCCGGCACCGCAAGGGCTTCAGCCCTTGCGCAGCCCCTCGAAGAAGGCCGCCATGGCACGGAGGGACAGGGGCTCGTCCTGCCGCCGGTCGTAGAAGCCGCAATGACCGCCACCCTCCACCGCCAGGGGCGCCACCGCCGGGCAGGCGGCCCAGTCGATCCCCGCCAGGGATTCGATCGGCACCAAGGGATCGTCCGCCGCCATGACCACCAGGGTCGGCACCCGGATCTGCGGCAGCGCCGCGGCCGGCCGGTTGACCTCGCAATAGACCGCATAGGACGGGTAGCCGAAGCGCGGCGCCGTCACCGTCGCCTCGAACTCGACCAGCGACGAGGCCCGCCGTGCCGCCTGGCGCAGGCTTTCGGGCAGGTCGACGGCCGGCACCGCCAGCACCTCCCGCCGATAGAGCGCCAGCAGCGCACGGCCGAAGAGCGGATTGGCATCGATCGTCCGGAACGCCAGCTCCGGCTGCAGCGGCGGGCCGATCGCCGCCGCGCCCAGCACCGGCGGCAGGCCGGCCGTGTCGCGGCCCAGCAGGTTGAGCACCAGCGCCCCACCCAGGGACCAGCCGGCCAGCACCACCCCCTGACCCGTCAGCATCGCCGGCAGCGCCGCCAGGGCTTCCTGCAGGTCGCCGGCGCGGCCGAGGTGGTAGTGGCTGGTGCTGCGCGGGAGGCTCGGGCCGCTGCCGCGCAGGTTCAGCCGCAGCACCGGGAAGCCCCGGCGCAGCAGCCCCGCCGCCGCGTCCCGCAGGTAGGGGTCCTCCTCGCTGCCGGTCAGCCCATGCACCAGCACCGCCAGGGGCCGCGCGGGTTCCAGGACCAGCGGCGGCAGGTGCAGCATCGCCGCCAGCGCGTCGCCGTCCGCCAGGGGCAGCCAGAGCCGGTGTCCCGGCGTCAGCCGCGCCGCGAAGGGCCAGCGCAGGGCACGCAGGGTCTGCAGGGTGCCGCCCAGCCAGGGCGGCCGCGGGGAGAAGGGCGCGTGGGAAGGGATCATGCCTGGCACAACGCCTGACCGCGGCGGCCGTTACCGCCGCCCCGCGAGCCCCCTCCCCGACCCGCTGTCAGAGGATGCCCTTCTCCCGCAGCGCCGCGATCTCCGCCGCCGGCATGCCCAGCAACCCGCCCAGGATCGCGTCTGTGTGCTGGCCCAGCACCGGCGGTGGGCTGCGGTAGTCCGGCGGCGTCGCCGAGAGCTTCACCGGGTTGGCGATGACCGTCACCGTCTCGCCGCTCGCATGCTGCATCTCGACCGTCATGTTGCGGGCGATGACATGCGGGTCGGCGAAGACCTGCTCCAGCGTGTTGATCGGGCCGCAGCCGATCTTCAGCGCCTCGAGCGCGTCGATCCACTCGGCGGTGGTCTTCGACTTCATCACCGGCGTCAGGGTCTCGGTCACCAGGGCGCGGTTGGCGACGCGCTTGGGGTTGGTCGAGAAGCGCTCGTCGCGCAACAGGTGCTCGAGGCCATTGGCCTTGCAGAAGCGCTCGAAGGTCGGGTCATTGCCGACGGCCAGGATGATGTAGCCATCCTTGGTCGGGTATTCCTGGTAAGGCGCGATGTTCGGATGCTGGTTGCCGAGCCGCGGCGGGTTCTCCCCGGTCGCCAGGTAGTTCATGCCCTGGTTGGCCAACCAGGCGACGTGGGTATCGAGCATGCCGATATCGATCTGCTGCCCCTGCCCGGTGGCGTGGCGGTGGTTCACCGCCGCCAGGATGCCGATGCAGCCGTAGAGCCCGGCGAAGAGGTCGGCGACCGGCACGCCGACCTTCTGCGGCGAGCCGTCCGGCTCCCCGGTCAGCGACATGACGCCGCCCATCGCCTGGATCAGCGCGTCGTAGCCGGGGCGCGGCGCGTAGGGGCCGGTCTGGCCGAAGCCGGTGATCGAGCAGTAGATCAGCCGCGGGTACTTCTGCGACAGCTGCTCCCAGCCCAGCCCGTACTTGGCCAGGGCGCCCACCTTGAAATTCTCGGCCAGGATGTCGCAGCTCTCGAGCAGCCGGTGAATGATCGCCTGGCCCTCGGGCTTCGAGATGTCGACCGTCACCGACTTCTTGTTGCGGTTCACCCCGACGAAATAGGCGCTCTCGCGCGTGTTCGGCACGAAGGGCGGGGCGAAGCCGCGGGTGTCGTCGCCGGCTTCCGGCCGCTCGATCTTGATCACCTCGGCGCCGAGGTCGCCCAGCATCTGGGTGCAGGTGGGCCCGGCCAGCACCCGGGTCAGATCGAGCACCCGGAGGCCCTTCAGCGGTCCAGTCGGTTCCTGCATCTCTTCGTCTCCCTCTGCCGCGGCGAATGCGGATGCCGTCATGCACCAAGCACCGCCCCGGGGCTAGTGAGGCAGGCCGGTGCGATCAGGCCGGCCGCGGCGCCGGCTTGTCCTCGCCGCCCAGCAGCCGCGGCAGGCGCGAGGTCAGCCGGCCGCTGCTCGGCTTCGGCGCCGCCGGCGGCGCCAGCAGCGCATCCACCGCCGCCGAACGGGCGACCTGGCCCGAGCGCACGAAGCGCTCGTGGTTCTCCTCGATGGTGTCGCGGTCGTAGAGGTAGTTCACCATGATTCCATGGCTTTCCCGCATGCCGCGCGGCGCGGTATTGCCCAGCCAGTTCACCCGCTCCAGCCGCGCGCCGTTGCCGAGGTGGAAGCGGGCCACCGGATCGATGCCCCCCATGCCGGTATTCGGCCGGGTCAGGTAGGCCGCTGCCAGCCGCAGCAACAACGGCCGCAGCAGCGCCTCCAGCGCCGGGTCGTGCCACCAGCCGTCGTTCACCAGGGTGCGGAAGCCGGCCGTGGCATCCTCGGTCCCGGCGGCGGCGCCCAGGGCGGCGGCCTCCTCCGGGCGGAACACCCCGCCCTCCGGCGGCGTGGCCAGCTGCCGCTCCAGCCAGCGGCGGAAGCCCGGCACCGGCGACAGGGTGGAAAATTGGGTCAGCTGCGGCAGCTCGGCCTTCAGCTCCTCGACCACCTGCTTGATGAGGAAATTGCCGAAGGAGATGCCGCGCAGCCCCTCCTGGCAGTTGGAGATGGAGTAGAAGATCGCGGTATCCGCCTGGGCCGGATCGCTTGCCGGCGCGTCGCGCCCCAGCAGCGGCTGGATGGCCCTGGCAAGGCCCGAGACCAGCGCCACCTCGACGAAGATCAGCGGCTCCCCCGGCAGGGCCGGGTGGAAGAAGGCGAAGCAGCGGCGGTCCGCCGCCAGCCGCCGCCGGAGGTCCTCCCAGCCGGCGATCTCGTGCACCGCCTCGTAGGCGATGAGCTTCTCCAGCACCGCCGCGGGCGTCTGCCAGTCGATCCGCCGCAGCTCGAGGAAGCCGCGGTTGAACCAGGAGGCAAAGAGATGCTTGAGATCCGCGTCGAGCACCCGCAGCGCCGGATGCTGCCGGCCGAGCGTGGCCAGCTCCTCGCGGATCTTGACCAGGCAGGCGGTGCCGCCCGGGGCCATGTTCATCCGCCGGATCAGCTCCTGCCGCGGCGGCTCCGCGGCCTCCGCCAGGCGCGCCACGGTCTCCGGCCCGGGTTTCGCCAGCCAGGCCTCGGCCGCCGTGCGCAGCTTGCCGGCATCCGGCCCGAAGCCCTCGGAGAGCATGGTCAGGAACGCCAGCCGGTCCTCGGCCGAGAGCGCCGCGATGCTGTCGTGCAGCTCCCGCGCCACCGCCGCGCCCGAGGCCTCGCCGCGCTCGGAGAGCAGCGCTTCCGCCAGCCGCGTCGCACGGTCGAGGGGCGGCAGTCCGGCGGCGGGGACGTCGGCATAGGGGCGGCCACGATCGGCCACCGTGGACCAGACCCGTTCCAGCCAGCCGCGGGAAGCAGCCGCCGTCGACACTGTGCCTGCCATTCGGGATCGGTCTCCTGGAATTGCCCGTGCCGCATCCTACCAGCGGGTGGGGGGGCGCCGGAAGCGTGCCATCGCCCGCTGCGCTCTCACCATCCAGCCAGCGGGCCGGCCAGCGGGGCCGCCTTGCCGACCCGGGCCTGCTCCCCGTATTCCCCTCCGTCTTGTCCGCAGGAGATCGCCGGCCCATGGTCTGCCGGTCCCGATGCGCAGCCACCATGGGAGGAAATCCATGCTCGACCGGCCCCAGCACACCCCCGTCGACCCCAGCCTCGACCCCTTCGCCCTGGCCAAGGCGCTGTCCGGCTTCCACTTCATCGACGGCGGCTACGTGCCGGGCCGCAACGGTGCGACCTTCGCCGTGGTCAATCCGGCGACCGGCATCGAGGTGGCGCGCGCCGCCGAGGGCGATGCCGCCGACGTCGATGCCGCGGTGCAGTCCGCCGCCAAGGCCCAGAAGGCCTGGGCCAAGGTCCCGGCGCGCAAGCGCGGCGCCATGGTGCATGCCTGCGCCGCCCTGCTGAAGGACCATGTCGAGGAGCTCTCGCGCCTCATCGCGCTCGAGACCGGCAAGGCGCTGCGCACCGAGAGCCGGGTCGAGGCCGGCGTCGTCGCCGATGTCTTCGAATTCTTCGGCGGCCTGGGCAGCGAGCTGAAGGGCGAGAGCGTGCCCTTTGCCCCGAATGTCCTTTCCGTGACAGTACGCGAGCCGCTCGGCGTGGTCGGGGCGATCATCCCCTGGAACGTGCCGATGCTGCTGATGGCGCTGAAGGTGGCCCCTGCCCTGGTCGCCGGCAACGCCGTGGTGGTGAAATCCGCCGAGGAGGCGCCGCTCGCGGTGCTGCGGATCTGCGAGCTGATGAACCGCGTCCTGCCGCCGGGCGTCTTCAACATGGTCTCGGGCTACGGCCCGGAATGCGGCGCGCCGCTGGTCGAGCATCCGCTGGTCCGCAAGGTGACCTTCACCGGCAGCGTCGAGACCGGCAAGATCGTGGCGCGTGCGGCCGCCAACAAGCTGATCCCGGTGACGCTCGAGCTCGGCGGCAAGTCGCCGATGATCGTCTTCGCCGACTGCGACTTCGACAAGACCGTCTCCGGCGCGCTGACCTCCATGCGCTTCACCCGCCAGGGCCAGAGCTGCACGGCGGCGAGCCGCATCTACGTGGAGCGGCCGATCTTCGACCGCTTCGTCACCGCCATGAAGACCGCGGTCGATGCCATGGTGATGGGCGACCCGCTGGATGAGAAGACCGACATCGGCACCATCGTCAGCCAGGACCAGCTCGCCAAGGTGCGCGGCTTCATCGAGGAGGGGACGGCGACCGCCGGCGCCACCGCGCATGTCTGCTCGGCCATGCCCTCCGACCCGGCGCTGAAGAAGGGGCTGTTCATCCAGCCCGTCATCTTTACCGGCCTCGGCCCGGACAGCCGGCTGGTGCGGGAGGAGATCTTCGGACCGGTCACCGTCATGGCGCCCTTCGACGATGCGGAGGCCGTGCTGGCCGAGGCCAACGACAGCGAGTACGGCCTGGCCGCCAGCCTCTGGACCAACAACCTGAAGGTCGGGCTCGACCTGGCGCACCGGCTGGAGGCGGGGCTGGTGCAGATCAACCAGAACCTCGTGGTCCAGGCCAACCTGAGCTACGGCGGCGTCAAGTCGAGCGGCCTCGGCAAGGAGGCCTCGCTCGAGGCGATGCTGGAGCACTTCACCCACAAGAAGACCATCATGGTGAACATGGGCTGAGGTCCCTCGCGGGGCGCCGGCGACGGCGCCCCGCGGGCATCTTCCGGCGGCGCCTCCGGCATACCGCTTGCTACGCCGCAGGCATATCGGGAGACCGCTGCGATGGAGTTTCGACTTGGCTGCGAACTGGCCTACCAGCTCCAGCAGCCCACGCCCTTCCTCTTCAATGTCGAGGTCGCCCGGACGCCAATCCAGGCAATCCGGCACGAGGCCCTGGCCTTCACCCCCGCCCTGCCGCAGGAGGCCTGGCTGCAGCCGGAAAGCGGCAACCGCTACCTCCGCGTGGTGGCGCCGCCCGGTCGCTTCGTGTTGCACTACGAGGCGACCGTCTCCCTCGCGCCCGGGCTCGACGACCCCGCCGGCATCGCCGAGGTGCCGGCCGGCGAGCTGCCCTTCGCGGTCTATCCGCACCTCTATCCCAGCCGCTATTGCCAGGCGGACCGGCTGACCCCCTTCGCCCAGCGCACCTTCGGCGGCCTGCCGGGCGGCTATGCCCGCGTCAACGGCATCTGCAACTGGATCCACGACCACGTCGACTACCGCGCGGGCAGTTCGGACGAGCAGAGCTCGGCCATGGACACCATCCTGGACCGGGCCGGGGTCTGCCGCGACTTCGCCCACCTCGCCATTGCCTGCTGCCGGGCCATGGGCATCCCCGCCCGCTACGTCAGCGCCTATGCCTGGCGGCTCGACCCGCCGGACTTCCACGCGGTCTTCGAGGCCTGGCTGCAGGGCCCGACCGGCGGCGCCTGGTACATCTTCGATGCCACCCGCAAGGCGGCGCCGAACGGGCTGGTGCGGATCGGCATCGGCCGCGACGCCGCCGAGGTCGCCTTCGCCTCCCCCTTCGGCGCCTTCGAGGCCGAGAAGCCCCGGGTCTGGATCGAGGCGCCCGGCGCCGCCGAAGGGGCGATCACCACCGCCGCGGTCCGCGTCGAGGGCTGAGCCCCGCTCAGTCGTCGAGGGCGCGGCGGATCTGGTGCTCCTCCAGGTCCAGCTCGTCGCCCAGGGTGCGGTGGGCCTCGGCATCCATGGTATCGGCCCGCTCGGCGAGGTGCTCGCGCGCCGCCTCGATGGCGACGAGCCGCAGCCGGAGCTGGGCCTCGAGCTGCTGGCCCTTCGCCGCCAAATCCTGCCCCTCGATGCTGGCCCGCTCGGCCCGGAGCTCGTATTCCTGCACCAGCTCGGCCGCCGCCGCCGCCTGCGCGGTGGTCTCGGGATAGTCGAGCTGGTCGCGCACCGCCTCCAGCGCGGCGGTGGCGATCTCGGCCCGCGCCTCGGCGGTCTCGGGCTCCGGCAGCACCGTCCGCTCGTCGACCACGCCCAGCCGGCGCACCACCCAGCCGAGCGTCGTCCCCTGGAACACCAGGGTGGCGCAGATCGAGCAGAAGGCCAGGAACAGGATCAGGTCGCGGCCGGGGAAATGCTCGGGCAGGGCCAGCGCCGCGGCCAAGCTGACCACGCCGCGCATCCCGGTCCAGGAGATCACCACCGAATGGCTCCAGTGCGGCATTGGGTCGCGCAGCCGCAGCGACGGCGAGAGGCGCCGCGGCACCCAGGCCGCGCCGAAGACCCAGGCGAAGCGGCTGAGGATCAGCACCGTCGACATCGCCGCCGCCAGCAGCGCCAGCTGGCCGAGGTCATAGGCGGCCAAGCGCCCAACGATGTCGCGCAGCTGCAGCCCGATGAGCATGAAGACGAGGCTGGTGAGCGCGAACTCGAGGAAGCCCCAGACCGCCACCAGCTCGATCCGGGTCCGCGCGGTGAACTCGGCATGCTGCTGCCGCCCGAGCACGAAGCCGCAGGCGACCGCGGCCAGCACGCCGGAGGCATGGCAGGCCTCGGCCCCCAGATAGGCGGCGAAGCCGGCGAGGATGCTGATGGTGAGGTCGAGCAGCGTATCCCCGAGATGGGTGAAGACCCACATCGCCGCCAGCCCGACCAGCCAGCCGATCAGCGCCCCGCCGGCCGCGACCGCGACGAATTGCAGGGCGCCGTCGGTGTAGTCCACGGCGCCGATGCCGACCGCCGCGACCGCGAATTTGTACAGCACCAGCGAGGAGGCGTCGTTGATCAGGCTCTCGCCCTCGAGCACCGTCACGATCCGCTTCGGCAGCCGGAACCGCTTCAGAATGGCGGCGGCGGCGACCGCATCCGGCGGCGCCACGATGGCGCCGAGGGCGATCGCCGCCCACCAGGGCATGTCGGGCACGAAGTGCTTCGCGGTGACGGCGATCAGCCCCGCGGTGAAGAAGACCGCGCCGATCGCCAGCATCAGGATGGGCCGGAGGTTGTCGCGGAAGGCCGGCCAGTCGGTGCGGTAGGCGCTGACCTGCAGCAGCGGCGGCAGGAACAGCGCCAGCACCAGCTCCGGGTCGAGCACGAGGCTCGGCAGGCCGGGTATGAAGGCGATCCCCATCCCGCCGAGCACCAGCGTCACCGCCAGCGGCAGGTCCAGCGCCCGGGCCAGGACGGCCAGGGCGACGCAGGCGCCCAGCAGGGTCAGCAGCAGCTCGAAGGTTTCCAAATCGATCCCGCGCCCGGCCGGGCCGGGTCATGCTTCATGGCCAGTGGAGGACTCCGGCCAGGACCGGCAGGCGGTTGAACGCCCGAGCGCCCGGCCGGCTCCGCCGGGCCCCGGCGGAAAGGCGCGAAACCCCCGAACCCGGCCGCGGCCTCCGCGTTGCCCCCGCACAACCGCCATCCGGGCCGCCCCGGCCATGGCCGATACGGAGGCAGCCCGCATGGTGAAGCTCGGCTACAAGCTGATGTCCGAGGAGCATGGCCCGAAGGCCCTGGTCCGGAACCTCCAGCGCGCCGAGGAGGCCGGCTTCGACTTCGCCGCCATCTCGGACCACTTCTCGCCCTGGATCGAGGAGCAGGGCCATGCCCCCCTCGCCTGGTCGGTGCTCGGCGCCCTCGCCCAGGCGACCAGCCGCATCGGGCTGATGACCGCGGTCACCTGCCCGATCCAGCGCTACCACCCCGCCATCATCGCCCAGGGCGCCGCGACCATCGGCCTCTTGAGCGACGACCGCTTCACCCTCGGCCTCGGCGCCGGGGAGCGGTTGAACGAGCATGTCACCGGCGCCGGCTGGCCCGGCACCGCCGAGCGGCACGAGCGGCTCTCGGAGGCGATCGAGATCATCCAGGGGCTGCTCGGCGCCGAGATCACCAACTATCGCGGCCAGCACTTCCAGCTCGACCATGCGAAGCTGTTCGACCGGCCGGAGCGCAAGGTGCCGGTCATCCTCGCCGCCGGCGGCCCCGAGGCCGCCCGCATGGCCGCCCGCAAGTCCGAGGGGCTGATTGCCACCGAGCCGCGCCGCGACCTGATCGAGGCCTATCGCGGGGCCGGCGGCACCGGCCCCTGCTATGCCGAGGTCTCGGTCTGCTGGGCCGCCAGCGAGGCGGAGGCGCAGCGGACCGCGCACCACTACTTCCGCTGGTCGGTCACCGGCTGGCCGGTGCAGATGGAGCTGCCGAGCGTCGAGGCCTTCGCCGCCGCGACCAAGCACGTCACGCCGGAGATGGTCGCCGAGAACGTCGCCTGCGGCCCCGATCCGTCGCGCTTCCTCGCCAACCTCGGCAAGTTCCGCGAGGCCGGCTTCGACCACCTGATCCTGACCCAGGTCGGGCCGCAGCAGGCGGAGTTCATCGATTTCTTCCAGCGTGAACTGGCGCCGAAGCTGCGCGGCTGACGCCACCCGGGGAGGCCGCGGCGCGGCCTCCCCATCCGTGCATCAGGCCGGCTCGGGACCGCGCGGCGGCTTCGCCGGCTGCTCCAGGCGCACCGGTACCCGCTCCGCGGCGGAGCGGTAGATCGCCTCCATGATGATCTGGTCCTGCAGCCCTTCCTCGCCCGGGGTATGCGGCACCCGGCCGTCGCGGACGCAGGCGGCGAAGTGGTCGATCTCCAGCGCGAACTGGTTCCGCGGGCGGATGAGCCGCTCCTCCCGCGCCGGCGACTGGCCCTCGCGCCGCTCCACCACCAGCCGCTGGCCGCGGTAGGCGAAGGCATCCGGCATCTCGATCCCGCCGGCCTCCATGTGCAGCCGCAGCGACTTCGACTGGAAGGCGCCGTAGCTCGAGAGGCAATTGGCGACCAGCCCGGAGGGGAAGCGCAGCAGGAAGGAGACGCTCTCCTCCACCTCGCGGAAGCGCTCGTCGCCGGGCGGTGTGGCGATGGTGGCGAAGACCTCCTCCGGCTCCTCCCCCGACATGAAGCGCGCCGAATTTAGGCAATAGAGCCCGATGTCCGGCAAGGCCCCGCCGCCGGCCAGCCGCTTGCTGTAGCGCCACTGCGGCCCCGGCCCATTGGCCTGCAGGTTGGTCGCTTCGATGAAGCGCAGCCGCCCGAGCCTGCCCCCCTGCACCAGCGCCCGGGCGGCACGGTTATAGGGCTCGTACTGACAGCGGTAGGCGACCATCAGCCGGACCTTGGCCTCGGCGCAGGCGGCGATCATCTCGCGGCATTCGCGGGCCGAATTGGCCATCGGCTTCTCGGTCAGCACGTGCTTGCCGATGGCCGCGGCGCGCAGGGTGAACTCGTGATGCATCGCATTCGGCAAGGCGATGTAGACCGCCTGCACCGCCGGGTTGTCGCGCAGCCGCTCGAAATCCTCGTAGCCGTGCACCGCCGTCTCGGGGATGCCGTATTGCGCCGCGACCAGCCGCGCCTTCTCCGGGCTGCCGCTGACCAGCGCCACCGGACGGGCCGAGCGGCATTCGGCGAAGGCCGGCAGCACCTCCTCCAGCGCGATGCGGCCGAGGGCGATGATGGCGAAGCCGATGCGCTCGCCGGGAGGCAGCGGCTGCGGCGGCGCGCCGCCCGGCGGCTCCACCGGGGATCGCCAATTCGGGAATTCCACCTTGCCGTCGGTGACGCCGCCGGCGTCGATCGGCGACGGCGGCGGATAGCCGGGCACGCCGGCCGCCCCGGTGGCGATGGCGGCCCCGGCCAGGCCGCCGGCGCGGATCAGGCCGCGCCGGGTCGGGGGATCGGAATCAGCAGGCATGGGGAGGTCCTTCCGCGGGGGGTCTCCCCTGCGAACGGGCCGCCCGGCTGCGGGTTGCCGCTAGGGCCCGGGCTCCAGCGCCGCCTCCATGGCCTGCTCGGTACGAAGATTGTCAAGGTCCCGGTCGACAGTCGCCGTGGCCAGCATCCGCCCCTCCCGGCGGTAGCGGACCACTGCCCGCCGGGCCGCCACCTCGCCTTCCACCGCGATCTCGTCCCAGGACGGGGCATGGCCGATCATGCCGATGTTGAGCGCGTCGAAATGCCGGCTCCAGAAGAAGGGGACCACGTCGAAGGGCTTCCGCCGCCCCAGCATGTTCAGCGCCGCCACCTGCCCCATGCGCTGAGCGACCACCCAATGCTCGACCCGGATGCGCTCGCCGCTGTGCGGATCGGGCCAGCGGGCCACGTCGCCGGCGGCGAATATCGTCGGCGCGCTGGTCTCGAGGTACTCGTCCACCAGCAGCCCATCCTCGGTCCTGATCCCCGCCGCCTCGGCCAGGGCGGTACGCGGGGTGACCCCGGCGCCGATCACCACGAGGTCCGCCACCAGCACCTCGCCGCCCTCCAGCACCACGCCGGTCGCGCCGAGCGAGGCGACCTTCGCGCCCAGCCGGAACACCACGCCCTTCGCCTCGTGCTCCCGCCGCACCAGCGCCGAGAGGTCCGGGCCCAAAATCCTGGCCAGCGGCTCGGCCTCCGGCGCGACGACGGTTACCCGCAGGCCGCGCTCGCGCAGCGCCGCCGCCACCTCCAGCCCGATGAAGCCGGCACCGACCAGCACCGCCGTCCGCGCCGCCGCCGACCGCTGGATGATGGCCCGGCAGTCCCGCGCGGTGCGCAGCACCAGCACCGCGGGGTCGGCCGCGCCGGGCAGCTTCGGCCGCACCGGCTCCGCCCCGGTCGCCAGCAGCAACCGGTCGAAGGGCAGCACCTCGCCGCCGGCCAGGTGCAGCCGCTGGCGCGCGGCATCGATCCGGGTGGCGGTGATGCCGAGCCGCAGCTCGATGCCGCTGGCCTCGTAGAACCCGTCCGGCCGCAGCGGCAGCCCAGCCTCCGGCACCCGCCCGATCAGGTAGTCCTTCGAGAGCAGGGTCCGGTCGTAGGGCTGTTCGGTGTCGTCGCTCAGGAGCGTGACCGTCCCGCCGAAGCCCTCCCGCCGCAGCCGCTCGGCCGCGGCGAAGCCGGCCGCGCCGCCGCCGAGGATGACGATCCGCCCCGGCGCCCCGGCGCCGATGCCGCGCGGCGGCGGCGGCGGCAGCCTCTCGGTCACCCAGATCCGGTCGCCGTCGCGCTCGACGTGCCAGGTGCCCAGCGCGTCGAAGGCCGGGGCCGCCAGGGCCTCGCCGCTGCGCAGGCTGAAGCAGGCGTGGTGCCAGGGGCAGCGGATGGTCTCGCCGACCGCCAGCCCATCCACCAGCGGCGCGCCGAGATGCGGGCAGGTGGCGCCGACCGCGAAGACCGCCTCGCCGCGGCGGACCAGCAGCACCGCCTCCGCGCCGACCCGGCCCGCGACCATGCCCTTCGCCGACAGGGCGGCGAACGACACCCCCTGCGTCAGATCCGGTCCCTTGTCGTCTTTGCCCATTCAAGCCTCCGGAAGAACAACACCGCCCAGGCGCTGCCGTTCCGGCTTGGCCCGCCCAGCGCTACCCCAAGGCGCTACCCCAAAAGGGCCTGGGCGCAGGCATCCAGGATGCTGTCGGTATCGAGGCCGTATTCCCGGTAGAGGTCGGGGATGTCGCCGGACTGGCCGAAGTGGTCGACGCCGAGCGGCACCACCTTCTGCCCGCGCACCGCGCCCAGCCAGGCATGCGCCGCCGGATGGCCGTCGAGTATCGTGACGATCGCCGCATCGGCCGCCAGCGGCGCCAGCAGCTCCTCCACCCAGCTCGGCGCGCCGAAGCCGCCGCGGGCCTTGCGCTTGGACTCGAGCCAGCCGGCATGCAGCCGGTCCGGGCTGGTGATGCAGAGCAGCCCGGCGCCGGGCTCCTCGGTCCGCAGCTCCTCGAAGGCGGCGATCGCCTCGGGCGCCACTGGCCCCTGGAAGGCGATGGCGATGCGGGCGCCCGCGGCGGGCGCCACCATCCAGTGGCCGCCGGCGATCACCGCCGCCGGGTCCAGGCTGCGGGCCGGCTGCTCCAGCCCGCGGGTCGAGAGCCGCAGCCAGACCGCGCTGCCGTCCGGCTTTTGCATGTGCTCGAAGCCCCAGCGCATCAGGATGCTGAGCTCATCCGCATAGGTCGGCTCGTAGCTGGCCAGCCGGTCCTGGGCGATGCCGATCAGCGGCGTGTTCACCGACTGGTGCTGGCCGCCCTCCGGGGCGAGGGTCAGGCCGGAGGGGGTACTGACCAGCATGAAGCGGGCATCCTGGTAGCAGGCATAGATCAGCGCATCGAGGCCGCGGTTGACGAAGGGGTCGTAGACCGTGCCCACCGGCAGCAGCCGCGCGCCATAGAGCGAATGCGACAGGCCGAGCGCCGACATCAGCAGGAAGAGGTTCTGCTCGGCGATGCCGAGCTCGATGTGCTGGCCCTCCGGCGACATGCCCCAGCGCTGCGCCGAAGCCAGCTTGGCATCGCGGAAGACGTCGTTCTTCAGGTGCCGGTCGAAGACGCCGCGGCGGTTCACCCAGGCCCCGAGGTTGGTCGAGACGGTGACGTCGGGGCTGGTGGTGACGATGCGGCTGGCGATGGCGGCCGAGGCCCCCTGCCCGCGCCCGAGCTCGGCCAGCACCTCGCCGAAGGCCGCCTGGGTCGAGAGCTTGCGCCCGGCCGGCACCTTGGGGCGGGGGAAGTTCTCCGGCACCGGCACCACCGGGCTGTCCAGCCGGCGGCCCTCGGCGGCGATCGGGGTGGCGAAGGGCACGCTGTCGATGAAGGCCTGCAGCTCGGCCTCGGGGATGTCGAGGCCGGTGAAGCGATCCCATTCGGCGCCGTCGGGAATGCCCATCTCGGCCTTGAAGCCAATCATCTGCTCGCGGCTCATGAGCCCGGAGTGGTTGTCCTTGTGGCCGGCAAACGGCAGGCCCATGCCCTTGATGGTATAGGCGATGAAGCAGGTCGGCTGGTCGCCGGCGGCATCCTGGGCGCGGAAGGCCTCCAGCAGCGTCGCCACGTCATGGCCGCCGAGGTTGGTCATCAGCGCGCCCAGCTCCTCGTCGGAGAGCGGGTCGATGATGGCGCGGATGCCCTCGATGCGGCCGAGGTCGGTCAGCAGCACCGCCCGCCAGGCGGCGCCGCCCTGGAAGGTCAGCGCCGAGTACAGGCTGTTCGGGCAGTCGTCGATCCAGCGGCGGAGGTGGTCGCCATCCTCGCGGGCGAAGGCCGCCTCCAGCTTGCGGCCGTACTTCAGGGTGACGACGTTCCAGCCCATGTCGCGGAACAGGCCCTCGATCCGGCCGAAGAGCCGGTCCTGCACCACGCTGTCGAGGCTCTGGCGGTTGTAGTCGATGATCCACCAGACATCGCGGACGTCGTGCTTCCAGCCCTCCAGCAGGGCCTCGTAGATGTTGCCCTCGTCCAGCTCGGCATCGCCGACGATGGCGATATGGCGGCCCGGGGCGATGTCCTCGCGGCCCAGCCCATGCAGCCGGACATAGTCCTGCACCAGCGCGCCGAAGCTGGTCAGCGCCACGCCGAGGCCGACCGAGCCGGTGGAGAAATCCACCTCGGCGCCATCTTTGACACGGCTCGGGTAGGGCTGGATGCCGCCGAATTGCCGCAGCGTCGCCAGCTTCTCCTTGGTCTGCCGGCCGAACAGGTAGTTCACCGCATGGAAGACCGGGCCGGCATGCGGCTTCACCGCCAGCCGGTCCTGCGGCTTCAGGATCTCGAAGTAGAGCGCCGTCATGATCGAGATGACCGAGGCACAGGAGGCCTGGTGCCCGCCGACCTTCAGCCCGTCCCGGTTCGGCCGGACATGGTTGGCATGGTGGATCATCCAGGCCGAGAGCCAGAGCAGCTTGCGCTCGATGGCATGCATCCGGCGCAGCCGCTCGGGCTCGGCCTGGCGGTCGGCCTGCACGAGGTTGGCCCCGTTGCTCGTCACGATGTTCATTCAGGCCACTCCCGCAATACTGGACGCCGCATCTGGCCCGGGAGGGCACCCGCCGGCAAGGGCCGGCGGCGCGCCCGGGACCGGCCCGCCGGCGTATCCCGCCGGCCACGCCGGCACCTGCGAGTGCTCCGCACACGCATTCGTGGGAGGCGCGGGGCCCTTTAGGCCGCCCCGGGGTGCAGACGCCGCGCTTCCATTCCCCTCCATATGGGCCGCGCTCACCCCGGGAAAGGGAATGGTTTGGCCAGGCATGTCGCGGCTAGGATGGCGCCGGATCTGGCCGGCTCGCCAGCAACCGGCAAGCCGGGCACCGGGGGGCTGCTGTTCCGCTCGCGGCGGCTGACCCTCGCGGTCTTCGGCCTGCCGCTGCTGCTGCTGCTGGCCGGCGGCTGGATGTCCTGGCGCGCGGTCTGGCGCCAGGCGGCGAGCGACATGCTGCATTCCGCCGACGCCTCGGCCGAGCTCGCCCTGCGGGTGCTGGAGAGCCAGCAGCTCATGGTCGAGCGGCTGAACGACCTGGTGCGCGGCCTGAGCGATGCCGAGATCCGCGCCCGCGAGCCCGAGCTGCACGCCCGCCTCGCCACGCTGCTCGAAGGCCTGCCGCTGCTCGTCACCGGCTACCTGCTGGACCGCGAGGGGATGCCGCTGCTCAGTGGCAACGTCATGCCGGTGCCGCACGACATGCGCTTCGGCGACCGGGACTTCTTCGCCGGGCTGCGCGCGCCCGGGGCGCCGCGGACCTTCGTCGGCCAGGTCTACCAGGGCCGGGTCGACGGCGCGCTCTTCTTCGCGGTCGCGCAGCGGCGCAGCGGCAGCGGCAATCCGCCGGCCGCGGACGGCTTCGACGGCGTGGTCAACATCTCGGTGGACCCGGCGGCGATCGGCGAGGGCCTGGCCCGGCTCCTCGCCGCGCCGCAGGACACGGTGGCGATGATCCGCCGCGACGGCACCATCCTGGCCCGGGTGCCGGTGCTGCGGCGGCCGGGCCAGGAGCTGCGGCCCGACAACCCGCTGCGCGCGGCGATGCAGGCGGGCAGCCCGCGCGGGGTGACCACCGGCATCTCCGCCGTCGACGGGGTCTGGCGGCTGACGGCCTACCGGCAGCTCGAGGGCTGGCCGGTCTATGCCGCCGCCGGGCGCAGCCGCGGCGCGATCCTGTTCGAATGGGCCTCGTTGATGGCGCTGCAGCTGGCGATCGCGGTGCCGGCCCTGGTGGCGCTGCTGGCGCTGGGCCGGCTGGCGGTGGAGCGGGCCCGGCGGGACGCGACGGACCGCGCCGCCCTGGCCGAGAATGCGGTGCGCTCGGCCGCCGCGGCGGCGCTGCGCGCGAGCGAGGCGCGCTACCGGACCCTGAGCGAGGTCGCCGCCGACGTGGTCTGGTCGCGCCTCGACACCGGCGCCATGGCGGCGCCGCAGCCGAGCTGGGAGGCCTTCACCGGCCAGACGCCCTCGCAGTACCGCGGCTTCGGCTGGCAGGATGCGATCCATCCGGCCGACCGGGAGGCGGCGGCCGAGCGCTGGCAGGCGGCGACGGTGGCTGGCCGCAGCTACGCCGCGGAGCTGCGGCTGCGGCACCGCGACGGCGGCTGGCGGCACTGCCTGGTCCGCGCCGCCCCGGTCCCGGAGGCGCCCGGGGCGGATGCCCCGGTGGAGGATGCGCTGGCGCCGGGTGCCCCGGAGGGCCGGCCGCGGCTCTGGGTCGGGGCGCATATCGACGTCACCCCGCTGCGCGAGGCCGAGTCGCGGCAACGCTTCCTGATGCAGGAGATCGACCACCGGGCGAAGAACGCGCTGTCGGTGGTGCAGGCGGTGATCCGGCTGACCCGGGCGGGCAGCCGGCAGGACTTCGTCACCGCGGTCGAGGGCCGGGTCGCGGCGCTGGCCCGGGCCCAGACCGTGCTGGCGCGCGGCCGCTGGGCCGGGGCCGACCTGCGGGTGCTGCTGGAGGGCGAGCTGGCCCCCTTCCTCGCCCCGCCCCAGGGCGCCGGCACCCTGCGCGGCCCGCTGGTCGAGCTGGAGGGCCCGCGGGTCTTCATCGTCCCGACCGCGGCGCAGCCGCTGTCCATGGCGGTGCATGAGCTGGCGACCAATGCGGTGAAGCATGGCGCGCTGGCGGTGCCGGAAGGCCGGGTGCTGGTGAGCTGGCTGCTGGATGCCGCGGCCGGGCAGCTGCGGCTGCACTGGACCGAGACCGGCGGCCCGCCGGTGCCCGGCGCGCCCAACCAGCGCGGCTTCGGCACCCGCGTCCTCGACACCACCCTGCGGCACCAGCTCGGCGGCCATGCCGAGCTGCGCTGGGGGGCCGACGGGCTGCGCTGCACCGTGACGGTGCCGCTGGCCCGCGTCCTCGGCGAGACGGACGCGGCCGGCAGCCCCGCGGAGCCGGCGCTCGCCACCGCCGGGCCGGACCGCCCGGATGGCGGCCCGGCCTGATCCCGCGGGGCGGCCGCCGGTTGCGGCCGCGTCGCGGTTTGGGCAGGGTGTCCGGGCGGGTTGCCTCCCCGGGCCGTCCGACCGCCGGAGAGCGACAGGCCGCCCCATGCCCATGACCAAGACCATGCTGGGACGGCTGTCGCTGCTGCTCATGGCGATCGGCTTCGCCGCGCTGCTGGCGACCGGGGCGGGCCTGGTCTGGCTGGTCGAATCGACCCGCAGCTTCGCCGGCGGGGTCACCTCCAGCCAGGTCGTCCGGGTGGCCGCCGGCCAGGTGCTGGCCCTGGTCCAGGATGCCGAGACCAGCCAGCGCGGCTTCCTGCTGACCGGGGAGCGCAGCTACCTCGACCCCTACCTGGCCGCCATCGAGGCGCTGCCGCGCGAGCTGCCGGAATTGACCCGGCTGATCGTCGAGGACGGCGGCCAGCCGGCGCCGCCGCGGCTGCTGGCGGAGATGGTGGCGACCAAGCTGCAGGAGCTGGCCGAAACCATCGCCCTGGCCGAGGCCGGCCAGCTCGACGGCGCGCTGGCCATCGTGCGGACCGACCGCGGCAAGGTCGGCATGGATGCGATCCGCGCCGTGGTGCGCGGCATCGAGGCCCGCGCCGCGGCGCGGCTCGACCGGCGCAGCGAGGGGCTCGACCGCAGCGGCCGGCAATTGCTGTTCGGGGCCGGCGCCGCCCTGCTGCTGATGCTCGCGGTCAGCCTCGGCGCCGGCGCCCTGGCGCTGCGCTACACCCGCGACCTCGAGGCCGCCGAGGCCGCGGTGCGCTCGGCCAATGCCGGGCTGGAGCAGCGCGTCGCCGAGCGCACCGCGGCGCTGACCGCGGCGAATGACGAGGTGCAGCGCTTCGCCTACATCGTCTCGCACGACCTGCGGGCCCCGCTGGTGAACGTCATGGGCTTCACCGCCGAGCTGGAGGCCGCCGTGGTGCCGCTGGCGGCGCTGATCGCGGCCGCCGACGCCGCCGCGCCGGGCCTCGTCACCGCCGAGGCGCGGGCGGCGGTGGCCGAGGACATCCCCGAGGCGGTCGGCTTCATCCGCTCCTCGACCCAGCGGATGGACCGGCTGATCAACGCCATCCTTCGGCTGTCGCGGGAGGGGCGGCGGGCGCTGCAGCCGGAGCCGGTGGCGCTCGGCGACCTGCTCGCCGGCCTCGCCGCCTCGGTGCGGCACCAGCTCGAGGCGGCGGGGGCCAGGCTCGAGGTGGCGCCGGGGATGCCGGTGGTCCACAGCGACCGGCTGGCGCTGGAGCAGATCTTCGGCAACCTGATCGACAATGCGGTGAACTACCTGGACCCGGCCCGCCCGGGCCGGATCGTGCTGCGCGGCCGGGTGGCCGGTGGCCAGGCGGTGGTCGAGGTCGAGGACAACGGCCGCGGCATCGACCCGCGCGACCACGGCCGCATCTTCGAGCTGTTCCGCCGCTCCGGCCGGCAGGACCGGCCGGGCGAGGGCATCGGCCTGGCGCATGTGCGGGCCCTGGCGCGGCGGCTGGGCGGCGAGGTGGAATGCCGTTCCACCCCTGGCATTGGCTCCACCTTCCGGGTGACACTGGCGCTGGCGGCGCCGGACCATCCCGCCCCCATCGCCGAGGAGCCCGCGTGACGCCGCCAACCCCCAGCCGCCAGGAGACCCGCAGATGAGCGCCGCCACCCCGACCGCATCGCCCCTGGCCGTGACCATCGTGATGGTCGAGGACGACGAGGGCCATGCGCGGCTGATCGAGAAGAACCTCAAGCGCGCCGGGGTCTTCAACGAGGTGAAGCATTTCCGCGACGGCACCTCGGCGCTGGACTTCCTGGTTGGCGCCGGCCGCGCCGAGCATCGGCCCCTGCTGGTGCTGCTCGATCTCAACCTGCCGGACATGAGCGGCTTCGACATCCTGGCGAAGCTGAAGGCGGACCCGCAGCTCCGCGCCGCGCCGGTGATCGTGCTGACCACCACCGACGACGAGCGGGAGATCCGCCGCGGCTACGAGCTGGGCTGCAGCGTCTACATCACCAAGCCGGTGAACTACGAGACCTTCGCCCAGGCGGTGCGCCAGCTCGGGCTGTTCCTCGCGGTCATCCAGGTGCCGCCCACGCCATGAACTCGCCCCGCCGCATCCTCTACATCGACGACGAGCCGGGCCTGCGCCGCCTGGTGCAGCGCGACCTGGAGCGGCATGGCTATACCGTGGCGACCGCGGCGGAAGGGGCGACCGGGGTGGCGATGGCGACGGCCGGCGGCTTCGACGCCATCTGCCTCGACCACTACATGCCCGGCCAGGACGGGCTGGACACGCTGGAGGCGCTGCGCGCCCTGCCCGGGCTGCCGCCGATCATCTACGTCACCGGCTCGGACGAGGGCCGCATCGCGGTGGCGGCGCTCAGGGCGGGCGCGGTGGACTACGTCATCAAGGAGGCCGGCGGGCATTTCCTGGTGCTGCTGCGGGCGGCGATCGACGGGGCGATCGAGCGGGCGCGGCTGCGGCTGGCGCATGAGCGGGCGGAGGCGGCGGTGCGCGAGGCGCGCGACCGGGCCGAGGAGCTGGCCACCCAGCGGGCCATGCTGCTGCGCGAGGTCAACCACCGCGTCGCCAACAGCCTGCAGCTCATCGCCTCGCTCACCCGGCTGCAGGAGGGCGCGGTGCGCGACCCGGCAGCGCGGGAGGCGCTGGCCGCCATGCGCAACCGGATCGCCGCGGTCGCCCAGGTGCACCGGCGGCTCTATACCTCGGACGACGTCCGCAGCGTGGCGCTGCAGGACTACCTCGGCGGGCTGCTCGAGGAGATCGGCCGGTCGGTCGGCGGCCGGGCGATCGAGCTGGCGGCGGAGCCGATGGAAGTGCCGCCTGACCGCGCGGTCTCGCTCGGCGTCATCGTCTCCGAGCTGGTCACCAACGCGCTGAAATACGCCTATCCCGACCGGCAGGACGGGCCCATCCGGGTCCGGCTGCGGCGGGAGGATGGCGCCGGGGTGCTGGCGGTGCAGGACGAGGGCGTCGGCACCGGGGCCGGCACCGGGGCGCCGGGCGGGACCGGGCTCGGGCGGCGGATCGTCGAGGTGCTGGCGGGCAGCGTCGGCGGGGTGGTCACCCAGGCGGCGGGGCCGGGCGGGACGGAGGTGTCGATCCGTTTCGCCCTGGCCTAAATCGGGCTCAATTCCGTAAAATTCGGCTCAATTCGCCTCAAATCCCCTCAACTCCAGCAAACCAACCCGTTGATATCAGGCGATTTCGGCGGGGAAATTTTAGAATTGAGGCACCGGCTGCCTGCAAGACCCGCGCAGGCCGGCCAATGACTATATTCCTATAGCGCCTGTGCCGCCGCATTGCAAGCGGCCCGGGGCAGCAGCGGGATCAAATCCTCCGCCAGCAGCCCCGGCCCGTGCAGCCGGGCCGCCTCGCCCTGTAGCCAGGCGCCCGCCGCCGCGGCCTCGAAGGCGGGCATGCCCTGGGTCAGCAGCGCCGCGATGGTGCCGGCCAGCACGTCGCCGCTGCCGCCGGTGGCAAGCTCCGGCGCGGCGTTGTGGTTGACGATGACCCGGCCGTCCGGCGCCGCCACCACGGTATCGGCGCCCTTCAGCAGCACCACCGCCCCGGTGGCGGCGGCGGCGCGGCGGGCGGCGGCGGGCTTGTCCGGGCCCGGCGCGCCGAAGGCGCGGGCGAACTCCCCCGCATGCGGGGTGAGCACGGCGGCCCCGCTGAGATCGCCGCCGAGCGCCCCGGCATCGGCCACCACCTGCCGGCCGGCCCCGACCAGCCGGCGCAGCATGGCCTGCGTCGCCGCATCCGGCGGCAGGCCGGGGCCGATCAGCCAGCAGCGCCGCCGCGCGTCGCCGAGCAGCGCCTCGAGCGGCTCCTCGGTGACGATGCTGCCGGGGTCGCCGGCCCGGTAGAGCGCGGCGGCGGCGGCATCCGGCGCCCGGATGGTCACCAGCCCGGCCCCCGCCCGGTGCGCCGCGCCGGCGGCGAGCCGGGTCGCCCCGGTCATCGCCGCGCCGCCGAGGATGGTCAGGTGGCCGCGGGTGTACTTGTGCGATCCGGCGGCCAGCGCCGGCAGCAGCCACAGCCCCGGGGCATTGGCCCGGGCCCGCGGCGCGATGGCCTCCAGCACCGCGGCGGGCAGGCCGATGTCGGCCAGGAGGGTCTCGCCGCAGAGCTCGCGGCCGGGCAGCAGCAGGTGGCCGGGCTTCAGGCGGAAGAAGGTGACGGTCAGCGCCGCCGCGGCGACCTGGCCGCGCGGCTGCCCGCTGCCGCCGTCGAGGCCGGAGGGGACGTCGACCGCCAGGATCGGCGCGGTCGCGGCCGCCAGCGTCGCGGCGACCAGGCACTCCACCGGGCGGCTGAGCCCGGCGCCGAAGACCGCATCGATGACCAGGCCGGCGCGGGCGGCCTCGGCCGGGGCGAAGGGAAGCATCGGGCCGCGCCAGCGGGCGGCGGCGGCGGCGGCGTCCGAGCCGGGGCGGGGCGGCGCCAGTGCCGCGACCGCGACCGGCCAGCCGGCCGCCTCCAGCAGCCGGGCGGCGACATAGCCGTCGCCGCCGTTGTTGCCCGGCCCGGCCAGGACCAGCGTGCGGCAGGGGCGGAAGCGGCGCTGCGCCGCCCGGGCGACGGCACGGCCGGCGGCGGCCATCAGCCGCGCCCCGGGGATGCCGGCGGCGGCGGCCAGGGCATCGGCCCGGCCCATCTCGGCCGGGGTCAGCAGCTCGGTGGGCCGGCGCGTCATGGCCCGCGGCCGAAGCCGGCCATCGCCTGCTGCCATTCGGCGGCGGCGAGGCTCTCCTCGATCGCCAGCAGCTCGGTCGCCAGGGCGCCGCGGGGGTCGCGGTCGAGGCCCTCCTCGATGCAGCGCTTGGCCATGCGCAGCGCCCCGGGCGGCGCCTTGCCGATGATGGCGGTGACCTCGGCCAGCGCCGCCTCCAGCGCCTCGGGCGCGACGAGGCGGGTGACGAGGCCATGCGCCAGCGCCTCCTCGGCCGAGAGGGTCCGGCCGGTGAACATCAGATCCTTGGCCAGCCGCTTGCCCAGCACCCGCGGCAGCCGCTGGGTGGCGCCGACGGTGCCCCAGAGCGCTTCGGGCGTGCGGAAGCTGGCGGCGGGGGTCGCGATGATGAAGTCGCAGGCGCCGGCGATCTCGCAGCCGGAGCCGACCGCCGGGCCCTCGACCACCGCGATGGCCGGCATCGGCAGGCCCTCGATCGCGTGGTAGGCGGCGAAGCCCTTGACCCGGCGGGCGCGGACCTGGTCATCGGTCATGCCCTGGCGCTCCTTGAGGTCGGCGCCGGCGCAGAAGACCGGGCCGGCGGCGCGGATCACCACGAGCCGCGCGGCCTCGGCCACCGCGCGGCGGCAGGCGGCCGTGATCGCCTCGGCCAGCGCGAGGTTCAGCGCGTTGCGGGCCCGCGGCCGGTCCAGGGTCAGGGTGGCGACGCCCCCGGCGGCGGCGTAGCGGATGGTCTCGTTCACGGCGCGACGCCGGAGGCGTTGATCGCCGCCTTGATGCGGCGGAGCGACTCCGCGCCGTATTGCGCCGCCTGTCCGGCCAGGGCGCAGGCCTCCTCCAGCAGCGCCTCGCGCGGCACCACGCGGTTGACCAGACGCCGCGCCAGCGCCTCGGCCGCCAGCACCGGGCGGCCGGTGGCGACCAGCTCGAAGGCGTCCTTCGGGCCGAGGTGGCGCAGCAGCATCGGCAGCACCAGCGCGGGGTAGATGTCGTGCCTCGCCTCCGGCCAGGCGAAGCGCAGGTCCTCGGCGCCGAGCACGAGGTCGCAGGACAGCGCGAGCGAGGCGCCGGCGCCGACCGTCGCGCCATGGATGGCGGCGACGACCGGCTTGCCCATCAGCCCGGGCGCCGCGAGCATCGCATCGGACAGCGCGGCGCGGGCGACGCGGGCCTCCGGGTCGGCGATCAGGATGGCGCGCTCGCCGAGGTCGGCGCCGGCGGAGAAGCCGGGGCCGGCGGCGGCGATGACCACGGCGGCGACATCCGGGTCGGCATCGGCGGCCCTCAGGCTCTCGACGATGGCGCCGACCAGGGCGTTGTTCAGCGCGTTGCGCTTCTCCGGCCGGTTGAGCGTGAGGAGGCGGACCCGGCCGCGGGTCTCGGTGAGCAGGGGCAAGTGGCGGTTCCTTCCGGGCTTCCCGAGGCTAGCCGCAGGGGGGATGCTGTCAACGCAACCGGGGGAACACCGATGAAGGCCACACGCCGGGCCCTGCTCGCCACGCCGCTCGCCGCCCCTGCCCTGGCCCAGGCCCCTTGGCCGAACCGCACCATCCGCTTCATCGTGCCCTTCGCCCCGGGCGGGCCGGTCGAGATCCCCGCCCGCTTCATCGCCGAGCAGCTGGCGCCGATCCTCGGCCAGGCCGTCATCGTCGAGGCGAGGCCGGGGGCCGGCGGGGCGCTCGGCATCCAGGCCGTGGTGCAGGCGAACGACCCGCATACCCTGCTGGTCACCACCAGCGCCGTCGCCGTGCTGCCGGCGCTGGTGCGCGACCCCGGCTTCGACCCGCTGCGCGACCTCACGCCGATCACCCTGGTGACCGACGGGGCGATGGTGATCCTGGCCCGGCCGGATACCGCGATCCGCGACCTCGACGACCTGCTGGCGCAGGCCCGGGCGGCGCCGGGGCGGATCAGCTACGGCTCCTCCGGGGCCGGCTCCACCACCCATCTCGGTGGCGCCCTGTTGTGCAGCATGGCCGGGATCGAGCTGCTGCACGTGCCCTACCGCGGCGCGGCGCAGGCGGTGAACGCGCTCTATGCCGGCGACACCGCGCTGATGGTCACCGGGCTCGGCGAGGCGATGCCGCACCTGCGCGAGGGCCGGCTGCGGGCGCTGGCGGTGACCTCGGCGGCGCGGGTGCCGCTGCTGCCGGCGGTGCCGGCGGCGGCGGAGCGGGTGCCCGGCTATGCCATCACCATCTGGTACGCGATGCTCGGACCGCGCGGCACGCCGCCCGAGGTGGTGGCGCGCATCGCCGCGGCGGTGGCGCCGCTGCGGGACGGCAGTGCCCTGGCGGCGCGGATGGCCGCCGCGGGGATCGAACTGCTGCTGGACGGGCCCGGGCCGCTGGCGGCGCGGCTGGCACGGGAGGTGCCCCGGTGGAAGCAGGTGGCCGCGGCCGCCGGCATCCGCGCCGAATGAGGCACCCCCGCATGCACCGCCGCCGCCTGCCCGCCGGCCTCGCCTGCCCCTCGCCCTGCCAGCGGCGGCCCGCGCCAGCCGCGCTGGCCGAGCCGCCCGGTCCGCTTCGTGGTGCCCTTCGCGCCGGGCGGGCCGGTGGAGGTGCCGGCGCTGCAGAGGAACCCCGGCTTCGACCTCTTCGCCGATATCGTGCCGATCTCGCTGGTGGGGTCGCGCTGGAATTCCTGCACGTCCCCTATCGCAGCGCCGGGCAGGCGGTGGGTGGGCTCCATACCGGCGAGATCGACCTCGACATGGGCGATCTCGGCCTGCTGCTGCCGCATGTGCGGGACGGCCGGTCCCGCCTGCTCGCGGTGACGCCGGCGCAGCGGGTGCCGGAGGCCCCGGCTACGCGATGTCGATCTGGTACCTGCTCGGCGGCCCGCGCGGCACGCCGCCCGCGGTGGCGGCGCGGCTGGTCGAGGTGATCGCGCCGCTGCGCGCCGGCCCGGTGCCGGCGACGCGCATCGCCGGGGGCGGCGGCGAGCCGCGGGTCACCGGCCGCAGCCGCGCACCGAGCGCCTGCGGGCGGAGGCGGCGCTGCGGCGGCAGGTGCGGGAGCGGGCCGGGATCCGGCCGGAGTAGCCGCCTCGGCCGCGCGCAGCGTCCGGCTGCCGAGCGGCCGGCCGAGCAGCGCCTCCGCCGCGAGGCCGGCCGCGCGCAGCTTCGCCAGGTCGAGGCCGGTCCCGTAGCCCATGGCTTCCAGCGCGGTGACCAAATCCTCGGTGCCGGTGTTGCCGGTGAAGCCCTCGCCATAGGCGATGCACGCGGGGTGGCCACCGGTGCCGCCGAGCGCGGTATCGGCATGGGTCAGCCCGGCCTCGATGGCGGCCAGGGTATTGGCGATGCCGGTGCCGCGGCTGTCGTGGAAATGGGCGATGAAAGTGGCGGTCGGCAGCGCGCCGTGCAGCCAGCCGATCAGGTCGCGCACCCGCGGCGGCGTGGCGCTGCCGATGGTGTCGCCGATGGCGATGCGGGTGACGCCGAGCTCGGCGAAGCGCCGGGCCTCCTCGAGCACCCGCTCCGGCGTGGTCGGGCCGTCGAAGGGGCAGTCGAAGGCCACGCTGATGGTGCCGACCATGGTGAAATTGTCGCGCCCGAGCGCGGCCATGGCGGCGACGTTCTCCCACTGCTCGGCGCGGGAGCGGCGGAGGTTGCGCTGGCTGTGGCCCTCGCTCGCCGAGACCAGCAGCGAGATCTCCTCCGGCCCCCAGCCGCCGTCGAGCCCGACCAGCGCCCGGCGCACCGCCTGCGGGTTCGGGCAGGTCGCCTTGAACAGCACCCCGGGGCGGCGGCGGACGCCGCGCAGCACCACCTCGGCATCGGCGAATTGCGGGACCTGCTCGGGGTGGGAGAAGCTGGTGATCTCGATCCGGCGGAAGCCGGCGTCGGCGATCCGCTCGATCATCGCGATCTTGGCCTCGGCCGGGACGATGGTCGCCTCGTGCTGCAGCCCGTCGCGGGCGAAGCATTCGCAGATCACCACCTCGGGCGGCGGCGGCGCGGCGGCGTCGGTCATTTCCGCCATGTCGGCGGCGGTCGGCAGGTCGCTCATGAGCCGAGGTCCTTCAGGATGGCGATGGCGGCGGCGGGATCGCGGGCGACATGGGCGCCGATCTCGGCCAGCACCGCCAGCTTGGCCGCCGCCGATTCCCGCTCGCCGCCGACCAGCGCGCCGGCATGGCCCATGCGCGTTTCGGCCGGGGCATGGCGGCCGACCAGCATGGCGACGAGCGGCTTGGCGCAGCCGCGGACGGCCTCGGCGAGGGCGTATTCCTTGTCGCCGCCGATCTCGCCGCAATAGAGGATGGCGTCGGTGGCGGGATCCTCGGCCAGCGCCGCCAGGTAGTCATGCGGGTTGCGGCCGCAGATGCTGTCGCCGCCGATGTGCATCACCGCGCGCTGGCCGATGCCGGCGGCGGTCAGCAGCCGGGCCATGGTCAGCGTCAGGGTGCCGCTGCGGCAGAGCACGGCGACCCGGCCGGGGGTGCAGAAGGCGGGGGCGATGGAGCCGAGCAGCCCCTCCCCCGGGACGCAGAGGCCGAGCGTGTTCGGCCCGACCATCCAGGACCCCGCCGCCCGCGCGGCGCGGGCGGCCAGCAGCGTGTCGTGCACCGGCACGTATTCGGCGGCGACGACGATGCTCGGGATGCCGGCGGCGGCGCGCACGGCGTCGAGCACGCCTTCGGGCGGGGTGTAGATCACCGCCGCATCGGCCGGCTCGGGCAGCGCCCGCACGTCGTCGAACAGCGGCAGCCCGTCCAGCGCCTCGCCGCCGCGGCCGAGGGCGATGCCGCCGACCAGCCGGGTGCCGGCCTCCCGCATCGCGGCGACCTGGGCGGCGGCGTAGCGGCCGGTCGGGTTGAACACCGCGACGCGGCGGGGGAAGCTGGCGAGGAACGGGATCATCATGAGGAGAGCACGGTGCGGCTGGCAGAGCATGATGGCAAGACGCTGCTGCGCCAACACGGCATCGCCACGCCCGCGGGCCGGCTGCTCACCGGCCTGCCGGAGGCGGCGGCGGATGGCGTCCTGAAGGCGCAGCTGCTAGCCGGCGGCCGCGGCAAGCGCGGGCTGGTCCGCCGGGTGGCGACCGGGGATGCGCCGGCGGCGGCGGCGGCGATGCGGGAGATCCTGGGCGACGCCGCGGCGCCACTGCTGCTCGAGGAGGCGGTGGCCCCGGCGCGGGAGGTCTACCTGGCGCTGCGGATCGACGGCACCGCCCAGGGAATCGAGCTGCTCTGCTCCCCCGACGGCGGCGTCGAGGTGGAGGCGGCCGGGAGCCTGCTGCGCGGGCCGCTGGAGCCGGAGGCCGCCGGGGCGCTGGAGGATGCCCATGCCATCATCCTGCGGCCGGGCTTCCCGCCGGCGCTGGCGGCGCGGCTGGCCCGGCTGGCGGTGCGGCTGGCGCGGGTGATGCGGGCCGAGGATCTCGACCTGCTCGAGATCAACCCGCTGGCGGTGCTGCCGGACGGCCGGCTGCTGGCCTTGGACGCGAAGGCGGTGCGGGACGACAGCGCCGGCTTCCGCCATGCCGCCCCGGCGCTCTCGGCCGGGCTGGAGGCGGCGGCGCTGACGCCGCTGGAGCGGCGGGCGCGGGCGCTGGGCTTCCAGCTGGTGGAGCTGCCGGGCGGCACGGTGGCGATGATCACCGCCGGGGCCGGGCTCGGGATGCTGATGCTCGACCTGCTGGCCGATGCCGGCTGCCCTGCCGCCTGCTTCATGGACAACGCCAACGGCGGGCCGGCCGAGACCATGCCGGACCGGCTGGCCCTGGCCTTCGAGCTGGCCGAGCGGCCGGAGGTGAAGGCGGTGATGTTCTTCACCACCCTCGCCTCGCGCGGGCTGCAGGCGCGGGTTGCGGCGCTGGCGGCGGCGCTGCGGGCCCGGCCGCCGCAGAAGCCCTTCCTCGCCGGCATCGCCGCCGGCCACGCGGCGCTGCGCGGCTACTCGATGGCCGAGGCCGCGGCGGCGCTGGCCGAGGTGGGCGTCGCGGCGCTGCACGACGACCCGCATGCGCTGGTGCGGGCGGTGGCCGCCGCCGCCGCCCGCTGACCGCCTCCTGACCGAAGGGGGTGGGCTACCGGGCCGGGCCGCCCCGGGGGGGAGTGGGGCGGCCATGGTCCGGTAGCCCGAATGGCCGCCTCCCCGGGGGAGGCAGGCGGCCATGGCGTGGGTCAGGCGTGGGCGGCGACCAGGGCCTGGGCGGCGAGCTTGTAGCCGCCGGTCTCGGTCAGCAGCAGCCGGGCATGGCTCGGGTCCGGCTCGATCTTCTGCCGCAGGCGGTAGACATGGGTCTCCAGCGTGTGGGTGGTGACGGCGCTGTTGTAGCCCCAGACCTCGTTCAGCAGGATCTGCCGCGGCACCGGCTTGCCGCCGGCGCGGTAGAGGAATTTCAGGATCGAGCATTCCTTGTCGGTCAGCCGGACCTTGCGGTTGCGGGCCGGCTCCTGGAGCAGCCGGACGCTGGGGCGGAACATGTAGGGGCCGACGGCGAAGACCGCATCCTCGGAATTGTCGTAGATGCGAAGTTGCGCCCGGACCCGCGCCAGTAGTTCCGACAGCCGGAAGGGCTTGGCGATGTAGTCGTTCGCCCCGGCATCGAGGCCGCGGACCACGTCTTCCTCGGCATCGGCGCCGGTCAACATGATGACCGGCATCCGGCGCCCGTCCCGCCGCAATTTTGCGCAGAAGTCGCGGCCGTCGGCATCGGGCAGGCCGATGTCGAGGATGATGGCGTCGTAGCGGGCATTGGCCGCGGCAAGCATGGCCTCCGCCGCCCCTGCGCTCGCGGCCACGTCGGCCGTGAAGTCACCGCCGAGGGCAAGCTGCTCGGCCAGGGTGACACGCAGATCGGGATCGTCCTCGATGATCAGGATGGGGCGGGGGGTGGACATGGGGCCTCCGGTCGGGGGGAGAACTGCTGCGGGCTGTCCACTCGGTTGCTGGCATAGGCGCGAGTTTTCAACCTATTGGATGAATACTTTGTCCCTGACGCCGCACAATACCTGATTCGCGGCGATGGGGACACGATGCCGTTAAGGAACAATAGGATTTGTTAAAAGATCGTTCCCAAAACCTCCAGTTGTGTTCTTGGCCGGTATACATTTCGTCTTGCTGCGACCCTGGGTTGTGCTGCGCAGGGCGCCGCATCCTGTGCGCGCCGCCCGGGGAAGCCTCGACACCGCCGCCGGCGCGGGCATGATGCGCCGGCACTCCAGGGGGAACAGACCATGACACTCGGCTTCCGCATCCGGCCGGTGACCACCCGCGTCGATCCGGCGCTCTGCGCCCGCGCCGCCCGCGTCCCGGCGGCCAACCTCGGCGACGTGGTGAACCGCATCCAGACCATGCGCGGCGGCTTCCGCGCCTTCGGCGGCCGGAGGCAGGTGGCGGGGCCGGCCTTCACCGTGCGGGCGCGCTCGGGCGACAACCTCATGCTGCACCGGGCGATCGACATGGCCGAGCCGGGCGACGTCATCGTGGTGGATGCCGGCGGCGACCTCGCCATCGCCATCACCGGCGAGCTGATGATGGGCTGGGCGGCGAAGCGTGGCATCGCCGCCGTCGTCGTCGACGGCGCGGTGCGCGACGTGGCGCAGCTCGGCGCCATGCACCTCGGCGTCTGGGCCTGCGGCGTGACGCCCTCCGGCCCCTACAAGGACGGGCCGGGCGAGATCGGCTACCCGGTCTCCTGCGGCGGCCAGGTGGTGATGCCGGGCGACCTGATCATGGCCGACGAGGATGGGGTGGTGGTGCTGCCGGCCGCCGATGCCGCCGCGGCGGTGGCGGCGGGCGAGGCGCACAATGCAAAGGAGGTCGAGGCCCAGGCGGCGATCGACAGCGGCCGCTGGGAGCGCGACTGGGTGGTGGCGGCGCTGCGGGCCAAGGGCTGCGGCGGGGCCTGAGCCCCCTCGCCCCGCACCGCCGGCGCTCAATCCTCGGCGGCCAGCCAGAGGGCGGCGCCGAACTGCACCGCGCCGAAGGTCAGGCCGCTGAAGCCCCAGAGCAGGACCAGCGGCAGCGGGCCGCTGGAGGGTAGCCGCAGCAGGGTGCCGAGCCCGCCCGGGTCGGCCAGCAGCACCGCGGCGACCAGGCCCGAGGCCAGAACGAAGCCCACGGCCGCATGCGCTGCGAAGACCAGGATGACCGGCGTCATCCAGCCCTAGCGCATGCCCGGGCACAGGGTTGCCGGGCCGGCGCTCAGCGCGGCGCCAGCCAGCCCATGGTCGCGCCCGGCTCGGCATCGACCGTCGGCAGGTAGGGCTTGATGTCGAGCAGCGGCGTGCCGCTGGCGCAGTCGAGGTTGCGGACCAGCAGCACGCCCGGCGCGGCGAAGCCCGCGAAGGCGACCACCGAGAGGGCGATCGGATTGGGCCGCACCGGGGCGCGGGTGGCGAAGACGCCGCGCGGCCCGGCGGCGAAGCGCGGGGCGATGACCAGCGGCGCCGGCCCGGACAGGTGCATCCAGTAGAGCAGGATGAGGTGGGAGAAGCTGTCGAGCTGGTCGAGCCCGGCGCGGTACTCCGGCAGGACCACGGCGCGGCAGAGCGGGCGGGGGTCGGGCTGGCGGCCGTTGCGGGGGCAATCCTCCGGCGTCGGCCAGGGCGTCTCGAGATGGCCGATCGGGGTGAGGGTGAGCGGGGACATGGTGCCTCCTGGCGGGCGGGGCCCCAGCCTTGGCCGATATCCGGGTAAAGCCAAGGCCGCGGACCGGCAGGCGGGCCTCCTGCCGGAACGAGCGGCCGCCCGGCTATGCCGCGGCGGCGGCAGCGGCCATATGGCGGGCTTCCATCCGGGGATCACCGCATGCTCATCCGCCTCCGGCAGGCCCTGGTGGTGCTGCTCGCGCTGCTGGCCGTGGCGGTGCCCGCCGGCATCCTGCTGCTCGGCCGGGTCGACCTCGGCGGCTTCGCCGCGGCCCGCGCCAGCGCCGCGCTGGGGCGGGAGGTGCGGCTCGCCAGCCTGCGCGTGACCCCCGGGCGCTGGATCGGCCTCCAGCTCGAGGGCGGCTGGCTGGGCAACATCGACGGCGGCACCGCGCCGGCCATGGCCGAGCTGGGCCGGCTGGAGGCGGAGGTGGATCTCCTCTCGCTGCTGCGCGGGCCGGTGGTGGTGCGCCGGCTCTCGGTGGACGGGCTGCAGGTGCTGCTCGAGCGGGCGCCGGGGCGGCGGCCGAACTGGCGCTTCGGCCCGGCCGCGCCGGCGGAGCGGCCGGAGGCGCCGGCCGACCGCGCCTGGCTCCCGACCCTGCTCGAGACCCGCGTCAGCCACAGCGAGCTGGTCTTCCGCACCACCGGCGGCAAGCTGCTGCGGAGCCGGATCGAGGCCGGCCAGCTGACCGCCACCGGCGCCGAGGCGCCGCTCCGGCTGGAGGCGGCGGCCAGCTACAACGGCATGGCGCTCACCCTCGAGGCCACGCTCGGCAGCATCGCCGCGCTGCGCCAGGCCGGCCACCCCTTCCCCACCGACCTGCACTTTAAGGCTGGCGAGACGCGGCTCGACTTCAGCGGCGGCATGACCGCGCCGCTCGACGTCGACGGCGCCGCCGGGCGGCTGGCGCTGCGGGCGCCCGACCCGGCGGCGATCCTGGCCATCGCCGGGACCCGGGCGGAGTGGGATGCCTCGCTGGAGCTGGCCGGCCCCTTCGAGCGGCGGGGCGACCGCTGGGAATGGCGGGACGCGACCGGGCTGCTCGACGGCATCCCGCTGACCGCCGCGCTGCTGCGGCTGGTCGAGGGCGGCGGGGGCCGGCCGGATGCCATCACCGCCGACCTCGGGCTGGAACGGGCCGACCTCAACAAGGTGCTGGGGGCGCAGCGGCCGGGGCGTGGCGGCGACGCCGACATCCCGCTGCAGCTCGACCCGGCGCCCGACCCGGAGATCTCGGCGAAGCTCGCCTTCGGCACCCTGGCCTATGCCCGGCTGCGCGCCACCGACGTGCGGCTGGCGGTCGCGCTGCAGCCCGGGCGGATCGCGCTGGACGAGCTGGCGCTGACCACCTCCGGCGCCCGGGTCAGCGCCGCCGGCATGGCGCTCGACCATGCCGGCGGCGCCCGCATCGGCGCCGAGGTGACGATGGAGGATGCCGACCTCGACGCGCTGCGCCGCGACCTCGGGCTGCGCGACCTGCCGCTGTCGGGGCGGCTGACCGGGGAGGTCTCGGTGGCGACCGAGGGACGCAGCCTGAATGCCGCGGCGCGGGAGGCGCGGGTCTCGGCGGTGGTGGCGATGCGCCAGGGCCGCATCGCGCGGGAGGTGGTGGAGATGGCCTCGCTCGACCTGCGGCTGCTGTTCCGCGACGCCCGCGGCACCACGCCGGTGAGCTGCCTGCTCGGGGTGCTCGACATGCGGGGCGGGGTCGGCACGCTGGCGCCGCTGCGGATCCGCGCCGCCACCGGGACCATCGGCGGGCTGGGCAGCTTCGACCTCAACCGCCGGCAGGTGGATCTGGTGATCGGCAGCCTGCGGGAGACGACGGATACCTTCGCGCTCGATATCCCGGTGCGGGTCAGCGGGTCCTTCGCCAGTCCGAGCATCCGGCCGGCGCAGTGGTCGGCGGCGGGGCGGCGGACGCTGGCCGAGCGGGACGAGGTGGCGCCCCTGCCGCCGCGGCTGCGCGCCTTCGCCGAAGCCAACCCGTGCTTCCGGGCGGGGCGGCGGTGAGGGCCGCTCAGCCCTGCGGCGGCGCCGACACCCCCCGGCCCAGCAGCGCCTCGATCTCCGCCGCGGTGTAGCCCGCCCCCGCCAGCACCGCCCGCGCATCCGCCGAGAGCCGCGGCGCCAGGGGCAGCTCGTCCGGGCCGGCGGCGGAGAAGGTGACGGGGCGGCCGAGGCCGGTCATGGCGCCTTCGGTCGGGTGGACTTCCTGGCGCAGCAGCCCGACCTCCCGGAGGTGCGGGTCGTCGAGCAGCGCGTCGATTGTGGCGAAGGGCATGGCGGGGATGTCCGCCCGGCGGAAGATCGTCGCCCATTCGGCGGTGGGGCGGGCGCGGAGCGCCTCGGCGCGCAGGGTGAAATAGGCGTCGACGTTGCGGAAGCGGGCGGCGACGCTGTCGAAGCGCGGGTCGGTTTTGAGCTCCGGCCGGCCGATGCAGTCGAAGAAGGCGAAGGCCTGGGCATCGGTATTGGCGGAGACCGCGATGTAGCCGTCGGCGGTCGGGATCGGCTTGGCATCGGGGTTCATCACCCGCGGGTCGCCGGTCGGGCCTTCCGGGTCGAAGGTGCGGCGGAACATGTGCTCGGTCAGGACGAAATGGGCCATGCTCTCGTACATCGGCACCTCGATCGCCTGGCCCTCGCCCGACCGCTCCCGCGCGTAGAGGGCGGCGGTGATGGCCTGGCTGGCGATGATGCCGGTGATGTGGTCGCACAGCACGAAGGGGGCGTAGCGCGGCTCCCCGGTGACCTTGCCGAGCGCCGCGGCGAAGCCCGACATGCCCTGGATGATGGTGTCGTAGGCCGGGCTGTCGTGGTAGCGGCCGCGGCTGCCGAAGCCGGCGATCACGCACAGGACCAGGCGCGGGTTGCGCGGCCGCAGCGCCTCCCAGGTGATGCCGAGCCGGGCCAGGGCGGCGCCGCGCATGTTGGTCACCAGCACGTCGGCCTGCGCGGCCAGCCGCGCCAGCACTGCCCGGCCCGCCTCGGACTTGAGGTCGACCGCGATGCTGCGCTTGCCGCGGTTGAAGTGGATGAATTTCGGTGACATGTCCGGCGAGGGCGCCGGGCCGCCGAGCCTGCGCAGCAGGTCGCCCTCGGGCGCCTCGAGCTTGATGACCTCGGCGCCCTGCTCGGCGAGCGTCAGGGTGCAGCTCGGCCCGACCACGACCGCGGTGAGGTCGAGCACCTTGACACCCGAGAGCGGCCCCCGGGTCATGTGGCGCACTCCGCCACGGGGAAGCAGGCGCGCCGGCCGCCGCGGTCCCGGTTCAGCAGCACCAGCCCCACCTCGTCCTGAGCGATCCCCGCGCGGCCCGACCGGCCTGCCAAAGCGTCCATCCCGGCCTCCCCTGCTGCGGCATCATCGGCCGCTGCCGGGGCAGGTCAATCCGCCGGGCCGGCGGGCGGATCAGCGAGCGTCGAGGCGCGGGTTGGGCGGGATGACCGGCGTGGTGGCCGGGGCGTCGTTCGGCACCGGGGCGCGGATGCCCGGGTCGAGTTCCAGCGACGGGCGCAGCAGGCCGGTATTCGGCGCCGGCGGCGGGGTGGTGGCGGGGCTGCGGAGCGCGGCTTCGCTGCCGCAGGCCGCGAGCAGCAGGAGGGAGCCGAGCAGGCCAGCGGGAAGGATACGGGTCATGCCGTCCGCAACGCCGGCGCAACGCTGCGGTTCGCCCCCGCCGGCCGCGGTTTGACAGGGCGGGACGCCGGGCGGAGCATTCCCGCAGGCAGGAACGGCGGGAGGGACAGCATGCGCGACAGCCGCATCCGGGTGGAGCGGATCGCCGGCGCGGTCGGCGCGGAGATCGGCGGCGTCGACCTGGCCGGGCCGCTCGACGACGGGACCATCGCCGAGATCCGCGCCGCGCTGCTGGCGCATGGCGTGGTCTTCTTCCACGAGCAGCGCTTCGATGCCGCGCAGCACAAGGCGCTGGCGCGGCGCTTCGGCCCGATCTTCGTCCACCCGAATTTCAAGGGCAGCGGCGCCGATCCGGAGGTGGTTGTGATCCGCCGCGAGCCGGGCGACGCCTCGATCGTCGGCGAGGAATGGCATGCGGACACCACCATGTGCGCGGCGCCGCCGATGGGCGCGATCCTCTACGGCGAGGAGGTGCCGCCCTTCGGCGGCGACACCCTCTTCGCCAGCCAGGGCGCCGCCTATGAGGCGCTGTCGCCGGGGATGCAGCGGCTGATCGGCGGGCTGCGCGCGGTGCATTCGGACCGCAGGGTGGCCGGGCCGGCCTCGGGGATGAATGCCCGCCGCGCCACCAAGGTGCGCGAGGATGCGGCGTGGCAGGAGACGACCAGCCTGCATCCCGTGGTCCGCACCCATCCGGAGACCGGACGGCGGATGCTCTTCGTCAACCACAGCTACACCATCGGTCTCGAGGGCATGACCGAGGCCGAAAGCCGGCCGCTGCTCGGGTTCCTGCTGGAGCATGGCCACCGCCCGGAATTCACCTGCCGCTTCCGCTGGCGGCCGGGCTCGGTCGCCTTCTGGGACAACAGGGCGGTGAAGCACCTGGCGCTGCACGACGCCGGGCCCTACCGGCGGGTGATGCGGCGGGTGCAGATCGTCGGCGAGGCGCCGGTCTAGGCGGCGCGCACCGCGCCGCCCTCGAGCAGCGCGGCGATCTCGGCGGCGCCGTAGCCGGCCTCGACCAGGATCTCGGCGCTGTGCTCGCCGAGCCGCGGCGCCGGGATGCGCTCACCGGCCGGGCTGGCGGAGAAGCGGGTGGGCACCGCCATGCGGGTCAGTGGGCCTTCGGTCGGATGCTCCTCGGTGGTGAAGAACTCCGTCGCCAGCAGGTGCGGGTCCTCGAAGATGCTCTCGAGGCTATGCACCGGGGTCACCGGCAGGTCGGCCGCGGCCAGCAGGGTCAGCCATTCGGCGGTGCTGCGCTTGACGAACTCCGCCGACAGCATCGCCAGCACCGCGTCGATGTGCGTGGTGCGGGTCGCGTGGCTGGCGAAGCGCGGGTCGGTCGAGACCAGGTCGGGCCAGCCGACCGCGGCGCAGAAGGAGCGCCACTGCCGGTCGTTGTAGATCATGGTGCAGACGTGCCCGTCGCTGGTACGGTAGGGCTTGCGGTCGGGCGAGAGCAGCCGGCCGTAGCCGCCGGCATCCAGCGCCGGGTCGAAGACGCGGCCACCGAGGTGGTCGCCGAGCACGAAGGTCAGCATGGTCTCGAACATCGGGATCTCGACCTGCTGGCCCTCGCCGTGGCGCTCGCGGTGGACCAGCGCGGCGTTGATGGCGCCGACCGCGGCGAGGCCGGTGATGCGGTCGACCATCGCCAGCGGCACGTAGCGCGGCTCGCCGTTGCCCACGCGCGCATTGAGCGAGGCGACCAGCGCGCCGCCCTGCATCAGGTCGTCATAGGCCGGGCGCGGGGCATAGGGGCCGCCCTGGGCGTAGCCGAGCACGCTGGCATAGACGATGCGCGGATTGGCCTCGCGCAGCGCCGCGTAGCCGAGGCCGAGCCGGGCCATCGCCTGCGGCCGGATGTTGGTGACCAGCACATCCGCCGTCGCCGCCAGCCGCAGCAGCACCGCCCGCCCCTCGGGGCGCTTGAGGTCGAGCGCCAGGCTGCGCTTGCCGCGGTTGATGGTGAGGTACATGCAGCCCATGCCGGGATGGCGGCCGGGGCCGATCAGGCGCACCACGTCGCCCTCGGGCGCCTCGACCTTGGTCACTTCGGCGCCCATCTCGGCGAGGATCTGGGTGCAGTAGGGGCCGACCAGCACGGTGGTCAGGTCGAGAACGCGGATGCCCGCGAGCGGTCCGGGCATGCGCCGTCTACTCCCTCAAAGTCTCAGGCCAAGCCGTACACCGCCCGGGCGTTCTCGGCAAAGATCATGCGGCGCTCGGCCTCGCTCATCTGGAACTTGAAGGCGTAGCGCGGGTCGTCGCTGTCCCAGTGCGGGTAGTCTGTGGCAAACAGCAGCCGGTCCCAGCCGATCCAGTCGATCAGCTGGCGGAGGTGCTCGGGCCTCTCCGGCTCCTCCACCGGCTGGGTCGTGAACCAGATATTGGACTTCAGGTACTCGGAGGGCTTGCGGCGGAGATGCGGCACCTCGGATTTCAGGGATTTCCACATCCCGTCCATCCGCCAGCCCAGCGCCGGCACCCAGCCGAAGCCGCCCTCGATGATGACGACCTTGAGCTTGGGGAAGCGCTCGAAGGTGCCTTCCAGGATGAAGCTGGCGCAGAGCGCGGCCATGCTCATCCCGACCGCCTGGTGCTCCTCGAAGTAGAAGCTCGGCCAGCCGCCGCCGGTGACGCTATGGCCGCTGGTGCCGAGGCTGTGCAGGCCGAGCGGCAGGCCGTAATGCTCGGCCGCCTCGTAGATCGGCCAGTAGCGCTGCCGGCCCAGCGGCTCCAGCGCCCGCGTCACCATCGCCAATTGCACGAAGTCCCCCTGCCCGGCCCAGCGTGCGATCTCCTTCACGGAGGCCGCCGCATCCTCGCCGGGGATGGCGATGGTCGCCTTCAGCCGCGGCTCCTTCGCGGTCCAGTCCTCGCGCATCCACGCGTTCACCGCGGTGCTGACGGCGGCGGCATAGCCGGGGTTGCGCTCGTCCATCCCGCGCGCGGCCAGCGGCTGCAGCATGCCGTATTCGATCTCGAGCGGGTCGAGGTGCTGCTGCTGCACGAAGGCGAGGTCGGAGCCCGGCGGGCCCCCGCCCGGCGGCCAGCTGTCGAAGCGCGACAGCGCCGGCGTCGCCTTCGGATAGGGATAGGTATTGGTGAAGGGCTGGCGCAGCCGCAGCCCGTATTCGCGGCGGTGCCGGCGCCAGCGTTCCGGCAGGTAGCGGTCCAGCACCGCCATGTCGCGCGGCGCCGGATGGATGTCGCAATCGATCAGCTTGAGGCGCGATGTCGCCCGGACCTCGGGGCGCGGCAGCGTGGAGGCGCTCATTGGACGGTCTCCCTCAGACGCGGATACAAGGCCAGGGCATTGTCCCGCAGCACCCGCCGGTGCAGCCGCGCCGGCAGGCCGGGCGGCAGCGCGTCGGTGCCCTCGAAGCGGGCATGCGGGTAGTCGGTGGCGAACAGCAGCAGCGCGTCGCAGCCGATCATCTCGAGCAGCGCCTCCATCCCCTCCGCATCCTCCGGCGCATCGCCGGGCTGGATCGAGATGCGCACGTTCTCGCGGAAGATCTCCGCCGGGGAACGGTCGACCCAGGGGATCTCCTTGCGCATCGCCCGCCACATCTTGACGCCGCGCCAGAGGAAATTCGGCACCCAGCCGAAGCCGCTCTCGAGCAGCACGACCTTCAGCGCCGGGTATTTGGTGAAGGCGCCCTCGCCGATCAGGCTCAGCAGCTGGCTCTGGAAGGTCTGGGCGAAGGTGACGTGGTCCTCGATGAGGTAGGTGGGCCAGCCGTTGGCGGTCGGCGAGTGGCGGGTGGCGCTGCCGGCATGGAGGGCGATGGGCAGGCCGTGGCGCTCGGCCGCCGCCAGGATCGGCCAGTTCACCCGCCGGCCCAGCAGCGTCTCGCCGGCGCCAAACAGCAGCACCTGGACGAAGCGGCGGTCGGGGGCGCGGCGCTCGATCTCCGCCACCGCCAGCTCCGGGTTCTCGACCGGCACCAGGATGCCGGCCCGTAGCCGCGGGTCCTGGTCGAGCCAATTCGCCGCCATCCAGTCGTTCGCCGCCCGGCACAAGGCGGCGGCGAGGTCGACGTTGTGCAGCGCCGGCGCCCCGAACAGCGGGTTGCAGATGCCGATGGCGGTGCCGAAGGGGTCGAGGGCCTCGCGCCGCATCGCCTCGACCGTGCCGCCGGGATGGCCCGTCGCCGGCCGCCAGTCCGCCCGCGCCGTCAGCGGCGCGCCGCGCGGATAGAGCGCGAGGTCGAGGTCATCGAGGCCGCGGCCGGTGATCACCTCCCGCCAATGCGCGTCGAGGTGCGGCAGCAGGGTCATGCAGCCGGGCAAGGCCGGGTGCAGGTCGACGTCGATCGGGCCGACCGCCGGGCTTTGCAGCATCCCGTCATCCTCCTGCCCGGGCTCGGCCGGGCTTGCGCAAATGCTGCGCGGTCGGCGGCGCCGGGTCAACCAGGACGGCGATTCCGCTTGACGCTGCCGCCCGGCAGCCGTTTCGATCGGGCAAGACCAACGGGGGAGGCCGATCCGCCATGCGGTACCGGATGACACGGCGCGGCGCGCTTCTCGCCGGCCTGGCCGCGCCCCGCCTGGGCCGGGCGCAGGAGGCGTTCCCCAACCGCCCGCTGCGGCTGGTGCTGCCCTTCGGCCCCGGCGGCGTCTCCGACACCCTGGCCCGGCTCATCGCCGAGCAGGCCCGGCCGCTGCTGGGCCAGAGCGTGGTGATCGACCCGCGTCCCGGCTCGAACGGCGTCATCGCCACCGAGCACGTCGCCCGCGCGGCCCGGGACGGCTATACGGTCGGCTACATGGCCTATGGCTCGCTGGTCACCGGCCCGGCGCTGGGCCAGGCGCTGAACTACCGGATCGAGGACTTCCAGCTGCTGACCGCCATCTTCCGCGCGGCGCAGGTGCTGGCGGTGGCCCGGGACGTGCCGGCGCGGAGCCTGGCGGAGCTGGTGGCGCTGTCGCGGGACCGGCCGGTCGCCTACGGCACGGTCGGCCGCGGCGGGCCGGGGCATATCCTCATGGAGATGCTGGCCGGGGAGACCGGCGGCCGCTTCGAGAACGCGGTCTACCGCACCGAGGCGACCGTGGTGCAGGACATGCTCGGCGGCGCCATTCCCGGCTTCATGGGCAGCCTGATGCCGGCGCTGGAGCAGCACCGGGCGGGCGGCATCCGGATCCTGGCGATCAGCACGGCGCGGCGCATCGCCGCCCTGCCGGAGGTGCCGAGCTTCGCCGAGCTGGGCGTGCCGGCGCTGACCTTCCTCTACTGCCACGGGCTGGCGGTGCCGGCCGGCACCCCGGCGCCGGTCGTCGCCCGGCTGCATGCCGCCTTCGCCGCCGCCATCGCCAGCGAGGCGGTGACCGCCCGCATGACCCCGGACATGGTCCCCGACGTGACCAGCCCGGAGGCCTTCACCGCCAGCATCGCGCGGGAGACGGCGGCGCTGGCGGCGGTGATCAAGACCCGCGGCATCACCGCGGGCTAGCGGCAACCCCGGCTGGCCGGGGGTGTTCCAGTGGCGAAACGCCGGAACCCCCCATGCCCCCCAGCCACGATGCCTCCCGCTGCCTCGACGCCCTCCGCCGCATCCTGCCGGCGATCGCCGCCCGCGCCCCGGCGCTCGACGTCGACGGCGCCTTCCCGGCGGAGGATGTCGCCGCGCTCGGCGAGGCGGGCCTGCTGGCGGCGCCGCTGCCGCCGGAGCACGGCGGCGCCGGCCTCGGCACCGACCCGGCGGCGCTGGCCGAGGCGCTGCGGCTGGTCGGCCGCGCCAGCCTGCCGCTCGGCCGGCTCTACGAAGGCCATGTGAACGCGCTGCGGCTGGTGCTCCGGCACGGCGACGCGGCCCAGGCCGCCGCCGCCGCCGCCGATGCCCGGGACGGCGCCTTCTTCGGCGTCTGGAACACCGACGTCCCCGGCGAGATCCTGGGGCTCGAGCCCCGCGCCGGCGGCATCCGGCTGCAGGGGCGCAAGATCCTCTGCTCCGGGGCCGGGCGGGTGGACCGCGCCCTGGTCACCGCCCGCGCCCGGCCCGGCGACCTGCCGCAGATGGTGCTGGTGCCTCTGCCGCCCGGGGAGCGGGCGGACCTCGCGCGCTGGACGGCGCAGGGCATGCGCGCCTCGGCCACCGGCGCGGTCGATTTCACCGGCCTCGACCTGCCCGCCACGGCGCTGATCGGCCCGGCCGGCGCCTATGAGGCCCAGCCCGACTTCTCCGCTGGCGCCTGGCGCTTCGCCGCGGTGCAGGCCGGCGGCATCGAGGCCCTGGCCGAGGCGCTGCGCGACCACCTCCGCCGCACCGAGCGCGGTGGCGACCCCTACCAGGCCGCCCGGCTGGGCGAGGTGGCGACCGCCGCCGCCGGCGCCCGGCTCTGGGTCGAGGCCGCCGCGGTGCGTGCCGAGGCCGGGGCGGAGGACAGCGTGGCCTTCGTCAACCTCGCCCGGCTGGCGGTCGAGCGGGCGGCGCTGGAGGCGCTGACGCTGGTGCAGCGTTCCATCGGCCTCACCGCCTTCCTGCGGCCCCACCCGGCCGAGCGGCTGTCGCGCGACCTGGCGACCTACCTGCGCCAGCCGGGGCCGGACCGCGCCCTGGCCTCGGCCGCGGCGCATGTGCTGGCCGCGCCCGGCGCCTTCGGCGACCTCTGGGCCGCCACCGGTGCGGGCCGGTGAGCGGCATGTACGCCGGCGACTGGCTGCGGGCAGCCGAGGCGCTGCCGGAGACCGGGGACCCGCGGGTGGTCCTGGGCGACGGGCCCAGCCTGGTGCTGGCGCCGCACCCGGACGATGAATCGCTCGGCTGCGGCGGGCTGATCGCGGCGGCGGCCGAGGCGCGGCTGCCGCTGCGGGTGCGGGTGGTCAGCGACGGCGCCGGCTCCCACCCGCGGCTGCCGCGGGACGTGCTGCGGAGCCTGCGGGCGGCGGAGACCCGGGCCGCGGTCGCCGCGCTGGGGCTGCCGCCGGCCGCCCTCGGCTTCCTCGGCCTGCCGGACCAGGCGGTGCCGGGCAGCGGCGCCGGGCTGGCGGCGGCAGTGGCGACGCTGCTGGCCGAGGGCGCGCCCTCGACCATCCTCGCCACCTGGGAGCACGACCCGCACGGCGACCATACCGCCACCTTCGCCATCGCCGCGGCGCTGGCCCGGGCGACCGGGGCGCGGCTGCTGGCCTATCCGGTCTGGGGCTGGGCGCATGCCTATCCGATCCCGGGCTTCCCGCTGCCGCCGCCGCCCTGGCTGCCGGTGCCGCCGCGCGGCCACCGCTTCGCCATGGCGCACTGGCTGCCGGCCAAGCGGGCGGCCATCGCCGCGCATGCCTCGCAGACCGGGCAGCTCGCCGGCGGCTTCACCCTGCCGCCGGAAGCCCTCGCCCTCGCCGACCGCCCCTTCGAGATCCTGCTGGAGTGCGCGCCATGACCGAGCCGGGATCCCTGCCCGCCGGCTACTTCGAGGCGCTCTATGCCGCCGCCCCGGACCCCTGGGACTTCGAGGGCAGCGACTACGAGCGCGGCAAGTACGCCGCCACCCTCGCCGCTCTGCCGCAGCCCCGCTATGCCCGGGCGCTGGAGGTCGGCTGCTCCATCGGCGTGCTGACGGCGCTGCTGGCGCCGCGCTGCGACCGGCTGCTCTCGCTGGACGTGGCGGAGGCGGCGCTGGCGACCGCCCGCGCCCGCTGCCGTGGCCTGGAGGGCGTCGAGTTCCGCCGCATGGCGGTGCCGGGCGCCTGGCCCGAGGGGCGGTTCGACCTGATCATGCTGTCGGAGGTGGTCTACTACCTCGACCGCGCCGACGTCGCCCGGCTGGTGGCGCGGCTCGACGCCGCCCTCGCCCCGGGAGGCGACCTGGTGCTGGTGCACTGGACCGGGGAGACCGACTACCCGCTGAGCGGCGACGCCGCAGCCGAGTTGGTGATCGCCGGCAGCGCCGGCCGGCTCGACCTCACCCGGCAGGAGCGAGCTGCGGCATACCGGCTCGACATCCTGCATCGGCCGGCGGCTCCGGGCTGATCGCCGGGCCGTAGAGCCGCAGCATCGCCTCGGCGCGGGCGATCTCCTGCGGCAGCGCCGCCGGCCGCAGCGGCCGGCGGCGCAGCAGCGGCGCCGCCGCCTCGAGCGCGTCCCAGGCGAGGCCGAAGCCCGGTGCCTCGAGCGCCGCCCTTAGCGCCTGCGGCATGATCCCGAGGGCCATGGCCAGCCAGCCGGTGCCGCGCAGCGGCGCCTCGCCCGAGCGCAGCCGGCGCAGCAGCCGGCGGCAGCGCAGCCGGAGCAGCGCCGGGACCGCCGCCTCCAGCCGGGCGTCGAGCGGCGCCTCGGGATCGTCGAGGCGGCGCCGCATGGTCTCGGCCATGCCCCCCGCCGCGCGGCCGTCGAGCCGGCAGGACACCACGACCCGGGCGGCGGGGCAGTGGCGGATGCGGGCATCGAGCCGGGCGAGCGCGGCGAACAGCGCCCGGTCCTCCCCCACCGGCACCGCGGGGACGCCGCCGATGGCGCGGTAGGCGTCGAGGGTCAGGGCGATGGAAGCGCCGGAATGGGTGCCGTGGCGGGGCCAGGGGTCGTGCGCCAGGGGGTCGAGCAGGGCCGCCAGGGCCTCGAGCCGGGCGGTGTAGCTGGCCTCCAGCGCCTCCCGCCGCCGCAGGGTCGGCGGCAGCAGCGCCGCTTCGGCCGGGTCCAGCCGGATCGTGCCGGCGACCGCATCCGCCCCGGCCGCCAGCCCGGCCAGGTTGGCGGCGAGCCAGCCGGGCTCCGGCCGCGCGTCGGCATCGGTGCAGAGCAGGGTGGTGCGGGGCCCGGCCAGGGCGGCGGCCGCCTCCATGGCGGTGCGGCGGGCGCCGCCGGCATGGGCCAGCGCGGGCGGCAGGCGGCATTCCTGGACCAGCAGCCGGAACGGCAGGGTGGGCGCCAGGGACCGGGCGATGCCGGCGGTGTCGTCGCTGCAGTTGTTGGCCAGCACCAGGACCGCGGTCTCGCCGTAGCCGCCCAGCTGGTGCTGGGCACCGAGGGCGCCGAGGCAGGCGGGCAGCCGCGCCGCCTCGTCATGGGCCGGGATGGCGATGATGGCGCGGGGCGCAGCAGCCTGCGGCAAGGCGGCGCTCGCCGCATCGAAAGGGGTCATTTCCCGGGCCGAACGCCGGAACGCCGAGCCCCGTTCCCGCCGGGCGCAGGGCTGGCGCGATCGTCACCGCCGGGCCTCCGGGGCCGGGCTTCCGGGCCCGGCCATGCGCCACGGTGGGACAAGGCCCTAGGCCATGCGGGACGTGCATGGCGATGCCGGCAGGACCCGTGGAAATTACATGAGATTTATGCTGCGGCGCACCGACATGCTGCTTTGCAACATTCGTGGAAGCGACCCGCACCATGACCACCATCACCTCGACCCTCATCCCCGAGGCCGATCGCATGCCGCTCTCCTGGGCGCCCCAGGCGGCGACCATCCTCGCCGCCTTCGCCCTGTCCTTCGCCATGCCGGTCGGCACCGTGCTGACGCTGGCTCTGCTTGGCGCCACCGCGGCCGGCGTCGGCATCGCCGCGCAGCGCCGGCACGGCGGCGAGGGCATGCCCGCCCTGCCGCATGCGCTGGAGGACTGACGCCACCCGGCTGCCGGCCCCGCGAAGGAGGCCTTCCGCCGGGCCGATCCTGGTCTAGTGTCCCGCTCCTGCGGGAGGCGACGCGATCGCCCCCCGCCGGATGGACCGCGGGGGAGTAGGCCGGTGAGCGACGTCAGAGCAGGCAACCTGGGCGAGTATGCCCTGGCCGGGAAGGTCGCGGTCATCGCCGGCGGCAGCAACGGCATCGGCGCCGCCACCGCCCGGCGGCTGGCCGCGGCGGGTGCAATCCTCGGCATCGGCTACAATACCGGCGCGGAGCGCGCCGCCGCGCTGGCCGCCGAACTGCCCGGGCGCGGGCATCTCGCGCTGCGCATGCCGATGGAGGACAGCGCCGCGCTGCGCGCCGCCGCCGCCGAGGTGGAGGCCAGGCTCGGACGCTGCGACGTGCTGGTGAACTCCGCCGCCACCACCCGGGCGGTGCCGCATGCCGACCTCGAGGCGCTGGACGATGCGCTGATCGACCGGGTGCTGGTCACCAACGTGCGCGGCCCCTTCGCCACCGTCCGCGCCTTCGCGCCGCTGCTGAAGCGCGGCGGCGACGGCGTCATCGTCAACATCTCCTCGCTCGCCGCCATCACCGGCACCGGCAGCAGCATCATCTACGGCGCCTCCAAGGCGGCGCTGGACACCATGGGGCTGTCGCTGGCGCGGGTGCTGGCGCCCGAGATCCGCGTGGTCTCGATCTCGCCCTCGGCGGTCGCCACGGATTTCGTTCCCGGCCGCAGCCGGGCGGCGGTGGAGAAGGCGGCCGGCGCCTCGCCGCTGCGGACGGTGACGGAGGCGGACGACGTGGCCCTGGCCATCATGGCGGCGGTGACGCATCTGCGGCTCACCACCGGCAGCGTCATCCTGGTGGATGGCGGCAAGCACCTCTGAGGCGGGGGCCCCGCCCTAGCGGGTGACCTGGCCGCCGGGCCGGGCCGCGGCCGGCACCAGCGCCGGCCGCCGCGGCAGCAGCACGGCGACGACGGCGATCAGGCCGAGCCAGGTGATGCGGGCCTGGTAGCGGCCGGCCGGGCCCGAGAGCGCGCCGGTGATGGCGGCATTGCCGAGCAGCGCCGCCAGCACCAGCGCGGTCAGCACCACGCCGCGCGGCCCGTGCCGGCGCCCCTGTCCCGGCCGCCCGGGGGCCGAAGTTGCCTCGGCGGTCGCCCCCGGCTGCTCGGCGCGCGGCCAGGCCAGTGCCACCAGCAGCAGCACCAGCGTGCCGTAGAAGATGGCGGCATGCAGGGTGGCCAGCCGCTCCACCATCGGCAGCAGGGTGCCGCGCTGCTGCCGGGCGGCCAGGAAGGCGGCATGCTCGGCCGGGAAGAAGCGCTCGATCAGCGGCTCCGGCCCCGGCGTGCCGAGCCAGGGGCCAAGCCCGTCGCCGGTGTCGATCTGGGTGAGCTGCAGCAGCGTGTTGCCGATGGCGGCGTGCAGCACGCCGAGCGGATCCTCCCTGATCACGTCGCGGATGATGCTCGAGGCCTCCGCCGCCCAGGCCTTGGGCCCACCGAGCCGGGTGTGCAGCGGCCCCGACGGGTCCCAGAGGAAGTGGTTGTGACCAATGCCGAGCTCCCAGCGCACGGCGCAGATCCGGAATTCCTCCGAGGGGCAATGCCGGTCCAGCCAGGCCTGGCCGGAGGCGTCGAAGAGCATGCGGGTGGCGAGGAAGACCGAGCCGTAGGGCGAGACCGCCGGGGCGCGGTGGACGGCGGCATTGACCGCGAGCAGCGCCAGCGCCGCCAGCAGCGGCGGCGCCGCCATGCGGCCGAGGACCCGCAGCGCCGGCCGCAGCCCCTGCCCGAGGGCCAGCAGGAAGCCGACCATCGCCAGGCCCAGCGCCAGCGGCACGTGGCTCTGGTGGACGACGACGGCGAGGCAGGCGAGTCCGAGGACGTACCAGCGCTCGATGCGGGACAGGGCGGCGTTGCGGAAGCCGATGAGCCAGGCGCAGAGCACGACGACGCCGGTGAAGAGGTCCGGCTGCAGCTGCGCGACGATGAAGGGCAGGCCGGTCAGCATCGCCAGCGCCAGCGCGGTCAGCAGCAGCGGCGCCGTCCCGGCATGGCCCTGCGCCCGCAGCACCAGATGCAGCAGATGCGCGACCAGCAGCCCCTGCGCCGCGACCACCGGCCAGAGCGACAGGCGCCAGTGCACCGCATGCAGGAAGAGGCTGTAGAAGGGCGGCCGGTCCCAGCCACATAGACCAGCAGGGCCTGGCCGAGGTAGGTGCCGGTATCGGCGAAGACCAGGGGATAGCCGTTCCACATCGCCGGCCAGGTCAGCAGGAGGGCCGCCAGCCCGATCGCCCAGACGGGGTTGCCGCCGCCGCCCGGCCCGGTTGCGAGGTCGACCGCGGGCAGGCCTGGGCGCAGCAATCCTGTAGCCACGGCAGGGTCCTGCCGTAGAGGTTCAAGAGGCATCGGGGACCTGCTTTTGACGCGGTGTCCCAATTTCAATACTATTCAGACGCCTGGACGTCATTAAACGACTAGGTAGGCAACGCGGATGTGAATGTGTTGCAGCCACAGATCGTTACATTTTTGTTTCTGAGGCCGTCAGGCGCCTCAGCCTCTTGGCCATGCCGAGGTAGGCCAGCACCAGCAGCAGGATGGCCCCGGGCAGCGCCCCCGGCAGCGGGGGGAAGCCGAGCAGCGGCGCCAGCGGGCCAAGCGCCAAGCCTAGCGAGGTGGCGAGGTCGACGACCGGGGAGAGCGGCCGCATCACCAGGGTGAAGCGCAGCACCGCCCGCATGTCCCAGGCGTGCGGGCGGGCCGGGTCGGCCTCGTCCACCGCATCGAAGGAGATGATAACGAAGCCCGGCCAGTCCCCGGACAGGCCGGAGACCAGCCCGGCGACCAGCAGGATGTCGACCAGCGGCTCCGCCAGCCGCCGGCCGAGCTTGCGCAGCAGGCGGCGGCCCGGCGGCTCGCCCACCGCACCGGCGCCGGTGGCGGCGAGGCGGCGGGCGGCCTCCCCCGGGTGTCGAGGCCCCGGGCGGTGGCGCCGAGCCGGGCGAGCGGTGCCTCGGTCGGCTCGGTCCGGAAGCGGTCGGTCGGGGGTGCCATGGCGGCAGGGCAGACCCGGCCCGGGGTCGGTTACACCGCGGTATTGGCATGCCGCGTGCTTCGCCGACAGCCACCCCGCGCAAGGAGCCCGCCATGTCCCGCAGCATCGAGATCGCCGCCCGGCCCGAGCCCATCCGCGTGGTCCCGGAGGAAACCGCGCTGATCGTGGTCGACATGCAGAACGCCTATTGCTCGAAGGGCGGCTACCTCGACCTCTGCGGCTTCGACGTCTCGGGCGCCGCGCCGGTCATCGAGGAGACCCGGCAGGTGGTCGCCGCCTGCCGGGCGGCGGGCATCCCGGTCATCTTCCTGCAGAACGGCTTCTCGGCCGATCTGCGGGAGGCGCCGGGGCCGGCGGCGCCGGTCTGGCACAAGTCGAATGCGCTGAAATTCATGCGGGCGAACGAGGCCTATGCCGGAAAGCTCATCACCCATGGCACCTGGGACCATGCCATCGTCGATGGGCTGGCGCCGCAGCCGGGCGACCTGCTGGTGCCGAAGGCGCGCTACAGCGGCTTCGCCGGGACCGGGCTGGAGCAGCTGCTGGCGGCGCGGCGGGTGCGCACGGTGCTGGTCGCCGGCGTCGCCACCAACGTCTGCGTCGAGAGCACCATCCGCGACGCCTATCACCGCGAGTTCTTCCCCGTGATGATCACCGACGCCACCATGGCGGCCGGGCCGGGGGCGCAGGAGGCGACGGAATTCAACGTCCAGGCCTTCTTCGGCTGGCTGACCACCGGGGCCGAGCTGCGGGCGGCGCTGCTGGGCAACGCCTGAAAAAGGGCCGGGGGATGCGATCCCCCGCCCCCCTCACCCCTGCCTGCGCCGCGGCGCTACCGCTGCAGCGCCTGCACGATCTCCTGCGTCACCTTCTTCGCGTCGCCGAAGAGCATCATGGTGTTCGGGCGGAAGAACAGCTCGTTGTCGACGCCGGCATAGCCGCTGGCCATGCCGCGCTTGATGAAGAACACCGTCTTGGCGCGCTCCACATCCAGGATGGGCATGCCGTAGATGGCCGAGGACTTGTCGGTCTTGGCCGCCGGATTGGTCACGTCGTTGGCGCCGATGACGAAGGCGACGTCGGCCTCGGCGAATTCGGGGTTGATCTCCTCGAGCTCCTTGACGTCGTCGTAGGGGACATTCGCCTCGGCGAGCAGGACGTTCATGTGGCCGGGCATGCGGCCGGCGACCGGGTGGATGGCGTAGGTGACCTCCACGCCCTCCTTCTTCAGCAGCTCGCCCATCTCGCGCAGCACCTGCTGGGCCTGCGCCACCGCCATGCCGTAGCCGGGCACGACGATGATCTTCTGGGCGTTCTTCATGATGTAGGCGGCATCCTCCGGGCTGCCGGCCTTCACCGGGGCGCGGTCGCCGCCGCCGGCGCCAGGCCCGGCCTCGCCGCCGCCGGTGGTGCCGAAGCCGCCGAGCAGCACGTTGACGATGCTGCGGTTCATGCCCTTGCACATGATGTAGGACAGGATGGCGCCGGAGGCACCGACCAGCGCGCCGGTCACGATCAGCAGCAGGTTGCCGATGGTGAAGCCGATGCCCGCCGCCGCCCAGCCGGAATAGCTGTTCAGCATGGAGACCACGACCGGCATGTCGGCGCCGCCGATCGGGATGATCAGCAGGAAGCCGAGGGCGAAGGCCAGGATCGCGATCAGCCAGAAGAGCAGCGGGCTGCCGGAGGAGACGAAGGCGATGACCAGCACCAGCATGAGGATGCCGAGCGCCAGGTTCAGCCAGTGCTGCCCCTTGAACAGGATGGGCGCGCCCGACATCCGGCCGTCGAGCTTGGCGAAGGCGATGACCGAGCCGGAGAAGGTGATGGCGCCGATCGCGAGGCCGAGCGACATCTCGACCAGCGAGCTGCCGTGGATGTCGCCGGCATGGCCGATGCCGAAGCTCTCCGGCGCGTAGAAGGCGGCGGCCGCGACGAAGACCGCGGCGAGGCCGACCAGCGAGTGGAAGGCGGCGACCAGCTGCGGCAGCGAGGTCATCTGGATGCGGTTGGCGACCACCGCGCCGATGGTCCCGCCGACGGCGATGCCGGCGATGACGAGCGCGATGCCGCCCGCACCCATGCCCGGCTTCAGCAGGGTGGCGACCACCGCGATGCCCATGCCGACCATGCCGAAGATATTGCCCTGGCGGCTGGTCTCGGGATGCGAGAGGCCGCGCAGCGCCATGATGAAGAGGACCGAGGCGACCAGATAGGCCAGGGTCGAGAATGTCTGCCCCACGGCCTAGCTCCCCTTCTTCTTGAACATCGAGAGCATGCGCCGGGAGACCAGGAAGCCGCCGAAGATGTTCACCGAAGCCAAGGTCACCGCGATGAAGCCGAAGACCTGCGCCGCGGTGCTCTCGCCGAGGCCGGCGGCCAGGATGGCGCCGACGACGATGACCGAGGAGATGGCGTTGGTCACGCCCATCAGCGGGCTGTGCAGCGCTGGCGTCACGTTCCAGACCACGTAGTAGCCGACGAAGCAGGCGAGCAGGAAGATCGTCAGCAGCAGCAGGAAGGGCTCGGCGGCGGCGGCCACCGGCGCCACGTGCTGCTCGGCCAGCAGCCGCGCCTGGGCGGCCAGCTCGAGGGCGCGGTTGGCCGTGGCGCTGGCCTGATTGGCCAGGTCTGTGGGGTTCATGGGGCGGATCTCCTCAGGCGGCCTGGGCGGGCGCGAAGCTCGGGTGCACCACGGCGCCGCCGCGGGTCAGCATGACGCCTTTGACGATGTCGTCCTCGGCCGGCAGCTTCGGGACCTTCGCCTCCTTGTCCCAGAAGGTGGTCAGCAGGGTCAGCAGGTTCCGCGCGAAGAGCTGCGAGGAGGCCGCCGGGATGCGGCCGGGCCAGTTGTTGAAGCCGAGGATGGTCACGCCGCCCGGGGTGGTGAAGGCCTCGCCCGGCTTGGTCAGCGCGACGTTGCCGCCGGCGTCCGAGGCGATGTCGACGATGACGCTGCCCGGCTTCATGCTCTCGACCATCGCCGCGGTCACCAGCGTGGGGGCCTTGCGGCCCTGCACCAGGGCGGTGGTGATGACGATGTCCTGCTTGGCCAGATGGGCGGCGACGACCTCGCCCTGCTTCTGCATGAAGCCGGCGCTCATCGGCTTGGCATAGCCGCCGGCGGTCTGGGCGGCGCGGCTTTCCTCGTCCTCGTGGCCGACGAAGCTGGCGCCGAGCGACTTGATCTCCTCCTTCGCCGCCGGCCGGACGTCGGTCGCCGAGACCCGGCCGCCGAGCCGGCGGGCGGTGGCGATCGCCTGCAGCCCGGCGACGCCGGCGCCCATGACGAAGACATTGGCGGCGGGGATGGTGCCGGCCGCGGTCATCAGCATGGGGAAGCCGCGGTCGAAGGTGCTGGCGGCCTCGATGACGGCGCGGTAGCCGGCGAGGTTCGCCTGGGAGGAGAGGATGTCCATCGACTGCGCCCGGGTGATGCGCGGCAGCAGCTCCATCGCCCCGGCGTCGATACCGGCGGCGGCATAGGCGGCGGCCATCTCCGGCGTCGCCTGCAGCTGGCCCAGCATGAGCGCGCCGCGCGGGATCAGCGCCAGCTCGTCGAGCGCGCCCTCGCCGGCGGCGAGCGGGGCGCGGATCTTCAGCACGATCCCGGCGTCCTTCAGGGCGGCCGCCGCATCCGGCGCCAGCTCGGCCCCGGCGGCGGTGAATTCGGCGTCCGGTATGCCGGCACCGGCCCCAGCCCCGGCCTCGACCGCAACGGTCAGGCCGAGGGCGATGAACTTCTTGACCGTCTCGGGCGTCGCCGCGACCCGCGTCTCGGCCGGACGGCGTTCCTTCAGGACTGCTAGGCGCATGCAGGGATCCCCCTTTGGCGCCGGAACATGCTGAAACGTGAGCGGTGAGGCAAGACCATAACGCCGGCCGCCGCGCCGGGGCGCGGCGGCCGGCCCGGCGTCAGGGCGCGAGCGGCCTGACCACCGCGGCCGGGACCCGGGCCTCGGCCAGCGCCGCCGCCTGGCGTTCGGCCAGCGAGGTCTCGGTATGCTCCTCGACCAGCTCCATGAAGGCGCGGTGCCAGTTGATGTCCGCCCGCAGCCGCAGGAAGACGCTGCCGAGGCCGATCGCGGCGCGGTCCATCAACGGGAATTCGCGCGGGATCTTCACCCCGCCGGTCCGCTTCAGCCCCTCGTGCACCTTCTGCGCGATCTTGCGGCCATAGCCCACGTCGTCCGAGTACTGGATCGGCCGCACCTTGTCCTGCACCAGCGGCTCGTAGAGGAAGGTGGCCCAGAGGCTCAGCACCTCCATGGTCTCCTTCGACAGGTTGCGGAAGCCCCAGATCCGGTAGGCCTCGGCCGCCTTCTCCTGGTCGTTGTCGCGCACCGCCTCGTACAGCAGGATCACGCCGCCGACGAAGCTCGGCGGGAAGACCCGGATCGTGCCGAAGTCGAGCAGGTTGATGCCGGCGCGGTCCGGCCGCACCTGGTAATTGCCGAGATGCGGGTCGCCGTGAATGACGCCGTACTGGTAGAAGGGCTTGTACCAGGCGCGGAACAGCGACTTGGCATAGGCATTGCGCTCCTCGAGCGGCGGGTCCTCCTCCAGCCGCTTGACGATGGCCCTCCCCTCCAGCCAGTTCATGGTCAGCAGCCGCCGGGTGCAGAGCTCCTCGACCGGGGCGGGGATGGTGACATCGGACGCGCCGCGCATCATCAGGCCATAGAGGCGCATCTGCGCGGCCTCGCGGAGGTAGTCGAGCTCCTCGCGCAGCCGGTCGCACATCTCCTGGTAGACCTCGCCGTTGTCGAGGGCGCTGTCCATCCGGCGGTAGACGCTCATCGCCAGCTTGAGCTGGCGGAGGTCGGCCTCCACCACGCTCGGCATGTCCGGGTACTGCAGCTTGCAGGCGACCTCGCGGCCATCCGGCAGGGTGGCGCGGTGGACCTGGCCGAGCGAGGCGGCGGCCGCCGCCTCCCGCCCGAAGGTCCGGAAGCGGCTCTCCCAGGCCGGGCCGAGCTCGGAGCCCATGCGGCGGCGGACGAAGGGCCAGCCCATCGGCGGGGCATTGGCCTGCAGCGTCGCCAGTTCCTCGGCGTATTCGTCGGGCAGGGCATCCGGCACGGTGGACAGGAATTGCGCCACCTTCATCAGCGGGCCTTTCAGCCCGCCGAGGATGGCCTTCAGATCCTCCGCATGCGCCGCCTTGTCGGTCTTGACGCCGAAGATGCGTTCCCCGGCGACGCGGGCGGCGATGCCGCCCACGGCGCCCGAGGTCCGCGCCATCCGGCGAAGCTCGCCGAAGAGCGTGCTGTCGGGATTGCGCTCAGACATCCTGTTCCAACTCATCGATGAAGCCGGCGATCACGTCGAGGCCGCGCTGCCAGAATCCGGGGTCGGAGGCATCGAGGCCGAAGGGCGCCAGCAGATCCTTGTGCCGCAGCGTGCCGCCGGCCTTCAACAGCTCGAGGTATTTCTGCTGGAAGTCCGGCACCACGCCATCCCGGTAGACGCCGTAGAGCGCATTCACCAGGCAGTCGCCGAAGGCATAGGCATAGACGTAGAAGGGCGAATGCACGAAATGCGGGATATAGGCCCAGTAGACCCCGTAGTCCTCGGTGAAGTCGAAGGCAGGGCCGAGGCTCTCGTGCTGCACCTGCATCCAGAGCTCGGCGATCCGGTCGCTGCTCAGCTCCCCCTGGCGGCGCTCCTCGTGCAGCAGGGTCTCGAAGCGGTAGAAGGCGATCTGCCGCACCACCGTGTTCAGCATGTCCTCGACCTTGCCGGCCAGCATGAGGCGGCGGCGGGCGGGGTCGCCCTCGGCATCGAGCAGCCCGCGGAAGGTCAGCATCTCGCCGAAGACCGAGGCGGTCTCGGCCAGGGTGAGCGGCGTGCCCGACAGCAGGTAGCCCTGGCGTCCCGCCAGCACCTGGTGGACGCCATGGCCCAGCTCATGCGCCAGGGTCATCACGTCCCGCGCCTTGCCGTGGTAGTTCAGCAGCAGGTAGGGATGCGCCGAGGGCACCGTCGGGTGGGCGAAGGCGCCGCCCGACTTGCCCGGGCGCAGCGCCGCGTCGATCCAGGGGGCGCTGAAGAAGCGGGCGCCGATCTCGGCCAGCTCCGGGCTGAAGGCGCGGTAGCTGTCGAGCACGGTCTTGACCGCCTGCGGCCAGGGGATGCTGCGGTCCTGCTCGTCCGGCAGCGGCGCGTTGCGGTCCCAGTGCTGCAGCTTCTCGAGGCCGAGCCACTTCGCCTTCATCGCGTAGTAGCGATGCGACAGCCTGGGGAAGCTGGCCCGGACCGCCGTCACCAGCGCGTCGACCACCTCGTCCTCGACCATGTTGGCCCGGTTGCGGGAGGAGCCGGGGCGCGGGTACTGCCGCCAGCTGTCGATGATCTCCTTGTCCTTGGCCAGGGTGTTGGTGATCAGCGAGAACAGCCGCACCCGGCTGCCGAAGGCGGCCGAGATGCCCTCGGCGGCGGCGGCGCGCACCGCGCGGTCGCGGTCCGAGAGGCGGTTCAGCGCGGCGGAGACGGTCAGCTCCTCCTCCTGCCCCGCTGGGCCGACCTTCACCGTCATCCCGGCGATGGTCTCGTCGAACAGCCGGTTCCAGGCGGAGCGGCCGGTGACCTCCTTCTCGTGCAGCAGCCTCTCCAGCTCGTCCGAGAGCTGGTGCGGGCGGAACACCCGGAGGTCGCGCAGCCAGGGGCGCCAGCGCTCCAGCGCCCGGCTGCCGGCGAGCTTGCGCTCGATCTCGGCATCCTCCAGCCGGTTCAGCTCGAGGGTGAAGAAGATCAGGTGGCTGCTGATCGCGGTCACCCGCTCCTGCAGGGTCTGGTAGAAGCGGCCGTTGGCCGGGTCGGTCGCATCGCCGGCGAAGACCAGCTGGCCGTAGCTCATGGCACGGCCGAGCACCTCCTCGATCCGCTCCAGCGCGGCGATCGCCTCGGCCAGCCCGTCGCCCGGGAGGCCGCCGAGCTTGCCGGCGTAGCGCGCCGCCAGGGCCTTGCCGTCGAGTTCCGCCTGGTCGAGGTCGGCGGTGAGCTTCGGATCCTCCAGCGAGGCGTAGAGATCCGACAGGTCCCATTCGGGCAGCGGCCCGGTCGCCTCACCGGCGCCGGCATCCAGGGGGGAGAAGGACAGCCCTGAGGGGGCTGCGGCAGGTCGTCCGGCCGCCGCGGAATCCGCGGCGGCACGGGACGGGCTCGATGCGGGGATCGATTGGGGCTCGGCTCGGGTCACGTCCCTGCATATATGGCGTCAAGGGCCGTGGCCAAGCCGCCGGGGCGAGGCAACAGCGGCAGAGACGGGGAAGCGTGCAGAATGGCGGAACGCGGAGGCCGAACGGGGCCGCAGGCGGGGCTTGCGCGGACGTCGGGACGGATCACCGCCGGCAGCCGGAGCGGAACGCCCTGGGGCAGCCTGCCCTGGATGCTGCTGGACATCGCCCGGAAGCGCCCGGCCCGGCCGATGCTGCGGCACTGGCGGGACGGCGCCTGGCAGCGGCTGAGCTGGGGCGACTTCGCCCTCGCGGTCGCCAGCGCTGCCGCCTGGCTGCGCGCCGCCGGGGTCAGCCCCGGCGACCGGGTGCTGCTGGTCAGCGAGAGCCGGCCGGAATTCAACATCGCGGATTGCGCGCTGATGGCGATCGGCGCCGTCACCGTGCCGACCTACACGACCAATACGGTGGCCGACCACCGCCACATCCTGGCCGATTCCGGCGCCCGCATCGCCATCGCCTCGACCGCCGCCCTGGCCGCGCGCATCGCCGCGGCGGCGCCGGCGCCGCTCGAGCTGCTGCTCGGCTTCGATGCGCTGCCCGCCCCGGGGGCCGCCGGCCGGGTCGCGGCCTGGCCCGAGGTGCTGGCGACGCCGGGCGACCTGCCGATGCTGCTGGCCGAGGTCGAGCTGATCCCCCCCGGGCGGCTGGCCTGCCTGATCTATACCTCCGGCACCGGCGGCACCCCGCGCGGGGTCATGCTGCCGCACCGGGCCATGCTGGCGAACCGCGACGGCGTCGCGGCGCTGGCCGAGCGGCTGCATCTCGACGGCACCGTCTACCTCTCTTTCCTGCCGCTCTCGCACAGCTACGAGCACACGGTCGGCGTCTTCCTGCTGCCCTCGCTCGGCGTCGAGGTGGTCTACTCCCGCGGCGCCGACCGCATCGCCGCCGAATTCCAGGAATTCCAGCCGAGCATCGTCACCACCGTGCCGCGGCTCTTCGAGGTGCTGCGGACCCGGATGCTGGCCCAGCTCGAGAAGGAGGCGCCGTTCAAGCAAAAGCTGTTCCGGCGCGCCCTGGCGCTGGGGCTGAAGCGCGCCGACCGGCTGCCGCTCTCGGCCTGGGAAAGGCTGCAGGATGCGGTGCTCGACAGGCTGGTGCGGGACAAGGTGCGGGCCCGCTTCGGCGGCCGGCTGCAGGCGCTGGTCTCCGGCGGGGCGCGGCTGGACCCGGACCTGTCGGGCTTCTTCATCGGCCTCGGCCTGCCGCTGATCCAGGGCTATGGCCAGACCGAGGCCGGGCCGGTGATCGCGGTCAACCCGCCCTGGGACAACCTGCGGCAGACCGTCGGCTACCCGCTGCCCGGCGTCGAGGCGCGGCTGGCCGCGGATGGCGAGCTGCTGGTCCGCGGCGCCCTGGTGATGGACGGCTACTGGGGCAACCCGGAGGCGACCGCCGCCGCCATCCGCCCGGCCGAGGGCGACCCCCCGGGCGCGGCGCCCTGGCTGCATACCGGCGACGTCGCCAGCATCGAGGCGGCGGGCCCGGATGAGGGGCGGATCACCATCACCGACCGCAAGCGGGACTTCATCAAGACCCTCGGCGGCGACATGGTGAGCCCGGCCAAGCTGGAATCCCTGCTGATGGCCGAGCCCGAGATCGCCCAGGCGGTGGTCGCCGGCGAGGGCCAGGCCGGGGTGGTGGCGCTGCTGGTCGCGGCCGAGGGCCAGGCGGAGGGCATCGCCGAAGCGGTCGCCCGGGTGAATGCCAGGCTGTCCAGCATCGAGCGCATCCGCCGCTGGACCCTGGCACCCAGCCCCTTCTCGGTCGAGAACGGGCTGCTGACGCCGACGATGAAGGTGAAGCGCCGGGCGGTGCTGGCCCAGTACCGGGACGAGATCGCGGCCACCTACCGATAGGGAGATGCAGCATGGCGGATGACAGGGCCGGACCCAATGCCGCGCAGGCCGCCTACTGGAACGGCCCGAGCACCCGCGCCTGGGCGACCCACCACGCGCGGATCGACGCCCGCTTCGCCCCGGTGCTGGCGCGGGCGCTGGATCGGGCCGCGCCGCGGCCGGGTGCCCGGGTGCTCGACATCGGCTGCGGCAGCGGCACCTCGACCCTGGCGCTGGCCGAGCGGGTCGGGCCGCAGGGGGCGGTGCTCGGCCTCGACATCGCCGCGGACTCGGTCGCGGTGGCGGAGCGGCGGATCGCCGCGGCGGGCCTCGCCCAGGCCCGGGTGATGCTGGCCGACGCGGCGACCCACCCCTTCGCACCCGCGGGCTTCGACCTGCTGTTCTCGCGCTTCGGGGTGATGTTCTTCCTCGACCCGGTCGCCGCCTTCGGCCACATCCGGGGCGCGCTGAAGCCGGGGGCGGCGGTGGTGCTCGCGGCCTTCCGCAGCCCGGCCGAGAATGCCTGGGCGACCGGCCCGGTCGCCGCGGTCCGCCACCTGCTGCCGCCGGCGATCCCGCCGGGGCCGGAGGAGCCGGGGCAGTTCGCCTTCGCCGATCCGGCCCGGGTGCAGCGGATCCTGCTCGGGGCCGGCTTCCGCGACGTGGCGCTGGAGGCGGCGGATCTGCCGATGCGGCTCGGCGCCGACGCGGCGGAGGCGGCGGATTTCGCCATGACCATCGGCCAGGCGAGCCGCGCCGCGGCCGGCCTGCCCGAGGCGGCGCGGGCGGCGGTCCGGGAGGGCATCGCCGCCTTCTACCAGGCCCATGACAGCGCGGCGGGCGTGGTGATGCCCGCCGCGATCTGGCTGGTGACCGCGACCGCCTAGAGCAAACTCCGATCCGATGGACTCATCGGACCGGAGATTTTTGCTCGCCAGAACAACACACTAGAGCGGGGTCCGTGAGCCACTGCGAACGGAAACCGCTCTAGCGGGGCTGGCGCGCCGGCATCGGCGCCAGCGCCTCCGGATCGGCGCCGCGCGCCTCGGCGATGGCGGCGTCGCGGTCCCGCGCATCGGCGCCCTCCTCCGTGCTCAGCCAGCGGTGCAGCAGCCCGCCGGCGACGCCGCCGAGGATCGGCGCCACCCAGAACAGCCAGAGCTGCTGCAAGGCCACGCCGCCGAGCACGAAGGCCGGGCCGGCGCTGCGGGCCGGGTTCACGCTGGTATTGGTGACGGGGATGCTGATCAGGTGGATCAGCGTCAGGCAGAGGCCGATGGCGATGGGGGCGAAGCCGGCCGGCGCCCGGGCCGAGGTGGCGCCGAGGATGACCATCAGGAAGAAGAAGGTCATCACCACCTCGGTGACGAAGCCCGAGACCAGGTCGAACTTGCCGGGCGAGGCCGCGCCGAAGCCGTTCGCCGCCAGCCCCTTCACCGCTAGGTCGAAGCCCGGCTGGCCGGAGGCGATGGCATAGAGCAGGAAGGCGCCGGCCGCGGCGCCGATCACCTGCGCGGCGATGTAGGGCAGCGCCTCGCTGGCCTGGAACCGCCCGGCGGCGACCAGGCCGCAGGTGACCGCGGGGTTCAGGTGGCAGCCGGAGATGTGGCCAATGGCGAAGGCCATGGTCAGCACGGTCAGCCCGAAGGCCAGGGAGACGCCGAGCAGGCCGATGCCCACCTCGGGAAAGGCGGCGGCCAATACGGCGCTGCCGCATCCGCCCAACACCAGCCACAGCGTACCGAAGAATTCAGCGACGAGCTTGCGTGACACGAGAGGATCCTCCCACAACGGCCGCCACCGGGCCGCCGGGGGAAGATCGTATACGTTTGTCCGGCGCCGAGCCCGGCGTCGCGGAAAATTGTCACCGGATGTCACGCAACCCTTCGGGCTGTCACCTGTCGGGGCCGCAGCAACAGGCCTTGCCGGTCCCGGTCGGCGGTGTACATCCGCGGGCATGGCACGCGTGCGCATCATGGGCGCCTCCGGCAGCGGCACCTCCACCCTGGGGGCGGCGGTGGCGCAGCGGCTCGGCTGCCCGCTGCACGATGCCGACGCGCACTACTGGCTTCCCACCGACCCGCCCTTCCTCAGGCCGCGGCCGATGCCGGCCCGGCTCGAGCGGCTGCGGCGCCACCTCGGCCGCAGCGCCGACTGGGTGCTGGCGGGGGCGCTGGGCGGCTGGGGCGATGCGCTGGTGCCGGAGTTCGGGCTGGTGGTCTTCCTGCACCTGGACGCGCCGACCCGCCTCGCCCGGCTGCGGGCGCGGGAGGCGGCGCGGCATGGTGCGCGGATCGCGCCGGGCGGCGACCTGGCCGCGGTGCATGCCGCCTTCCTCGCCTGGGCCGCGGCCTATGACACCGGCGGCCTCGACCAGCAGCCGGGCGCAGCAGGAGAGCTGGCTGGCCGATCTGCCCTGCCCGGTGCTGCGGCTCGACTCCGGCGCCCCGCTGGCCGGCCTGGCGGCCGCGGTGCTGGCGGCTATTCCGGCAGCACGCTGAGCTCGAGCGGCAGCACCGCCCCCAGCCAGAGCGCATGCGCGGTATGGTCGGCCCGGGCATGGCCGGTCTCCGGGTGCACCAGCACGACCAGCCCGGCCCGGTGCAGCACCAGGAAGGACAGCAGGCCGGCCAGCAGATCCGGCGCGAAGGCGACCTGGTACATGGCGCCGGGATGCGGCCCGACCGGCCGGTCGTGCCAGCGGCCGAGCACGGCGGCGGGGAAGCGGGCCGCGATCGCCGCCCGCAGCGCCTCGGCCGCGGCGCGGGTGGTCACCGGGTCGTAGTAGACATGGGCGTGCCAGCCGGTGATCGTCGCGGCCATCGGGATCGTCCTTCCTGCGCCGCCATGCCAGCGCAACGCCCGGATGGCCGCAAGCCCCGCGCCGGGCGCATCATCCTGGCATGCCCGACAGCAGCCCCCTCCCCGACCTCCTTCCCGAAGCGCCCGCGGCCGGCGGCGACGATGCCCGCTGGGAGGCCCTGGTGGCGCGCGACCCCGCCCCGGCCGGCGGACCCTTCCTCTATGCGGTGACGACGCAGGGGGTCTTCTGCCGCCCCGGCTGCCCCTCCCGCCCGCCACTGCGGCGGAACGTCCGCTTCTACGCCGACGCCGCCACCGCCGAGGCGGCCGGCTTCCGCGCCTGCAAGCGCTGCGACCCGAAGGGCGAGCGGGCGGCGATCCATGCCGCGGCCATCGGCGCCGCCTGCGCCCTGATCGAGGCCAGCGAGGGCATCCCCTCGCTCGCCGCCCTGGCCGGGCGCGCCGGCTATGCCCGGCACCATTTCCTCCGCCTGTTCAAGGAGATCACCGGCGTGACCCCGCATTCCTATGCCGCCTCCGTCCGCGCCCGCCGGCTGCAGGCCTCGCTCGCCGCCGGCGACCGCGTCGCCGAGGCCGTCGCCGGCGCCGGCTACGGCAGCGAGAGCCGGGTCTACGAGGCCCCCGGCCGGGTGCTCGGCATGACCCCCGGCGCGGCCCGGCGCGGCGGCGCCGGCGAGACCATCCGCATCGCCACGGCCGTCAGCGCCCTGGGCCCGGTGATGATCGGCGCCACTGACAGCGGCGTCTGCTTCATCGGCTTTGCCGAGGATTTCGGGACGCTGGAGGGCGACCTCCGCCAGCGCTTCCCGCAGGCGCGGATCGAGGCGGCTCCCGAGGCGCTGGCCGGGACGGTGCGGCAGGTGGTGGGCTTCCTGGCGGAGCCGAGAGCCGCGCTGGCCCTGCCGCTCGACCTGCGCGGCACCGCCTTCCAGCGCCGGGTTTGGGAGGCGCTGCAGGCCATCCCCTTCGGCCAGACCAGGACCTATGGGGAGATGGCGGTCGCCATCGGGGCGCCGAAGGCGGTGCGGGCGGTGGCCCGGGCCTGCGCGCAGAACCATGTCTCCCTGGCGGTGCCCTGCCACCGGGTGGTGGGCAAGGACGGCGACCTGACCGGCTACCGCTGGGGGGTGCCGCGCAAGCGGGCGCTGCTGGCGCAGGAGAAGGCGGCGGCCAAGGCCTAGCCCGCACGCGGGCGTTCCACCCGATGCCGGGAATGCCCTAGCATCCGCCCAAGCAAGACGGATGGGGAGCGGGCGATGGCCAGGCAGGCGCATTCCGGCGCGGCGGAGGGGCCGGGCATCCAGGCCCTGGGCTATGTCGGGATCGAGGCGACCAGCCCGGCGGACTGGGCCGGCTTCGGCACCGGCCTGCTCGGGCTGCAGCTCGCCGAGCGCAGCGCGGCGCAGCTGGTCTTCCGCATGGACGACCGCCGGCAGCGGCTGGTGGTGACCCCAGGCGCGCGGGACGGCGCCCGCTGCTTCGGCTGGGAGGTCGCCGATGCCGCGGCGCTGGAGGCGCTGGCCGCCCGGCTGGAGGCGGCCGGGGTGGCGGTCGCCCGCGGCGACGCGGCGCTGGCGGCGCAGCGGCGCGTCGCCGGGCTGGTGGTGGCCGCCGACCCGGCGGGCAACCGGATCGAGCTGGTCCACGGCGCCGAGGCCGCCGACGCGCCCTTCCGGCCGGGGCGCTGCATCAGCGGCTTCCGTACCGGCGCGCTCGGCATGGGCCATGCGGTGCTGACGGTGGAGCGGGCGGCGCCGGTGCTCGCCTTCTACCGCGACCTGCTCGGCTTCGGGGTCTCCGACTACGTCACCCACCCCTTCACCGCCTGGTTCCTGCACGTGAACGGGCGGCACCATTCGCTGGCGCTGATCGAGACCGGCAGCGCCGGGCTGCACCACCTGATGCTCGAGCTGTTCAGCCTCGACGACGTCGGCCAGGGCTACGACCTGGCCCAGCTCGAGGACGGCCGCGTCGCCACCACCCTCGGGCGCCACACCAACGACTACATGACCAGCTTCTACGCCCGCACCCCCGGCGGCTTCCTGGTGGAGTACGGCTGGGGCGGCCGCGTGGTGGACCCGGCGCGCTGGCAGCCGGTGGAGATGACCTCGGGGCCGAGCCTCTGGGGGCATGAGCGGTCCTGGGGCTCGCCGGAGATGCGGGCCGAGGCGCGGCGGCTGATGCTGCAGGCCGCCGCCGCCGGCGAGCGGGCGCCGGTGCAGGTGCTGCCGGGCAACCACGCGGTGATGCCCGGCGCCTGCCCCTGGTGGGACCAGCTGCGGGCGGCCGAATGATGCGGCGGCGCGGGTTGCTCGGCGCCGCGGCGCTGGCGCTGCCGGCGGCGGGGCGGGCGCAGGAGGCGCCGCCGCCGGGCCTGGCCGGGAAGCCGGTGCGGATCGTGATCGGCTTCACCCCCGGCGGGGCGGTCGACATCCTGGCCCGCGCGGTGGCGCCGCGGCTGGGCGAGGCGCTGGGCCAGCCGGTGGTGGTGGAGAACCGGCCGGGCGCCGGCGCGGCGATCGCCACCGAGGCGGTGGTGCGCGCCCCGCCGGACGGGCTGACCCTCGGCTATGCCAGCGTCGGCGTGCTGGTGGTGGCGCCGCTGGTCTTCCGCGACCTGCCCTACGACCCGGCGCAGGACCTCCAGCCGGTCGGGCTGCTGGCGGATATCGCCAATGTGCTGGTGGTGCCGCCCTCCCGCCCCTGGCACCGGCTGGAGGAATTTCTCGCCGCGGCGCGGGCGCGGCCGGGCTCGCTGAACTGGGGGCATAGCGGGGTCGGCACGGCGGGCTTCCTCGCGGCCTACCTGCTCGACCAGATGGCGGGGATCTCGACCGTCGGCGTCGCCTATCGCGGCGGGGCGCCGCTGGCGACCGACCTCATGGGCGGGCGGCTGGATTATGCGCTCTCGACCTCGGCCAGCGTGCTGGGACAGATCCGCGAGGGCAAGCTGCGGGCGCTGGCGGTCTCCTCCCCGGTGCGGCAGCCCTGGCTGCCGGAGGTGCCGACCATCGCCGAGGCGGGGGTGCCGGGCTTCGGCGTCGCCGGCTGGGGCGGGCTGGTGGTGCCGCGCGCCACGCCGGCGCCGATCGTGGCGCGGCTGGAGGCGGCACTGCGGGAGACGGTGGCCGATGCCGGCGTGCGGGCGCTGTTCCACCGCAACGGGCTGCTGCCGCTGGAGGGCGGGGCGGCGGATTTCGCCGCGCTCTGGGCCAGCGAGACGGCGCGCTGGACCCCGGTGATCAGGGCCAGCGGCGCCAGGCCGGACTGATCAGAGGGTCGGCCCGTTCGCCCCGGGATCGAGCGGGTAGATCGGCCGTCGCACGTTGCGGAACGTGAGCTGGCCATAGTCCGAGGTGCAAACGCCGATGCCGGCGCATTCGACGATCTCGCGCGCCAGCGGGCCGAGCGCGGCGCGCCAGTGCACCCGGCTCTTGATCGCCAGGTAGCGCTTGTCGCGCGGCTCGATGCCGAGGATGCGGAACATGTCGGGCGAGACCGGCTCGATCTGCCGCGTCACCAGCACGATCTCGACCGCGCCGGTATCGAGCACCACGGTCGGGCCCATGTAGACCTTGAGCCCGGGCGAGAGCCCCGCCTTGGTGACGAAGGTGCCGGCCGAGATGGTCTTCACCGTGCCGGTCACCGTCAGCGGCCTGGAGGATTGCGGCAGCGCCGGCATCGGCAGCTTGCCGCCGAGGGCCAGGGTGACGGTGGCGCCGATCCCGGCCGCCTGGCAGGCGGCGACGGCTTCCGGGTCGCAGAGGCCGAAGAAGGCGACATCCTCCAGGCCCTGGCGCAGGATCTCGGCCAGGGTCTCGGTCGTGTCCATGGTGCCGCCGCTGGCGCAATTGTCGTAGTGGTCGAGCAGCACGACGGGAAGATCCGCCCTGGTCGCGCCGGCGGCCTTGGCGCGGGCGACGCTTTCCGCCAGCGGCTCGGGCCTGAAGGTGAAGTCCTGCCGCGCCTTCCAGGCGAAGTCGATCAGCTCGGCCACCATGGCCTGGGCTTCGGCCGGATCGTCGTCGGTGGTGACCACGGCGGAGAGGCCGGCGTATTCGATGTCGGCATGCGGGAAGCCGACGTAGAGGCTGGCGGCCAGCGCCCGGCCGCTGGCCTCCCAGCCGGCGCAGAGTGCCTGCAGCTCGCGGTTGGGGAAGGCATGGGTGCCCTGGGCCATGACGTGGGGCAGCATCGGCGCCCGGGCCCAGGCGGTGGTCGGCTTCACCTCCCCGGCCAGGACGCGCAGTAGGATGCGGGCGGCGCGCTCGGCGGTCTCGGCCTGATCGACGTGGGGATAGGTGTGGTAGCCGCAGGTGACGACCGGGCCTTCCACCATATTGGCATGGACGTTGGCGTGCATGTCGTAGGCGATGGCGATCGGCGTGGTGCCGTCGATGGCGCGGATGCGGCGGACCAGCTCGCCCTCGCCGTCGTCGAAGCCCTCGGCGACCATGGCGCCGTGCAGGTCGAGCAGGATGCCGTCATGGCCGCCGGCGGCGACCGCCGCGCAGATGCTGTCGCAGAAGCCCTCATAGGCCGCAGCCTCGACCTTGCCGCTGGGCGGGGCATGGGCGGCGATGGACATGGTGACCGCAGCGCCGGCTTCCTCGGCGACCTTGAGGAAGCCGCCGAGGCAGGTGCCGGTGTCGCGGTAGAAGTCGATCGCGGCCTGGCCCTCCAGCAGCGCGCCGCCGGTGCGGCAGAAGCGCTCCCGCGGGGTCGGCACCGGGGAGAAGGTATTGGTCTCGTGCGAGAGGGCGGCGAGCAGCAGGCGCATGGAGGGGCTCCCGGACGTATTGCGGCGGGCATGGTGACGGGGCGAAGCTGCCCCGCCAAGAGGAGACGCGACCATGCCCCGCCCCGCCCGCCGCCTGCCCGTCCCGCGCGCCATGATCGTCGCCCCGCAGCCCGAGGCGGTGGAGGCCGGCGCCGCCATGCTGGCCGCCGGCGGCAATGCGCTGGATGCGGCGCTGGCCTGCGCCCTCACGCAGGGCGTGGTGGACCCGATGATGTGCGGCATCGGCGGCATCGCCACCCTGCAGATCCTCGACCCCGCGACCGGGACGCATCTCGTGCTGAACGGCCTCGGCACCTGCCCCGGCGCGGCGCGGGAGGACATGTGGGCGGACGCCTTCGAGGGCGAATGCGCCGATGGCTTCGGCTATCGCGTCAAGGGCTACGTGAACGAGCGCGGGCCGCTGGCGGTGACGGTGCCCGGCGCGCTCCGGGTCTTCGCGGATGCCCATGCCCGGCTGGGGCGGAAGCCCTGGGCGGCGCTGTTCGATGCGGCGATCGGCTTCGCCGAGGAAGGCTGGATCATCCGGCCGCATGTGCATGCCATGTTCACCATGGATGAGCGGCCCTACGGGAGGCTCAGCTATGTCGAGAAGCTCGGCCACACCGAGGAGGGCCGGGCGCTCTACCTGCGGCCGGACGGGACGCCGAAGCGCCTGGGCGAGGCGGTGCGCAACCCGGCGCTGGCCGCCACCCTGCGCGGCCTGGCCCGCGACGGGGCGGAGGATTTCTACACCGGCGGCCTGGCGCGGCGGATCGTCGCCGACATGGAGGCCAAGGGCGGGCTGCTGTCGCTCGCCGACCTCGCCGGCTTCCGCGCCGCCGAGAGCGCGCCGCTGCTGGTCCCCTACCGCGGCTTCACCGTGGCGCTGCCGGAGCCGCCGGCCGGCGGCGTGGTGGTGGGCGAGATGCTGCGCATCCTCGAGCGCTTCGACCTGGTGGCGCTGGGCCACAACACGCCGGCCTATATCGCGGTGGTGGCGGAGGCGATGAAGCTGGCCGGGCTCGACAAGGAGGCGCATGTCGGCGACCCCGCCTTCCGCGAGGTGCCGGTCGGGATGCTGCTGTCGGATGCCTATGCCGATGCACTGGCGGCGCGCATCCGGGCGGGCGAGCGGGCCTCGCTCGTGCGGGCGGTCAGCGATGCGCCGAATACCACGCATGTCTCCTGCACGGACGCGGACGGCATGGTCGTCTCCATGACCCATACGCTGGCGGTCCCCTCCGGCGTCATCCCGCCGGGGACCGGCTTCATGCTGAACGGGGCGATGAACTGGATGGACCCGCGGCCGGGGCGGGCCGGCTCGATCGCGCCGGGCAAGCGGCGTTATTCCTCGATGAGCCCGACGATCGTGCTGGAGGGCGCGCGGCCGGTGGCGACGCTGGGCGCGCCGGGCGGGGCCTGGATCACCGTCGCGGTGATGCAGGTGCTGCTGAACCTGCTGGACTGGGGGATGGGCATGCAGGAGGCGGTGAGCGCGCCGCGCTTCTCGGCGACGAGCGAGACGGTGGACCTCTCCAACCGCATCCCGCGTGGCGTGGAGAAGGCGCTGCAGGCGGAGGGCCATGCGACCAAGCGCAGCTACCAGAGCTACGCCTTCGCCGGGGTGCATGGAATCTCGCTGTGGGATGGCGTGCCGGAGGGTGGGGCCGATCCACAGCGGGATGGCTATGCTGCGGGGGTTTAAGGAAGGTTGGGGGAAGGTATTCCCCCGTTGGACGCATGCGTCCAACCCCATCTATTTCTACGCTTTAAGATGAGAAAACGAAGGGGGTCCGGGGGAAGTGCCTTCCCCCGGCCTTGCCTTCACCGGTAGCCGGGATCGCTCAGGTTGGTCAGCGGGAAGCTGCTGTGCACATGCGGCTGCACCACCGGCGACACCGGGTGCAGGTAGCTGCCGTCCAGCTGCCCGAAGCTGGTGACGCCGAGCAGGCCGAGCACCTCATGCACCTCGGTCTCCAGCAGCTTGAACATCTGCGCCACGCCCGCCTCGCCCGCCGCGGCCAGGGCGTAGCAGTACATCCGGCCCAAGCCGACCAGCTCGGCGCCGAGGATGACCGCCTTGACGATATCCGAACCGCGGACGAAGCCGCCGTCGACCCAGACCTTGGCGCGGCCCTCGACCGCCTTCACCACCTCCGGCAGCACGTCGAGCGAGCCGCGGCCGTGGTCTAGCTGCCGGCCGCCGTGGTTCGAGACATAGACGATCTCGACCCCATGCTCGACCGCCATCGCCGCATCCTCGGCGGTGGCGATGCCCTTCAGCGCGACGGGGATGTCGTACTTGTCCTTGAAGCGCTTGATCTCGTCCCAGTTCAGCGCCGCCTGGAAATGCTGGCCGGTGGCGCGGGCGCGCCAGGGCTTGACGAAGCGCTTGGCGATGTCGCGCTCGCGGCGGCTGTAGATGGCGGTATCCACCGTGAAGCAGAAGGCGTCGTAGCCGTGGTCGATGGCGCGTTTCGCCACCTCGTCGATCCAGGCGCTGTCGCCGCGGACATAGAGCTGGAAGACCTTGGGCCCCTTCCCCGCCGCCGCCATGGGCTCGAGCCCCGGCATGGAGACGGAGGAGACCATGATCGGGACGCCGAACTCGGCCGCGGCGCGGGCCGCCGGAGCGCCGCCCTCGGGATCGAAATTCTCGAGGCCGCCGACCGGGGCCAGCATGATCGGCAGGGTGATCGGGCGGCCGAGGAAGCGGCCGGTGAGATCGATAGTCGAGACGTCGCGCAGCACCCGCGGACGGAAGGCGAGGCTGTCGATGGCGGCGCGGTTGCGCATCATCGTCGTCTCGGTCTCGGTCGCGCCGACCAGGTAGTCCCAGTTGCCCGGGCTCAGGCGGCCTTTGGCTTCCTTGACGAACTCATGCAGCGTCTGGAAGGGGCTCTCGGCTTCGTTGGACATGGCTTCACTTCCCTCCGAGGTAGTCTTTGGTCCAGCGCTGGTAATCGCCCTCGCGGGTGATGCGGCCCATCAGCCCGCCGGTCGGCAGGCCGGGCAGGTCCTTGGGCTGGGTGCCGTCGCGCAGCGCCTTCAGCGTGGCATAGACCGCCTGCTGCGCCGCCATGATCGGCTGGTGGCCCTGCAGCGCGACGCGGACGCCGCGGGCGGCGAGATAGGCCTTGTCGTTGATCTCGGTGCCCTCGACGCCGCCGACGATGATCGGCAGGGTGGCGACGGCCGAGACGGCGTCCAGCTCGGCCCGGGTCTTGATGCCGGTGTAGAACAGCGCATCGGCACCGCTGGTGGTATAGGCCTTGGTGCGGGCGACCGCATCCTCGATGCCGTTGACCGAGACGACGCCGCTGCGGGCGACGATGCAGAAGGAGGGATCGTCGCGGGCCGCCAGCGCGGCGCGGACCTTGCCCATGCCTTCCTCGATCGAAATCAGCGTGACCTTGCCGTCGCCATGCGGGCGCGGCAGCACGGTGTCCTCCAGCGTCATGGCGGCGACGCCGGAATTCTCCATCTCCTCGCAGGTGCGCATGGCGTTCAGCGCATTGCCGTAGCCGTGGTCGGCATCGACCAGCACCGGCAGGGTCTTCACCGCGCGGCAGATGCGCCGCGCCTGCTCGGCGAATTCCGACAGGGTCAGGACGATGAGGTCGGGCGCGCCGAGCACGGTGAGCGAGGCGGTCGAGCCCGCGTACATGCCGACCTCGAAGCCGAGCTCCTCGGCGATGCGGGCCGACATCGGGTCGAAGACCGAGCCGGGATGGACGCAGACGGGGCCGGCGAGGACGTTGCGGAACCGCATGCGGCGGTCGGTGACGGAATTCACGGGATCATCCCTCCAGGGCGGGCAGGTTGACCCAGCGCCGCGCGTTGTGGCTTTCGTGGCAGGCTTCGATCAGCTGCAACCCGCGGGCAGCCTGGGCCAGCGAGGCGGTATTCGGCGCATCCTCGGCGATGTGGCGGAGGTAGAGCTCCCAGGCCTGGCGGTAGCTGTTCTTGAACGGGACCATGTCGGGGACTTCCGCCCATTGACTGCGGAAATCCATGGCCTGCGGCGCCTGCACCGGGAAGACCGGCTTCGGCGTATTGGCCAGCGACTGGGTCCAGCACTGCTGCAGGGTGGCGACGGCGGAGCCCTGGGTCCCTTCCGCGGTCACCACCAGCATGTCGTCACGGCGGATGCGCGTCGCCCAGCTGCTGAAGATCTCGCCGACAACGCCGCCGGGGCATTCGAGGATGGCGCGGGCCTCGTCCTCGACGTCGACGTCGTAGGGTCGGTGCTGCTCGTCCCAGCGCCTCGGCTGCGCGGTCCGCATGTGGCAGGTGAGCGCGGTCGGGGCGCCGAACAGGTGGTCGATGACGTAGCGCCAGTGCGGGAACATGTCGAGCACCAGCCCGCCGCCGGTCGCTTTCCTGTAGTTCCAGGAGGTGCGCTGCGCCGGGATATGCTCGCCATCGAAGACCCACCAGCCGAATTCCAGCTTCATCGACAGCAGCCTGCCGAGGCTGCCGAGGTTCAGCACGGTCTTCAGCTTGGCCAGCCCCGGCAGGTGGATCTTGTCCTGCATGACGGCGTGCTTGGCGCCGGCGGCCTCGGCCTCGGCGCGCAGGGCGACGACCTCGGCCAGCGTCTCGGCGACCGGCTTCTCCAGGTAGATGTGCTTGCCGGCGGCGAGCGCCCGGCGGGCCAGTTCCGGCCGGCCGCCACCGAAGGCGCATTCGAAGAAGAGCTCGTCCTCGGGGTTGGCCAGGGCCGCATCGAGGTCGGTCGTCCAGCGGGTGACGCCGAGGCGATGCGCCAGCGCCTCCAGCTTGTCCGGGGTGCGGCCGACAAGGATGGGGTCGGGCAGCAGCCGGTCGCCGTTGGCCAGAGGCAGCCCGCCCTCGGCGCGGATCGGCAGCAGGCTGTTGATCAGGTGCTGGGTGGTGCCGATGCGGCTGGTCGCCCCATGCATGATGATGCCGATGCGGCGCGTGGCCATGGCTCCCGGAGTCCCCCCTGCCCTAGTGCGGCCTGTGTAGCACCACCGGCGTCCGCGTGAAGGTGCGGCGGCCGCGCTTGAAGCCCATCAGGGTCGGCGCGATCTCGCGGATGGCGGCCACCGGGTCGGGGGCATCCACCAGGATAAGGTCGGCCGGGTTGCCCACCGCGATGCCGTAGTCGGACTTCCGCAGCAGCTTCGCGGAATTGCTGGTGAACATGCCCCAGGTATCGCGCAGCGCCTCCGGCATCGCCTGCTGCACGACGTTCGCATAGAGGTTGGCCATGCGGATGAGCTGCCCGTCGCCCATCGGGGTGAAGGCATTCAGGATATTGTTCGAGGAGATCGAGCAGGTGACGCCGAGCCGGTGCAGCCGGTTGGCGTCGGCCACGCTACGCTCGACCCGATGATCCCTGTCGCGGCCGCCGAGGTAGAGGTCGGTCGAGGGCAGCACCGTCAGCGCCACGCCGGCATCGGCCATGCGCCTGGCCATCGCGTCCAGCTCCGGCAGCGGCATGGTCGAGAGCTTGGTCAGGTGGCCGCAGGCGACCCGGCCGCCCCAGCCGTATTGCTCGGTCAGGTCGCAGACCAGGCGGGTGTCGAGATGCGCGGCGGAGGATCCGCTGTCGACATGCATGTCGATGTCGGCGTCGTATTCCCGGGCCAGCTCGAAGACCCGGCGAATCTGCCCGGCCGGGTCGCTGTCGTAGCTCGGCGCGGCGCCGACCACGCGGGCGCCGTTGCGCAACGCCGCGACCATCAGCGCGTCGGTGCCGGGGTTGTTCAGCAAGCCCTCCTGCGGCATCACGCAGATCTCGATGTCGATGGCCCATCTGTAGGCCTCGACCAGCGCCTTGACGCCCTCGAAGCCGCGCAGCCCGACCAGCGGGTCCACCTCGACATGGGTGCGCATGGTGGTGGCGCCGTGGCCAATGCATTTCTGCAGGGTGCGGCTGGCGCGGTCGGTGACGTCCTCGACCGAGAAGGTGGATTTGATGGCGCTGGTCCGCTCCATCGCGCGGTGGGGGAAGCGGCCGGTCTCGCAGGCGCAGCGGTCGATGGTGCAGGTCTTGTCGAGGTGGATATGGGTCTCGACGAAGCCGGGGGAGACCAGCCGGCCGCCGCACTCCACCACCTCGGCGGCCTCGGCGGGGAGGCCCAACGCCAGCGCCGCGATCACCCCGCCGGCGACGCCGATGTCGGTGGCGGTGCCATCCGGCAGCCGGGCATCGCGGAGGATGAGGTCGAAGCTCATCCGAGCTTCTCCGCCGCGGTCGCATAGGGGATGTTGCGGCCGCCGTAGCGCCGCACCCGGACATTGGCCTGCTCGGCATGGCCGGCGAAGCCCTCGAGCATGCAGAGGCGGGAGCAGACCTCGCCGATGCCGGCGCTGGCGGCATCGGTCAGCACCCGCTGGTAGGTCACGGTCTTCAGGAACTTGCCGACCCAGAGCCCGCCGGTATAGCGCGCCGCGCCCTGGGTCGGCAGGGTGTGGTTGGTGCCGATGACCTTGTCGCCGAAGGCGACGTTGGTGCGCGGGCCGAGGAAGAGCGCCCCGTAGTTGGTCATCTTCTGCAGGAACAGATCGTCGTTCCGCGTCATCACCTGCACATGCTCGGAGGCGATGCGGTCGGCCTCGACCACCATCTCCTCCAGGCTGTCGCAAACGATCACCTCGCCGTAGTCGCGCCAGGACTGCCGGGCGACCTCGGCGGTGGGCAGGATGCCCAGCAGCCGCTCGACCTCGGCCATGGTCTCCCGCGCGAGCTTTTCCGAGTTCGTCAGCAGGATGGCGGGGCTGGTCGGGCCGTGCTCGGCCTGGCCGAGCAGGTCGGTGGCACAGATCTCGGCATCGACCGACTCGTCGGCGATGACCAGCGTCTCGGTCGGCCCGGCGAACAGGTCGATGCCGACCCGGCCGTAGAGCTGCCGCTTCGCTTCGGCGACGAAGGCATTGCCAGGGCCGACCAGCATGTCGACCGAGGGGATGCTCTCGGTCCCCAGCGCCATGGCGCCGACGGCCTGGACGCCACCGAGGCAGTAGATCACGTCGGCGCCGGCCAGATGCTGGGCCGCGACGATCGCCGGCGCCGGCTTGCCGTGGTAGGGCGGCGCGCAGGTGACGATGCGCGGCACCCCGGCGACCTTGGCGGTGACGACGGACATGTGCGCGGAGGCCAGCAGCGGATACTTGCCGCCGGGCACGTAGCAGCCGACAGAATTCATGGGGATGTTCTTGTGCCCCAGCACCACCCCAGGCAGCGTCTCGACCTCGATATCCTTCAGCGCGGCCCGCTGGTGCTCGGCGAAGTTGCGGACCTGGGCCTGGGCGAAGCGGATGTCCTCGAGGTCCTGGCCGGTCAGCTCATCGAGGCAGGCTTTGATCTCGGCATCGGTCAGCCGGTAGTCGATCCGGTCCCAGCCGTCGAACTTGACCGAGTATTCGCGCACCGCCGCATCGCCGCGCCTGGCGATATCGGCCAGCAGGCCCTCGACGATGCCGCGGACCTTGGTATCCGCATCGGCCTTGTCGGCGGCGGAGATGCTTGTCTTCAACCAGCGTGCCATAGGTCGCAGTCCTTTATTCGGCGGTCCAGCCGCCGTCGACGAGCAGCGCGGAGCCCGTCATCAGAGAAGACGCATCGGAAGCGAGGAAGACCACCGGGCCCATCAGCTCCTCCACCTGGCCGACCCGGCCGAGCTTGAGCTTGGAGAGGACCCAGGCGGAGAATTCCGGCTTCTCGAAGAAGGGCCGGGTCAGCGGCGTCTCGATGAAGGTGGGGCCGATGGTATTGGCGCGGATCCCCAAGGGGGCGAGCTCGATCGCCATCACCTTGGTCCAGCCCTCCATGGCGAATTTGCTGGCGCAGTAGACGCTGCGGTTGGGCCCGCCGACATGGCCCATCTGCGAGGAGACGTTGATGATGGAACCCCGCACGCCCTCGGCGGCCATGCGCCGGGCGACGGCCTGCGCCGCGAAGAAGCAGCCGCGCAGGTTCAGCCCCATCACCGCGTCGAAATCCCCCTCCGTCACCTCGAGGAACTGGGCGTGGCGGGCCGAGCCGGCGTTGTTGACGAAGGCATGGTAGGCCGGGCGGGCGGCGATGGCGGCCTGGACCCCGGCGATATCGGCGATGTCGAGCACCAGCGTATCGGCGGTGCCGCCCGCCGCCCGGATCGCCGCGGCGGCGGCCTCGATCTCGGCGGCGGTGCGGGAGAGCAGGGTGACGGCAGCCCCCGCGGCGGCCAGGGCGGCGGCGGCGGCCAGGCCGATGCCCCGCCCGGCGCCACTGACCAGGGCGCGGCGGCCATCGAGGCGGAAGCTCGGGGTGGTCGGCAGGGTGATCGGCATGGGCGGCAGACTACAAGCCCGGGCGCTGCGGTCCAGGGGGTTGCCACCCCGGGGTCCGCCCCGGAAGATGCCGCAACGACCGCGGGGCCACGCCGCGGCGACCGGAGGGACCCCGATGAATCGCCTATCCGCCGCGCTGGCCGGCGCGGCCATCGCCATGCTCGCGACCGCCGCGCAGGCCCAGACACGCTGGGTCATGGCCACGCCCTATGCCGAGCAGAACTACCACACCCGCAATGTCCGCAGCTTCCTCGGCGAGGTGGAGCAGGCGACCCAGGGCCGGCTGGCGATCCAGGCGCATCACAACGGCAGCCTGCTGCCGCTGCCGCAGATCAAGCGGGGGGTGCAGACCGGCCAGGTGCAGCTCGGCGAGGTGCTGCTGTCCATCCACGGCAACGAGGACCCCTTCTTCGAGGCCGACAGCATCCCCTTCCTGGCCGATACCTGGGAGGCGACGGCGGCGCTCACCCAGGCGACCGAGCCCTTCATCCGCGCCCGGCTGGAACGCCAGGGGCTGACCCTGCTCTCCCTGGTCCCCTGGCCGAGCCAGGGCTTCTATACCCGGACGCCGCTGACCGCCCTCGCCGAGCTGCGCGGCACCCGCTTCCGCGCCTACAACACCCTGACCACCCGCTTCGCCGAGCTGCTGGGCGCCCAGCCGGTGACGGTGCAGGTGCCGGACATCCCCCAGGCCTTCGCCACCAACCTGGTCAACGTGCTCTTCACCGCGGCGCAGACCGGGGTCGATACCAGCGCCTGGGACTTCAGCCGGCACTTCCTCGATGTCGGCGGCATGCGGGCGAAGAACGCCATCTTCGCCAATAGCCGGGCGCTGGCGGCGCTGGAGCCGGCGGTGCGCTCCGCCCTCATCGCCGCGGCGAAGCAGGCCGAGGCCCGCGGCACCGAGATGGCGCGGGCCGCCGAGAGCGAGGCAACGGAACGACTGCGCAGCCATGGCATGACCGTGGCCTCGGCGCCGGCCGAGATGCAGACCCAACTGCGCGAGATCGGGGCGAAGCAGACCCAGGAATGGCTGGCCCGGGCCGGCCAGGACGGCGGCCAGATGCTGGAGCGCTATCGCGCCCTCGTCAGCCGCTGACGCCCCCCGCATACTGCACCGCAGCAAGCGGGGCGGAGGCGATCATGGTGGCATTGGTGACGGGTGCGCAGCAGGGAATCGGGCGCGCCTGCGCCCTCGGCCTCGCCGCGGCGGGGCACGACGTGGCGATCAACTGGCTGGACGACCGCGCGGCGGCGGAGGCGGTGGCCGAGGCCGTACGCGCCGCAGGCCGGCAGGCGGTGCTGGTGCAGGGGGATGTCGGCGCCGGGGCCGCCGCCTGCGCCGCGGTGGTGCAGAAGGCGATCGAGGACTTCGGGCGGATCGACGTGCTGGTGAACAATGCCGGGATCTTCCCTCGCGTCGATTTCCTGGCGATGACCGAGGCGGATTGGGACCAGGTGCTCGCGGTGAACCTGAAGGGCAGCGCTTTCTGCGCCCAGGCGGCAGCGCGGGCCATGGTGGCGGCGGGGATCAAGGGCTCGATCATGAACCTCAGCTCCTCCGCGGTGCGGGGCACGCCCGTGGGCGTCCATTACAGCGCGACCAAGAACGGCGTGGTCGGCATCACCCGCTCCATGGCCCTGGCCCTGGCGCCGCACGGCATCCGGGTGAATGCCATCGCCCCCGGCCTGACCGATACCGCCCAGCCCCGCTACGGCAACAGCGATGCCGAGGTCCGCGCCATGGGGGCGGCGCTGCCGCTGGGGCGGCTCGGGACGCCCGAGGATATCGCCGCCATGGCGGTCTTCCTCGCCTCGCCCCAGGCGGCCTGGATCACCGGGCAGGTCTACCACGTGAACGGCGGCGGCTACATGCCGTAGGAGCCTATTCCAGCAGCAGGTCGCGCAGCCGGGCGAGGCGCGCGGCACCGAGGCCGAGGCCGCGCTCGAGCAGTACCGGCACCGAGCCGCCATGCGCCGCCTCGGCGGCGTCCAGCGCGGCCTCGAGCAGCGCCGGATGGGTGCCGAGCAGGGCCTCGGCCAGCGGCTTCGGGGTCTCCGGCGGCAGGGCGAAGTCGCGCTGCCAGAGCCGGTCGGTGGCGACGTAATCGGCCAGCACCGTCTGCCGGCTGGCGCCGAGGGCGGTGAGGACGAGCGCGGCGCCGAGCCCGGTGCGGTCCTTGCCCGCCGAGCAATGGAACAGCAGGGCATGCCGCGCCGGGTCCAGCAGCAGCTCGAACAGCCCGCGGTAGGCGCCGATGAAGCGGGTGCCGTAGTCGAGGTAGGCGGTGCGCAGCAGGGCGACCACGTCCTCCCCGGTCGATTGCTCCCGCCGCATCAGGTCGCGCAGCGAGGCGCCGACGCTGGGCTCGATCGGCAGCGCGACCCGCGCCGCCCCCGCCGGCAGGCGGGAGGGGTGCTGCGCCGCCTCGGCCACCCCGCGGAGGTCGCAGACCGTCCGCAGACGCAGCCCCGCGATGGTGTCGACGTCCCGCGGCGTCAGCGCCGCCAGGGTGGCGGAGCGGAACAGGATGCCGCGCCTCACCCGGCGGCCGTCGGCCACAGGCCAGCCGCCGAGGTCGCGGAGGTTGGAGGCGCCTTCGAGCGGCACGGCATGGGGCAGGTCCAAGGCTGGGGCACTCCTGTCGGGGCCGCGGCGGGTCGCCGGGGGGCCACGGGTTGACGCGGGGCAATTCCGCTGCGGACAATCGCCCAACACCCGGAGGAACCCAAGCATGTCATCCCTATTCGACCTCAGCGGAAAGGTCGCCGTCGTCACCGGCGGCTCGCGCGGCATCGGCCGGGCCATCGCCGAGCGCATGGCCGAGCACGGCGCCAAGGTTGTCGTCTCCTCGCGCAAGCTGGATGCCTGCCAAGTGGTGGTCGATGCCATCACCGCGAAGGGCGGCACCGCCGTCGCCATGGCCTGCAACATCGGCCGCAAGCCGGAACTGCAGGCGCTGGCGGACGAGACCATCAAGCTCTGGGGCGGGGTCGACATCCTGGTCTGCAACGCCGCCATCAACCCGCATTTCGGCCCGGCCATGGGTATCGCCGACGACATCTTCGACAAGATGATGGCGACCAACATCAAGTCGAACATGTGGCTGTCCCACATGTGCATCCCCAGCATGGAGGCCCGCGGCGGCGGGGCGATCGTGATCGTCTCCTCGATCGGCGGCTTCAAGGGCTCGGTCAACCTCGGCGCCTATGCCATCACCAAGGCGGCGGACCTGCAACTGGCGCGGAACCTGGCGGTCGAATGGGGGCCGAAGAACATCCGGGTGAACTGCATCGCCCCCGGCTTGGTGCGGACCGACTTCGCCCGGGCGCTGTGGGAGGACCCGGTGAACTACAAGAAGCGGACCCGCGACACGCCATTGAAGCGGATCGGCGAGCCGGACGAGATCGCCGGCGCCGCGGTCTTCCTGGCCTCGCCTGCCGGCAGCTTCATGACCGGGCAGCACATGATCATCGACGGCGGCGTGCTCTGCGGCGCCCCGGCCAATAGCGACGACTGAGCCGGCCGCGGCACCCCGGGCCGGGCATGGCACGCGCCCGGGGAACGCCCGCCCTCGTGGCGCGCTGCTTGCATGAGATCTGGCACCCGGAGGGCCGGCGGCCATCCGCGGGCGGCGCGGCGGACATCGGTCGCAGCGCCCGGACTTGGCGTTTCCAAGTGTAACTGCAAACTTAACGCGGTCTGCAAATGGTCTTCGAGCCGTTTTAATGCCGCTCGATGAAACCGCACAGATGCGGCTGAGCCAACCCAGGAACCGGAGCCGGCGTTGCCGGGCGGTTGACTTGCCGGACGGCCGGCATCGCGGGGTGTATCGCCTTGCCGCGACCCACCTCGCCTCCCCGTGATTTGCAGCATACAGGGCGGGGGTGCGCCGCAGCAATAAAAGTTTACCGCAATCGGTTTGGGCATTCCGCACACTGACGGCGTTGCCATCTGACTGGCAGCACTTGCAGGGGCGGCCGATGAACAGCACGCAGGACATCTTCGCCGACTACGCCCGGGCCTATGAGTCCCGGCGCGAAACCGACATGTCGATCTCCGAATTCCTCGAAGCCTGCCGGACCGATCCCGGCCATTACGCCAGCGCGCCGGAGCGGATCCTCCAGGCGATCGGCGAGCCGACCGTCGTCGATACCGCCAAGGACGTCCGTCTCGGACGCATCTTCCTCAACCGCACCATCCGCACCTATCCGGCCTTCGCCGAGTTCTACGGCATGGAGGAGACGATCGAGCGGATCGTCGGCTTCTTCCGCCACGCGGCCCAGGGCCTCGAGGAGCGCAAGCAGATCCTCTACCTGCTCGGCCCGGTGGGCGGCGGCAAGTCCTCGCTCGCCGAGCGGCTGAAGGCGCTGATGGAGGCGCAGCCGATCTACGTGCTGAAGGCCGGCGACGAGATGAGCCCGGTATTCGAGAGCCCGCTCGGCCTGTTCGATCCCGAGCGCATGGGGCCGATGCTCGAGGAGCGCTACGGCATCCCCCGCCGGCGGCTCAACGGCCTGATGAGTCCCTGGGCGCTGAAGCGGCTCGATGCCTTCGGCGGCGACATCTCGCAGTTCCGGGTGGTGAAGGTCCGCCCCTCCCGCCTCCGCCAGATCGCCATCGCCAAGACCGAGCCGGGCGACGAGAACAACCAGGACATCTCCTCCCTGGTCGGCAAGGTCGACATCCGCAAGCTCGAGATGTTCGGCCAGAACGACCCGGACGCCTACAGCTTCTCGGGCGGGCTGAACCGGGCGAACCAGGGCGTCCTGGAATTCGTCGAGATGTTCAAGGCGCCGATCAAGATGCTGCACCCGCTGCTGACGGCGACGCAGGAGGGCAACTATATCGGCACCGAGAACATCGGCGCCCTGCCCTTCCAGGGCATCATCCTGGCCCACAGCAATGAATCGGAGTGGCAGAGCTTCAAGAACAACAAGAACAACGAAGCCTTCATCGACCGTATCTATGTCATCAAGGTCCCCTATTGCCTGCGGGTGACCGAGGAGCAGAAGATCTACGAGAAGCTGGTCTCCTCCAGCGAGCTCGCGGCCTCCCCCTGCGCCCCGGCGACATTGGAAATGCTGGCCCGCTTCACCGTGCTCAGCCGACTGAAGAAGCACGAAAATTCCAACATCTACGCCAAGATGCGGGTCTACGACGGCGAATCCCTGAAGGAGACCGACCCGCGGGCGAAGAACCTGTCGGAGTACCGCGACTCGGCCGGGCCGGACGAGGGCATGGAGGGCGCCTCCACCCGCTTCGCCTTCAAGGTGCTGGCCGCGGCCTTCAACTACGACACCACCGAGATCGCCGCCGACCCGGTGCATTTGATGTACGTGCTGGAGCAGACCATCCGCCGCGACCAGCTGCCGGACGAGACCGAGAAGCGCTACCTCGAATTCATCAAGGGCGAGCTGGCGCCGCGCTACGCCGAGTTCATCGGCAACGAGATCCAGAAGGCCTACCTCGAATCCTACAACGACTACGGTCAGAACCTGTTCGACCGCTACGTCGCCTATGCCGACGCATGGGTCGAGGACATGGACTTCAAGGATGCGGACACCGGCCAGATGCTCAACCGTGAGTTGCTGAACCAGGAGCTCACCAAGATCGAGAAGCCGGCCGGCATCGCCAACCCCAAGGACTTCCGCAACGAGGTTGTGAAATTCGCCCTCCGCGCCCGGGCCAACCGGGGCGGCCGCAACCCCTCCTGGACCAGCTACGAGAAGATCCGCGAGGTGATCGAGCGGCGGATGTTCAGCCAGGTCGAGGACCTTCTGCCGGTCATCTCCTTCGGCTCGAAGAAGGACGGCGAGAGTGAGAAGAAACACGGTGAATTTGTGCAACGGATGGCCTCGCGGGGGTATACCGAGAGGCAGGTTCGCCGGCTGGTCGAATGGTACATGCGGGTGAAGCAGGCCGGCTAACCCCGAACCGGATCGCGAGGCCCAAGACTCGATGCAGATCCTTGACCGCCGCCTGAATCCCAGCGGCCGCAGCCTCCCCAACCGTCAGCGCTTCCTGCGCCGGGCCAAGACGCTCGTGCAGGAGGCGGTGCGGGATGCCTCCGCCAAGCGGGACATCCGCAGCGCCGATTCGGGGGGCGAGGTCAGCATTCCCCTGCACGGCATCCGCGAGCCGAGCTTCCACCATGGCGGCGGCGGGATCCGCGACCACGTGCTGCCCGGCAACAAGGAATACCGGGAGGGCGACGAGATCCAGCGGCCGCCCGGCGGCGGCGGCGGCGGCGGCTCGGAGGGGGCGCAGGACGGCAGCGGCGAGGATGCCTTCCGCTTCGTCCTGACCCGGGAGGAGTTCCTCTCTCTCTTCCTCGACGACCTGGAGCTGCCGGACCTGGCCAAGCGCCGGCTGGTGGAGGGCTCCGACCCGGCCTGGCACCGGGCCGGCTATTCCGTGGCGGGCACGCCCTCGAACCTGTCGCTGGCCCGGACCATGCGCAACAGCCTCTCCCGCCGGATCGCGCTCAAGCGGCCGAAGCCGGCCGAGGTGCTGGCGCTGGAGGCCGAGATCGCCGCGCTGGAGGGCGACCCGGCGGCGGCGGAGCGGCTGGTCCTGCTGCGGGCGGAGCTGGCGAGCCAGCTCAAGCGCAGCCAGCGCATCCCCTGGATCGACCCGATCGACGTCCGCTACCGCCGGTTCGAGCCGGTGCCGCGGCCGGTCGCCCGGGCGGTGATGTTCTGCCTGATGGACGTCTCCGGCAGCATGACCGAGGACATGAAGGACCTGGCCAAGCGCTTCTACACGCTGCTCTTCATCTTCCTGCAGCGCCGCTACAAGCATGTCGACCTGGTCTTCATCCGCCACACCCACGAGGCGGCGGAGGTCGACGAGGAGACCTTCTTCCACAGCCGGGAGACCGGCGGCACCCTGGTCTCGACCGCGCTCGAGGAGATGCGGAAGGTGGTGGAGGACCGCTACCCGCCGTCCGACTGGAACATCTACGCCGCCCAGGCCTCGGACGGCGACAATGCCGCCGGCGACAGCCAGCGCACCGCCCGGCTGCTGATCGATACCATCCTGCCGGCCTGCCAGTACTACGCCTACATCGAGGTCGGCCGCGACGGCGAGCATGGCATGCCCGGCTTCCCCCGCGGCCCGACCGACCTCTGGCGGACCTACGAGCAGCTGGTCTCCGCCGGCGCGCCCATGGCGATGAAGAAGGTCCGCAACCGGCGCGAGATCTTCCCGGTCTTCCGGGAGCTCTTCGCCAAGCGCGGCATCCTGGAGGAGGCCAAGGGATGAACGCGCCGGTGACGCCCGACGAGCTGCTGTACCAGGGGGCGGACTGGGACTTCGCCACCCTGATGAAGATCCACGACGCCTGCGAGGTCGTCGCCCACCGCGACCTCGGCCTCGATGTCTATCCCAACCGGATCGAGATCATCTCGGCGGAGCAGATGCTGGATGCCTATGCCAGCACCGGCCTGCCGCTGTTCTACCGGCACTGGTCCTTCGGCAAGCAATTCGCCCATCACGAGGCGCTCTACCGCAAGGGCCTGCGCGGCCTGGCCTATGAGATCGTCATCAACTCCGACCCCTGCCTCTCCTACGTGATGGAGGAGAACACCGCGACCCTGCAGGCGCTGGTCATCGCCCATGCCGCCTTCGGGCATAACCACTTCTTTAAGAACAACCGGCTGTTCAAGGAGTGGACGGATGCCAGGGGCATCCTCGACTACCTCGAATTCGCCAAGGGCTACGTCGCCGACTGCGAGGAGCGATACGGCGAGGAGGCGGTGGAGCGGGTGCTCGACTCCGCCCATGCGCTGATGAACTACGGCGTCCACCGCCACCACCGCCGCACCATCGACCTGCGGTCGGAGGAGAAGCGGGTGCGGGAGCGCCGGGCGCACGACGAGCAGATGTTCAACGTGCTCTGGTCGACCCTGCCGGAGAAGGCGAGCACCCAGGCCATCGCCGGCGACGTCGAGAAGCGCCGCGCCCTGCTGCAGCTGCCGCAGGAGAACATCCTCTACTTCCTCGAGAAATCGGCGCCGAAGCTGACCTCCTGGCAGCGGGAGATCCTGCGCATCGTCCGCAACATGGCGCAGTACTTCCACCCGCAGCGCCAGACCAAGATGATGAACGAGGGCTGCGCCACCTACGTCCACCACCGCATCCTGAACACCCTGCACCGGGAGGGCCGGCTGACCGACGGCGCCCTGCTGGAGGCGCTGCATTCCCATACCAGCGTCATCATGCAGCCGGATTTCGACGACCCGCGCTACTCCGGCATCAACCCCTATGCGCTCGGCTTCGCCATGATGGAGGATATCGAGCGCATCTGCCGCGACCCCACCGAGGAGGACCGGGAGTGGTTCCCCGACTTCGCCGGCAGCGGCGACCCGATGCCGACCCTGCGGCACGGCTGGGCCGAGTTCCGCGACGAGAGCTTCATCCTGCAGTTCCTGAGCCCGCACCTGATGCGCAAGCTGAAGCTCTTCCACCTGCGGGACGACGAGAAGCAGCCGGCGCTGCGGGTCGATGCCATGCACGACGAGCGCGGCTACCGCCGCCTGCGCCGGGCGCTGGCCAAGCAGTACGATCCCGCCTGGACCGACCCCGACATCCAGGTGACGGATGTCGACCTCGCCGGTGACCGCCGGCTGATCCTGGAGCACCGGGTGCATTCCGGGCGGCTGCTCGAGGAGCAGGAGGCGCGGCAGGTGCTGCGGCACCTGGCCAGCCTCTGGGGCTACGACGTGCTGCTGCGGGAGATGGACCCGGCCACCGGCGCCAGCCTGAAGGAGCACGCGGTCTCGCCGCCGCGGTAGCGCCGGGCCCGGTCCGCCCGGCGCCGGCCGGCGTCAGCGGACGGTGGTCACCGCCCGGCGGTTCTGGCTCCAGGCCTGCTGGTCGGAACCGAGCGAGGCCGGGCGGTCCTTGCCGAAGCTGATGGTGGTGATCCGGGTCCCGGCCACGCCCTGGGCGACCAGGATGTCCCGCGCCGAATTGGCGCGGCGCTGGCCCAGCGCCAGGTTGTACTCGCGGGTGCCGCGCTCGTCGGCGTGGCCTTCGACCTGGACGGTGACCTGGCGGTACTGCTGCAGCCAGCCGGCCTGGCGGGCCAGCACCGGCTGCTGGTCGGCGCCGACGCTGGCGCTGTCGGTCACGAAGAAGACCCGGTCGCCGATATTGGCCACCAGATCCTCCTGGCTGCCGGGGCCGGTGGCGGCACCGCCGGCGCGGCCGGTCGCCCGGCCATCGGTGGTGCCGAGGCTCGATCCCAGGCCCGATTCCGTCCCCTGGCCGGCGGTGCCGGCGGTGGTGGTGCTGTCGGACCCGCAGGCGGCGAGCAGGACGGCGATTGCCGCGACGGGAAGCATTCTGGCGCGCATTCCGGCGAGAGCCCTTCTGGCGGGGACGGCGCGACTGGATTGTGCGGCGGACCCCCGCCGGTTGTTTCGCCTCTCATCGGGTGAAATACAAGGAACTCCATCACCGCTATTCGGATGCGCGCCCCTCCGGCCCGGCGGGCCACTGGGGCCCGGCGGCGACGGGCGCCGGGCCGCCGGGAGGCGCCATGGCACCGGCCAACGGACGCCATGATGTTCCCGGCCGCACAGCTCGGGCACAATCTTCATTTATGCCTGCAAGCCGTTGTTCTTGAAACATTGCTCTGCCCGGCTAGATCCCCATCACCCGCGCCGCCCGCCGCGGGTCGGCGCCGCCCTGGAGCAGCCCGTCCTCCCGCCGGCTGATCGCCATGACCCCGGCGGTGTTCAGCGACAGCGGCGGCCGCCACTGGATCGCATGGCCGAGCGCGGCCAGGACCTCGCCGGCCTCTTCCCCGATCGGCTCCTCCAGGTCGAGCCGGCCGGGGTGGCAGGCATGCGGCTCGAAGCTGCCGGGAAAGCTGTGGGTGACGAAGCGCGGCGCCTCGACCGCCTCCTGCAGGCTCATGCCGAAGGCGGCGTGGTTCAGGTAGACCTGCAGCATGGCCTGCGGCTGCAGGTCGCCGCCGGGGCCGCCGAAGGGCATGACCCATTCGCCCTGGCGGATGGCGAGCGCCGGATTCGGCGTCAGCCGCGGCCGCTTGCCCGGGGCGAGGCTGCTGGCATGGTCCCGCCGGCCCCAGCTCTGCGAGCCGCGGGAGGAGGGCACGAAGCCGAGGCCCGGGATGACCGGGCTGTCCCAGGAGGTATCCGAGGGCGTGGCCGAAACCGCATTGCCCCAGCGGTCGACCGCGCAGACATAGGAGGTGTCGCCGACCAGGGCGGGATCGCCCGCATCCCAGGGGAAGTCCCGCGCCGTCTCGGGCACCCCCGGCGCCGCGCGGGCGGGGTCGATCCGCGCCCGCTGGGCGGCGGCATAGGCCGGGGAGAGCAGCGCCGCCAGCGGCACGTCGACGAAGCGGGGGTCGCCGTAGAAACGGTCCCGGTCGGCGAAGCCGAGCTTTATGACTTCCGTCAACAAATGCACGTAAGCCGCTGAATTATGGCCGAGGGAGCGGAGGTCGATGCCCTCCAGCATGGCCAGGAATTGCAGCAGCACCGGACCCTGCGACCAGGGGCCGCAGGCGTGGATCTCGGTGCCCGCGACCATCCGCCGGACCGGCGCCTCGACCACCGAGCGGTAGCCGGCCAGATCCTCCCGCGTCAGCCAGCCGCCGTTCTCGGCGTGGAAGCGGGCCATGGCGGCGGCGAGGTCGCCCTCGTAGAAGGCGGCCCGGGCAGCGGCGAGGCCGGCCAGGCGGCCGCCGCCGGCGGCGGCGCGCTCCTCGTCCGCCATGTACTGCAGCGACCGGGCGAGATCCTCCTGCACGAAGAGGTCGCCCTCCCGCGGCGGCGCGCCGCCCGGCAGGAAGATGGCGGCATTCTGCGGCCAGCGGCGGTAGCTCTCGGCGAAGGTGCCGATGAAATGCGCCATGACCGGATGCACGCAGAAGCCCTCGCGGGCATGGCGGATGGCGGCCGCGGCGACCTCGCCGAAGGACATCGTGCCATAGCGCTCGAGCGCCAGGATCCAGGCATCGGGGGCGGCGGGGATGACGGTGCGGAGGATCCCCTCGGGGATGTGGCCATCATGCTCGCGCTCGATCAGCCCGATGTCGGCGGCGCGCGGCCACCAGCCGAGCCCGGCGATGCTCACCGTCTCGCCGCGCTCGCGCAGGTGGATGATCATGGGGGCGACGCCGGCGAACTGGACCTGGTCGGGATGCAGGACGCCGAGGGCGATGCCGGCGGCGGCGGCCGCATCCACCGCATTGCCGCCGGCCTCGAGAATGGCATGGCCGGCCTCGGTCGCCAGCCAATGCCCGGCCGAGACCATGTGGCGACGGCCGGAAACCATGGGTTGCAAGGGCATGCGGCATTTCCTTGAAGCGGGTGCGTAGGGTGCGCCGCAGTGTCGCATGCCGGCCGGGCACCGCAAGCCGCGCCCCCCCGGCGAGGCCGCCGGTCGAAGGTTTCCCGCGCCTGCGGCTTTCCCCTAGTATCCCCGTCCATGGCCGCCGGGGGTGCCGGCGGCGGCAGGGATGGAGGGGCCTCGCAGGCCCCGGCCTTCGGCCGGGCGGCGGGGCGCGCGACGCGACTGCGACCCCGCACCCGCCCGCCGGCTTTCGCCACGCCCCCTCCCGGAGACCTGCATGTCCGCCACCTCGCCCACTTCGCCCACCCCCTATTCGCCCGGCAATACCGACTTGGTGCTGCTGATCGGCCGCATCGCGCTGGTGCTGCTCTTTCCGATCAGCGGCTATTTCAAGATCATGCAGTGGCCGGGCATCGTCACCCTGCTGACCACCCAGGGCGCGCCGCTGCCGATGCTGGGCGGCATGCTGGCGGTGGCGGCCGAGACCATCCTGCCGCTGCTCATCATCCTCGGGCTGCAGACCCGCTGGGCCGCCTTCGGCCTGATCCTCTACACCCTCGGCACCAATGCCATCGCCCACCGCTTCTGGGAATTCACCGGCGGGGCGCAGGTCGGGCAGATCTTCTCCTTCTTCAAGAACATCGCCATGTGCGGCGGCTTCCTGATCCTGGCCTGGACCGGCCCCGGCCGCTACGCGGTGCAGCCGCGGCCCTGATCCCCGCAGCGGTCACCGGCGGCGACGCCCGCCGCCGGTGACCGCCGGGCCGGCCGGCTCAGCCGGCGGCGGCCGCGACCGCCGCCATGAAGCCGTCCAGCCTCGTCGCATCGACCCAGCGCAGCACCGCCACGGTCCCGGCCTCGGGATCGACCCAGGTGACGTTGCCGCCGGCGCCGAGGAAGCACCAGCTCGCGGCGCTGGCGGCGGGCCAGCGGCTGCGGCCGGTGTTCAGCCACCACAGCAGCCCGTAGTGCGGATTCAGCGGACAGGCGGTGGCGCATTGCGCGACCCAGCCTTCCGGCAGCAGCCGGGTCCCGTCCCAGATGCCGTCCTGCAGGGTGAGCTGGCCGACCAGGGCCTGGTCCTCGGCATGGATGAAGACGCCGCCGCCCCAGTGGCCGCCACCGGAGACGCTCTGGACCCGCCGGCCGCCGACCTCGACCCAGGAGGTCTCGTAGCCATTCCAGCGCCAGTCGGCCGAGGCGCCGATGGGTTGCATGATGCGCGCGGCGAAGACCTCCGGCAGCGGCCGGCCGAAGACCCGCAGCAGGGCGAGCGACAGCCGGTTCACCCGGACGTCGTTGTACTCCCAGTACTGCCCGGGCGGCTGCAGCGGCCGCGGCAGGCCCTTCCGGCCCTGGCCTTCCACCACCAGGTTGCGGCCGCGGTCGATGGTATCGGCCTTGCCGAAGAGCGCGCCTTCCCATTCCGAGGTATTGGTCAGCAGGTGGCGCCAGGTGATGGCGCCGTTGTGCGGCCCTTCGAAGCCGCCGTCCTCGACCAGGGCGCGGACCGGGGCGTCGAGGTCGGGGATCAGCCCGTCGCCCACCGCGATGCCGGCCAGCAGCGCCAGGTAGGATTTGGCGACCGAGAAGGTCATGTCGACCTGCCGCGTGTCGCCCCAGCGGGCGACCGGCCGGCCGTGCCGCAGGATCAGCCCGTTGGCCGGGCCGCGCGACTCGACCGGGCCGAGGATGGCGTTGTCCGGCGGCGGCTCGAAGAAGCCGCCGGCGATGTGGGCGCGGATGTCCAGCGGCCAGGGCGAGGGATGGGCAAGGGCGAAGGCGACGGCCGGGCCATAGGCGCCGGCGGGGGATGCTTGGTCCATGGCGGGAGCCTATGGCCGGGCCGGCGCCCGCGCCAGGGCGCCCGCCCGGCCCGGTGGCGGCGGCCTCAGCCGGTCGCGGCGCGGGGCCCCCGGACCGAGGGCGGGCCGGGCAGCTCGATCTCGATCGCCAGCGTCGACATGTCGCCGCCGCGGTCGAGGTTGATGTTCACCTTGCCCGGGTCGATCGCGACGTAGCGGGCGACCACCGCCACCAGCTCCATCTGCAGCTTGGGCAGGAAATCCTCCCGGGTGCGGCCGATGCGCTCGTGCGCCAGCACGATCTGCAGGCGCTCCTTCGCGGCGGAGGCGGTGGCGGGAGGCTCAGGCTTCCGGTTGGCGCGGAAATAATCGAGCCAGCTCATCACGCAGCCCTCCCTCCGAACAGGCGCTTGAACAGGCCCGGCTTCTTGTCGGGCTCGAGGAAGCGGTGCGGCACGTCCTCCCCGAGGAACCGGGACACCGCATCCTTGTACGCCTGACCGGCGGCGCTTTCCTGGTCCATGATGACGGGGGTGCCGGTATTCGAGGCGCGGAGGACGCTCTCGTTCTCCGGGATCACGCCGAGCAGCGGGATCGCCAGGATCTCGCGGATGTCCTCGAGCTTCAGCATCTCGCCGCGCTCGACCCGGTTGGGGTCGTAGCGGGTGACGAGCAGATGCTCCTTCACCTTGTCCCGCTTCTCCTCCGCCCGCTTCGACTTCGACTGCAGCACGCCGAGGATGCGGTCGGAGTCGCGGACCGAGGAGACCTCGGGGTTGGTGACCACGATCGCCTGGTCGGCGAAGTACAGCGCCAGCAGCGCCCCCTTCTCGATGCCGGCCGGGCTGTCGCAGAGGATGAAGTCGTGATCCTCCTTGAGCTGGTCGATGATGGTCGCGACGCCCTCGCGGGTCAGCGCGTCCTTGTCCCGGGTCTGGCTGGCCGGCAGGATGCTGAGCGTGTCCACCCGCTTGTCGCGGATCAGCGCCTGGTTCAGCCGCGCCTCGCCCTGGATGACGTTGACGATGTCGAAGACCACCCGCCGCTCGACCCCCATGATGAGGTCGAGGTTGCGCAGGCCGACGTCGAAGTCGATCACCACCGTCTTCTTGCCGCGCTGGGCGAGGCCGGTGGCGATGGCGGCGCTGGTTGTCGTCTTGCCGACGCCGCCCTTGCCCGAGGTGACGACGATCACTTGCGCCATGGACGCATTCCCCTTGTCCGCATGCCAATCCCCCGGTTCAGGCGCCTGCCGGGCACGCTAGGCGCCCAGCGGCGTGAACCGCATTTCCTCGCCCTCGAGCCGGACCTGCGTCGGCTTGCCGATGGGCGCCGTCCCGAGGCCCTCGCGCACCGCGTAGAAGCCGGCGATGGCGACCAGTTCCGGGTCGAAATTCATGGCGAAGATCCGCGCCGTGGCATCGTCCGAGGCGCCGGCGACGGCACGGCCCCGCAAGGCACCATAGACGTGGATATTGCCGTCGGCGACGATCTCGGCGCCCGGATTGACCGTCGCGGTGATGATGAGGTCGGCGTCCTGGGCATAGATCCGCTGGCCGGAGCGCACCGGCTCGGTCACCAGCATGGCGGCGCGGCCGGAGCCCCTGAAGTCGACCGCCGGAGCGGCCGGCGGCGGCTCGGGCGCGGCGGGGATGGCGGCGGCCGGGGCCGGCGCGGCGGCCGCCTCGGCCGGGGCCAGGGCGACATCGGTCTCGCTCTCCTTGCCGCCGGGCAGGCCGACCGGGCGCAGCGGCGGCAGGCCGGCATGCTGGGCAGCCTGGCGCATCGCCTGGCTGCCGCCGGTGGTGCCGATCGGCACGATCTCCAGCGCCCGCAGCCCGGCGATCAGCCCGCGGAAGTCGACGGACTCGGGCGCCACCTCGAGGTCGGCCAGGCCGATGACCAGCGGCGCGAAGCGCAGGAAGCCCGGCGCGCGGCGGAACTGGTCGCCCAGCGCGGGCAGCACCGCATCCGGCCGCGGGTCCAGCAGGCGCAGGACGAGCAGGTTGAAGTTGCCGGCGCGGAGGCGGAATGCTTCTGGAAGCGTCTGGCTGCTCAAAGGCGCTCTCGGACCTGCCGCGGCGGGCATAAGGGTTAAGCGACCGGGCGGCGTCGGTGCCGCCCGCGTGATGTCTATAGCCGCCGCATCGGCGGCGGCGAAGCCCGAATGCATCGCCAGGGCCGGAATGGGCCACACCGGGACCGAATGGGCGCAGCGGGCGGCGGCCAGGGCGGGGCACCTTGGCCGGGGGCGCCCGGATTGGATTCGGGCCCGGCCCCGTCATAATGCCGCCGCACACCAAGGAGGGCGCCATGCGTCCGATGACCCTGCTCGAGCCCTTCCGCGCGCTGTTCTACGCGCCCTTCTACCTCGCCGAGGCGCGCGGCAGCTTCGCCGCCCAGGGACTCGCGCTCCGGCTGGTCACCGCCGGCACCACCGACCGCGCGGCGGCGATGCTGCTGGCCGGCGAGGCCGACCTCGCCTGGTCCGGGCCGATGCGGCCGCTGCTGTTGCGCAGCCAGGACCCGTCCTGCACCCTCCGCAGCTTCTGCGCCGTGGTGATGCGCGATCCCTTCCTGCTGGCCGGCGCGGCGCCGCGGTCCGGCTTCCGGTTGCAGGACCTGCCGGGGCTGCGGCTCGGCCTCGTCTCCGAGGTGCCGACGCCGGGCTGGTGCCTGAGGGGGGATCTTGCCAGGGCATCGATCGACCTCGACGCCACGAACGTCATCGCGCACCGCACGATGGCCGGGAATGTCGCGGGCCTCGCCGACGGCGACATCGAGGTGGCGCAGCTCTTCGAGCCCTATGCCTGCCAGGTCGAGGATGCCGGCGGCGCGGTCTGGCACGCCCAGGCCAGCCGCGGCCCGACCGCCTATACCAGCTTCTACGCGACCGAGGCCGGCATCGCCGCCCGGCGCCCCGAGCTCATGGCGATGATCCGCGCCATGGCCGACGCGCTGGATTTCATCCGCGCCGCGCCGGCCGCGGAGGTCGCCGACCTCATCGCGCCGCGCTTCCCCGAGGTGCCGGCGGCGCACCGGCTGCGCGCCATCGCCCGCTACCAGGCGCTGGGCCTCTGGGAGGCCGGCCCCACCTTTCCGCGCGCGGCCTTCGAGACCCTGGGCGCCGCCATGCTCGCCGCCGGGGCCATCTCCCACGTGCCGCCCTTCGAGGCCTGCGTCGACCGGGAGATCGTCGCGGAGGCGCTGGCATGAGCACGCGCCCGCCGGTCGGCACCCGCGCCGACTACCGCTGGTTCACCACGGTGCCGACCCGCTGGATGGACAACGACGTCTACGGCCACGTCAACAACGTCACCTACTACAGCTGGATCGACACCGCGGTGGCGGAGTTCCTGGTCGGGCACGGCGTGCTCGACCTCGCCAGCAGCGCCGAGGTCGGGCTGGTGGTCGAGACCCAGTGCCGCTACTTCGCCCCCATCGCCTGGCCGGACCGCGTCACCTGCGGCCTGCGCTGCGGCCGGCTCGGCGGCGCCTCCATCCGCTACGAGATCGGCATCTTCCGCAACGACGAGGACGCCGCCAGCGCCGAGGCGCATTTCATCCACGTCTACGTCGCCCGGGCCGAGCAGACCCGCAGCGTGCCGCTGCCCGCGCGGCTGCGGGAGGTGGCGGCGCGGTTGCTGCTGCCTCCCGGGTGATCGCCGGGGTGGGCCGGCCGGTGACCGGCCAGGCGCTGCGCCGTGCCGCCCTGGCGGTCGCCGCCCTCGGCCTCGCGGCCGGGCTGGCCGGGGTGGCGCCGGCCTACCGGCTCGGCATGCTGCCGGTGCTCGGCCTCCTGCTGTGGGACATCCTGCAGAAGCTGCGCCGGGGCGATGCCGGGCTCGATCTGCTGGCGGCGCTGTCGATGGCCGGGGCGCTGCTGCTGGGCGAGGAGCTGGCGGGGGCGGTGATCGCACTGATGGTCGCCGGCGGCGCCTTCCTCGAGGATTTCGCCCGCGCCCGCGCCCGCCGGGAGATGACGGCGCTGCTGGCCCGCCAGCCGCGCCATGCCGCGCGGCACGGCGCCGCCGGCCTGGAGGAGGTGCCGATCGAGGCCATCCGCCCCGGCGACCGCATCCTGGTCCGCCAGGGCGAGGTGGTGCCGGCCGACGGCACGCTCGAGTCGGACGTGGCGGTGATCGATGCCTCGGCGCTGACCGGGGAGGCGGCGCCGCGGCGACTGGCACCCGGCGCCGGCATCCTCTCGGGCAGCAGCAATGCCGGCGAGGCCTTCGACCTGCTGGCGACGAAGCCGGCCGCCGAGAGCACCTTTGCCGGGATCATCCGGCTGGTGGCCCAGGCGCAGGCCAGCAAGGCGCCGATGGCGCGGCTGGCCGACCGCTGGGCGCTCGGCTTCCTGGCGGCGACGGCGGCGATCGCGCTGCTGGCCTGGCTGGCCTCCGGGGACCCGCGCCGGGTGCTGGCGGTGCTGGTGGTGGCGACCCCCTGCCCGCTCATCCTGGCGGTGCCGGTGGCGATCATCGCGGGGCTGTCGCGCTGCGCCGCGGTCGGCGTGCTGGTCAAAAGCGGCGCGGCGCTCGAGCTGCTCGGCCGGGTGCGGGTGCTGATGCTGGACAAGACCGGGACGCTCACCGAGGGCCGTGCCCGGCTGGTCGAGACCCTGGTGCTGCCCGGCGTCGATCCGGCCGACCTGCTGCGGCTGGCCGCCTCGCTCGACCAGGCCTCGGCGCATGTCCTGGCGGTCGGGCTGGTCGCCGCGGCGCGCGAGGCCGGGCTGGCGCTGGCAACGCCGATGGCGCTGCGCGAAGTCGCCGGCGCCGGCATCGCCGGCATCGTCGAGGGCCGCAGCGTGGCGCTCGGCGGGCCGGAGTTCGTCGGCGACTTCCCGGCGCTGGCCGATGTCCAGGCCCCCGGCGCGGCGCGGGTGCTGGTCGCGCTCGATGGCGCCCCCGCCGGGGTGCTGGTCTTCGCCGACCCGGTGCGCGCCGAGGCGCCGGCCATGCTGGCGGCGGTGCGGGCGGCCGGCATCCGCCGGGTGGTGCTGCTCTCGGGCGACCGGCTGGCCATCGCCGAGGCAGTCGGGCGGAGCCTCGGCGTCGACGCCGTGCTGGCCGAGCGCTCCCCGGCCGAGAAGGTGGCGGCGGTGCTGCGGGAGAAGCCGGCAGGTCCGGTGCTGATGCTGGGCGACGGGGTGAACGACGCCCCGGCCCTGGCGGCGGCCGATATCGGCGTCGCCATGGGCGCCCGCGGCACCGTGGCCAGCGCCGAGGCCGCCGATGCGGTGGTGCTGGTGGACCGCATCGACCGGCTGGCCGAAGCGATGCGCATCGCCCGCCGCGCCCGGGGCATCGCCCTGCAGAGCGTCGGCGCCGGCATCGGCCTCTCGACCCTCGGGATGCTGGCGGCGGCGGCGGGGCAGTTGACACCGGTGCAGGGCGCGGTGTTGCAGGAGGGGATCGACGTCGCGGTCATCCTGAATGCCCTGCGGGTGCTGCGCGGCTAGACTCTCCCTGGAGGAACCAACATGCCGAAGCTGACCCGTCTGGCGATCCTGGACGACTACCAGGGCGTCGCCCTGACCCGCGGCCCCTGGGACCGGCTGCCCCGGGAGATCACCCTCGAGGTCTTCCGCGACACCCTCACCGATGTCGACGCGCTCGCCACCCGCCTCGCGCCCTTCGACGCCATCCTGATGATGCGCGAGCGCACCGCCTTCCTGCAGCCGCTGCTCTCCCGCCTGCCGAACCTCAGGCTGCTCATCACCACCGGGGCGCGCAACCGCAGCATCGACCTGGCGGCCGCCGCTGCCCAGGGGATCACCGTCTGCGGCACCCCGGGCTTCGGCAACCCGACGGTCGACCTGACCTGGGGGCTGATCCTCTCGCTCATGCGCCGCATCCCGGAGCAGCAGGCCTCGCTGCGGGCCGGCGGCTGGCAGCTCGCCCCGGGGGGGAGCGTCGGCGACACGCTCGAGGGCAAGACGCTGGGCATGGTCGGCCTCGGCAACCTCGGCACCCGCGTGGCGAAGGTCGGCGCCGCCTTCGGCATGAAGGTCATCGGCTGGAGCCAGAACCTGACCGCGGAGAAGGCCGCCGCCGCCGGCGCCACCGCCGTGGACAAGGCGACGCTCATGGCCGAGGCCGATGTCGTCAGCATGCATCTCGTGCTGTCCGACCGCTCGCGCGGGATCATCGGCGCCGCGGATCTGGCGCGCATGAAGAAGACCGCCGTCATCGTCAATACCAGCCGCGGCCCGCTGATCGACCAACCCTCCCTCATCGCGGCGCTGCAGGAAGGCCGCATCGCCGGCGCCGGGCTCGATGTCTTCGACGCCGAACCGCTGCCGCCCGGCCACCCGATCCTGGCGGCGCCGAACACGGTGCTGACGCCGCACCTCGGCTACGTGACCGAGGAGAACTACCGCCAGTACTTCCTCGGCGCGGTCGAGGCGGTGGAGGGCTACCTGGCCGGGGCGCCGGTGCGGCAGCTGCGCGCCGACTGAGCGGCGGCTGCCTGCTGCGCGGGCAGGCCGGGGGATCGGCGGCGGCGGCCGCCGCCCCGGCCTGCCCGCGGCACGGGCGTTGCCGGCCGGTGGCCCGGGCGTTGCAAGCAGGCAGGCCTTCCGCCGGCAGCGAGAATGGGATCCGCCCGATGCGCCATACGCCCCTGCCCGGCCTCTGGGCCGCCGCGAGCCCCGCCGAACGCAGCGCGGCCCATGACAGCGGCCGGGCCGTGCCGGACAGCGCGGCGCTGATCGCGGCGCGCAACGCCGAGGCCGCGCCCTTCCGCGCGGCGCGGCCGGGCCACCCCGGCCTCGGCTATGACGCCGGCCCGCGCAATGCCTGGGACCTGTTCCCGGCGCGGCAGTCGCGCGACGTCCATGCCCGGCGGGCCGGGGCGCATGCGCCCGGACCGCTCATCCCCGTCGCCAGCGCCGATCACTTCCGCATCCTGGAGGCGCAGCAGCCCCCGGGCGGCGAGCTGCCGCGCGCCAGCGAAGCCCTGCTGAGGCACCGACGATGACGGTACCGCCCGCCTTCACCCTGGATGCGCTCGCGGCCTTCCACGCCGCAGGCGGCTCGCCGGCCGAGGTCGCGGAGGCGGCGCTGGCCCGCATCGCGGCCTGGGCCGACCCGGCGCTGTTCATCACCGCCGTCCCGCCCGAGGCGGTGCGGGCCCGGGCCGCGGCGCTTGCGGCGGAAGGGCCGCGCGGGCGGCCGCTCTATGGCGTGCCATTCGTGGTGAAGGACAACATCGACGCCGCCGGCCTGCCGACCACCGCCGCCTGCCCGGACCATGCCTACCAGCCGGCGGCCGACAGCCCCGCCGTCGCCCGGCTGCTCGCCGCCGGCGCGGTGCTGCTGGGCAAGACCAACCTCGACCAATTCGCCACCGGGCTGAACGGCACCCGCAGCCCGCATGGCACGCCGCGCAACGCGGTGGCGGCGGCCTGCATCCCCGGCGGCTCCTCCTCCGGCTCGGCGACGGCGGTGGGCGCCGGGATCGCCGGTTTCTCGCTGGGCACGGATACCGCGGGCTCCGGCCGGGTGCCGGCCATGGCGAACAATATCGTCGGGCTGAAGCCGAGCCTCGGGCTGGTCCCGACCGAGGGGGTGGTGCCGGCCTGCCGCTCGCTCGACTGCGTCTCGGTCTTCGCCCTGACCGTCGCCGATGCCGCCGCGGTGCTGGCGGTGATCGCCGGCCCGACGCCCACAGACCGCTATGCCCGCGCCGCGCCGGCCGGCTGGCGGGCGGCCCCGGCCCCCCAGCCCGGCTGGCGCCTGGCGGTGCCGCTGGACGGGCAGCTCATCTTCGACAGCCCGGATGACGCCGCGCTGTACGAGGCGGCGCTGGCCCGCGCCGCGGCGCTCGGCGGCCGCATCGCGCGCGTCGATATCGCGCCCTTCCTCGCCATCGCCCGGCGGCTCTACGACGGCGCCTGGGTGGCGGAGCGCAGCGCGGCGCTGCGCGGGATGCTGACGGAGAAGCCCGACAGCCTCCACCCCATCACCCGCGGCATCCTGGCCGCCGGCCTGCCCCTGCTGACCATCGACGCCTGGGAGGATTTCCACGCCGCCGCCGAGGCCCGGCGGCTGGCCCGCGTGCTCTTCGCCGGCGCCGACCTGCTGCTGCTGCCCACCGCCCCCGGCCTGCCGAGCCTGGCCGAGCTGGCGGCCGCGCCGGTCGCCGCCAATTCCCGGCTCGGCACCTATACGAATTTCGTCAATATCTGCGACCTCGCGGCGCTCGCCATTCCCTCGGGGTACCGGCGGGACGGCCGGCCGGTGGGGCTGACCCTGGTCGGCCCGGCCTTCGCCGAGGCGCGGCTGGCCGGGCTCGGCGCCGCGCTGCATGCCGCCGCCGGGGGCGGGCTCGGCGCCCTCGGGGCCGCGGTGCCGCCGCCGCCGGCGCCGCCGGCCCTCGCCGCCGACGAGCTGCCGCTGCTGGCGATCGGCGCGCATATGTCCGGGCTGCCGCTGAACCCGCAGATGCTGCGCCACGGCGGGCGCTTCCTGGCCGAGGCCGCCACCGCGCCGGCCTACCGGCTGCACGACCTCGGCGGCCGTCCGGGGCTGGTGCGGGTCGCCGCCGGCGGCGTCGCCGTGGCCGGCGAGGTCTGGGCCTTCCCCGCCGCCGCCATCGGCCCCTTCCTGGCGGAGATCCCGCCCCCCCTCGGCTTCGGCCGGGTGGAGCTGGCGGATGGCAACGCCCCCCTCGGCTTCCTCTGCGAGGCGGCGGGGGCGGCGGGCACGCCCGACATCTCGGCGACCGGCGGCTGGCGGGCCTATCTGGCGATGAAGGACAACACGTGATGGACGTCGATATCCCCGAGGTGCTCGCCGAGATGCGGGCCTGCTTCGCCGAATACAAACGGGCGCTGACCGGCAACGACGTGGCGGTGCTGCAGCGGCTGTTCCGCCGCGACCCGCGCACGCTGCGCTACGGCCCGGCCGAGAACCTGCTGGGCTGGGACGCCATCGCCGCCTTCCGCGCCGGGCGCTCCCCGGTCGGGCTGGAGCGCAGCCTCGAGAATACCGTCATCACCACCTACGGCCGCGACTTCGCCACCGCCAATACCGAATTCCTCCGCGCCGGCCGGCGCGGCCGGCAGAGCCAGACCTGGGTCCGCTTCCCGGACGACGGCTGGCGCATCGTCGCCGCGCATGTGAGCCTGATGCCGTGAGGCGGCGCGGCCGGAGGCGGTCAGCTGGGGCACCGCCGGCAGCGGCTCCTCGCCGCACCTGACCCTGCTGCTGCAGTCCCTGGCCGCGGCCCGGCTGCTGACGATGCTTTGCCGCAGCGGCGCCGCCAGCGTGCAGGCGGTGCTCGCGGGCGGGGTGGACGCGACCGCCGAGGCCACGCCCATCGTCGCCGGGCAGGTCCGCGCCGGCAGCCAGCCGGCGCTGGGCGTGGCCGCGCCCGAACGCCTCGGTCTGCTGCCGGAGGTGGCGACGGCGGCCGAGCCGGGCCTGCCCGGCTTCGGGAACGGCTCGGTCAGCGGCATCGTCGCCCCGCGCGGCGTGCCGGAGGCGGTGCCGGCGCGGCTTGCCGCCGCCGTCGCCGCGGCGCTGGCGGCGCCCGAGGTCCAGGCCCGCCTCCGGCATCAGGGCACCGTGCCGCCACCCGGGCGACGGCGCCGCCTTCGCCCGGGTGGCGGCGGCGGAGACGGCGCGCTGGCGCCCGCTGGTGGCCGGCGTGTCGGCGGAGCAGCGGCGCCTCAGCCCTTCAGATAGGCCTCCGCCGCATCCGCCAGCACCTGGCAGCAGAGCGCCAGATCCTCCTCCTTGGTGTCCTCGGCCCAGTGGTGGCTGATGCCCTTGATGGAGGGGGTGAAGAGCATCGAGACCGGCATGACCCGGGCGATGTACTGCGCGTCGTGCCCGGCGCCACTCGGCATCCGCTGCCAGCGGCCGGGCGCATGCGTCTCGGCCGCCGCCTCCAGCGCCGCCATGGTGGCCGGGTCGCAGGGCGCGGGCAGCGACTTGCTGACATTGGTCAGGGTCGCGGTGCAGCGCTCGCGCCGGTTGCTCTCCTGCACGCAGGCACGCAGGCAGGCCTCCATCCGCTCCAGCACCGGCAGCGCGATGTCGCGGAACTGGAAGAGGATATCGGCGCGGCCGGGGATGATGCTGGGCGCCCCGGGCTCGACTGCGATGCGGCCGGTCGTCCAGGTGCTGCGCTCGCCGCAGACCTTGGGGAATTCGGCGTCGATCATCGCCAGCAGCCGCACGGCGGCGAGGCCGGCGTCGCGGCGCTCGGCCATGGTGGTGCCGCCGGCGTGGTCCTGCATGCCCTCGATGGTGATGCGCCACTGCCAGATGGCGACGATGCCGGTGACCACGCCGACCTGCAGCCCGGCATTCTCGAGCTGCGTGCCCTGCTCGATGTGCATCTCGAGGAAGGCCTTGTGCCGGCCGGGCTCGAGCTGCATCCGCGGCAGGCCGGCGAGGCCGGCGGCGGCCAGCGCCTCGCGCAGCGGGGTGCCATCGTTGCGGCTCCGGCTGCGGTCGATCTCCTCCTCCGACAGGATGCCGATGATCGACTTGCTGCCGAGGAAGCCGCCCTCGAAATGCCCTTCCTCATCGGCGAAGGCGGCGACGTCCACCGGCAGCCCGGCCCGGGCCAGCGCCACCGCCGCCATGACGCCCAGCGCGCCGTCGAGCCAGCCCGCCTGGTTCTGGCTCTCGATGTGGCTGCCCGCCAGCAGGTGCGGGCCCGGGCCGCGGTGCCGGCCATAGACGTTGCCGATGCCGTCGATGCTGGCCTCGAGCCCGATCTCCTCGAGTCTCGCCATCAGCCAGCGGCGGCTTTCCATGTCCTCGGGCGAATAGGTCGGGCGATGCACGCCGGTCCGGTACTGGCCGATCTTCCGCAGATCGTTCAGGTCCTTGAGGAAGCGTTCGGCATCGATCTTCGGCATGGGACAACCTTTGCTGCAGCGCACAGTCTGCTACGGCGGCCGGGGCGGGACCAGACCCTGCCCGTCGCGGCCGCCCTGCTGTCCCGGGCCGGCCGGAGGGCGGGCGGATGCCCTGGATCATCGCACCGCCCCGCCCCGGGCCGGCTCAGCGCGGCAGGCTGCTGGCCATGAGCTGGGGCGCGATGCCGGCGGCATCGGCCTCGCTCCCGGCGAAGTTGAGCTCCACCTTCACGCCATTGGGATCGAAGAGAAAGAGCTGGAACAGCCCCTGGGCATCGACCCGGCGGGACTGGAAGGGCACGCCACGGGCCTGCAGCCGGGCCAGGATCTCCGCCAGCCCGGTGGCATGGAAGGCGATGTGGTCGAGCACGCCGGTGCCGCGCTCGGCCTGGCTCTGCTGCGCCAGATAGGCCTGGCGGTTGGCCGAGACCGCGGCGCCGCCCTCGGTCAGGTGGACCACGTCCTCCTCGCCGCAATAGAGCCAGGCGACGGGGAAGCCGAAGTCCGGGTGCGGACCGGCGCGCAGGCCCAGCACCTCCTCCCACCAGCGGCTGGTGGCGGCGAGGTCGGTGGTCTGGATCAGCACGTGCTGGAGGCGTTGCAGCGGCATGGGCGGCGCTCCCTCGGGCCCTGCCCCATCCGGGCGGCGGCATGGCGGGGCCTGGCGGGCAGAGTGTCACGGCATCCCCGCGCATTGCGGCCTTTTTTTCCGCCCGCCCCGGGTCCATCCTGGACCCGGGGCGGGCGAGGAGGATGCCGCGGATGCGCTTCGGATTGTTCGGGGGGGCGCGCGCCAGGCGTGCGGTCGGCCTGGCGGATAGCCAGGGCTACGAAAGCTTCATCCAGTATGTCCAGGAGGCCGAGCGGCTCGACTTCCGGAGCGTCTTCATGGTCGAGCACCATTTCACCGGCCAGGGCCAGGTCTCGGCCTCGCTCACCCTGCTCGCCTATCTCGCGGCCAAGACCTCGCGCATCCGGCTCGGCACCGCCGTGGTGGTGCTGCCCTGGCACAACCCGGTGCTGATCGCCGAGCAGGCGGCGACGCTCGACCTGCTGAGCGGCGGGCGCTTCGACTTCGGCGTCGGCAAGGGCTACCGAGCCGCGGAATTCGACGGCTTCTGCATCCCGCCGGAGGAGGCTTCCGAACGCTTCGACGAGGCCATCGCGGTGATCCGGCGCGCCTGGACCAGCGAGGAGCGCTTCAGCCACCACGGCCGGCGCTGGCACTTCGAGGATGTGGTGGTGGAGCCCGCACCCGTCCAGCGGCCGCACCCGCCCCTCTGGCTGGCCGCCGGCAGCGGCGAGAGCATCCGGCGCGCGGCGCGGGACGGCTTCAACCTGCTGCTCGACCAGCTCGCCTCGGTCGAGCAGATCACCGAGCGGGTGGCGATCTTCCGCGCCGAATGCACGCGGGTCGGCCGCGCCTACGACGGAAGCATGGTCGCCGTGGCCCGCGCCCTACAGATGGTCCGCAGCGAGGAGGAACGCGCCGCCGCCTATGAGACCCGCAGGCGCGTCGTCGGCGTCATCGGCGACCTGCACAAGGGTCGCAAGGCCGCCAGCATCGAGGAGGATGACGCACCGCTGCTCGGCACCCCGGCCGAGATCGTCGAACGGGTGCGGCGGCTGGCGGCCGGCGGGGTCGAGACCATCCTGCTGGTCGATCCCAATGCCAGCATCGCCAACCTCCGCGCCTTCGCCGCCGAGGTGATGCCGGCCTTCGGCCCGTCGCACGCGGTGGCCGCGGCATGAGCCGGCTGCCGGCGCCCGACCGCGCCAGCCTCGACCCGGCGGCGCAGGCGGGCTGGGACCGCATCGCCGCCGGCGCCCGGGGCGGCGTGGGCGGCCCCTTCACCGCGCTGATCCGCAGCCCCGAGCTCTGCAGCCGGGTCGAGCAGCTCGGCGTCTTCATCCGCTACGAGTGCAGCGTGCCGATGCGGCTGCGCGAGCTGGCGATCCTCTGCGTCGGCCAGCACTGGCGGGCCGACTACGAATGGTTCGCCCATGCGCAGATCGCAGCGCAGCAGGGCGTGCCGGCGGCGGTGATCGCCGCGGTCGGCGCCGGGGCGGAGCGCATCCCCTTCGACGCGCCGGCGGATGCGGCGGTGGTCGGCTTCACCCGGGCGCTGCTGCGGACCGGGCGGGTGCCCGAGGCCGAATACGCCGCCGCCCAGGCGCTGCTGGGCGACCGCGGCACGGTCGAGCTGACCGGGCTGGTCGGCTACTACAGCCTGCTGGCGATGCAGCTGAACACCTTCGAGGTGGCGCCGCCGCCGACGGTGCCCATCCCGTGGCGGTGAGGCCGCGGGCAGGCCCGGCCTGGAGCGGTTTCCGTTCGCACTGGCTCACGGAGACCGCTCTGGCCTGTTGTTCTAGTCGTCGATGATGGCGACGGCGCGGGTCCAGCCGGCGGAGCCGCGGTGGACCTTCACCGGGAAGCAGACCACCTGGAAGCCGTCCGCCGGCAGGGCTTCCAGGTTGTGCAGCTTCTCGAGGTGGGAATAGCCGATCTCCCGCCCGGCGCGGTGGCCTTCCCAGATCAGCGAGGCATCGCCGCCCTGCTCGATCCTCCGCTTCGTGTGGCTGAAGGGCGCGTCCCAGGACCAGCCATCGGTGCCGACCAGGCGGATGCCGCGCTCCAGCAGCCAGAGGGTGGCCGCCTTGCCCATGCCGCAGCCGGTGTCGATGTAGTCGTCCTCGCCGTAGCGGCTGCCGGCGCGGGTATTGACCACGACGATCTCGAGCGGCTTGAGCGTGTGGCCGATGCGCCGCAGCTCCGCCTCGACATCGGCCGGCTGCACGACATAGCCATCCTCGAAGTGGCGGAAGTCCAGCTTCACGCCGGGGTTGTGGCACCACTCGAGCGGCACCTCGTCGATCCGCCAGGAGGCCTCGCCGCCGGGAACCAGCCGCTCGTTCATGCGGGAGAAGTAGTGGTAGGGCGCATCCAGATGGGTGCCGTTGTGGGTGCTGATGTCGACCCGCTCCACCGCGGCGTACTCGCCGTTGGGCAGGGCCTCGACCGGCACGCCCATGTAGGCCGCCATCTTCGGCGCCGACTGGTGGTGGTCGGTGTACTCGATCTTCGGCTCCATCCCCGGCGGATCGGATCTGATGCCGGATTTGAGGGCGACGGAGATATCGATGAAGCGGCGGGCCATTCAGCCTTCTCCCCTGTGCTGGTCCTGCGGAACGCGGTGGCGGCTCAGGCGGGCCAGGCCAGCGCCGGGTCGATGCGCCCGCGGCACTCGCCGAAGCCGATCCCGACATGCCCGCGGCGATGCGCCCGCCCGCGGAGGATCACCTCGTCGCCATCCTGCAGCCAGATCCGCGTCTCGCCGTTCGGCAGGGTGATCGGGTCGCGGCCGCGGGTCATCTCGGCCATGCAGGCGCGGCTCTCGTCGGTGGGGCCGGAGGCGGTGCCGCTGGCGATCAGGTCGCCGGGCTGCAGGTTGCAGCCGTTGCTGGCGTGGTGGGTCAGCATCTGCCCGAGCGTCCAGTACATGTGGCGGAAATTGGTCCGGGTGATGCGGGCCGGCTCCTCCTCCGACGCGGCCATGTCGGGCGTCAGCAGCCAGGCCTCGAGGTCGATGTCGAAGCCGCCGAGCCGCTGGTCCTGGTCATGCGCCAGATGCGGCAGCGGCGCCGGATCACCGGCCGGGCGCACCAGCGCCGGGGCGCGGAAGGGTGCGAGCGCCTCGGCGGTGACCACCCAGGGGGAGATGCTGGTCGAGAGGCTTTTGGACAGGAAGGGGCCGAGCGGCGTGCTCTCCCAGCGCTGGATGTCGCGCGCGGACCAGTCGTTCACCAGGCAGAAGCCCCAGATGTGCTCGGGCGCGGCGCGCAGCGGGATCGGCTCGCCCAGCATGTTGCCGGGCCCGACGAAGATGCCGAGCTCGAGCTCGAAATCCTGGCCCTCGCAGGGGCCGAAGGCGACGGTGCCATCGGCCCGCTGGCGCTGGCCGTTGGGCCGGCGAACCGCCTCGCCGCTGACGCGGACCGAGCTGGCGCGGCTGTTGTAGGCGATCGGCAGGTACTGGAAATTCGGCGGCAGCGCCGGCTCCTCGCCGCGGGCGCGGCGGCCGCGCTCGGTGTGGTAGCTGCTGGTGAAGAAATCCGTGAAGGCGCCGATCCCGGCCGGCAGACGCATCTCGACATCCTCCATCGGCACCAGGATGCGCTGCGCCATGGCGGCGAAGCGGGCGGCATCCGGATGGTCGGCGCGGAGGATGTCCGAGATCCGGGCGCGCAGCGCCGAGGCGGCGCCGTTGCCCATGGCCATGAGCCGGTTGAGCGAGGGCTCGGCCGCGGCGCGGGCCGCCTCGGCGGGGATGCCGGCGAAGAGGCCCGCCTCCACCGCGGTCGCCATGTCGAGGATGGCATCGCCGATGGCCACGCCACCGCGCGGCGCCTCGCCGGGCCAGCAGAAGACGCCATGCGGCAGGTTCTGGATGGGGAAGTCGCAGTCCGGCTCGTTCGCGGATTCGAGCCAGCTCTGCCGGTCCGGGTCGTGCGTCGCGTTCAGCTCGGTCATGGGCCGTGTCTCCCGGTGATTGGCGCCCAGCCTAGCCCGGCCCGCCTCAGGCGGCCAGCATGCGGCCCGGGTTGCGCTCGGCCAGCAGCGGCCGCACCCAGCGGGCGAAGCGCATCGCCTCCTCGTCGTGCAGGTATCCCGAGAGGCAGAAGGACCGGCAGCCGAGGTCGATGAATTCCTGCAGGGTGGCGGCGCATTGCCGCGGGTCGCCGACCACCACGATGCCGGCGCCCGGCCGCACCCGGGTGATGCCGGTCCAGAGATGCGGGGCGATCAGCTCGCCCTTCTCCCGCGCCAGCTGCTGCACCCGCTGGTTGGCGACGGAGGCGGCGTAATGGGTGCGGATGAAGCGGGTCTGCGCCTCGGTCACGTCGCGCACCAGCTCATGCGCGGCGTCCCAGGCCTCGGCCTCGGTCTCCCGGCAGCAGATCTGCAGCCGCATGCCGAAGCCGATCGCCTCCGCCCGGCCGTGGCGGGCCGCCAGGCCGCGGATGGTGGCGATGTTCTCGGCGATGCGGGAAGGGGTGTCGCCCCAGAAGAGGTGGGTGTCGGCATGCTCGGCCGAGAGCGCCCAGGCCTCGGCCGAGCCGCCGCCGAGGTAGAAGGGCGGATGCGGCTGCTGCAGCGGCTGCGGCGCGATCCGGGCGCCCTTCAGGGTATGGAAGCGCCCGGCGAAATCGACCGGCCCGCGCGCGGTCCAGAGCGCCTTCATGATGGCGACATCCTCGGCCATCAGCGCGTAGCGGTCCTCCTTCGCCAGGGTGATGCCCTCGGCGGTCGCCTCCGCCTCGCTCTGCCCGGCGATGAGGTTGACCGAGAGCCGCCCGCTCGAGAGCTGGTCGAAGGTCGCCGCCATCCTGGCGAGCTGGACCGGGCTGACATAGCCCGGCCGGGCCGCGACCAGCGCCTTGATGCGCTTGGTCTTCGCCACCGCCATGGCGCTGCTGATCCAGGCCTCCCAGCAGGTGGCGGCGACGGGGACGAGGAAATACTCGAAGCCCGCCGCCTCGGCCGCCAGCACCACCCGGTCGAACAGCGCGGCGGAGGGCGGCACGGCGCAGCTGCGGTCGCCGTAGCAGGTGGTGTCGCCCGAGGTGGGCAGGAACCAGCCGAATTCGAGCGGCGCGGACATGGCGGCGTCTCCCTGGACTTTGCCTCAGGCTAGCGCCGCCGCCCTGGCTAGAACAGCGAGTAGCCGCCGTCGATCACCAGCGTGTCGCCGGTATGGAATGCGCTGGCGCTGCTCATCAGATAGATCGCCATGCCGCCGAAGTCGCCGCCATTGCCCCAGCGGCGCATCGGCACCCGCGGCAGCACGTTGCCGGCGAATTTCGGGTCGGCGACCGAGCGCGCGGTCATGTCCGTCTCGATCCAGCCGGGCAGGATGGAATGGGCGCGGATGCCGTGCCGGGCCAGCTCCACCGCCAGGGCGCGGACCATGGAGACCATGCCGCCCTTCGAGGCACCGTAATGCTCGTTGCGCGCCGCGCCCTCGATGGCGGCGAGCGAGGCGGTGCCGACCAGCACGCCGCCCTTGTCGCCGGCATCGGCGCGCGCCTTCATGTGCTGCGCCGCGGCGCGGAAGGTCAGGAAGGCGCCGGTCAGGTTGACCCGCAGCACCCGGTCCCACTGCTCCTTGGTGCGCTCGAGGAAGGGGCTCGACCGCCCGCCGGAGATCCCGGCATTGGCGAAGCACCCGTCCACCCGGCCCAGCACCCGCACGGTCTCGGCGAAGGCGGCCTCGACTTGGTCCTCCTCGCCGACGTCGCATTCGAGCGCCAGGATGCGGCGGCCGGTCGCCTCCAGCCGGGCGCGGGCGGCGGCGTTCTTGGCCGGGTTGGTGCCCCAGATCGCGACATCGGCGCCGGCCTGGGCCAGCGCCTCGGCCATGCCGAGGCCGATCCCGCCGTTGCCGCCGGTGACCAGCGCCACCTTCCCCGTCAGATCGAATGGCGTATAGGCCATGGTGCGGTTCCTTCCCCGTGTTGTCCCGCCGTGATGCCGCCCGCGCCCGCCGCTGTCCAGCGCTTGCCGCCGCGCCCGGCGCCGCGCAGGCTGGCGGCAAAACGAGGGAGGATGCGGATGGTCACGCGACGTGGGATGCTGACCGCGGCCGGCCTGCTGGCAATGCCGCGGCTGGCGCGGGCCGCCTTCCCGGACCGCCCGGTGCGGCTGGTGGTGCCCTTCGGCGCCGGCGGCAACCTCGACACCCTGGCCCGGCTGGTGGCGCCTGGGATGTCGGAGCGCCTCGGCGGCCAGCCGGTGGTGATCGAGAACCGGCCGGGCGCCGGCGGCAACCTCGGCGCCGAACTCGTCGCCACCGCGGCGCCGGACGGTTATTCGGTGCTGGTCGGCTCCAACGGCGGGCTGGTGACCAACCCGATGCTCATGGCCCGGATGCCCTACGACGCGGCGCGCGCCTTCGCCCCCATCGGCCTCGGCTTCCGCACGCCGAACGTGCTGGTGGTCGGCCCGAAGCTGCCGGTCGCCTCGCTGGCCGAATTCATCGCCTATGCCAAGGCGCGGCCAGGCCGGGTGACCTGCGCCTCGGCCGGGACCGGCACCACCAACCACCTGCTGATCGAGCTGCTGAACGCGGCGACCGGCATGGGCATGGTGCATGTCCCCTACCGCGCCAGCGGCGCGTCGCTGGCCGACCTGCTCTCCGGCGCGCTGACGGCCTCGATGGACCAGATCACCACGGCGCTGCCGCAGCACCGCGACGGGGCGCTGCGCATCCTCGGGATCGGGCTCGGCCAGCGGGCGCCGCTGCTGCCGGAGGTGCCGACCTTCGCCGAGGTCGGGCTGCAGGATGGCGGGCTGGTCTCCTTCATCGGCCTGCTGGTGCCGGCGGCGACGCCGGAGGAGCCCCGCCGGCGGCTGCAGCAGGCCTTCGCCGGGGCGCTGGCGGACCCGGCGCTGCAGGCCCGGGTCGAGGCCATCGGCAACCTGCTGGCGACGCCGGCGGAGCGGACGCCCGAGGGCTTCGCGGCGCTCATCGAGCGCGAGCGGCTGCTGTCCCGCCGCGCCATCGACCTGGCCGGATTGAAGCCGGAGTAGCCCGCGGGCAGGATGGCGGCCGGTTTGAGGGAGCAGGGCATGCCGTCGATCACCTTCGTGCAGCCGGACGGGACGCGCCGGGCGCTGGAGGCCGGGGACGAACCGACCGTCATGCATGTGGCCATCCGCGCCGACGTGGCCGGGCTGCCGGCCGAATGCGGCGGCCAGCTCGCCTGCGCCACCTGCATGGTCGACGTGCCCGAGGATTGGGTGGCGCGGCTGCCGCCCGCCGGCCCGGACGAGCGCGACATGATCGAGGATACCATCGGCTCCGTCCCCGCGGGCCGCCGGCTGTGCTGCCAGATCCCGGTGACGCCGGCGCTCGACGGGCTGGTGCTGCGGGTGCCGGCGACGCAGGGCTGACCGGGATGGATGCCGCCCCGCCCCTGCTGGCGCATGCGACGCGCGACCTCGCGGCCTTCGCCGCCGGGCTGGACTTCGAGGCGATCCCCGCCGCGGTGATCGCCCAGGTGAAGCTCTCGCTGCTGGATGGCATCGGCGTCTGCCTGCATGGCGCCACCCTGCCCTGGACGCGGCAGGTGCAGGCCCTGGCGCTGGCCGAGGGGGCGACACCGGCCGCGACGCTCTGGGGGACCGGCCGGCGCGGCTCCTGGGCCCAGGCGGCGCTGGTCAACGGCACTGCGGGACATGGCTTCGAGATGGATGACATCCACAAGGAAAGCATCCTGCACCCGAACTCGCTGACCACGCCGGTCGCCCTGGGCTTCGCCGAGATGCGCGGCGGGCTGCCGGGCCGCGACCTGCTGACCGCGATCGTCGCCGGCTACGAGACCGGCACCCGGGTCGGCAATGCCGCGACCATGGCGCTGTTCCTCAACGGCTTCCACCCGCAGGGCACCAGCGGGGTGTTCTGCGCCGCCGCCGCGGCCGGGCGGCTGCTCGGCCTCGATGCGGCGCGGATGCGGCATGGCCTCGGCATCGCCGGCTCCATGGGCGCCGGGCTGATGGCGGCGCAGGAAGGCGCCATGGTCAAGCGCCTGCATGCCGGGCGCGCGGCCGAGAGCGGCGTCCGCGCCGCGCTGCTGGCCGAGGCCGGCTTCACCGGCATTTCGGACGTGCTGGAGGCGCCCTATGGCGGCTTCCTCTCGGCCCTCGCCCGCACCCCGGCGGCGGCGAGGCTGACCGCCGGCCTGGGCGAGGATTGGGAGACCGCAAAGACCGGCTTCAAGATGTACCCCTCGGTCACCTCGATCCACAGCGCCCTCGACGCCCTGCGCCATGTCATGGCGGAGGCGAAGCTCGCGGCCGCCGACATCGCGCGGATCGAGGTCGGGGTCGGCCACATGACGCATGTGCATACCGCCTGGCCCTACCGGCCGGCTGGCGTCACCGCGGCGCAGATGAACATCTTCTTCGGCCTGGCGGTGACCGCGCTGCACGGCGCGCCGACCGCCGGCTTCTACCGCGAGGCGTACCTGGCCGACCCCGCCATCCTCGGCTTCATCCCGCGCATCGCGGTGACCGAGGACGCGGAGCTCGAGGCCATGGGCGCCCCCTTCCGCCATGCCTGCCGCATGGTCGTCCATGCCCGGGACGGCGGGGTCCACCGGCACGAGGTGCTGCACCGCCGCGCCAGCCCGGAGAACCCGGTGTCCCCGGCCGAGGTGGAAGCGAAGTTCCGCGCCAATGTCGCGGGGATGCTGGATGCGGCCGCAACCGGACGGGTGGTGGCGCTGGTCGCGGGGCTCGAGACGCTGGCAAGCAGCACCGAGCTGACGGAACTGCTCGCCCGCGCCGGGTGAGGCGGCCGGGCTCGGCAGGCCGAATCCTGGCCGCATCCGGCCGAGGGTCCACCGGGGATGGGCTTCGCCGTCCATGGGGCCCGCCATGCCGTCGGTGACGAGCGTCTGGTGCTGCTCCGCCGCGAGGGCCTGGCCGGCGCCGAGATCCCCGCCCATCGCCCGGTCAGACGGCATCCCGGGGACGCTCCCCAGGAAGGAGCGATGCCTTCTCCGGGATGGGCCTGAGGCGGGCCGTCGGTTAGCCGAAGCTTATCAAACTCATTGCGGTTTATTATCGTTTGGTTTACGGTTCGTAAACCCTATCAACAGCAGGTTGTGTCCATGGCCCTCGCCCCGCGCAAGACTCTGAACGGCACATCCGGATCGGATTGGATCGATGTCGGGTCGCAGCTGGCGGCCCCAGGCGACAGCAGCAACGTCTTCGCCGGTACCGGCAATGACGGGGTCTGGGGCGGCGCCGGCAGCGACTGGCTGCATGGCGGGCTGGGCAATGACCAGCTCTGGGGCAATGGCGGCGACGACTACCTCTATGGCGAGGACGGCAACGACCAGCTCTACGGCGGCGACGGCAACGACACGCTGGACGGCGGCGGCGGCGACGACATGGCCTTCGGCGGTGTCGGCAACGACCGCCTGCTGCTCGGCGACGGCAACAATCAGGGCTACGGCGATGCCGGCGCCGACACCATCACCGGCGGCGCCGGCCGCGACAGCCTCTACGGCGGCGACGGCAACGACAGCCTGAGCGGCGGCCTTGGCGACGACCAGCTGGACGGCGGGGCGGGCGAGGACCGGCTCGACGCCGGCGCAGGCAACAACACCGCCTGGGGCGGCATCGGCAACGACACCATCAACGCTGGCGCCGGCGACGACATCCTGGCCGGCGACGACGGCGATGATTCGATCGCGGCCGGCGCCGGCAACAACAACGTCACCGGCGGGGCGGGCCAGGACCGGATCATCGCCGGGTCCGGCAACGACACCATCGGTGGCGGCGACGGCGACGACTGGATCAGTGCCGGCAACGGGGTCAACGTCATCTGGGCCGGCAGCGGCAACGACAGCGTCGCCGCCGGCACCGGCAGCGACAGCATCACCGGCGATGCCGGCAACGACAGCATCAGCGCGGGTGACGGCAACAACTCCGTCTACGGCGGCCTGGGCGACGACATCCTCACCACGGGGTCGGGGATCGACCTCATCACCGGCGACGACGGCGCCGACTGGATATCGGCCGGTGCCGGCAACGACACGGTCTACGCCGGCCAGGGCGGCGACAGCGTGCTCGCGGGCGGCGGCAACGACCTGGTCACGGGCGACGGCGGCGATGACCTGATCGACGCCGGAGCCGGCAGCGACACGGTCTGGGCTGGCGACGGCAACGACACCGTGGTCTACAGCCGGGCCGCCAATGGCGGCGCCGCCGACCTCGCCGATGGCGGCTCCGGCTTCGACACCCTGCGCCTGGAGCTGACCAGGGCGGAGTGGGCCTCGGCCTCGGTGCAGGGCGATATCGCCCGCTATGCGGCCTTCCTGGCCAGCCCGAACGCGGCCTGGCAGAGCTTCACCTTCAGCACCTTCGGGCTGACCGCCGCCGGTTTCGAGAGCGGCGTCGTTAGGGTGGACGGGACCGACCTGTCGGTCGCGGATGACGCGGTGACCGCCCGGGACGATCTCTTCACCCTGGGCGAGGATTCCCTGCCCATCAGCGGCAACGTGGTCGGAAACGATACCATCCCCGACCTCGTCGCCAGCGTGCTGCTGACCACGCCGCTGCCGGCGGGCAAGGGCACGCTCGCCCTGAACACCACCAGCGGCAGCTTCACCTATGACCCCGGCCTCGCCTTCCAGTATCTGGCGGTGGGCGAGCTCGCCCATGTCGCTTTCAGCTACCGGGTGACCGATGCCGATGGCGACTTCGGCAACGCCACCGTCGACCTGACCATCGCCGGCGCCAATGACGGGCCGGCCTTGTCGGCCAGTGCGACCGACCGGATCTCGGCCGCGCTGGTCGAGACCAATGCCGGGCTGACCGCCTCGGGCAGCCTGACCTTGGGCGACGCCGATGTCACGGATGTGGTCGCCGCTGCGGTGACCGTGCTCCACGTAACCCAGGGCGCCGCCCTGCTGCCGGCCGGGCTGAGCCCGGTGCAGCTGCTGGGCTTCATGACCGCCGGCTCCACCGATACGGCGGCGACCGCCGGCGGCAAGATCAACTGGCCTTTAATTCCGGCACCGAGGCCTTCAACTTCCTGGCCCGGAACCAGGTGCTCGAACTCGCCTATACGGTCACCGTCGACGACCACCATGGCGGCACCGCCAGCCAGGTGGTCACCGTCACCGTCACCGGTACCAACGACGCGCCGGTGGCCAGCGGCGCGGTCGGGAGGGCGACCAACGAAGACACGGCGATCACCATCAACGGGCTCGCCGCCTTCACCGATGCGGACGGCGACCCCCTGACCATCACCGCCCTTTCGGATGCCGATCCCGGCAAGGCAGGCAACCAGACCGCCCTGGGCGCGACGATCAGCCTCATCGGCGGCCAGATCCACTACGATCCCACCACCTCGGCCCAGCTTCAGGCGCTAAACAACGGCCAGAGCGGCAACGACAGCTTCTCCTACACCGTGAGTGACGGCGCAGGCGGCCAGGCCACGGGGACGGTCGGCGTGGCCCTATCCGGCGTCACCGACGTGGTTCCGGGATTCGAGGGGAAGACCATCGGCTATACCTACCTCTTCCCGGCCATCTCGGATGCCTACGGGAACACCGCCAGGGATGTCACCGTCGGCGCGGGTATCGAGCTCGCATCCATCAATCCGGATTCCAATATCGGCTCGATGGATATCAGCAATGACCATGTGCTGGTCACCTTCAACAACCCCGTGGGCTGGAATGCCGCATCCTTCAATGGCTTCCGGCTTGCCGACAAGTTCGGCACGGTCAGCGACATCGCCGGCGTCACCCTTCTGCAGAACGGGAACAATGCCGGCCTCGACGCCACGGACATCAGCTTCGATGCCAACAACATCTACCTCAACTGGCAGGGGCTGCAGTTCCAGGCCGGTGCCCAGGTCGAACTCGGCATCGTCTTCGCTTAGCAGGCCCGCTGCCGTCCGCGACGGGGCGGATGGCAGCCAGGGGCGGCGGGCGCCGTGCCGCCGGGATGCGGTGCGAAGCGCAGCAGTGCGGCCGAGGGTCAGACCCTGGCGGCGGGGACCTGGCCGAAGACCGTCTCGGCCTCGATCTGCGCCACGTTCTCCGGCCGCGGGAAGGGCGCCGGCGGGGCCTCGCCCTCGGCGCGGGGGCGGCCGATGCGGGCGAAGAAGGTCTCGAGCCCGCCCGGCAGGATGATCCAGAGGAAGGTGAGCGGCCCGCTGCCGGTATTGTGGAAGCTGTGCGGCCGGTCGCGCGGGAAGAAGAAGCAGGTGCCGGGGCGCATCGGATGGACGGCGCCCTCGACATGCGCCTCGCCCTCGCCGGCCTGGACCAGGATGACCTCCTCGTTGGCGTCGTGCAGGTGCTCCCGCACATGGCAGCCGGGGTCGACCGTCTGGGTGCCCATGGCGAAGGGGGTCTCGGCCCCGGTCATGGCGCTGTCGAGGATACAGCGGACGAAGCCGTTGGCCGGCACCGGCTGCCAGAAGCTGCGGACCTCCTCTGGCTGCTGGATGACCAGTCGGGCGGGGATTGCTGCAGGATCGGGCATGGGGGCTCCTCCCGGCGATCATTGGCCAGGCCGGGGGCCTGCCGCAAGCCTTGCGGTGGCGATACGGCCTGTGGAACGCTCCCGCCTGCCATGGAGGCCGGGAGACGGTGGAATGCGGGACTGGATCAGGCGGGCCGCGGGCCTGGCCTTGGCCCTCGGGCTGGCGGCGCCGGCCGCGGCGCAGACGCGCTGGGTGATGGCGACGCCCTATGCCGAGAATTTCCACACCCTCAACATCCGGCAATTCATCGCCGAGGTGGAGCAGGCGACCGAGGGCCGGCTGGCGATCCAGCTGCATGCCAATGCCTCGCTGCTGCCGATGGCGCAGATCAAGCGGGGGGTGCAGACCGGCCAGGTGCAGCTGGGCGAGGTGCTGCTCTCGGCCTATGCCAACGAGGATCCCTTCTTCGAGGTGGACGGCGTCCCCTTCCTCGCCTGGACCTGGCCGCAGGCGGAGGCGCTGAACGCGGCGACCGAGCCCTATGTCCGCGCCCGGCTGGAGCGCCAGGGGCTGACCCTGCTCTACATGGTCCACTGGGACGCCCAGGGCTTCTACGCCAAGACCGAAATCCGCAGCCTGGCCGACCTGCGCGGCACCCGCTTCCGGGCCTACAACACCGTCACCGCGCGGATGGCCGAGCTGATGGGGGCGACGCCGGTCACGGTGCAGGCGGCCGAGGTCTCCCAGGCCTTCGCCACCAACGTCATCCAGTCGATGTTCACCTCGGCGCAGACCGGGGTGAACGTCACCGCCTGGGACTTCACCCGCTACTGGTACAACGTCGGGGGCATGCGGACGCGGAACGCGGTCTTCGCCAATGCCCGGGCGCTGGCGGCGCTGGATCCGCCGAGCCGGGCGGCACTGCTGGCGGCAGCGGCCACCGCCGCGACCCGCGGCAAGGCCATGGCCCAGGCGGCCGAGGTCGCCATGGCCGACCGGCTGCGCAGCCAGGGCATGCAGCTGCCGCCGCCGGGCGAGGCCATGATGGCCGAGCTGAAGGCGATCGGCGAGACCCAGACCGCCGAATGGGTGCAGCGCGCCGGGCCGGAAGGCGTGGAGATGCTGGCCCGCTACCGCGCCGCGGCGCAGTAGCGGCGCACCCGGCGGCTCGGCTCAGCGCCAGCCGCCACCATGGCCGTAGCCTCCCCCGTAGCCGCGGCCATAACCGCGGCCGTAGCCGCCGCCGTACCCCCCGCGGTAGCCACCGTAGCCGCCGCCGTAGCCCCCGCGATAGGGCGCCGCATAGGCGTAGCCGGGCCGGGCATAGCCGCCGCCGCGATAGCCATAGCCTCCGCCCGCCGGGTAGACGGCGCAGCCCGAGAGCGTGGCGGTGACGGCGACCAGGGCGACGAGCTTCAGGATACGGCTGGTCATGGCGACCTCCGCGGAGAAAGGGGGGATGGGGACGACAGGGCTTCCTCCGCGAGGACATTAACGCCGCAGGGCATGTCGCGGATGCGGCCCCGCCGTGCTGCTTTCAGGGCAGCCCCGCCGCCTTTGCGCCGCAGTTGCCGCCCCCCTCTTTCCCAGCGGCCGGGGCTGGCGCAGGATCGCGGGCAAAGGAGACGTCCCCCATGGCAGCAGCCCCCCCATCCAGCCGGCGCGACCGGCTGATCCCGCATTTCCCCAAGCTCGTGCAGATGACCAACGAGGTCGCCTATGCCGATGTCTGGGAACGCAAGGCGATGGGCAAGCGCGACCGCAGCCTGATCACCGTCGCCGCGCTGATCGCCCTCGGCCGCGAGGAGCAGCTGGCCACCCACCTCCGCCGCGCGCTCGGCAATGGCGTGACGCGGGAGGAGATCGCCGAGGTGGTCACCCACATGGCGATCTACGCCGGCTGGCCGGCGGCGATGACCGGCGCGCAGATCGCCTGCGACGTCTACGAGGACATCGATTCCGGGAAGCCCGCGGCATGAGCGCGACCACCCTGAAGGTCGGCTTCATCGGCCTCGGCACCATGGGCACCCACATGGCGGCCAACCTGCAGAAGGCCGGCCACGCCCTGGTGGTGCACGACATCCACCGCCAGGCCGCCGGCACCCATGTCGAGAACGGCGCCACCTGGGCGGCGACGGCGCGCGAAGTGGCCGCGCAATGCGACGTCGTCTTCGCCTCCCTCCCCGCCCCGCCCGATGTGGAGGCCGTGGTCTTCGGCACGGATGGCGTGCTGGAAGGCGCCCATCCCGGCATGGCCTTCTTCGACCTCTCGACCAACAGCCAGGCCATGGCCAAGCGCATGCACGCCGCCTTTGCCGAAAAGGGCTGCACCAGCTTCGACAGCCCGGTCAGCGGCGGCCCCGAGGGCGCCCGCACCGGCAAGCTCGCCATCTGGGTCGGCGGCGACAAGGCGGCCTTCGACAGGTACCTCCCCGTCCTGCAGGGCTTCGGCGACGCCCCGGCCTATATCGGCGGCATCGGCACGGCGACCGTCGCCAAGCTGGTCCACAACCTGTCGGGTTATGCCATCCAGACGGTCATCGCCGAGGCCTTCTCCATGGGCGTCAAGGCGGGGATGGACCCGCTCGAGCTCTGGGCGGCGATCCGCCGCGGCGCGCTCGGGCGCAAGCGGACCTTCGACCGCATCCAGGACCAGTACCTGCAGAACAAGTACGACCCGCCGGCCTTCGCGCTGCGGCTCGGCCTCAAGGACGTGTCGCTGGCGGTCAGCCTCGGGCGCGAGCTGGGCGTGCCGATGCGCCTCAGCAACCTGGTCATGGAGGAGATGACCGAGGCGCTGAACCGCGGCTGGGGCCAGCGCGACAGCCGGTCCCCCATGATCCTGCAGAACGAGCGTGCCGGCGTCTCCTTCAGCGTCGACCCGGCGGCGATCAAGGCCGTGCTGGCCAAGGACCCGGCCTGATGTACCGGATCTACGCCATCCGCTACGCCCATCGGGAGGCGATGCGCTCCGACCACTTCATCGGCGGCGACCCGCATGACGGGCCGATGCCGATGGACTACTTCGTCTGGGCCGTCATCGGCGCCGAGCGCAGCTTCGTCGTCGACGCCGGCTTCACCGAGGCCGTCGCGAAGCGCCGCAAGCGGCATTGGCTGCGCTGCCCGGCCGAGAGCCTGAAGCTCGTCGGGCTCGATGCGGCGACGGTCAAGGACGTGATCCTGACCCACCTGCACTACGACCACGTCGGCAGCTTCGACCAATTCCCGCAAGCGGACTTCCACCTGCAGGAAGCCGAGATGCACTATGCCTGCGGCCGCTTCATGCGCTTCCCCAAGCTCTCCCACAGCTTCGAGCCGGACGACATCGCCGGCATGGTGAAGCTGAATTTCGGCCGCCGCGTCCACATGCTGAACGGCGATGCCGACATCGCCCCGGGCATCCGCACCCACCTCGTGCGCGGCCATTCCGCCGGGCTGCAATGCGTGACGGTGGCGACCGAACGCGGCACCGTCGTGCTGGCCTCCGACGTCACCCATTTCTACGAGAACATGGAGAGCGGCCGGCCCTTCACCACCGCCTTCCACATCGGCGAGATGCTGGAAGGCTTCGAGACCCTGAAGCGCCTGGCGCCGAGCCCGCAGCATATCGTCCCCGGGCATGACCCGGAGGTGATGCGGCGCTACTCGGCGGTGCCGGGGCTGGAGGGGATCGTCTGCCGGCTGGATCTGGCGCCGAGCGAGTAGGAAAGGAAGCGTGGGCCATAGATTATTGGCTCCAAAGCGACTTCCCCTCAAGGGTTTGCAGTGACTGCAAGCCATTGGAACGGCGAGCAACTGTCTTCAGCAAAATTTCTTGCGGTTTCACAATAATTAGTTTACGAGGCCCCTGTTTGTTTTATTTGAGGAACATTCCGTCATGATCAGACCTGCGGACACTGTATTTCAGCAGCGAATGCATCCCGACGTGAACAGACCGGGAGACATTCGCGAGGCCTATGACCGTGACAAAAGCAGAATCATTCACTCGTCTGCTTTCCGACGCCTACAAGGCAAAACACAAGTCATGGGCGTTGGTGAAAACGATTTTCACCGCACTCGGCTAACTCACTCGATCGAAGTTGGTCAGATCGGCGAAGGCCTACTCAAAGTGCTCCAGCGCCAACATGAAGTTGAGCCTGACATTGTAAACTGGCTTCCCAGTCCTGCTCTCATGATTGCAGCTTGCTATGCCCACGATCTGGGCCACCCACCTTTCGGTCACGGTGGCGAACGGGCACTTCACAGGAAGATGGTTGGATCAGGCGGCTTCGAAGGGAATGCTCAAACACTCCGCATACTCACGAAGCTTGAAAAATACCAAGCGGGCCATGGTATAAACCCGACGCGCCGAACCGTGCTTGCCGTACTTAAATATCCTGTTAGATACGATGCATTTCCTGAAACCGATCATCAAAACAAACCTCCTAAATGCTATTACACAGAAGAGGCAAATATAGTCGAATGGGCTTTAGAACCTTTTTCCAAAAATGATACGGAGTTGTTCAGAAAAATCGGAACAGACGGTAAGCCCGAACATCGAGGGCTCGATGCCAGCATTATGGAGTGTGCCGACGATATAGCCTATGCAGTGCACGATTTAGAAGACATTATTGCCCGCAAGCTAGTCACGAAACGCGAAGTCGAGAACGGACTCAGCGATCTATTTAAAAGTGGTCAACCAATTGGCCCTCCCGGAAACAAGGTTTGCCGTAATGAATTTGCCAATTATTTATTCGAATGCGGAAGTGAAGGCAGAAAGCAATTCATCGGGAAATTAGTAAATATTTTTATTTCAGCAGCAAAAATAGATGAAGATCCAAAATTTGAGCATCCGTTGCTGAAGTTTAGCATTCAACTTCCTGCAGAAATAAGTGAATTTCTTCAAAGTTTAAAAGATATAACGTACAAGTTAGTAGTAAAAAAAGCTGCAATCCAACAGTTGGAGCGACGTGGTCAGCGCATCGTTGAAGCGTTGTTTAACGAGCTATTGTGCGCTCCGAGCGAACTGATTCCGGCTGATGCGTTAAGGAGCCTGGATCAGCGTGACATTACACTGCGTCAAGTCTGCGATTACGTTGCTGGGATGACCGACAACTACGCCGAGAAGATTTATAATCGCCTTTTCACACCTGGCTTCGGCAGCAGTCGGGACGAACTTTGATGCTTGATTGTGCCGCGTTCTGAGGCGTGTCGATGTGGGGCGCCGTTTAACCTCCCGTGTTGCCTCGCCCCGTTTCCGCCGCGGCGGGTGTCAAACCCGCCCGGCGCTGCTAGGCTCGGGAAAACGGAGGACGCCCCATGGGACCGCTCAAGGGCCTGCGCATCCTGGAATTCGCCGGCATCGGCCCCGGCCCCTTCTGCGGCATGATCCTGGCCGACCTCGGCGCCGAGGTGATCCGCCTCGACCGCAAGGACGGCCCGCCCGGCGACCGCGCCGATTTCACCGGCCGCGGCCGCCGCTCCGTGGCCCTCGACCTCAAATCCCCCGCCGCGGTGGAGGCCGTGCTGCGCCTCGCCGAAGGCGCCGATGCGCTGATCGAGGGCTTCCGCCCCGGCGTCATGGAACGCCTCGGCCTCGGCCCCGAGGTCTGCCGCGCCCGCAACCCGCGGCTGGTCTATGGCCGCATGACCGGCTGGGGCCAGGAAGGCCCGCTGGCGCAGTCCGCCGGGCACGACATGAACTACATCGCGCTGACCGGCGCGCTCTGGGCCATCGGCCGGCCGGAGGAGCGCCCGGTGCCGCCGCTGAACCTGGTCGGCGACTACGGCGGCGGCGGCATGCTGCTGGCGATGGGCCTGCTGGCGGCGCTGCTGGAGGCCAAGGGCAGCGGCCAGGGCCAGGTGGTGGATGCCGCCATGGTCGATGGCGCCGCGCTGCTGATGGCGCCGATCTACGCCATGAAGGCCCGTGGCCGCTGGCGCAACGAGCGCGGCGTGAACATGCTCGACGGCACCGCCCCCTGGTACGACACCTATGCCTGCTCCGACGGCCGCTGGCTCTCGGTCGGCCCCATCGAGCCGCAGTTCTTCGCCGTGATGTGCGACAAGCTCGGCCTCGATGCGCAGCGCTTCCCCGACCGCATGTCGCCCGCCGCCTGGCCGGCGCTGAAGGCCGAGCTGACCGCGATCTTCCTCACCCGCACGCGGGACGACTGGGCCGCGCTCTTTGCCGGGACGGACGCCTGCATCGCCCCCATCCTCGACATGGAGGAAGCCCCGGCGCATCCGCACATGGAAGCCCGCGGCACCTTCCTGAACCAGGGCGGCGTGGTCCAGCCCGCCCCCGCCCCCCGCTTCAGCCGCACCCCCGGCGAGGCCGGCACCCGCGTGCCGCTCCGCGGCGAGGATACCGATGCCGTGCTGGCGGAGTGCGGCTTCACCGCCGCCGATCTCGACGCGCTCCGCAGCGCCAAGGCCATATAAGGAAACGACAGCCATGGACACCAACCCGGGCCTTCCCAGCCGCAGCCTCAGCGGCCCCCGCAGCGTCTATACCTCGGACCACGAGATGTTCCGCGACCAGGTGGCGCGGTTCTTTGACAGGCACATCGTCCCCTTCCACCGGCAATGGGAACGCGACGGCATCGTCCCCCGCAGCCTCTGGCTCGAGGCCGGCGCGGCCGGGCTGCTCTGCCCCATGCTCGCCGAGGAGTACGGCGGCGCCGGCGCCGACTTCGGCTACAGCGCCATCATCATCGAGGAGATCGCCCGGACCAATTGCACCGGCCCCGGCTTCCCGCTGCACTCCGACATCGTCGTGCCCTATATCGCCGACCTCGCCACCGAGGCGCGCAAGCGCGAATGGCTGCCGCAGATGGCGCGCGGCGAGATCATCGGCGCCATCGCCATGACCGAGCCCGGCATGGGCAGCGACCTCAAGGCCATGCGCACCACGGCGAAGCGCGACGGCGACCACTACGTCATCAACGGCTCCAAGACATTTATTAGTAACGGCCAGCTCGCCGACCTCGTCATCGTCTGCGCCAAGACCGACCCCGCCGCCGGCCGCAAGGGCATCTCCCTGATCTGCGTCCCCGCCGGCACCCCCGGCTTCACCAAGGGCCGCAACCTGGAGAAAATCGGACTGCACGCGCAGGACACCTCGGAGCTCTTCTTCGAGGATGTCCGCGTGCCGGTCGAGAACCTGCTCGGCGAGGAGAACAAGGGCTTCTCCTACCTCATCCGCAACCTGCCACAGGAACGCCTGGTCATCGCCGTCCGCGCCGCCATGGGCATGGAGGTGATGCTGCAGAAGACCGTGGACTACGCCAAGGAACGCCAGGCCTTCGGCCAGCCGGTGATCGATTTCCAGCACAACCGCTTCAAGCTGGCCGACGCCAAGGCGCAGGCGACCATGTTCCGCGTCTTCGCCGACCATTGCCTGGCGCTGCACCTGCGCGGCGAGCTGACGGTCGAACTTGCCGCCACCGCCAAGCTGCTCGGCGCCGAGCTGCAGAACAGGCTCTTCGACGACTTCCTGCAGATCCACGGCGGCTACGGCTACATGGCCGAATACGAGATCGGCCGCGCCTGGGCCGATGCCCGGGTCGGCCGCATCTACGGCGGCAGCAGCGAGATCATGCGGGAGATCATCGGCCGCACGCTGTAGCCGCCGCGCCCTCGCCCGAAGCGGTGCCGGCCCGCCTCAGCGGGCCGGCACCGCCCACATGGCACTGGTATAGCCGCGGTGCGACGGCAGGTAGCGCACCCGGTCCTTCCAGCTCGCCCAGTTGTAGCGAAGATAGATCAGCGGGATCACGCCCATGTCGTCGAGCAGGGCGCGACTGGCCTGCTCCGTCAGGGCAGCGCGGCGCGGCTCATCCATGGTGCGCAGCGCGTCCCCGGCCGGGCCATCGACCGCGGGGTTCGCGTAGCGCTGCCGGTTGAAGGGGCCGGTGCCACGCTCCGGGTCGCGCGTCATCACCACCTGCCGCAGGTAGTTGATGGCGGTGTCGCTGCTGAGATAGCTCATGAACAGCGAAAACTCGCGGTTGGTCGCGCGGGTGAACAGCGGTGCCGGCGGCATGGTCTGCACCTGGGTCTCCACACCGATGCGGGTGAAGCCCTGGGCGATCGCCTGCAGCAGGTTGTCGTCGCCGCTGAAGAAGCCGTTCGGGCCATGGATGGTCAGGCGGAAGCCGGTGGGATAGCCCGCCTCGGCCAGCAACTGCCGGCCGCGCGCCAGGTCATAGGCCAGGGGCGGCAGGTCCGGCACCCGGTGCAGCGCGGGCGGGGAGGCGAATTGATCCGCCGCGCGGCCCTGGCCCTGGTACAGCCGCTCGACGATCGCCGGGCGGTTGACCGCGAGCGAGAGCGCCTGCCGCACCCGCCTGTCCCGCAGCGGGTTCTGCGGCAACGGCTGGCCGGCCCGGTCGGTGACATGCGGCGTCTGGTCGCGCATCGCATCCGGGAACATGTAGACCGAGGTGATGCTGTCGCTGCCGGAGACGGCGATCGCCGGATCCGCCTCGAGCCGCGGCATGTCCTGGTAGGGCACGCCATCGATGAGATCGACCTCCCCCGACAGCAGCGTGGCGACGCGGGCGCCGGGGTTCGGGATGTAGCGCGTCACCACGCGGTCCCAGGGCTGCGCCTCGCCCCAGTAGTCCGGGTTGCGGGCGATCTCGTGCCGCTCGTTCGGCGTGAAGGCGACGTGGCGATAGGGCCCGGTGCCCACCGCCAGCCGGCCGCTGGTGAAATCCGCCGTGGTCGGCTCCGGCCCATGGATCTTGCGCGACAGCATCATCACGAAGACCAGGTCCCAGTCCATCATCGGCGTGGGCGCCCTGGTGCGGATGCGCAGCGTCGTCGGGTCCACCACCTCGACCGCGGCGATGCCGCGGACATAGGGCGTGAAGGCGGCGGGGCTGTTCGGCACGTTGGGCGCCCGGGCGATGGTGAAGGCGACATCCTCCGCCTCGAAGGGCGTGCCGTCGTGGAAGCGGACGCCGGGCCGCAGCCTGATCTCCCAGGTCAGTTCGTCGACCGGCCGCCAGCTCAGCGCCAGGCCGGGCATCAGCTTCCCGGTATTGTCGAAATAGACCAGGCTGTCGAAGATCTGCCGCAGGGCCTGGTTGTTGTTGCTGGTGTTGTGGAAATGCGGGTCCAGCGCGCTGGGCGGCACGATGGTGCCGATGGTCAGGCTGCGTTCCGCCATGGCCGGCGCCGATGCCAGGGCGGCCAGCAGCGCGATGGCGCCCGCGGGGGCACCTTTTCGGAGTGTCATCGCCGTTTCTCCCGTCCGATCTTCTGCGGCTGTTGGCCAGCCGATCGGTTGCGTGGCAGGCTATCCAGAGCCGCGGTGGCCGGCAATCCAGCGATGGTGCCGGCGGGCCAGGCAGCCAAGGACCGGCCAAGCGGCGATACAGCCGCGGCCGCATGTTTCAGGGGGATCCATGCCAGGACCGATGCGCCGCAGCCTCTTTGCCCTGCCTGCCCTGCTGGGCGCCGCCACGGCCGGCGCCCAGCCGCGCTTCCCCGAACGCCCGATCACCCTGCTGGTCCCCTTCACCGCCGGCGGCGCCACCGACGTGCAGATGCGTGCCCTGGCCGAGGCTGCCAGCCGCGCCTTCGGCCAGACCGTGCTGATCGAGAACCGCCCCGGCGGCGGCAGCACCCTCGGCGTCGCCGCCGTCGCCCGGGCCAAGCCGGATGGCTATACCCTGGCGCAGATGCCGCTCCCCGGCCTGCGCCTGCCCTTCATGCAGAAGATGGCCTTCGACCCGCGGCGGGACTTCACCCCGGTCATCCATCTCACCGGCTATACCTTCGCCGTCGTGGTGCGCGCCGACAGCCCCTGGACCACCTGGGCCGAGCTGGTGGCCGATGCCCGCGCCAACCCCGGAAAGCACCGCTGGGGCAATACCGGCGTCAACGGCACGCCGCACCTGACCATGGTGGATTTCGCCGAGCGCGAGAAGCTGGAGGTGGTCCACGTCCCCTTCCGCGGCGAGGCGGATGCGACGCCGAACCTGCTCGGCGGCCATATCGAGGCGACCGCCGGCGGCACCGGCTCCAACCAGCTCGTGGCCGATGGCAAGCTGCGCTACCTCAATGTCTGGACCAAGGACCGGGTGCCGCGCTGGCCGCAGGTGCCGACCCTGTCGGAGGTCGGCTACCCCGGCCTTGTCGTCACCTCGCCCTATGGGCTGGTCGGGCCGGCAGGGATGGAGCCGGCGGTGCTCGCCGCCCTGCACGAGGGCTTCAAGACGGCGCTGTTCGACCCCTCGCACCTTGCGGTGCTCGACCGGCTGGACCAGACGGTCGAATACCTCGGGCCCGAGGAGTATGCCCGCACCATGGCGGAGACCATCGACTTCGAGGAGAAGCGGGTGATCCGCCTCGGCCTCAGGACGGGCTGAGGTAGCGCTCCTTCAGGATCCGCCGCAGCAGCTTGCCCGCCTCCGAGCGCGGCAGCTCCTCGACGAATTCGAAGGACTTCGGCCGCTTCAGGCCGGACAGCTTCTCGCGGCACCAGGCCTCCAGCTCGGCCGCCGCGACCGGGCCGCGGGCGACGATCACCGCATGCACCTGCTCGCCCATCTCCGGATGCGGCACGCCGACGACGGCGACCTCGGCCACCGCCGGATGCTGCATCAGCACCGCCTCGACCTCGGCCGGGTAGAGGTTGACGCCGCCGGCCAGGATCAGGTCGGCGCGACGGTCCGACAGGAACAGGTAGCCGTCCTCGTCCAGCCAGCCGAGGTCGCCGAGCGTCGCCCAGCCCCGGGCATCGAAGCAGGCCGCGGTCTTCTCCGGCGCGTTGTGATAGGCGAAGCGCGGCCCACCCTCGAAGCGGATGCTGCCGGTCTCGCCCGGCGGCAGTTCCTCGCCATCCTCGCCGGTGATGTGCACGCGCACGCCGTTCACCGGCCGGCCGACCGAGCGCGGCTTTCGCAGCCACTCCGCGCTGCTGATCACCGTGGTGCCGACGCCCTCCGACCCCGCGTAGTATTCCCAGACGATCGGACCCCACCAGTCGATCATCGCCCGCTTCACCGGCACCGGGCAGGGCGCCGCGGCATGGATGGCGCAGCGATGGGAAGAGAGGTCATGCCCCCGCCGCACGTCCTCCGGCAGCGCCAGCAGCCGGTGGAACATCGTCGGCACCCATTGGCTGTGGGTGACCCGATTCTGCTCGATCACCGCCAGGCACTGCGCCGCGTCGAACTTCCGCAGGATGACGGCGGTGCCGCCCTCGAGCAGGGTCCGGCTGACATAGCCGATCGGCGCGGCATGATAGAGCGGCGCCGGCGAGAGATAGACGGTCCCGGTGTCGAAGCCGTAGAGCGCCTTCCAGTTCATGTCCCACATCGGCGCATCGCGCTGCTCGAAGGGCAGCAGCGGCCGGCGGATGCCCTTGGGCAGGCCGGTGGTGCCGGAGGAATAGAGGAACTCCCGCCCCAGCGGCCGCTCCGGCAGCGGCGCCGCCGGATCCTCGGCGGCCAGCGCCGCCTCGTAGCCGGCATAGCCCGGCAGGCCATCCCCCAGCGCATAGCGCAGCCGCTCCCCCAGCGCCCCCTCCTCGACCAGCGCGGCGGCCAGGCCGGCCAGCTCCGGGCTGGCGACCAGCAGCCGGGCGCCGCTGTCGGCCAGCACGTAGCCGACCTCATGCGGCCGCAGGTGGATCGACAGCGGGGTGAAGTAGAGCCCGGCGAGCCGCGCCGCCTCGGCCAGCTCGAGGAATTCGGGCCGGTTGTCGAGCAGCATGGCGATTCCCTCGCCCGGTTGCAGGCCGAGCCCGATGAGCCAATGCGCTGCCTGCCGCGCCCGGGCATGGAGCCGGCCGTAGCGCAGCACCGTCCCGGTATCGGGAAAGATGGCGGCCGGCTTGTCGGCCTGGCTCGCGGCCCAATGCGCCAGTTGCGGCATCCGGTTCCTCCTGTTGCGCGAAGGGTGGCGGCTGCCGTGGCGCCGCGTCAACCTGCTGCGGCGAATAACGTCGGCGTCGTCAATTTGCGGCGTGCCCTGCTGCGGGGTTGTGCCATGCTGATGCACCGCACGCCGATGCGGATCTTGGATCAGGGAGGACACCATGAACATTCTGAGCCGCCGCGCCCTGCTGGGCACGGCCGCCGCCGCAGCGACCCTGCCGCTGCTGCCTGCCGCGCAGGCCGCCGCCCCCCTCCGCAACGAGCTGCCGCCGGCCTGGCACCGCTTCAAGGTCGGCAGCTACGAGCTGACCATCATCTCCGACGGCTCGCTGCCGCTCGGCGAGACCGGCCCGGCCTTCCCCTCCTCCCCGGCGGCGGAAGTGCGGGACCTGCTGACCGGCAATTTCCTGGCGCCGACCACGGCGACGCTGGAGCAGAACGCGCTGGTGCTGAACACCGGCCGCCAGCTCATCCTGTTCGACACCGGCATGGGCGAGAGCATGGGCGAGGCCAGCAAGATGTTCGGCCCCACCACCGGCCGGCTGCTGGCGAACATGAAGGCGGCGGGCATCGAGCCGTCACAGATCGACGTCGTCGCGCTGACCCATGCGCATTGCGACCATTGCTGGGCGCTGGTCGATGCCAGCGGCAACAAGAATTTCCCGAACGCCCAGGTCGCCATCAGCGAGGTGGACCTGAAATTCTGGACCGATGATTCCAACAAGCGCGGCCCGGCCTTCATGACCCCCTTCATCGACGGAGCGAAGAAGAACCTCGCGGCCTACCGCGACCGCATGATCATGGTCCAGGACGGCAAGGAGGTGGTCCCCGGCGTCACCGGCTTCGCCACCCCGGGCCATACGCTGGGGCACATGGTCTATTTCATCGCCGACGGGAACAACGTCGTCGTCAATACCGGCGACCTCGCGCATCACCAGATCCTGCTGCTGCGCAAGCCGCTCTGGGAATTCTCCTTCGACACCGACCCCAAGCTCTCGGCGCAGTCGCGGCTGAAGATGCTGACGCGGCTGGCCTCGGACAAGCACCCGGTGCTCTCCTACCACTTCCCCTGGCCCGGGCTCGGCCATGTGAAGCAGGAGGGCGAGGGCTTCGGCTGGTATCCCGCCAGCATGAACGTCACCACCCTCTAGGCGGCGGGACATGGCGCTGGCCGAGCTGCGGGAGGCGGAGGCACCGCCGGAGACCGCCGCGATCTACGCGGCGCTGCGCGCGGCCAGCGGCGTGCCCCAGGTGAACCTGATCTACCGTCACCTGGCCACGCTCGACGGCGTGCTGCCCTGGGTCTGGGCGGCGATCCGGCCGCCG
>NZ_JAUFPN010000200.1 GCF_030409335.1 Paeniroseomonas aquatica
CCGCCCCGGCGTGACCCCGCGCGAGGGTGCCGAGTCCGGCCCCGAGCCGGCCGCGCGCCCGTCCGAGCCGCAGCCGCCGCGCCATGCCGAGGCGCCGCGCTACATGGGTCCGACGCCGGCCGATCCCTTCGCCGGCCATGTCGACGACATCATGGCGGCGATGGAAGCCGCCGAGGCCGCCGCCGAAGCCGCCGCCGAGCGCCGGTCCCGCCCGGTGCCGCCGGCGGCACCGGCCGAGGCTGCCCCGGCGGCCGCCGAGCCGGTGGCTCCGGAGGCCGACGCTCCTGCCGCGCCGGTTGCGGCCCCGGTGCCGGAGACGCCGGTCGCGGAAGCCCCGGTTGCCGAAACCCCGGTTGCCGAAACCCCGGTGGCTGCGGCCGCCGCGGTCGAAGCGCCGGTGGCCGAGGCTCCGGTGGCCGAGGCTCCGGTGGTCGAAGCCGTCGCGGTCGAGGCGCCGGCGGTCGAGGCTCCTGCGGTCGAAGCCGCCGCGGTGCCCGCTGCCGAGGCCGCGCCCGAAGCCCCGGCCGAGGCCGCCGTGCCGGAGCCCGTGGCCCCGGCCGCCCCCGAGGTGGTGCAGGGCCCGGCCGTGCTTCCGGTCAGCGTCGATGCGCTGGACGAGGCCGCCCCCCGCCGCCGCGGCTGGTGGAAGCGCTGACGACCAGGCCGGCCGGGGCAGGATCCCCGGCCGGCCGCTGCCCCGCCGGTCGCGGCGGGGCGTCCCGCCCGGCCAGGTAGCCGGCGATGCCCAGCGCCAGCGCCGCCGCCAGGGTGGCGAAGGCGATCGGCCAGGCCGCCGCCGGCGGCGCCGCCGCCACCGCCCAGCCGGTCAGCGCCGGCAGGGCGGCGCTGCCCAGGGTCTGCGCCAGGTTCACCGTCGTCGCCCCGCGCCCGACCAGATGGTCCGGAAAGAGCGACCGGCCCTGCGCCACCACCACCACCGGGTAGCAGCTGAGGGCGCAGAGCAGCACCAGCAGCCCGGCCGCCACCGGCAGCGGCGCCCGCGGCCAGGCGGCCAGCGCCAGCAGCACCAGCACCGCCCCGCCCGCCATGCCGGCGACCAGCCATTTCCGCGTGTTCAGCCGCCGCTCCAGCGGCCCGACCACGAGCAGCCCGGCGACCAGCGCCAACCCCATGCCGAGCAGCACCGCCCCGCGCGGCCCCGGCCCCAGCCCGTGCACCTGCGCGAGGTATGGCCCGGCCCAGACCGCCAGCACCGTCGCCATCGCGGCATAGCCGACCAGGTGCATCGCCAGCACCGGCAGCAGCCCCGGCGTCCGCCAGACCGTGAGCTGCCCGCGCAGGGCGCCGCCGATGCTCTCGGCCGGCCGCGCCGGGCGGGGCCGGTCCGGCGGGTCGTCCCGCACCCAGGCCCACCACAGCGCCGCCAGGCCCAGCGTCAGCGCGGCCGAGAGCGCATAGGCGCCGCGCCAGCCCAGCAGCCCGGCCGCCCAGGCGAAGGGCGCCCCCGCCAGCAGGATGCCGAGCTGGCTGCAGGCGAAGACCCGCCCGAGCGCCGTGGTCAGCCCCTCCCCGGCATGCCAGCGGGCGCAGAGCACCACGCTGGCCATGAAGGAGGCCGCGCAGCCGATCCCCAGCAGGAAGCGGGCGGCGAGGAACCAGCCGGCATCCGGCGCCAGCCCCTGGCCGAGCGCGCCCAGCACGCAGGGCAGGCTCAGCGCCGCGACCGTCAGCCGCGGCCCGGCCCGGTCCAGCGCCAGCCCGACCGGGATCTGCAGCAGCAGCAGCGCCAGGAAGAAGACCCCGTTGGCGGCGCCGAGCAGGGCGGTGCCGGCGCCGAGGTCGGCCGCCAGCTCCGGCCCGATCACCCCGAGCGCCGCCCGGTGGAACTGGCTGGCGCTGGTCATCAGGGTGAGTGCCAGCAGCAACCGGGTCGCCGCCGTCACGCCGCCAGGTCCAGCCCGCCGACCCCGAGCGCCTCGCCCAGGCAGCGGGCGCCCTCCGGCGTCAGCCGCAGCCGGCGGCGGGCCATCGGGTCGCCCTCGCGCTCCCCGGGCAGCCGCAGCAGCCAGTGCCGCGCCAGGCAGCAGGCGGCGATCTCCCGCCCCAGCCCGCCGGCCAGGTGCGCCCGCCGCTCCGACCAGTCCATGCAGTCGCAGGCGAAGCGCCGCGCCTGCCGGGCCGCCGCCAGGTCGATGCCGAGCGCGGCCAGCCCCGCCTCGCCGCGCGGCGTCGCCGACCAGCCGCCGGCCGCCGGGCTCAGCCAGCCGCGCCCGACCAGCCCGGCATGGACCGCGACGCCGAGCCGCCCGGCCAGGTGGTCGTAGCAGAGCCGGGCGCTGCGGAAGGCCTCGCCATGCGGCCAGCGCCGGGCCGGCGCCACCGCCCCGGCCAGGCCGCCCAGCGCCTCCAGGGTCGCCGCCACCGCCGCCGAGGCCAGCCGGTGGTAGCGGTGGCGGCCCTGCGGGTGCACCGCGACCAGCCCGCCCTCGACCAGCCGGGCGAGATGGGCGCTGGCGGCGGGGGCGCCGATGCCGGCGACCCGGGCCAGCTCCCCGGCGGTCAGCGCCTCCCCCGAGAGCAGCGCCGTCAGCATGGCGGCGCGGGCCGGGTCGGCCATCAGGGCGGCGAGGCTGGCGAAGGCGGCGGGGGTGGTCATCGGCGGCTCCCGGGTCTCGGCGCAGCCTAGCCGGGAATGCCGCGCGCCGCTTCGGGGCCGGGCGAAGGACAGCGCCGCCCCGGCGTGGCACCCTGGCGGCGAGAGGAGAACGCCCATGATTGCCGTCATCTTCGAGGTCGAGCCCGCCGAGGGCCGCTTCGACGACTACCTGGACCACGCCGCCCGGCTGAAGCCCGAGCTGGAGAAGGTGCCCGGCTTCGTCTCGGTCGAGCGCTTCCGCAGCCTCAGCAACCCGGGGAAGCTGCTCAGCCTGTCCTTCTGGGAGGATGACGCGGCGGTCGCCTGCTGGCGCAACCACGATGCCCACCGCGGCAGCCAGGCGGCCGGCCGGGCGGGGATCTTCGCCGGCTACCGGCTGCGGGTGGTCGGGGTGATGCGCGACTACGGCATGGCGGAGCGGCGGGAGCAGGCGCCGGCGGATTCACGGGCGCTGCACGGCTGGTAGCGCCGGCGCCGCCCGGGCGCGGGGTCAGGCCCCCAGCCGCAGCAGCACCGACTGGCGCACCGACGGGTGCCGGAGGCCGATCCGGCCCGGGGCGATCGCCGCGCTCCAGCCGCTGGCCCGCGCATGGCGCATGAGGCGGGAGGGCAGCACCACCACCCCCGCCGCGGCGCGGCGGCTGGAGACCATGACCTGGTCGCTGCTGAACTCCACCCGCCAGCCGTCGCGCTGGGCCAGGCGGAGCAGGGTCGAGAGCACGGACCAGTCGGTCCTGTCGAAGGCGGCTTGCATGGGCGCAGCATAATCCGCCGGGGGCCGGACTGTTGCGCAACCCGCGCATTCGTGCAGCACAGGCGCGAGAACGGCAGCGGGCGCGCCCCGCCTTTCGCCCGCCGCGCGAATGTTGGACAGCATCGGACCATTCGGGCATGAGCGAACGCGGCCCTCGCCACCGGAATCGGCCCAGGACAGGATCCGACGAGCCATGCGCACGCTGTTCGTCCACCAGAATTTCCCGGCGCAGTACCGCCACGTCGCCCGGGCCCTGGCGCAGCGGCCGGGCCATCAGGTCATCGGCCTCGGGGAGAATCCGGGGGAGGCGCTGCCCGGCGTCCGGCACCTGCGCTACAAGGCGCCGCCGACCGGCGCCGCCACCACCCACCGCTACATGCGCCGCTTCGAGAACGCGGTCTTCCGCGGCCAGCAGGCGGCCCGGGCGGCGCTGCAGCTGAAGGAACGCGGCTTCACCCCGGACATCGTCTGCTGCCATCCCGGCTGGGGCGAGGGGCTCTTCCTGCGGGACATCTGGCCCGACACCAAGCTGCTGTTCTACTGGGAGTTCTATTACCACTCGACCGGCGCCGACGTCGGCTTCGACCCGCCGGGCGAGGTCTCGATGGACGACGCCTGCCGGGTCCGCATCCTCAACGCCAACCACCTGGTCACCATGCAGACCGCCGACTGGGGCCAGACGCCGACGCAGTGGCAGGCCAGCCGCTTCCCCGCCTGGGCGCGGGAGAAGATCTCGGTGGTGCACGAGGGGGTGGACACGGCCAAGATCCAGCGGCGGGCCGGGGCCGAGATCACCCTGCCGGACGGCTGCCGGCTGCGGGACGGCGACGAGGTGGTGACCTTCGTCGCCCGCGGCCTCGAGCCCTATCGCGGCTTCCACATCTTCATGCGCAGCCTGCCGGAGATCCTGGCCCGCCGCCCCGCGGCGCAGGTCGTGGTGGTCGGCGGCGAGGACCCGCACTACGGCGCCAAGCCGCCGGAGGGGGCGAATTGGAAGGAGGTGCTGCTGGCCGAGCTGGGCGGGCGGCTCGACCTCGGCCGGGTGCATTTCACCGGCAAGGTGCCGCACCCGACGCTGCTCGGGCTGCTGTCGCTGTCCCAGGCGCATGTCTACCTGACCTTCCCCTTCGTGCTCTCCTGGTCGATGCTCGAGAGCATGGCGATGGGCTGCCTGGTCATCGGCTCCGCCACCGCCCCGGTGCAGGAGGTGATCGAGCACGGCCGGAACGGGCTGCTGGTCGATTTCTTCTCGCCCGAGGCGCTGGCCGAGACGGTGGTGCGGGCGCTGGCGGACCCGGCCGCGCATGCGCCGCTGCGGGCCGCGGCCCGCCGCACCGCGGTCGAGCGCTACGACCTCAACGCCGTTTGCCTGCCGCAGCACCTGGCGCTGATCGACGCGGTGGCCGCCGGGCAGCGGCCGGACCTGCCGGCGGCGGCCGGACCTGCCGTGCATCCATCCATGATAAAATAAATCCCGGTAACAAGCCGTTGACCATACCCGTGGCATGATTTCGCTGGTGACAGGGGCATGCTGCACCGCACACAATGGCCTCTGAGCAATCCATGGTTGATGGGATTGCGCCTTGGCAAGGCGGCTGCAACGGGCGGTAAGGATCAGTCCATGGCACAGCTCGGGCTCGGCATCATCGAGACGGACGCGACCTTCGGCCGCAAGATGGCCAATTTCTTCAGCGAACATGGCTTCTCCGCCGAATTGCACGACGACGCCCATTCCCTGCTGGCCCGGCTGCCCAGCCGCCCGCCCCGCATGGTGGTGCTGGGAGAGGGCCGGGAGCCGGCGGCCGCCCTGCAGACCCTGCGGCGGATCCGCGACATCTCCCTGGTGCCCTGCATCATGCTGGCCGACCGCTCCGACGACATGAGCGAGATCATGCTGCTCGAGGCCGGGGCGGACGACTTGGTGGACCGCGACCTGCCGCTGCGGGCGGTGCTCGCCCGCATCCGGGCCGTGCTGCGTCGGGCGGAATGGGGCACGGTCGAGGCCGAGCCCACCGTCTCGGTCGGCGGCTGGCGGCTGATCCCGAGCCGGCGGCAGCTGCTCCGCCCGGACGGCTCGGAATGCGCCCTGACCACCGCCGAATTCGACCTGATGACCATGATGGTCGAGGGCCGCGGCCGCGCCATCAGCCGCGACGCCATCGCCGAGACGGTGTTCCGCCGGCCCTTCCGGGCCGAGGACCGCACCGTCGACAACCTCGTCCTCCGCCTCCGCCGCAAGCTCGGCCCGGCGCAGCAGGACTGCATCAAGACCGTGCGCGGGGCCGGCTACATGTTCGCCGGCTTCGCCGACAGCGGGCTGCGCGTCGCCTGACCCGCCCCGCCTCACCGGGGATTGAGCCTCCTGCGACACATTCCGCCCCACCACGGCCGGCTTTCCGCCACCCGCGATCTGCTATAGCGCGCCCACAACGTGGCGGAGGGTTCTCGTGACGATCGTGCCGGTCATTCTCTCGGGTGGCACCGGGACGCGGCTCTGGCCGCTTTCCCGGGAAGCCTATCCGAAGCAATTCTGGCCCCTGGTCGGTGCCGAGACCATGCTCCAGGAAACCGCCGGCCGCGCCTTGGGCCCGGATTTCGCGCCGCCCGTGGTGGTCTGCAACGAGGCGCACCGCTTCCTGGTGGCCGAGCAGCTCCGCGCCGCCGGCATCGCGGGCGCCCGCATCCTGCTGGAGCCGGCCGGCCGCAACAGCGCCCCGGCCGTCGCCGCCGCCGCCCTGCTGGTCGCCGAGCAATCGCCGGAGGCGGTGCTCTGGCTGATGGCCGCCGATGCCGCCATCACCGACCCCGCCGCGCTGCACGCGGCCCTAGGCCGGGCCGTGGTCGCCGCCCGGGCCGGCCAGATCGTCACCTTCGGCATGCAGCCGACGGCGCCCGAGACCGGCTACGGCTACATCGAGGCCGGGGCCGAGCTGCCCGGCGCCCCCGGCGTGCAGGCCGTCACCCGCTTCGTCGAGAAGCCGGATGCCGCCAAGGCCGCCGATTTCCTCGCCGGCGGCCGGCACCTCTGGAACAGCGGCATGTTCGTGGCGACCGCCGCCACCCTGCTGGCCGAGCTCGAGGCGCATGCGCCCGAGGTCCTCCGCACCGTCTCGGCCGCCATCGCCGCGGCGACCCGCGACCTCGACTTCGTCCGCCTGGGCGCCGAGGCCTTCGGCGCCGCCCCGGCCATCTCGATCGACTACGCGGTCATGGAGAAGACCCGGCTCGCCGCCGTGGTGCCCGCCAGCATCGGCTGGTCGGACCTCGGCTCCTGGGCCGCGCTCTGGGAGGCCGGCGCCAAGGACGCCAGCGGGAACGTCGCCACCGGCCCGGTCGAGATCGTCGATTCCGCCGGCTGCTTCATCCGCTCCGAGGGCATGCTCACCGGCGTCATCGGCCTCAAGGACATCGTGGTGGTCACCGCCGAGGATGCGGTGCTGGTCATGCCGCGCGACCGCGCCCAGGACGTGAAGCAGCTGGTGGACCAGCTCCGCCGCGCCGGCCGGCGCGAGGCGACCGAGCACCGCCGGGTCTACCGCCCCTGGGGCAACTACGAGGGGCTCATCCAGGGCGACCGCTTCCAGGTGAAGAAGATCCAGGTCCGCCCCGGCCAGAAGCTGTCGTTGCAGAAGCACTTCCACCGCGCCGAGCACTGGGTGGTGGTGAACGGCACCGCCATCGTCCACCGCGACGGCGAGGACATCATGCTGCGCGAGAACGAGAGCATCTACCTGCCGCTGGGCTGCGTCCACCGGCTGGAGAATCCGGGGATGATCCCGCTGAACCTCATCGAGGTGCAGGTCGGCGCCTACCTCGGCGAGGACGACATCGTCCGCATCGAGGATACCTACGGGCGCAACTGAAGCCGATACCGGGGAGGCAGCGCCTCCCCGGTATCGGCCCTGGGCTCAGCCCAGCACCTCGGCCAGCAGCTCGGCGGTCCGGCCATTGGCGATGGTCGCCGCCCGGGCGTCCCAGCTATGCCCGCCCATCCGGGCGAAGGCATGGTCGACGCCGGGATAGACATGCACCGCGACCCCCGGCTTGCCCTTGAGCCCGGCCACGATCTTCTCCCGCGCCTCCGGCGGCACGAAGCCGTCCTTCTCCGCGATGTGCAGGATCAGCGGCGCCTTGATGGCATCGGCCTCGCCCAGCAGGCCCTCCAGCCCGACGCCGTAGTAGCTGACGTTGGCATCGGCATCGGAGCGCGCCGCCATCATGTAGGCCAGCCGGCCGCCGAGGCAGAAGCCCATGGTCGCCGCGCGCCCGTTGGCGCCCTCCATGGTGCGGGCATGGGCGAGGGTCGCCTTCAGATCCTCGACCGCCTTGTCCTGGTCCATCGCCTTCATGCAGGCGAAGGCCTTGTCCCACTGCGCCTGGCCCTGGTCGGGGTCGAGCTGCACGCCCGGCTCCTGGCGCCAGAACAGGTCGGGGCTGATGGCGATGAAGCCCATCTCGGCGACCCAGTCGCTGAGCGCGCGCATCGCCGCATTCACCCCGAAGATCTCCTGGATCATCACCACCGCACCGGCGGGCTTGCCCTTGGGCAGGGCGAGGTAGGCGCCGAAGCTGCCGCTGCCGTCGGTCGCGGCGATCTGGATGTCGGGCATGCGTATCCTCCTTGGGTGGGTTCCCGGCGCATCTAGCCACCCCGGCCCGGCTTTGCCATGCCCCTTGCGACGGCGGCGGCCCGACAATCCGCGGCGCCACCATTGCCGCCCCGCCGCGTTGGCCCCGCAGAGGGAGATACGGTTACATGCGCGACACACCCGGGGCCGCCGCCGGCGACCGCTTCGAGACCGACGTCCCCGCCCGGCTCGACCGCCTCCCCTGGAGCGGCTTCCACTGGCGCGTCGTCATCGCCCTCGGCATCACCTGGATCCTCGACGGGCTCGAGGTGACGCTGGTCGGCAGCCTCGCCGCCGCCATCCACCAGAGCCCGAGCCTGGCCCTGACCGAGACCCAGATAGGCCTCACCGCCTCGGCCTACCTGATCGGCGCGGTGGTGGGCGCGCTCGGCTTCGGCTGGCTGGCCGACCGGATCGGCCGCCGCCGGCTCTTCTTCATCACCCTCATCGTCTACATGGTGGCCAGCATCGCCACCGGCTTCGCCTGGGACTTCTGGACCTTCGCGCTCTGCCGGATGCTGACCGGCGCCGGCATCGGCGGCGAATACGCGGCGGTGAATTCCGCCATCCAGGAGCTCATCCCCGCCCGGCTGCGCGGCCGGGTCGACCTTTTCGTCAACGGCACCTTCTGGGGCGGCGCCGCGATCGGCGCCATCACCTCCCTGGTGGTGCTCGACCCCGCCATCATCGACCCCGAGATCGGCTGGCGCGCCGCCTTCGTGGTCGGCGGGGCGCTCTCGCTGGTGGTGCTGCTGCTGCGCCGCCACCTGCCCGAGAGCCCGCGCTGGCTGATGCTGCACGGCAAGCCGGAGGAGGGGGAGCAGATCGTCTCGGCCATCGAGCGCGACGTCGCCGCCGAGAAGGGTCCGCTGCCGCCCACCACCTACGGCCCGACGGTGCTGCACCGCCGCGGCGCCGCCAGCCTGGCCGAGATCTGGCACACCATGTTCCGGACCCACCGCGACCGCGCCATCCTCGGCCTGACGCTGATGTCCTGCCAGGCCTTCTGCTACAATGCGGTGTTCTTCACCTATGCCCTGGTGCTGACCAAATTCTACGCGATCCCGGCGCATCACATCGGCTGGTTCATGCTGCCCTTCGCCCTCGGCAACCTGGCCGGGCCGCTGGTGCTCGGCCGCTTCTTCGACACCATCGGCCGCCGCCAGATGATCACCGCGACCTATGGCCTGGCCGGGCTGCTGATGGCCGCGACCGGCCTCGCCTTCGCGCAGGGCTGGCTGAGCGCCTGGGAGCAGACCGCGGCCTGGACGGTGATCTTCTTCTTCGCCTCCGCCGCCGCCTCGGCCGCCTACCTCACGGTGGGCGAGAGCTTCCCGCTGGAGATGCGGGCCATGGCCATCGCGCTGTTCTACGCCATCGGCACGGCGGTCGGCGGCGTCATCGGCCCGACCCTGTTCGGCTGGCTGATCTCGAGCGGCGACCGCTTCGACATCCTCTGGGGCTACCTCATCGCCGCGGCGCTGATGCTGGTCGCCGCCGGCACCGAATGGCGCCTGGGCTTCGCGGCGGAGGGGCGCTCGCTGGAGGATGTCTCCACCCCCCTGGCCGGGGCCGCGGCCCAGCCGCGTCCCTGAGCAACCGTCAACATTGCGTCATCCCGCTAGGCGCAACCCAACCTCTTGGTTAAGGTGGCGTTACGCAACCGAAGATTGTGTTGTTGGGATGTTGATATGGCCTCCGGTGGACCTGCGAGCTTCGTCCGGGATGAGTGGGATCATGTCTGGCAGGACTACGACCGGCGCACCCGTCGCCCTGCCCCCGCCCCCGTGCTTGTCCCCGCCCTGGCGGTGCCGGCGGAGGCCGCGGCGGCGCCTGCCTCCCGCCGGGGCAGCCGGCAGGGCGCGCTCCTGGTCGTGACCTGCTGCCTGATGCTCGCCTCGCGCACCAACATGCACGAGGCGACCGGCCACCCCAGCGCCGCCGAGGCCTTCGCCAGCCTGCTGTCCCTGGCGCCGGAGGAGGCGGAGCTGCCGCCGCTGGCCACCGCCGTCTCCCGCCTCGCGGTCGAGTCCGCGGCCGCCGCCTGCTGGGTGATGCGGCTGGCGCCGCAGCACCAGGGCCCCGCCGCCGACCGCCCGCCGGAGGGGCCCTGCGCCGGGCGCTGAGCCGCCGCCCGGTATTCGCCCCGGCACGCCGCATGCTTTAATCGCGCCAACAACCCAAGGCGCGCCTCCCCATGTCCGTGACCAAGCAGGATTTCCGTGATGCCATGGCCCGGCTCGGCGCCGCGGTGAATGTCATCACCACCGGCGGCCCGGCCGGCCGCGGCGGCTTCACCGCCAGCGCCGTCTGCAGCGTGACCGACGACCCGCCGATGCTCCTCGTCTGCATGAACCGCAACGCGACCGCCGCCCCCGCCCTGCGGGAGAATGCCAATGTCTGCGTCAACGTCGTCACCGCCGGGCAGCGGGAGGTCGCCATGGTCTTCGCCGGCGTGACCAAATGCACGATGGAGGAGCGCTTCGACGCCGGCACCTGGGCGACGCTCGCCACCGGCGCGCCGGTGCTGCAGGGCGCCGTGGTCTCCTTCGACTGCAAGGTCGTCGACATCGTCGACAAGGGCACCCACAGCGTGATCTTCGCCGAGGTCGCCGGCATCGGCCGCGGCAGCGCGCATGACCACGGGCTGATCTACTTCGGCCGGGATTACCATCCGGTCGGCAAGCCGGCCGCCTGACGCCGATCGCCCATGGCGCTTCGCCCGGATGAATCGGAGCTCCGCCGGCTCGACCTGAACCTGCTGCCGGTCTTCGTCGCCCTGATGCGCGAGCGCAGCGTGACCCGGGCCGGCCAGGCGCTGTTCCTGTCGCAGCCCGCCACCTCGGCCGCCCTGGCCCGGCTGCGCGCCGCCTTCCGCGACGAGCTGCTGATCCGCAACGGCAAGCTGCTGGAGGCGACGCCCCGGGCCGAGGCGCTGATGGCGGCGCTGGTGCCCTCGCTGCAGGCGATCAGCGCGACGCTGGCCGGCGCCACCCCCTTCGACCCCGCGACCGACGAGCGGGTCTTCCGCATCGGCTGGACCGACGATGTCGGCATGGCCGCCAAGCCGCTGCTGACGCGCATCTGGCAGCAGGCGCCGCATTGCCGGCTGGTGATCCGCGCCGCCAACTACCGCACCATCCCGGCCATGCTGGAGAGCGGCGAGATCGGCCTGGCGCTCGGCTTCATGGGCGACGACCTGCCGGCGGTCGCCAAGCAGCGGGTGCTGCGCCGGGGGCAGTTCCAGGTGCTGCGCGCGGCCGATACCCCGCCCGTGGACCTCGACGCCTATTGCGCCCGGCCGCATGTGCTGGTGACGCCGCGCGGCGACCTGACCGGCTTCGCCGATGCCGCGCTGGACCGGCTGGGCCGCAGCCGCCGGGTGGTGCTGGGGGTGCCGGAATTCGGCCTGCTGCGGCAGCTCCTGCTCGGCACCGACCTGCTCTGCACCATCTCGGACGCGCTGGTCGAGGCGCTGCTGGCGCCCGAGGCCGGCGGCGGCCTGGCCGCCGACCCGCTGCCGCTGCCGACCCAGGATTCGGTCATGCGCATGGCCTGGCGCACGGCGCTGGACGACGACCCGGCCGAGAGCTGGCTGCGGGCGCAGGTGGTCGCGGTGCTGGCGCGGCGGGGATGAGTTGATTCCGGCGGCGGGACAGGCTATAGGAATAAAATCAGCGCGGCCGTCCGGTGGCGCGGCACCGGGGCGCCAAAACCCTCAATTCTAAAATTCCGGGCCTCGATGCCAACCCGATCAATGGGTTGGACCAGGGGACTTTAGGGGATTTGAGCGGAATTGAGCCGAATTGAGCCGAATTGAGTTCCGGGCCCAGACATGCGGAAGGCCCGGATGGTTTCCCATCCGGGCCTTCCCATTGCGGCAGCCGTTGCCGGCCTATGCAGGGCTCAGGACGCCATCTCCGCAGTGGCGGTGACGATGATCCAGGCCGCGGGCAGGGCACACGGCGTATGGCAATGAGACACTGGATCACCTCCTTTCGGTTGTTGACGATGGAGCCAATTCTGCACCCGCCGCCGCCCCGAAGGCAAGCATTCCCTGCGGTTGTTACACCTCGAGATATTCGCCGTTCTTCCAGACGTAGAAGACGTAATCCGGCACCGTCACGTCGCCCTTGCGGTCGAAGCTGACCGGGCCGAGCACGGTGGTCCAGGGACCCTGCGCCTTCATCGCCTCCGCCACCTTCTTCGGGTCGACGCTGTTGATCTTGGCCGCCGCGGCCGCCCAGATCTCGATCGCCGCATAGGTGTAGAGGACGTAGCCCTCGGGATCGATGTTCTTGGCCTTGAAGCTGGCGACCACGGCGGCGGCGGAGGGGCGCTTGCGCGGGTCGGCGCTGAAGGTCATCAGCGAGCCCTCGCCGGCGGCGCCGGTGATCTGCCAGAAGTCCTTGGTCACCAGCGCATCGCCGCCGATCATGGTCACCGCCATGCCCTGCTCCTTGGCCTGGCGCAGGATCAGCCCGGCTTCGGTGTAGTAGCCGCCGATGTACATGACCTCGATCCCGGCCCCCTTCAGGCGGGAGACCAGCGCGTTGTAGTCGCGCTCGCCGGGCGTATAGGCGGCGTAGAGCGTCTCGGTCACGCCGTTGGCGTTCAGCGCCTTCTTGGTCTCGTCGGCCAGGCCCTTCCCGTAGGCCTGGTTGTCGTGGAGGATCGCCACCTTCTTGCCGCGGAAATTTTTGGCGATGTAGGTGCCGGCGATCAGCCCCTGCTGGTCGTCCCGGCCGCAGACCCGGAAGGTGTTCCAGGCACCGTCGTCGGTGTAGCGCGGGTTGGTGCTGGCCGGGCTGATCTGCAGCACGCCCTCCTCGGCGTAGACCTTGCTGGCCGGGATCGAGCTGCCCGAGCAGTAATGCCCGGCGACCATCGCCACCTTGCGCCCGGCGAGCTGGTTGGCGACCGAGACCGCCTGGCGCGGGTCGCAGGCGTCGTCGGCGATCTCGAGCGCGAGCTGGCGGCCGAGCACGCCGCCGCGGGCGTTGAAGTCGGCGACCGCCTGGGTCGCGCCGATCTTCATCTGGTCGCCGGCGGCGGCGTTCGAGCCGGTCATCGGCCCGGCGCAGGCGAGGCGGATGGGGCCGCTGCCTTGCGCGTAGGCGGCACCCGCGAAAGGCAGGGCCGCGGTGGTGGCGATCAATCCCCGACGTGTCAGCATCCCGGTGCTCTCCTGCCTGATACCCGCCCGAGGGGCGGGTTGGTTACGATCCTAGACCAGCCTCACCCATGCCCGCCACCGAGATAGGCGTCGCGGATCTCAGGCCGGGCCAGCAGGGCGAGGCCCTCGCCCTCCATGGTGATGCGGCCGTTGACCAGCACGTAGCCGCGGTGCGCCAGCCGCAGCGCCTGGTTGGCGTTCTGCTCCACCAGCAGCACCGTCAGCCCGGTCTCGGCGTTGAGCGCACGGATGGCGCCGAAGATCTGCCGCACCACCAGCGGCGCCAGGCCGAGCGAAGGCTCGTCGAGCAGCAGCAGCTTCGGCTTCGACATCAGCGCCCGGCCGATCGCCAGCATCTGCTGCTCCCCGCCCGAGAGCGTGCCGCCGCGCTGGGCGAGGCGTTCTTTCAGCCGGGGGAACAGGGTGAAGACCTGCTCGAGCTGCGGCTTCGGGTCGCCCTTGACCAGCGCCTCGGCCCCCATCAGCAGGTTCTCGTAGACACTCATGCGCGGGAAGATCCGCCGCCCCTCGGGGGACTGGGCCAGGCCGCGCCGCATGGTCAGGTGCGTCGCCTCCCCGGTGATGTCCTCGCCGCCCAGCAGGATGCGCCCCATGCGCGGCTTCGGATCGCCGCAGATGGTCATCAGCAGGGTCGACTTGCCGGCACCATTGGCGCCGATCAGCGTGACGATCTCCCCCGGCATGACATGCAGCGAGACCTCGGCCAGCGCCTGCACCGCGCCGTAGCCGGCCGAGACGCGATCGACTTCGAGCAGCGGGGTCATGCCGGCACCGAATCCTCGTCCTCGCCGAGATAGGCGGCGATCACCTTCTTGTCCGCCCGCACCGCCGCCGGCACCCCGTCGGCGATCAGCACGCCATGGTCGAGCACCACCACCCTATCGCTGATCCGCATCACCACGCCCATGTCGTGCTCGATCAGCAGTATGGAGGTGCCCTGCGCCCGGATATCGAGCAGCAGCCTCGCCAGCTCGTCCGATTCGCGCGGGTTCAGCCCCGCCGCCGGCTCGTCGAGGCACAGCAGGGCCGGCTCGGTGCACATGGCGCGGGCGATCTCGAGCCGCCGCTGCGCGCCATAGGGCAGCGCGCCGGCCGGGTCGTCGGCGCGGTCCATCAGGTTGGTTGCCATCAGCCAGCGCTTGGCGCGTTCCACCGCCGCGCGTTCCGCCGCGGGGTAGCGCGACAGGCCGAGCACCGCGCCGATGCCCCAGCCGGTCGCCGCCATCAGCGTGACGTGCTGGGCGATCAGCAGGTTCTCGAGCGCGGTCATGCCGGCGAACAGGCGGATGTTCTGGAAGGTGCGGGCCACGCCGGCGCGGGCGATCCGGTGCCCGGCGAGGCGCTGCAGCTCGACCGGCTCGGTATCCGGCTTGTGCAGGCGGATGACGCCCTCGCTCGGCCGGTAGAAGCCGGTGATGCAGTTGAACAGCGTGGTCTTGCCGGCGCCGTTCGGGCCGATCAGCGCGGTGATCTCGCCGCGGCCGGCGGCGAAGCCCACCGCCGAGACCGCGGTCAGCCCGCCGAAGCGCATGGTCAGCCCGGCGACTTCCAGGATGGGCATGACCCGCCGCGGCGGGTGGAGGATGCGGCCGCGATCGCTCATCAGCGGCCCTCCCCCACGAGGTCGCCGCTGATGGTTCGCTTCTTCCCCAGCGCGATGGAGGGTGTCCGCGTCCCGACCAGCCCGCGCGGCCGCAGCACCATGATGACCACCATGGCGCCGCCGAAGACCAGCATCCGCCATTCCTCCAATCCGCGGAACACCTCGAAGCCGCCGATCAGCACCAGCGCCGCGACGGCGACGCCGATCTGGCTGCCGAGGCCGCCGAGCACGACGATGGCGAGGATGATGGCGCTCTCGATGAAGGTGAAGCTCTCCGGGCTGATGAAGGCCTGGCGGGTGGCGAAGAAGGCGCCGGCGAAGCCGCCGAACATGGCCCCCAGCGCGAAGGCCGAAAGCTTGGTGGTGGTGACGTTGATGCCGAGCGCCCGGCAGGCGATCTCATCCTCCCGCAGCGCCTCCCAGGCCCGGCCCAGCGGCTGCCGGCGCAGCCGGATCGTCACCCAGTTGGTCAGCAGCGCCAGGCCGAGGATGAGGTAGTAGAGGAAGATGACGCGGTGGCTGACCGAGGGCTCCAGCCCGAAGAAGCCCGCGAAGGTCCCCTCCCCGCCCGCCATGGAAAACGGCAGGCCGAAGAAGCTCGGGCGCGGGATGCCGGTGATGCCGTTCGGCCCGCCGGTGAAGCTGGCCCAGTTGATGAGCACGACGCGGATGATCTCGCCGAAGGCCAAGGTCACGATGGCGAGGTAGTCGCCGCGCAGCCGCAGCACCGGGAAGCCGAGCAGGATGCCCCAGAAGGCGGCGAAGATGCCGGCCAGCGGCAGGCAGATCCAGAAGGACAGGCCGAAATACTGCGCCAGCAGCGCATAGGAATAGGCGCCGACCGCATAGAAGGCGACGTAGCCGAGGTCGAGCAGCCCGGCGAGGCCGACCACGATGTTCAGCCCCCAGCCGAGCATCACATAGGTCAGCACCAGGATGCCGAGGTCGAGCTCGTAGCGGTCGATGCCGGGGATCGCCGGCAGCACCAGCGCCACCGCGAGGAAGGCGGGCGCGGCCAGCCGGCCGGCCTGCTGCAGGCGGTCGGTCCAGGGCCCCGGTGCGGTGCTGGGACGCAATCCGCGGCGGCCGGTCCAGAGCACCAGCGCCAGCCGGCCGAGGAAGACCAGGCCGCAGAGGATGGCCGCTTCCTTCCAGCGGAAGCGCAGCGCCAGCCCGCCGCCGGCGCCGATGTCGGTACGCAGCGCCACCAGCGGCACGAAGAGCGCCGCCGCGACGGCGGTGGCGACCAGCGCATCCTTCAGCGCGAGCTGGAGACGAGAGGAAGGCCGCGGCCGATTCACGTCGCGGGCCTGCGGCCCTCCACGATCGGACGCGCTCATACCTTCTCGACCTCCTGCCGGCCGAGCAGGCCGGTGGGCAGGAAGATCAGCGTCAGCACCAGGATCGAGAAGGCGGCGACATCCTTGTACTGCACGCTGAAATAGGCGCTCCAGAAGGTCTCGATCAGCCCGATCAGCAGCCCGCCCAGCACCGCCCCCGGCAGCGAGCCGATGCCGCCCAGAACGGCGGCGGTGAAGGCCTTCACCCCCGCGAGGAAGCCGATGTAGAAATCGATGACGCCGTAGCGCAGCAGGTACATGGTCCCCGCGACCGAGGCGAGCGCCGCGCCGATGACGAAGGTCAGGCTGATGGTGCGGTCGGTGTCGATGCCGAGCAGCCCGGCCATCTTGCGGTCCTGCTCGCAGGCCCGCATGGCGCGGCCGAGCGGCGTCCGCGTCACCAGCACGGTGAAGACCGCGAGCACCGCCAGCGTGACGCCGATGATCAGCATTTGCGTGTAGGCGAGCTGCACCACGAAGCCGTCCTGGCGCATCACCTCGATGCCGCCGGCGACCAGCGTCTCCATCGGCTTCACCCGCGCGCCCTGGCTCACCTGGACGAAATTCTGCAGCACGATGGAAAGCCCGATGGCCGAGATCAGCGGCGCCAGCCGGAAGCTGCCGCGCAGCGGCCGGTAGGCGATGCGCTCGATCGCCCAGCCGTAGATGCCGGTGATGACGATGGAGATCAGCAGCACCAGCAGGATCCCGGCCGGCCCGCCCATGATGCCGCCCATCGAGAGCAGCAGCACCGCAATCAGCGATATGAAGGCGCCTATCATGAACACGTCGCCATGGGCGAAATTGATCATGCCGATGATGCCATAGACCATGGTGTAGCCCACCGCGATCAGGCCGTAGATCATTCCCAGGCTGATCCCGTTGATCAGCTGCTGCAACGCGTAGGCCAAGGTTTTCTCCCGGCAGCCAGTCCCTGCCCGGCAAGGCTAGCCAGCCCTCCGGCCGCGGGATAGCGAAAGTTGCCGCCCTGGCGCGGCGGGGCGATGATCCTGCCCGCGAACTGAGCAAGGGGACCTCCAGGATGCCATCCGATACGACACTGCCGGCCGATGACGGCCGCTCCGGCCGCCTGCCGCCGATCGCCGAGGCTGAGATGACGCCGCGCCAGAAGGAGGTCGCGGCCGGGATCGCCGGCGGCCCGCGCGGCGGGCTGCGGGGCCCCTTCCCGGCCATGCTGCGCAGCCCGGAGGTGGCGGACCGCTTCCAGAAGGTGGGCGAGTACCTCCGCTTCGGCAGCTCCATCCCGGCGGCGCTGAACGAGCTGGCGATCCTGATCACCGCCCGCGCCTGGTCGGCGCAGTACGAATGGTATGCCCACCACCTGCTGGCGATGAAGGCGGGGCTGCCGGATGCCGTCGCCCAGGCGGTGGCCGAGGGCCGCCGGCCCGAGGGCATGGATGCCGACCAGACCGTCATCTGGGAATTCTGCACCGAGCTGCATGCGACCAAATTCGTCTCGGATGCCACCTATGTGGCGCTGCGCGACCGCTTCGGCGAGCAGGGCGTGGTCGATGTCATCGCGGTCAGCGGCTACTACGTGGCGGTGGCGATGACGCTGAACGTCGCCCAGGTGCCGCTGCCGCCCGGCGTGCCGGTGCCGCTGAAGCCCTTGTAGAATGATCCCCGCGCCGGTTGCTGCGTTGCGGCAACCGGCATGATCCTTCCCAGAATCCTCCTTCCCGCCGTCGCCCTGCTGCTCGCAGGGTGCTCCCTCGGCGTCGGCCCGCAGCGGCTGCATGTCGACCAGCTCGGCTATGCCAGCGCCATGGGGGAAGGGCTGAAGCGGCAGATGCTGCTGAACATGGTGCGGCTGCGCTATGCCGACGTGCCCGCCTTCGTGTCGATCACCCAGATGATCTCGGGCTATACGGTGCAGAGCACGGGGCAGCTCGGGCTCAATGCCTATCCCAACGCGGCGCCGGGCAATTTCTTCTCCGCCGCCGGCTCGGTGCAATACACCGACCGGCCGACCTTCACCTTCACCCCGGTCACCGGCGAGCAATTCGCCCAGTCCTACCTGCGGCCCCTGGCCCCGGCCGAACTGCTGTCGCTGGCGCAGAGCGGCGCGCCGATCGACCTGCTGTTCCGCATCGGCGTGCACTCGGTGAACGGCCTGGCCAACGAGGTGACCCGCAGCGGCGGTTCGCAGCAGGCCTCGGGCGGCTTCCAGGAGCTGATGCGGGCGCTGGTCGAGATCCAGCACGGCGGGGCGCTCGGCCTGCGCTTCGAGCGGCAGGGCCCCTTGACCAAGGTCTTCCTGTTGCTCGACGACAGCCAGCCCGGGCTGCGCTCCCGCATCCGGGACGCGCGGCGGCTGCTCGGCGCCGGGCCGGCGGCGCGGGAGCTGGAGGTGGTCTATGGCCGCAGCCGCGGCGGCCAGAACCAGGTGGCGCTGCTGACCCGGTCCATGCTGCAGGTGCTCTACGAATTCGGCACCCAGATCGAGGTCTCGGCGGCGGATGTCGAACGCGGCGAGACCCGCCCGACCGACCAGGGCGACCCGCGCGACCGGGTGATCCGGGTGCGCCAGGGCACCCGCGCCCCGGCGGATGCCTATGCCGCCGTCGCCTACCGCGACCGCTGGTTCTGGATCGACTCCGCCGACCTGCGGTCCAAGACCGCCTTCACCTTCGCCTATATCCTGCAGGTCCTGGCCGAGAGCGGCCGCGGCCAGGCGACGCCGGTGGTGACCATTCCCGCCCAGTAGGCCGGCCCGCTGGAGGTTGACCCGACCGCCTCCATGGCTAGGCTGGCCGCGGGTTCAAGCGAGCCCGCCTTCGAAGGCGGGTCATGGGGAGGGGCGGTTGCAGCACCAGCATTCCACGGCCGGGCGGATCCTCACGGCATGAGCGCGCCCGAACCGCTCCGCGACCCGGCCTCGCTGCGCCGGCTGCTCTCGCCCCGCAGCGTCGCCGTGGTCGGCGTCTCCGCCGACCCGATCGGCTTCGGCGCCCGCAGCATCTCCAACATGAAGAACTTCACCGGCCCGGTCTGGGCGGTGAACCCGAAATACGCCGGCCAGGAATTGCACGGCTACCCCTGCGTCGGCTCCATCGCCGACCTGCCGGAGGCGCCCGACTGCGTGCTGCTGGCGCTGCCGCGCACCGGCATCATGGCCGCCGTCGAGGCCTGCATCGCCAGGGGCGCGGGCGGGATCATCGCCTTCGCCTCCGGCTATGGCGAGACCGGGCTCGAGGACCGCATCGCCGAGGAGGAGGTGCTGCGGGAGACCTGCCGCGCGGCGGGGCTGCCGCTGGTCGGCGTCAATTGCCTCGGCATCGTCGACCACGTGCTGAAGGCCGGCGTCACCTTCATGCCGGAGTATCCGCGCATGACCGCGCCGCCCGGCGGCGTCGCCATCACCAGCCAGTCCGGCGCGCTGGGCTATGCGCTGATGCAGGCGGCCGAGCGTGGCTTCTCGGTCTGCCACATGACCACGGCGGGCAATGCGACCGACCTCGATGTCTGCGACCTCGCCGCCTATCAGCTGACCATGCCGGAATGCCGGGCGGTGGCGCTGGCGGTGGAGGGGCTGCGGGACGGCCGCCGGCTGGCGCTGCTGGGCGAGGCCGCCCGCAAGGCCGGCAAGCCGATCGTGGTCCTCAAGCTCGGCCGGGGCGAGGCGGGGGCGGCGGCCGCGGTCTCCCACACAGGCTCTCTCGCGGGCAGCGCCGCGGCCTGGAGCGCCGCCTTCAAGCGGGCCGGCATGGTCGAGGTCGAGGATTTCGACGCGCTGCTGGAGACCGCGGGCCTGTTCGCCAAGGCGCCGAGGCCGACCGCGCCGGGGGTCGCCATCATCACCCCCTCGGGCGGCGCCGGCATCATGGCGGCCGACCATGCCGAGGCGCAGGGGCTCTCGATGCCGCAGCCGATGCCGCAGACCGAGGCGGTGCTGCGCGCCGCCATCCCGGACTTCGGCGCGCCGCGCAACCCCTGCGACCTGACCGCGCAGGTCGCCTCCAACCCCGCCAGCTACGACGCCTGCATGGAGGCGATGCTGACGGACCCGCAATACGGCTGCGCCGTCATCCCCGTGGTCTATTCGCACCATGCCTCCACGCAATTGCGAATGGAGCAGCTGCGGCCCTATGCGGCCAAGTTCGGCAAGCCGCTGATCATCGCCTGGATCCCGGAGCGGCTGGAGGGTCCCGGCGTCGAGAAGGCGGATTCGGTGCCGGAGCTGATCGTCTTCCGCTCCATGCGCCGGCTGATGAACGCGATCCGGCTCTGGCTGGAGCATTACGGCCAGGTGGCGCCGGGGCCGGTCGCGGCGCCCTCGGGGCTGGGCGCGGCCATCGCCTCGCTGCCCGGCGGCGGCGCGGTGCTGATGGAGGCGGAGGCCAAGGCGCTGTTTGCCAGGGTCGGCGTGCCCGTCGTGGAGGAACGCCGCGCCTCGACCGCGATCGCCGCCGCGGCGGAGGCCGCGTCGCTTGGCTTCCCGGTGGTGCTGAAGCTGGACAGCCCGGATATCGCCCACAAGACCGAGGTCGGCGGCGTCGCGCTGAACCTCGCCGACGGGCCGGCGGTCGAGGCGGCCTTTGCCGAGATCATGGCCAGCGCGAAGCGGCATGCGCCGGCCGCCCGGCTCGATGGCGTGCTGGTGCAGCGGATGTCGCAGAAAGGGATGGAGCTGATCCTCGGCGCCCGGCGGGACGGGCAGTTCGGCTCGCTGGTGCTGGTCGGCACCGGCGGGGTGCAGGCGGAGCTCTGGCGCGACGTGGCGCTGGACCTGGCGCCGGTGAGCCCGGCCCGGGCGGAGGAGATGCTGCGCAGCCTGAAGGGCTTCCCACTGCTGGATGGCTTCCGCGGGGCGCCGAAGGCGGATATCGCCGCGGTCGCCGCCGCGGTCTCGGCCTTCTCGGTGCTGGTCGCCGAGGCGGGCGAGGCCTTGCAGGAGGCGGAGGTCAATCCGCTGATCTGCGGGCCCTGGGGCTGCCTGGCGGTCGACGGGCTGGTGCGCTGCGGGCCGTGACATATCAGTCCGCCACGGCGTAGATTCCGCCCGAAGGATGGGGGGCGTTCATGGCGGTGCAGCGGGCGCGGGCGGCGGTGCTGCGCGAGATTGGCCGGCCGATGGCGATCGAGCCGGTCGCCGTCGGGCCGATGGGGCCGGGCGACGTGCTGGTGCGCGTGACCGCCGCCTCGCTCTGCCACACCGACCTCGAGGTGATCGAGGGGCAGCTCGGCCTGCGGCTGCCGGCGGTGCTGGGGCATGAGGTGGCGGGCACCATCGCCGCGCTGGGCGAGGCGGTGCAAGGCCTGTCCCCCGGCGATCCGGTGGTGCTGTCCTGGAATCCGCATTGCGGGCAGTGCTTCTACTGCGGCCGGGCGCAGCCCATCCTGTGCGAGCAGTATCTGGGCAACGGACCCAGGGCCGGCCATTTCGACGGGCGGCCGCGCTTCGCCTGCGACGATGGCGCGCCGCTGCACCAGCTGATGTACCTCGGCGGCTTCGCGGACTATGTCGTGGTGCCGGCGCAGCAGGCGGTGCGCGTGCCGGAGGCGATGCCGCTGGATCGCGCCTGTTTGCTGGGCTGCGCGGTCATGACCGGCTTCGGCGCGGCGACGCATATCGCCGGCATCGAATGGGGCTCGGTGGTGCTGGTGATCGGCGCCGGGGCGGTGGGGCTGGCGGCGATCCAGGGCGCGAAGCTGGCGGGCGCCGGGCGGATCGTCGCGGTGGACCCCAATCCGGCGCGGCGGGCGATGGCGGAACGCGCCGGGGCTGCGGTGCTGTGCGACCCCGGGGCCGAGGACCCGGCAGCGCTGGCGCGGTCGTTCACCGCCGGGCGCGGCGCCGATGTGGTGATCGAGGCGGCGGGGGCGCCGGCCGGCTTCCGCGCCAGCGTCGAGGCGGTGCGGCCGGGCGGGCAGGTGGTCTGGCTCGGCAAGCTCGGGGTGCAGGACGAGATGGCCTTCCGCTGGGGCGCGCTGATGCAGGAGAAGCGCATCCTCCGCAGCAGCTACGGCGGGGCGCGGCCGGCCGAGGATTTCCCGGCGATGGCGGCGGCCTATCTCGACGGCCGGCTCGACCTCGACAGCCTGGTGACGGCGCGGATCGGGCTCGAGGATATCAACGAAGGCTTCGCGGCGCTGAAGCGCGGCGAGGCCATCCGATCGGTGGTGGTGTTCGCATGAAGATCTACGAAGGTGGCCGCGGCCTCGCTGGCGCGGAAGTGACGGTGGATGGCGCACCGCTCGACCCGCGCTTCGAGGTGAAGGCCTTCTCGCCGATGGGCTACGAATGGACCTATGAGGGCGACGGCCCGCGGCAGTTGGCACTCGCCTTGCTATGCGACCACCTGGGCGATGCGCAGAGGGCGCTGGCCCTGACCGAGGATTTCATGCACGAGGTGGTCGCCGAACTCGACAATGCCTGGCTGCTGACGACGGAGGATATTGCGGCGGCGGTGGACCGGATTCAGCCAAAGGGAGCGCACATCTGACGGCTTCCGCCGCAGATGCACGCTCAACCCGACTGGAACCTTACCCTCCCTAAACCCGGCTTTCCGCAGGGCCGATATACCAACGCTGATGTGCCGCTTGATATATCTCTCGCATGCAGTGTCGCTGCGCCGCTCCCGCCTGTCAACAGCGGTGGTTGCGTTGTGCGCCCCGACCCGCGAAAGCTCCGCCCATGCCTGATCCCACAGCACCACGCCCGGCCGCCACGGCTGCCGGCCCGAATTTCCGCCGCCGCGGCGGCGCCACGGAGTCCGACCTCGACGCAACGCTGACCGAACAAGCCTACCGCGCCATCGAGGAGGCGATCGTCACCCTCTCGCTCAGGCCGGGCGAGGTGGTGAGCGAGGCGCAGCTCTCGACCCGCTCCGGCTTCGGCCGCACCCCGGTGCGGGAGGCGTTGCAGCGGCTGGCGCGGGAGCGGCTGGTGCGGATCCTGCCGCGGCGCGGCATCGTCGTCGCCGCCGTCGATATCCGCGAGCAGCTCCGCCTGCTGGAGGTGCGGCGGGAGATCGAGCGGCTGACCGCGCGGGCTGCGGCCCGCCGGGCCGATGCGCCGCAACGGGAGCGGTTGCGCGGCATCGCCGAGGCCATGCTGCAGGCGGCGGCGACCAACGACGAGACCGGCTTCCTGCGGCTCGACCGCGAGCTGAACCTGCTGCTGCTGGAGGCCGCGCACAACGAATTCGCCGCCGCCGCGATGGCGCTGATGCATGGGCTGTCGCGCCGCTTCTGGTTCATCCACTGGCGGCGCAGCGCCGGCCTGCCGGAAGCGGCGGCGGCGCATGCGGCGCTGGCGCGCGCCACGGCCGACGGCGCGCCGGAGGAGGCGGCCGCGGCCTCCGACCGGCTGATCGATTACATCGAGAGCTTCACCCGGGCGACCGTCGGTCCCGAGCCTTGACAGCACCGCTGCCGACGACTGATATATCAGTCTCGGGCAGCGGAGAATGGCCATGGACTCCTCGATCGAGGCGCTGAAGCGCGACCGGCTCTCCCGCCGGCAGCAGGCCTTCCGGGCGGATTTCCGCGCCAAGATCGGCGCGCTCTACCATGGCTGGGTGCATGTGGCGCTGATCTACGCCATCGGCGGCGCCGCCATCTGGTACGCGGCGCGGCAGGTCGAGGCGCCGGCCTGGTACGAATGGCTGGTGGTGCCGGCGGCCTTCCTCGGCGCCAACGTCTTCGAGTGGTGGATCCACAAGTACGTCATGCACCGCCCCCTCCGTGGCTTCATGGGCATCTACAAGCGGCACACCCTGGCGCATCACCAGTTCTTCACCGAGCACGAGTACACGGTGGACGACACCCGGGACTTCCGCATCGTCTTCTTCCCGCCCTATGCGCTGATCACCTTCCTGGCGCTGTCGCTGGTGCCGGCCTGGGTGATGCGGAGCCTCGGCTTCCCCGATGCCGGCTGGCTGCTGCTGATCACCAATACGGCGCTCTACCTGAACTACGAGTTCTTCCACTTCTGCTGCCACGTGAAGGACGACCGGATCGTGCGGCACCTGCCCTTCATCAACACCATCCGGCGGCATCATGCGGCGCACCACAACACCGCCATCATGATGGAGCGCAATTTCAACCTGACCTACCCGATCGCCGACTGGTTCTTCGGCACCTCGGACCTCCGGCGCGGGCTGCTCGGGCATCTGGTGAACGGCTACGACGCCTCCCACGTCCGCCACGACCTGAAGCGGGTGCGGCACACGGTGGACGACCCGCGCGCCGGGCGGCCGCACGCCATGGCCGCGGAATAGCGCCGTGGCCGCGCTCACGCCGCTCGACGGCGGCCGGATCAAGAAGTCGCGGGCGTCGCTGATCGGCGGCATCGCCGTCGGCATCGGCGTGATGGTGCTCTGGACCGCGATCACCCGCGACCTCGCCGTCGCCGGCAATGGCATGATGCTGCTGGGCATCGCCGTCAGCCTGCTGGTCGCGGCCTGGATCTGGCGCGCCGACCTGTGAGTGCCTAGCCTGCGCCCGGGGCGCGGGGAGGCAATGATGCGGATTTGGTACCAGTCCATGACCCGGGCGGAGGCCTGGCCGGCCTATGCGGCGGCGCTGCAGCGGACGCTGGCCGCCGCGGCCGATCCGGGCACGAGGATCGAGATCCATGGCATCACCAGGCGCGGCGGCATCGGCGACCAGTACCGCAGCCTCGAATTCATCGAGACCATCGAGGTGCTGGAGAATGTCGCCCGGGCCGAGGCGGAGGGCTTCGATGCCGTGCTGCTGGGCAACATCGCCGACCCCGGCCTGCGGCCGGCGCGGGAGATGGTCTCGATCCCGGTGCTCGGCCTCTGCGAGACGGCGCTGCTGACCGCCTGCCAGATGGGCGCCTCCATCGGCCTGGTCGTCGCCAACGACAAGCACCAGTCCAGGGTGGTCGAGAACGTGACGCTGGCCGGGCTCGGCGGCCGGGTGGTGGCGGTGGAGCGGATGCAGGTGGACCGGCTGGTCGACCTCGATGCCGCCTTCGCCGGCGGCGCGGCGCGGGACCGCGTCATCGGGCAATTCATGGCGGCCGCCGAGGCCTGCGTCGCCCGCGGCGCCGAGGTGGTGATCCCGGCTGCCGGCGTCGCGATGATCCTGCTGGCGGAGGCCGGCATCCAGGATGCCGGCGGCGGCGCGCCGGTGCTGAACGCTTCCGTCGCGCTGCTCAAGGCGGGGGAGATGGCGGTGAAGCTCAACCGGCTGATGGGCGGCCGCTTCACCAGCCGGCGGCGGACCTATGCCCAGCCGCCGCCCGGGCAGATCGCGGAGTTGCGCGCCGCCTACGGCGACATCTTCCCCCGGATCGTGCCAAGCTGAGGCGGGTCCGCCGGGTGCCATCGTCGCCCGCGCCGGACCTGCCCAAGACGAAGGCAGGTGCAGCCGGAATGTCACAGTTGCCCGGCGTCGGGCCCTGCGGCTGCAACCGATCCGCAGATTGATCACTTAATTCCTACAAGGCTGATTGCGGGGGGCAAGCGGTGGATCAGGCACTACAGGCAGGAGTCCAACCGTCGCGCGCATTCCCGAGTGGTATCCCTGGCATGTTGCTCTCGGCCCTGCCGGACGGGTGGGGGCTGCTGGGGCGCTGCCGCCTCGGCACCGCGGGGCCGATCGGGCCGGCCAGCGGCTGCTACGCGCTGGTGCATCCGACGATCGGCGTGGCGCTGGTGGATGTCGCCCCCGACGCCACCCCCAATGCCGAGGCGCGCCTCCGCCGGGCCCTGGGTTCGGCGGATTTCTGGCGGGACCATCCCGGCACCCTGCCGGTCTGGCACGGCCGGATCGAGATCGGCGCGGTACGCAGCCTGCCGGCCCTGCTGGCCGAGGGCTTCGGCACCCTGCCGCCACTGACCGTGCCGGGCAAGGAGAGCTGGATCGGGGCGGTGCGCTCGGCGCTGGCCGACGACGCCGCCTGGGAGATGCCCGGCCAGCCGCCACGGTCGCGCAGCCTGGTCCCGGCGGTCGCGCCGGAGGAGGAGGATGACGCCGCGCCGGCGCCACTGCGGCGGCCCGCCCGGCGCGGCAGCGTCTGGCGGAAGGCGGGGATGGCCGCCGGCGCGGTGATACTGGTCCTGCTGGCCTGGCTCGTCACCGCCCCGGTGCCCGAACCGCCGCCACCGCCCCGGGTGGCGNCCCGGCCCGGCCGGTCGTGACCCAGGCGGCGCCGCCGCTGCCGCCCCTGGAGCGGGTGGTGGTGGCGCTGCCGACCCCCGTGCGTGCGCCGGAGCCGGCATCAGCCCCACCGCCGCCGCCCGCAGCCGCCGTACCGCCGACGGCGGCACCCGCCGTCATCGCCGCCGAGGCTGCGGCCAGCCCGCCGGTGGAGGAGGTGGCGCTGGTGCTGCCGCCCCCGGCCCCGCCGCCGGCACCGCCGCTGCGCCGGGTGGCGGCGCCGCGGATCGACCCGGGCTGCACCCGGGCGCTGTACCGCTACCAGCAGGGGCTGGCACTCAACGCGGCCGAGACGGCACATGTCCGCAACGGCTGCGCCACCCGGCGCTAACGCAAGCTGGCGTTCAGCTTCTCCAGCGCCGCGGCGCCCGGGACCAGGGCCGCGTCGCCGAGGCGGTTGAGCGGACGGGCGACGGTGCCGAGGTTGGCGTGCAAATCCTGCGGGTCCGGCTCGATGTAGAGCAGGCCCGTCACGATCTCCCCGGCCGCCTTGCGTTCGTGCAGGTGGTGCATGGCGCCGACGCGGTCGGTCGGGTCGTATTCGGCGTGCAGCTTGCGCAGGCGCAGCACCGAGCCGTCGTGCTGCTGCACGTCGCGGACCTCGCCCGGGGCGTAGTCCGCGGTGATGGGGTTGCGGCCGATGATGACGTCGAGGTGGTTCATCGCCTCGTTGTGCTCGCGGACGAAGTCGTAGGATTTGGTCGAGCCTTCGTGGTTGTTGAAGGCGACGCAGGGGCTGATGCAGTCGATGAAGGCGGGGCCGTCGTGCCGCATCGCGCCCTTGATGAGCGGGACGAGCTGGTCCTTGTCGCCGGAGAAGCTGCGGCCGACGTAGGTGGCGCCGAGCTGGAGCGCGATGCCGATGAGGTCGATCGCCTCGTCGGTATTGATGGCGCCCTTCTTGGCCTTGGAGCCCTTGTCGGACGTCGCGGAGAACTGGCCCTTGGTCAGGCCGTAGACCCCGTTGTTTTCGACGATATAGGTCATGTTCACGCCGCGGCGGATGCTGTGGGCGAACTGGCCGAAGCCGATGGAGGCGCTGTCGCCGTCGCCGGAGACGCCGAGGTACAGCAGCTCCCGGTTCGCCAGGTTGGCGCCGGTCAGCACGCTCGGCATCCGGCCATGCACGGAGTTGAAGCCGTGGCTGGCGCCGAGGAAGTAGTCCGGCGTCTTCGAGGAGCAGCCGATGCCGGACATCTTGGCGACGCGATGCGGCTCGATATCCAGCTCGAAGCAGGCCTGGATGATCGCGGCGCTGATGCTGTCGTGGCCGCAGCCGGCGCAGAGGGTGCTGATCGCGCCCTCGTAGTCCCGCCGGGTGAAGCCGAGGGCGTTCACCGGCAGGCGCGGGTGGTGCAGCTTGGGTTTCGGGAGGAAGCTCATTCCGCGGCGGCTCCGGCGAAGGGGAGGACTTTGTTGGCGAGGACCTTGTCGCCGATGGCGGCGCGGATGAAGCGCGCGGTGATCGGCGTCCCGTCGTAGTGCAGCACGGGAATGAGCTGCTGCGGCGCGATGCTGCACTCGTTCATGATGAGGGTGCGCAGCTGGGCATCGCGGTTCTGCTCGACCACGAAGACCGTGTCGTGCTCGGCGATGAAGGCATCCACGTCCCGGTGGAAGGGGAAGGCGCGGATGCGCAGCGCATCGACCTGGATGCCCTCGGCCTCGAGCGCGGTCAGTGCCTCCTGCATGGCGGCGGAGGAGCTGCCGTAGTAGATCACCCCGACCCGCGTCGGCTCGGCCGCGCGGCGCAGGATGGGGTGGGGCACCACGCCCTTGGCCGTCTCGAATTTCTGCAGCAGGCGCTGCATGTTGTCGACATAGGCGGCGCCGACCTCGGTGTACTTGGCGAAGCGGTCGCGGGACGTGCCGCGGGTGAAGAAGGCGCCCTTGTTGGGGTGGGTGCCGGGGTAGGTGCGGTAGGGGATGCCGTCGCCATCGGCATCGAGGTAGCGGCCGAAGACCTTGCCGGCCTCCAGCTCCTCGGCGGTCATCACCTTGCCGCGGTCCATGCGCCTATTGTCGTCCCAGGCGAAGGGCTCGCAGAGCCAGTCGTTCATGCCGATGTCGAGGTCGAGCAGGACGAAGACCGGCTGCTGGAATCGGTCGGCGATGTCGAAGGCATCGGCGCCGAACTGGAAGCACTCGTTCGGGTCTTCGGGGAAGAGCACGATGTGCTTGGTATCGCCGTGGCTGGCATAGGCGGCGGCCAGCACGTCCGACTGCTGGGTGCGGGTCGGCATGCCGGTGGAGGGGCCGGCGCGCTGCACGTCGAAGATGACGGAGGGGATCTCGGCGAAGTAGGAGAGGCCGACGAATTCCTGCATCAGCGAGATGCCGGGGCCGGAGGTGGCGGTGAAGGCCCGCGCCCCGTTCCAGGCGGCGCCGATGACGATGCCGATGGAGGCCAGCTCATCCTCCGCCTGGACGATGGCGTAGCGTTTCTTGCCGGTGTCCGGCTCGGTGCGGAAGCGGCGGCAGTATTTCTCGAAACCCTCGGCCAGCGAGGTCGAGGGGGTGATGGGGTACCAGGCGCAGACGGTGGCGCCGCCATAGACGGCGCCGAGGCCGGCGGCGCTGTTGCCGTCGACGTAGATGCGCTCCCCCACCTTGTCGGCGCGCTCCAGCCGCAGGCCGAGCGGGCAGGCGAGGTTCGCCAGGGCCCAGTCGCGGCCCATGTGGAAAGCGTCGCGGTTCGACTTGGCCAGCTTCTCCTTGCCCTTGTAGGCCTCGGACAGCAGCGTCTCGACCACGCCCGGGTCGATCTGCAGCAGGGCCGAGAGGGCGCCGACGTACATGATGTTCTTGAACAGCTGGCGCTGCCGGGCATCGGTATAGGCGGCGTTGCACATCTCGGTCAGCGGCACGCCGATGACGTTGATGTCCTCGCGGAAGCGGCTGCGCGGCAGCGGCCGGGTGCTGTCGTAGAAGAGGTAGCCGCCGGCGTCAATCTCGGCGACGTCGCGGTCCCAGGTCTGCGGGTTCATCGCCACCATGAGATCGACGCCGCCGCGCCGGCCGAGATGGCCCTCGCCGCTGACGCGCACCTCGAACCAGGTCGGCAGGCCCTGGATGTTGGAGGGGAAGATGTTGCGCGAGGCGATGGGAATGCCCATGCGCAGGATCGACTTGGCGAAGAGCTGGTTGGCGCTGGCCGAGCCGGAGCCGTTGACGTTGGCGAATTTGACCACGAAGTCGTTGGTCGCATTGATCACGCCTGGCATGCGTGCACCCTCTCGAGCTTCGGCTTGGCCGTTTCCAGGAAGAACTTCTGCATGTCCCAGGCGCCGGTCGGGCAGCGCTCGGCGCACATGCCGCAGTGCAGGCAGACGTCCTCGTCCTTCACCATGACGCGGCCGGTCTTGAGCCCGTCCGCAACGTAGATCTCCTGCGTCAGGTTCAGCGCCGGCATCTTCAGGCGGTCGCGCAGCTCCGCCTCCTCCCCGTCCGGGGTGAAGGTGATGCAGTCGACCGGGCAGATGTCGACGCAGGCGTCGCATTCGATGCAGAGGCTGGGCACGAAGACGGTCTGGACGTCGCAGTTCAGGCAGCGCTGGGCTTCCTTGTAGGCGAGCTCCCGGTCGTAGCCGAGCTCGACCTCGGTCTTGATGTCGCGCAGCGCGACCTCGTTCTCGGCATGCGGCACCTTGAAGCGGAGGTCGAGCGAGACCCCGCTGTCGTAGCTCCATTCGTGGATGCCCATCTTCTGGCTGGACATCACCACCTCCGGCGGCGGGCGGACCGTCACGTCCTCGCCGCGGCAGAACATGTCGATGGAGACCGCGGCCTCGTGGCCATGCGCCACGGCCCAGATGATGTTCTTCGGGCCGAAGGCGGCGTCGCCGCCGAAGAAGACCTGCGGCAGGGTCGACTGCAGCGACTGCTCGTTCAGCTTGGGCAGGCCCCAGCGGTCGAACTCGAGGCCGAGGTCCTTCTCGATCCAGGGAAAGGCATTCTCCTGGCCGATGGCGACCAGGACCTCGTCGGCCTCGATCGTCACGTCGGGCTCGCCGGCGTTCACAAGCTGGCGGCGGCCATTGGCGTCGCGCTCGGCCTTGACCTTCTCGAAGACCATGCCGGTCAGGCGGCCATCCGCGTGCAGCACTTCCTTCGGCACCAGCCAGTTGCGGATGGGGATGCCCTCGTGCTGGGCATCCTCCTTCTCCCAGGGGGAGGCCTTCATCTCCTCGAAGCCGGAGCGGACGACGACGGTCACCTGCTCGCCGCCGAGGCGGCGGGCGGAGCGGCAGCAATCCATCGCGGTATTGCCGCCGCCGAGGACGATGACGCGCTTGCCGACACTTTCGATGTGGCCGAAGGAGACGGAGGAGAGCCAGTCGATGCCGATGTGGATATGCGCCGCCGCCTCGGCCCGGCCGGGCACGTCGAGGTCGCGACCGCGCGGGGCGCCGGCGCCGACAAACACTGCGTCGTAGCCCTCGGCCAGCAGGCCCTTCAGGCTCTCGACCCGCTGGTTGTAGTGGGTGACGACGCCGCCGCGGTCGGTGATGTAGCCGACTTCCTCGTCGATGACGCTCTCGGGCAGGCGGAAGCGGGGGATCTGGCTGCGGATGAAGCCGCCGCCCTTGGCCTGCTCATCATACACGTGGACCTCGTAGCCCAGTGGGGCGAGGTCGCGGGCGACTGTCAGGCTGGAGGGGCCGGCGCCGATGCAGGCGATGCGTTTCCCGTTGCCGACCTCGGGGATCGGCGTCAGCCGGGCCAGGATGCCTTCCTTGTTGTCGGCGGCAACGCGCTTGAGCCGGCAGATCGCCACCGGCTCCTCCTCGACCCGCCCGCGCCGGCAGGCCGGCTCGCAGGGGCGGTCGCAGGTGCGGCCGAGCACGCCGGGGAAGACGTTGGAGTGCCAGTTGACCATATAGGCATCGGAATAGCGCCCGGCGGCGATCATCCGGATGTACTCGGGGACGGGCGTATGGGCCGGACAGGCCCATTGGCAATCGACGACCTTGTGGAAGTAGTCGGGATTGCGAATGTCGGTCGGCTTCAAGCGCGCGACTCCGTTGCTATGATGGACGCAAGGCGGGCCCCGGCAGGGGCAGGCGGCTTGACCGCGGAATGCATTTCTTTCCTCCCCCTGCCCTTCGGGCGGGCGAACATTGCCCCAAGCCCGGCAAGCCCGCAACGACCCGACCGGAAGCGTGCCGAATGGGTGAAGCGCCGGCGCGGCGGATGATTGACGCCGGCGGGGGCGGCGGACAGCCTGCTGCCATGGCCAAGCCCCCGTCCCGACCGCCGCCGCCCGCCGAACCGCCTTCCCCGGCCCCGCCCCGGGCCGTCGACCGGGCCAGGGCGGAGCGGGAGGCGCGGCAGGCCGCGGCGCTGCGGGCCAACCTCCGCCGCCGCAAGGCCCAGGCGCGGGGGCGGGAAGCGGTGGCCCCGGACCCGGCCGGCGAAGGCCCGGGCGATGCCGGCCCGCCGGACGCGGGGCAGGGGTGACGGCGGCGGCGGTTGCCGCTCGGGGTGGGCTGGGCTAAGGGGGCCGATCACACGGGCCCGACGTCGGGCCGCGGCGCCGCCGACGCCCGGCGCCGCCACTGCGTTTTCCGCCATCGGTTTCCTGGGGCCGCCCGCCATGTCCATCATGCCCGACCACTGGATCCGCCGCATGGCGGCCGAGCACGGCATGATCGAGCCCTTCGTCGAGAGCCAGCGGCGGGAGGGTACCATCTCCTTCGGCCTGTCGTCCTATGGCTATGACGCCAGGGTTGCGGACGAGTTCAAGATCTTCACCAATGTCGACAATGCCATGGTCGACCCGAAGAATTTCTCCGAATCCGGCTTCGTCACCCGGCGTGGGGAGACCTGCATCGTGCCGCCGAACTCCTTCGTGCTGGCCCATACCGTCGAGTATTTCCGCATCCCGCGCGACGTGCTGGTGATCTGCCTCGGCAAGTCCACCTATGCCCGCTGCGGGCTGATCGTGAACGTCACGCCGCTGGAGCCCGAGTGGGAGGGCCAGGTGACGATCGAGATCAGCAACACCACCCCCCTGCCGGCCCGCATCTACGCCAATGAGGGGATCTGCCAATTTCTGTTCCTGCAGGGCTCGTCCGCACCCGAGGTCAGCTACAAGGACCGGGCCGGCAAATACATGCACCAGCGCGGCGTCGCGCTGCCGAAGCTCTAGGGACGCCGGGCATGGACCGTATCGTGGTACGCGGCGGCCGGCCGCTCGAGGGCCGCATCCCGATCGGCGGGGCGAAGAACGCCGCCCTGCCGCTGATGGCCGCCGCCCTGCTCTCGGATGGGCCGCTGGTGCTGCGGAACGCGCCGGACTTGGCGGATATCGCCACCATGCGCGCCCTGCTGGAACAGCACGGGCTGGAGGTGGTGCACGACAAGGCGGCGCGGACGCTCACCATGTCCGGCAATGCGACCAGCCTCGAGGCGCCCTACGACCTGGTGCGGAAGATGCGCGCCTCGGTGCTGGTGCTCGGCCCGCTGGTGGCCCGCCACGGAAGGGCGCGGGTTTCCCTGCCCGGCGGCTGCGCCATCGGCACCCGGCCGGTCGACCTGCACCTCAAGGGCCTGGAGGCCATGGGCGCGACCATCGTGCTCGAGGCCGGCTACATCGAGGCGCAGGCGCCGCAGGGGCTGAAGGGCGGCCGCATCCTGTTCCCCGTCGTCTCGGTCGGCGCCACCGAGAACCTGCTGATGGCGGCCTGCCTCGCCGATGGCGTCTCCGAGCTGGTGAATGCGGCGCGGGAGCCGGAGATCGAGGATCTCGCCCGCTGCCTGATCGCCATGGGGGCGAAGATCGAGGGCGTCGGCACCGACCGCCTGACCGTGACCGGCCAGGCCTGCCTGGGCGGCGCCACGCATGACATCGTGCCCGACCGGATCGAGGCCGGGACCTTCGCCTGCGCCGCGGCCATCACCGGCGGCTCCGTCCTGCTGGAAGGCGCCCGGGCCGAGCATCTGGGTGCCGTGGCCCGCACCCTGCGGGAGGCCGGGGTGCTGGTGGAGGCCGAGGCCGATGGGCTGCGGGTCTCCCGGCTCAACGGGCTGCATGGCGTCGACGTGATGACCGAGCCCTTCCCCGGCTTCGCCACCGACATGCAGGCGCAGTTCATGGCGCTGATGTCGGTCGCCGAGGGGGCTTCGATGGTGACCGAGACCATCTTCGAGAACCGCTTCATGCACGTGCCGGAGCTGAACCGCATGGGCGCCCGGATCAACGTCCACGGCGCCTCGGCCATCGTCCGCGGGGTGCCGAAGCTCTCGGGCGCGCCGGTCATGGCGACCGACCTCCGCGCCTCCGTCTCCCTCATCCTTGCGGGTTTGGCCGCCGAGGGGGATACCATCGTCAACCGCGTCTACCATCTCGACCGGGGCTATGAGCGGGTCGAGCTGAAGCTGGCCGCGGTCGGCGCCGATATCGAACGCATCACGGGCTGAGCCAGATGGACCTGCCGATGTCCGCCGCCGCGACGGCGGCCGAAGCCGAAACCGGGCCGCTGATCCTGGCGCTGCCCAAGGGACGCATCCTGGCCGAGCTCGGGCCGTTGCTGGGCCGCGCCGGGATCCATCCGGCCGCCGACTACACCGACGAGGACAGCCGGCGGCTGCGCTTCGAGACCTCGGACCCCCGGCTCGACGTGGTGCGCGTCAGGCCCTTCGACGTGGCGACCTTCGTGGCGCATGGGGCGGCGCATATCGGGGTCTGCGGCGCCGACGTGCTGATGGAATTCGACTACCCCGAGATCTATGCCCCGCTCGACCTCGGGATCGGCCAGTGCCGGATCTCGGTGGCCGAGCCCGTCGCAACCGCCGGGGCGACGGCGGGGCGGGACGATCCCAGCCGCTGGTCGCGCATCGCGGTGGCCAGCAAATACCCGAACGTGGCGCAGCGGCACTACGCGGCGCGGGGGGTGCAGGCCGAGGTGGTGCACCTGAACGGGGCGATGGAGCTGGCGCCCTCGCTGGGGCTGGCCCGGGTGATCGTCGACCTGGTGCAGACCGGCAGCACGCTGAAGGCCAATGGGCTGGTCGAGACCGAGGTGATCGCCAAGGTGACCTCCCGCCTCATCGTCAACCGCACGGCGCTGAAGACCATGCCGGAGGCGATCGGCGCCTGGATCGCGAAGTTCCGGGCGGCACTGGCGGCATGAAGCGGCTCGATATCCGCGAGGCCGGCTTCGAGGCCGGCTTCGCCGCGCTGCTCGACATGGCGCGGGAGACGACGGCGAAGGTGGATGCCGCCGTCACCGGCATCCTGGCCGAGGTCCAGGCCGGCGGCGATGCGGCGCTGCTGGCGCTGACGGCGCGCTTCGATGGCTGGGCCCCGGCCGATGCGGTGGCGCTGCGGGTGACCGCGGCCGAGATCGATGCGGCGACCGCCGGCATCCCGGCCGGGCTGCTGGCGGCGCTGGATTTGGCGGCGGAGCGGATCGAGCGCTTCCACGCGGCGCAGCGCCCGGCGGACCTCGAGCTGCCGGACCCGGCGGGGCTGACCTTGGGCATGCGCTGGACGGCGCTGGATGCGGTCGGGCTCTACGTGCCCGGCGGCAAGGCGGCCTATCCCTCCTCCGTCCTGATGAATGCGCTGCCGGCGCGGGTCGCCGGCGTCGGCCGCATCGCCATGGTGGTGCCGACGCCGGGCGGGGTGCTCAACCCGCTGGTGCTGGCCGCGGCGCGGCGGGCCGGGGTGACCGAGGTCTACCGGATCGGCGGGGCCCAGGCCGTCGCCGCCCTGGCCTATGGCACCGCCAGCATCGCCGCGGTCGACCGCATCGTCGGGCCGGGCAATGCCTATGTGGCCGAGGCCAAGCGCCAAGTCTTCGGCCGGGTCGGGATCGACAGCATCGCCGGCCCCTCCGAGGTGGTGGTGGTGGCCGATGCCACCAACGACCCGCGGCTGGTCGCGGTCGACCTGCTGGCCCAGGCCGAACACGACGAGAGCGCCCAGGCCATCCTGATCACCGACGATGCCGGCTTCGCCGATGCGGTGGCGGCGGCGGTCGAGGCCGAGCTGGCCACCCTGCCCCGCGGCGCCATCGCCGGGGAGAGCTGGCGGCGGCATGGCGCCATCATCCTGGTCCGGGACTGGGCGGAGGCGCAGGGGCTGGTCAACCGGCTGGCGCCGGAGCACCTGCAGGTCATGCTGCCGGATGCGCGCGGCTGGTTCGCCGGGGTGCGGCACGCCGGGGCGGCCTTCCTCGGCCGCTTCTGCCCGGAGGCGCTGGGCGACTACGTCGCCGGGCCGAACCACGTGCTGCCCACGGGTCGGACGGCGCGCTTCGCCTCCGGCCTGTCGGTCTATGATTTCCTGAAGCGGACCACCTGGGTCGAGGCCTCGGCCGCAGGGCTGGCGGCGATCGGGCCGGCGGCGGTGGCGCTGGCCGAGGCCGAGGGGCTGCAGGCCCATGGCCGGAGCGTTGCGCTTCGCTTGCGCACCGGTCCTTGACCCGCCTCCCCCCGGCGATCATGTTGCCGGCGTCAAGTCAATCCCCCGAGGCCGAGGCCTCCGCCCAGGCTCATCCCGCGTTGGCCCCACCCCGTGCCGATGCGGCGCGGCGGTGGCTCGCTGCGCATTGTAAAGGTTTCTGATGTCAAAAGAGGACATGATCGAGTTCAGCGGCACCGTACAGGAGCTGCTGCCCAACGCGATGTTCCGCGTGAAACTCGACAATGAGCACCTGGTTCTCGCGCATACCAGCGGCAAGATGCGGAAGAACCGCATCCGCGTGCTGGCGGGCGACCGGGTCAATGTCGAGATGACGCCCTACGACCTGTCCAAGGGCCGCATCACCTTCCGCTTCAAGTAAGGTCTTGAGCCAGACAGGCTCGCTGAGCCCTGGGAAACCGCCCCTGGTGCTGGCCTCGGCCAGCCCGCGGCGGCTCGACCTGCTGGCGCGGATCGGCGTGGTGCCGGACCGGGTCCTGCCGACCGATGTCGACGAGACGCCGCTGAAGGCCGAACTGCCGCGGCCGCTGGCCGGGCGGCTGGCGGCGCTGAAGGCGGCGGCGGCGGCGGCGGCCTCGCCCGGCGCGCTGGTGCTGGCGGCGGATACCGTGGTCGGCGTCGGCCGCCGCATCCTGGGCAAGCCGGCCGATGCGGCGGAGGCGCGGCGCTTCCTCGCGCTGCTCTCGGGCCGGCGGCACCATGTCTATACCGGGGTGGTGGTGGTGACGCCGGAGGGCCGCAGCCTGTCCCGGCTGGTCGATACAATCCTGACCTTCCAGCGCCTGACCGAGCAGCAGATCGACGACTACCTCGCCGGCGGCGAATGGCAGGGCAAGGCCGGCGGCTATGCCATCCAGGGCAAGGCGGAGGTCTTCGTGCGCTTCCTCTCGGGCTCGCATTCCAGCGTCGTCGGGCTGCCGCTGTTCGAGACTGCCCAGCTGCTGCGCGGGGTCGGCTGGCTGCGGCCATGAGCGCCGCCCGCATCCTGGTCAGCGTCTCGCCCGGCGAGGTCCGGGTGGCGCTGCTGCGCGGCGACCGGCTGGACGAGGCCTGGGTCGAGCGGCCGGCGCGGCCGGACGGCGTCGGCGACCTGCAGCAGGCCCGGGTGACGGCGCTGGCGCCGGCCATGGCGGGCGCCTTCCTCGCCCTGGCCGGCGGCGAGACCGGCTTCCTGCCGGAATCCGAGGCCGGGCCGGTACGCCAGCCGATCGGCAAGTCGGTCTCCGAGGGGCAGGTGCTGGTGGTCCGGGTCACCCGGGCCTCGCAGGGCGGCAAGGGCGCGCGGGTGAGCGCCAAGGTGGCGCCCGAGGCGCGGGCGTCGCTGGCGCTGCCGCCGGGCCATGCCCCTGCCCTGCTGGCGCGCGGCCCCGAGGCGGCGCTGCGGCTGGCCCGGGCGGTGCCGGAGGCGATGCTCCTGACCGATGGCGCCGCCGTCGCGGCCCGGCTGCGCGGGCTGCTCGGTGCCGGGCGGGTGGGCTTCAGCCCGAAGCCGGTCTTCGAGGAGGCGCTGGAGGCCGAATTCGACCTGCTGGCCGGGCCGGAGGTGCCGCTGGACGGCGGTGGTCGGCTGCTGGTGCATCCGACCCCGGCGCTGGTCGCCATCGACGTCGATGCCGCCGCCGCCGCCGGGGTCGCCGACCCCGAGGCGCAGCGGCGGGTGAACGAGGCGGCGGTGCTGGCGGCGGCGCGGCAGCTCCGGCTGCGGCAGCTGGCCGGGCCGATCCTGCTGGACCTCGCGGGGATGACCGCCAAGCGCCGGGCGGCGCTGGCCGAGCCGCTGGCGCGGGCGCTGGCGCCGGACCACCTGGCGCGGCTGCTGGGGCTCGGGCCGCTCGGGCTGTTCGAAATTTTGCGGCAGCGGGTGCACCCGCCGCTGCACGAGGTGCTGGCGGGGCCGCTGACCCCCGGCCTCGCCGCCCTGCGCCAGGCGGTGCGGGAGGCCGCGGCGGCCCCGGGGCGGCGGCTGGCGCTGCGGGCGGCGCCGGCGGTGCTGGCGGCGCTGGAGGGCCTGGACGGGGCGCTGGCGGAGGCGGCGGAGGCGCTGGGGCAGCCCCTGGCGCTGCGGCCGGAGCCCGGCCTGGGATGGGGCGACTGGCAGCTTGAGGAGACCGGCGATGGCCGATGAGGCGAAGACCCCGGCGGCACGGCCCTGCGCCGTCTGCGGCAAGCCGGTGGCACCGGGAAGCCCGTTCCGCCCCTTCTGCTCGGCGCGGTGCCGGCAGGTGGACCTCGGCCGCTGGCTGGCCGGGGATTATGCGATTCCGGGCGATGTGCCGGATTTGCCGGAAGACGACGATACCGGCAGCTGAGCGGGTGGACAGGCGACGCGGCTTCGGCTATTTCCCGCGGCCTCTGCCGCGGACCCCGGGTGATGCCCGGGGGTTGCTTGGGCCCAGGTAGCTCAGTTGGTAGAGCATGCGACTGAAAATCGCAGTGTCGGTGGTTCGATTCCGCCCCTGGGCACCATTCTGTTTTCATTGGGTTTTTTGCCGATTTCTGCGCATTTCCCAAGAGGCAAATTTTTCGCGTTCCTGGCCTCGCGGACTCACTGCGGACTCATTCGGGCCGGTTTCGTGATGGGCCGCATCTAAATCAGCCGCAGCCGGGCGCCTCGAACCAACCGCCCACCCCCACTCTGGAACAGGTTGCGCCGTTGCGCCGGATCGGTTGCAGCCGTTGCACCTTTTGGCAACAGTCCCCTACTGGCGCGGCCGCACGCCTTTGTGCGCCATATTCGCCCAGCAGCAGGAGGGACCCCACTTCCCCCCTCAGCCGGCATGGTCCACTGCGGCGGGACCGGGCCATACCGTCAACTAGCGTCAACCTGCATTGTCCCGGTTGACTAGCGTTCCTCCGCGCTCTGGCCGGCCGTATGGGTCATGCACGGATGGGGACCCACTTTCCTATGCCGCTGCGCCCCGGCCAGCAGCCCGACCACCATGCGGCGCTGGGCTGCCGCCTTCCGCTGCCCTTCTGCGAAGTCCGGCGGAGGCAACGCTGGTTCCGACTGGATGGCTTCGCGCTCTGCTAAGTGCGCCAGATCATCCCCCACGCCCGCCGCCTCATCCGGCCCGGCGACTGCCGCGCAAGCCTCGCCCGATGGCTAGGCAACCTGGGCAACCGGCGCAACCGGCACCGCAACCCCTTGCTCCGGGCGGGCTCCGTCCGCGCAAGCTGGGTTGCCCGGTGAAATGTCCCCCTGGGCAACCGGGCAACCCGCGGCCAGCGCAGCGCAGCGCGCAGCGCAGCCGTCCAGTCCGCGGCCGGCGCTGCCTCACCCATCGGCGAAGATCGCCGGCAGAAAGTGGTAGGCACGCGCGCCCTTCGGGCGGCCAGGCAGGGAACAACGGCAGGCAGGCTTACCGTCCCTCGGATCGGCCCGGAGGAAACCCCTCCGCGCCATCTCCCCTGCCAGCGCGCTGGCATCGAAGCCGGCCGCGACCTCACCCCGCCAAACTTCGGGCAGGATGAAGAACTCGGTCCCGTCGCCCGATGCAGCCGGCCGGCGAAGCCGGCGAGATAGACCCGCTCCGCCCCTGTCGCAGTCTCGCCGGCATCGTCCTTTCCCAAAAGCCGGAAGCGGCCTTCCGCGTTCCGTTCGAGGAAGGCGCGCACCTGGGCAATCCTTACCTCGAACTCGGCGGGACCGTCCCCGCCGCGGGCGCGCCGCCAGTCTGCGAAGCATCGGGCGGCCGCTCGCGCCGCCTCGCCCTCCGACCACGGCACGATGCCCAGCACGCGCGCTAGCTCACCTCCTGCGGCGATGATGGCAAAGCGATCCGCGACGCGGGCAACCTGCCCATCCGCTCCCTTCGGCACATGGGCGGCCAGGAAGTCCCGGCGGAACACTGTCACGCAGTGTCGGTGGTTCGATTCCGCCCCTGGGCACCATATTCCCATCCAGCAAGGTCCAATACCGGCCACAATACCCTCCAAACACGAGGGTTTACCTCTCTAAGGCGTCCGGTAAGGTGCAGGGCATTCCGGTGACAGCCGGTACTTTTTGACGGTAGAAATGACGGTATCAACTCGATGCCGTCAGCAGGATGCCGTCAACATGGCACTTACGGACACCGCCGTTCGCACCGCAAAGGCACGCGACAAGGCCGTGAAGCTGACGGACGGCGCCGGCATGTACCTGCTGGTTCAGCCCGCCGGAGCCCGCCTCTGGCGGTTCGACTACCGTGTGCAGGGCAAGCGGAAGACGCTGGCCCTTGGCGCCTATCCCGCCGTAAGTCTAGCTGCAGCCCGGAACCGCCAGGCAGGCTGCAGCCAATACCTTCGAGGCCATCGGGCGCGAATGGGTCTAGAAGCTTGAGCGGGAAGGCAAAGCGCCCGCCACGCTAGCGAAGGTGACTTGGCTGCTTGATTTTGCCTACCCGGTCATCGGCAGGCGCGCCATTGCCGAGATTGGTGCTCCCGATCTTCTCGAGGTCCTTCGCGTGCAAGAGAAGCGCGGACGGCTAGAGACGGCGCGTCGTCTGCGGAGCACCCTGTGGGCAGGTCTTCCGCTACGCAATCGTCACCGGGCGCGCCGAGCGCGACCCTTCCACCGACTTGAGAGGCGCTCTGACTGCTCCCAGCGTAACGCATCGGGCTGCCGTGACCGACCCCAAGGCCATTGGAGAGCTTCTCCGCGCCATAGAGGCCTTCTCTGGACAGCCCGCCACGCTGGCAGCCCTCCGTCTGATGCCTCTCACACTGCTACGACCCGGTGAACTCCGGCGCGCATCATGGTCCGAGGTCGATCTGGACGGCGCCATTTGGCGCATCCCCGGCGAGCGAATGAAGATGCGGGCCTCACATCTGGTGCCGCTGTCCCGGCAGGCAATCGTGGTCCTACGCGATCTCCATCTCATCACTGGCACCAGACAGCTCATCTTCCCGGGCCTACGCGGTGCCTCACTCCCGATGAGCGAGAATACAATTAACGCAGCGCTTCGGCGGCTCGGCTATGCCAAGGACGAGATGACAGGGCACGGCTTCCGGGCCATGGCCGCAACCCGGCTGAACGAGATGGGCCAATGGAACTCTGACGCGATCGAGCGGCAGCTTGCGCATGCAGAGAGCAACAAAGTCCGCAAGGCTTACACGCATGCCGCACAATACTTGGACGAACGCCGGACCATGCTGCAGGTCTGGGCCGACTACCTCGACGTGCTCCGCGACGGAGGCCACGCAATGCGCCTACCTCGCGCGTCGGCTGCGGCGTGAGTATGCCCGGAGCCTGCTGGCGGCGGTAGCCCGAGGCGCGCCCTCCACGCATGCTGGGTTGCGCGAGATGCACACGCTCTAATGGCGCCCTGGTGCCTTTTTGCTGCGTGCCGAACAGCCGTTCCTCACGCCATTAGCGCAAGGGCGCTTGATCTGCAGTCCAACGGCGAAGCCGGCGCGCAATTCCGGCGTCAGGCGACCTGGCAGCGCGAGGCCGCCCACAGTGCAAAAAACCTTGGAAGAGGGAGCCTACGGAGGTGTTCAGTACTGCACGTCGGGAAGCGGCGAAATGGCGCATGCTCCGCAATTTGCTAACTACTCCGCGCTGGGCGCCCGAGACAGCGGCATACGTTGCCGTCGGACTCGATCCTGAAAACACGGAGTATTCGGACCAGCAGGGGTGGGGCTTCGGATGGCTACCTGCATCACCCGCCCCCGAGTGGGCCGAAATGAACCGATTCGAGCTCGAACGGAATGTGGAAGCGGTGCTACCCAAGCTTCGGAGCCTCACGGCTCGCGCCGACCCGCTCAATGAACGCACACCTGCCGAATGGATCAGGTGGCTGATTTTGGCGGGATTTGAGCCGCCCTGGCTCGCGGCGGCCTATCGTCGCCGGTCCACTGGGCGCCTCCTAGGCCACGACCTCCCTCCTGCGCAGAACTCCCCCGCATCCGTCGCGCCGCTCAGGTCGGAGCACCAGAGTGCGGCCGGGAAGGCGCGGCACGCGAAGTCGCCGGCCGGGAAGGTGGAGGCTAAAGTCCGGCAGCACTGGGACCGCTGGAAACGCGGCGAGGAGAATTTTCCCGATGAGCGCGCCTTCGTGCGGGTCATGTCCAACGGATACCTCACGGTAGAGGCGCGTACCATAGGTGGCTGGGCTCGAAGATGGCGACGGGAAGCGGGCGAACGTGATTCGAAGCCAGCCGGCTGACTGCCTGCCAGCCGGCTGAGAGGCTGCACCACGCGCGGCGGATCGCCATGCTCCTGACGTCCACGCACGTTCAGGAGAATCTACCGGTGTCCCGAAAAGCCCAGCTGACTTTCTCTAGTAATGCGCTCGCGATCCAGGCTAACCCGCTCCGCGTCTCTACGCGGGCGCCATCCCGACCGAATCACGAAGGGGCCTCCGGTGCAGACCGGATCCTCCGCCAGCCAGAGGTCGCAAGACGCACTGGCTTGAGTCGCAGCAGCATTTATCAACGCGTCAAGGAATGTCACTTCCCCGTTCCAATTGCGCTGGGCGAGCGGGCGGTGGGATGGCTTGAATCGGAGATTGACGGCTGGATAACCGAACGCATTATTGCCAGCCGGCCGCCGTCCTGAACGACCTCCTTCATCCTTTTTAGACTCGGCGAGGTCGTGATGAGTACAGCCAGTTCCGCAGGATATTTGGCCAAGCTGGGCGAGATCGTCCTGGCGAACGGTTATCCGGTGACCCCGATTCCGGTCGGCGGCAAATGGCCTGGTATAGTCAACTGGCAAAATATCCACCCGACGCCCGCGATGGTCCGGAACTGGGTCGGCAACGGCCACGCGCACGCGGGCGTCGGCATCATCTCCGCCACGGTCCCGGCCGTGGATCTCGACATTCTCGAGTCCGATCTCGCACGGCACATGCAGCAATGGGTAATCCGGCACATCGGATATGCACCCGTCAGAATCGGGCAATACCCAAAGCGGTTGCTGGCCTTCAAATCCGATGATCCATTCAGCAAAGTTTAGTCGCGGCGCTTCAAGGATCTGCATGGCGTCATCCACAAGGTAGAGATCCTCGGCGACGGGCAGCAGTTCGTCAGCTATGCCATCCACCCCGACACGGGCCTCCCGTATGCATGGCTCTCAGCAGCCGGCCCGATGACGCTACCGCGGGATAGCCTTACCGAGCTGTCGAGCGAGCAAGCCCTTGCTGTCGTCGCTGAATTTGAAAAGCAAGCGCTTGCCCGCGGATGGGAGATCGCCCGCAAGGCCAATCTCGACGGGCCGCGCGACACCCGCCTGCCCGGTAGCAAGCGCCCCGTCATCGAAGCGGCGAAGCTGGCGAAGACGACAAAGGTTGAGGATGATTGGTCACAGGGGATCGACCTAAAGGGGCCTGTTGACGTCAGTGTTGACGAGCTGCACGCGAAGCTGCTGCTCGTGCCCGCATTCGAGGATTACCAAAGCTGGCTTGAGATCTGCGCGGCACTGCACCACCAGTTCCAAGATGATCTCACAACCGGGCTTGAGCTGTTCATCGAGTATTCGTCGCGGTGCGACAACTTCGGTGAGAGCGAGTGCATCGAAAAATGGAACAGCTTTCACCGGTCCGACGCCGCCAATGCGAAGACAGCTCGCTATATCCTGGCCCTTGCGAAGCAGGCGCTACAGGAAGCGGCCACAGAGCAGCGTACAGCCATCGAGACAGCGCTGCGCGAGGCAGACACCTTTGAGACGCTGCGAGCCGCTGCCGACCTTGCCAAGCATGCCAGCTTCGACGCGGCAATCCGCGATCTTATCACCGCGCAGCTCCGTGCCTCACACAAGCGCATCACCGGGCACGCGCTGTCCATCGCCACTGCTCGCAGCATGGTTCGGTATGAAGATCCAGAGCGCAAGGCGGCGCCGCGATGGGTTGAGGGATGGTGCTACCTTACCGACGATAACACGTTCTATCACCGCGAGACGGGCACGGTGATGATGCCACAGGCATTCAATACCGCGCACACCCGGCACATGCTGTCCAAGCGGGACGTGCTTGAGGGGCGCGTGTTCACCGAGCTGCTCCCCGCCGATGCTGCGATGAATCTCTATCAGATTCCGTGCGTCCGCAATCGCATGTATATGCCGCATGAAGACGAGTTTTTCACCGTCAACAGCGTTCCCTACGTCAATACCTACACCGACAAGTCCGTGCCAGAGGAGCCCGAGACATTCAGCCCGCAAGAGGCGAAGGATATCGACATAGTAGAGGCGCATCTGCGCCATCTGTTCCCCATCGCCCGCGAGCGCGAGCTGTTCCTGTCCTGGCTCGCCTACATCGTGCGGACCATGCGCCGGCCGAATTGGGCCGTGCTGCTGCAAGGCGTCGAGGGCGACGGCAAAACCTTCTTCCACTCTCTGCTCGCCCTCGTCCTCGGGCCTGAGAACGTCGGGCTCGTGACCGGCGATGCGCTCGAAAACCAGTTTACCGCCTTCGCGGAGGGCAAGCTGGTCAACGTGATCGAGGAAGTGAAGTGGACCGGTCACAACCGCTTCGACGTGCTCAATCGGATCAAGCCGTTTATCACGAATGCCTCCCTCTCAGTCTGCCGCATGCACAAAGACGCCTACTCGATACCGAACTGCACCGCCTATCTGCTGCTGACGAACCATCGGGACGCGCTGCCGCTGACGGATGGCGACAGCCGCTATTTCATCTGCACGAGCCAGTGGCAGAACCGGGCCGATCTCGTCGCCTTCATGAACGCTAACCCCACCTACTATGGGCATCTCTATGGCGCCATCGAGCGCAGCCCTGGCGCCCTCCGCCGCTGGCTCCGTACCCGCGAGCTGCATAAGGAGTTCAACCTGTCTGCCAGGCGCCGACCTCAACCGGCAAGCGCTACATGGTCGCCATGGCGAAGTCAGAGGAAACATAGGGGATCGAGGACGTCCTAGCCGAGAGCAAGCAGCCGGATCTCTGCTCTACCCTGCTCGATGCGACCAAGCTGACGGAAGCCATGGGCGAGATAGAGGGCGGCGTGGTGCCCCTCACCAGGGCGATGAACAAGGCGCTAACCGAGCTTGGGTTTTCCTACCTTAGTCGGTTTATGGTCGACAAGGAGCGAGCGCGGTATTGGTCCCGCCGGCCGGGGCTGTTCAGCGTGGAAGGCGAGCCACAGGCGGCTCTGATTCGGGCATTCTTATCGGACGAATTGTGACGATTCGGGGCTTCCGGGGGCCTAAAACGGGCATTTCGCCGCCCGGATAGGGCTATCCGGTCACTGCCCCGACTTGCCCGGTTTCGAGCAACAGCCCTGCTGCACCATTATTCCGGTATATCCTTGTGCCGGCGCCCTTCCGCCACGGGGGGCGCACTGACCGAAATTGGCCGAATACGCCTTTTAAGCGTCCGAAACGAACTATTCGGCCACACCCTTTCGGGCATCGCTAATTCCTTATTATATATACCTTTCTTCTTCTACTGCCCGAATAGATAGATAGAATGGTATAATATGAAGGAAGGAGAAAAACGCAAAGGATACGATATCATATAGAACGAATTTCTCTATAGGGGTAATAAGGCACCAGGGCAATCGGGCATTCGGGCAATCGCTTTTTCTACGCACCGGCATACCTGCCAGGGATTAGTTGAGCCGGCATATTGGTTTTTCGGGATGATGGCTAACTTAGGTGGTTGCGGCATTGACCATACAGGGCACATAGCGTCGTGTGCCGACTATCCGACAAATCTCCGGACAGTGAACTATGTACGCGAACGAACATGCACTCCGAATCCTCAAGGCCGCGCAGACAGCAGTGCGCGACCTAGAGGAATCGATTGAGGCCCGGCTTGAGCAGCTCCTAATCGCGGTGGATATGGCGGTGTGCATCTGTCGATGCTCGCCGGCGGAACGCCCGACATTGGACACCAGAACGCGAGCCCGGCGGAAACGCCGGCACCCCGGCCCTTTCGAGTCTACGCGGTGGACTAACCGGTCGAGCGATTAGCGACGCTTCCGCACAATCGGCCTTCCTGTGCCCCCGGAGCGCCGAATGGAGTAACGGTTCCCTCTGCCCCTCTCCCTAAATCGGCCTTCCACCTACCGAATCAGCCGTAACACCGGGCTCCGCGCCCGCCCCAGGTAACCAGTTGGTTCCCGGAAGGACCCAGAGCCACCCATAGGGGGACTACCTGGGCGGCCCCCTGGCGCCCCTGCCGGCATGCACTGCCACCCGCCGACTACCACTATCGGCACCGCAGCCGTCCTGAGGCCGCCCAGGATTGCGCTACAGGCCAGCCGGCCATCCGCCTGGCCGCGGACAAGCTGGACCCACTCGAAGTGATGGCATGGACCGGCCTGTGACGTGTGTGGGCGCAGAACCTACCCGGGACGCACAAGCTCCTGGCCGCAGTGGTCCCGCCCCGGGTTAAGGCGGCGCGCAATGCCTCCGGCTGGCCATACTCCAGCACTCGTGGTCTGGAATTAAACTGAGAGCGCGTCTCGAACTCTGGATAGCTCGCTAAGCAGATCACCCGAACCGCCCAAGTTGGCATCGCGTTCTAACACCACGGTGATAGGTCCTGACGCCTGCTGCGTTATGGTTCTCACAATCATCAGAGCGTCCTCAGATACAGGCGAGTCATGGGTGTCGACAGCGTAGCCTGCAACCATCCGATTTCCGGCAAGATGTATCTCTCGAACACGCCCATGGCTTATGAATTCTTGCCAGCGCTCAATATTTCCTCCGAAATTTGCCGTATTTATCAGAAAATTATTGACGTCAAACAAAATTGAAGTTCCCGTGCGGGAAGAAAGTTCGTGTAAGAAATCCAACGCATCCATCTCGGCATCTATACACTGGTAGTATTCTGACACGTTCTCTATGAGAAGGGGGAGAGAGACCGCCTTGGCTATCTTCGATATCGAGGCGGCCATGACGTCGAGGGTGGAGCGGTTATATGAAATTGGCATCAGGCGGCCGGTCGAAATGCCCGAAAGGGCGTCCCTAGCAAGATGGATACTAAACAAATCAAATCTATAATCTCTATTCTCATCCAGAAATCGCTTCACGGCGTCAAGATCACTGTGGCCTAGTTCCGCAGGAAAAACGCTGACCGAATGAATGCTAACGGGCTTGTCCGGGCTTGGTAGCCGCAATCCGCGATGCCGAATTTCATTCTCCAGGACGATCTCGTACCCATCCAGCAGTGCGTCAGCTTCGGTTAAGAACTTCCGCGTCATGGCGTTGATTTGAAGGCGTACATCGCCCGAATTATTCGCCATCTTCTGCGCCTTCAGCCGAGACAAAAGCGGCTGCCCGAAATTTTTCCACCGGTACGGTGAGTGCTCGGACTTTCCCTGTCTCAAAGCACGGCTCGAATATTTGAACGGTGCCCGACATAAGGTCGTCCGCAGTGAGCAGCTCTACCTCGATCAACGTACGGCTGGTGACTGCGTACCGCAGCCCCCTGAGACCAGCAGCCGTGGCTATCAGCGGTAGATCTCTCAACTGACGGTCACAGAGCATCCGGGCGCGATCGCGATGCAAGGCTAGTTTCAAGTCGCCGCCAGACACCTGTCTGCAAAGCCAACTGAAGCACTCGTCCTCGAGCTTGCTGCTGTCAGCGCTCAGGGAGATCTCGGCGTGGCCCAAAAAGGCAGCGAGATAATTGGAAAACTGCTCGGCCCCGAGCGCCGTCCGAACTGACGCGAAGCGCACACTGAGGCTACGACTTGCCCTTTCGCAGTTCAATCGAGCTAAGGCGTCCAAGCCCACTCGGTTCTTTCGAAACCAGCGCCAGCCTGGCGAATCTAAGTCTGGCCTCTTATCATGCTGTCCGGCAGGGCTGTTATCTTGTGCTGATGCAAGGACGTCCTGCAATTTGAGCCGGAGATCGGCACTCGCAACATACCTGGCAACGAAGACATCGGAACCGTCGGGGTGGATGAACTCGTCAGGCACGGATGGCCTCGCGGAGTAACTGGGCCGCTCGGGCCACCTGAGCCTTGTCGTCGGGACCATCAAGATAGTGGTAAGCATCCTCTAGCCGACGGAGGCCCCGAATTGGATCAATTCGCGCCATTGCCTTAATGGCGAGAAGCTTCATTGATGGGCGAGCCAAAATATATATCGTGTCAAGAAGATGGAGTGACCGCTCTGTTGGGCTGTGATTGATCATGAATATGAAAGCCCGGAGAGCGCGGTCAAAGATGCCTGCAGCGTATTTTCCCTCTTGTGTCTCGGTGATCCATTCTACCTCGTCCCCAAATTGCTGACTTTTCGGAGTTCTACAAAAAACCGCAAGTGTAACCGCCGGAACATCTCCCACATTTTCGGCGGCATGGACACATGGGGGCACTACTTTACCAATGTCGCCCGCGATGCCCGAAAAGCGCTTTACTTCTTTCTCACCTGCATCATCATACAAAATGGCGTCAATCGCGTTGGACACAACACCTGTTACAGTCCAGCGGTTGTGCCTGTGAATGTCCCCTTTGAATCTGGCAGGCCAGAAGAGCATTCGCATTAGATAGCCAGCGTCGATGTCCTCGGCGATTTGTGGGTTTCGCCACCGTGACCTGCCATTCTGCATTGTCATTAGGCAACGCTCAATGCACGAGTGGACGAAGTCCGGACGAGTTATGTAGGTCTTAAGCGTGTCTCCGGCGACATCAACGCGCTCTTTGTCGGTAGATGCCGACACTAGCTGACGATTTATGTCCGCCAGGAAGTGATTGAATGCCTCCATACCTCACCTCGTCGCCTGAAGAAGTATTTTCTCCCAGGAGCAAATATAATCCTGATGAAGCTGTCGGTGACTTAGTTCATCAGTCTGCCGTGGACGGCGTTTGCACTCAGCGGCGATGGCCATTGCTGTGACTAGCGAGCGTGTGACATCCGGCCCTCGAGCCATGAGTAGATCGCCGGAAGATTTCAAGGCTTCGGGAACCCCGAGCAGTGATTCGTCAGTTGCAATGAGACGGGCGCCGCATGCCAAGACTTCACGAGGTACTATAGATCTGTGCTGGGCAACTTTGTACGCTTCCTTTAGATACACGACTGCTGTGCAAGACTGAATGAAATCCGGAATTTGCCAATTCGGCAAAGGCTTGTGGATAGAGACATGGTCAAGAATGCGGCATGAAGCCGCGTCTTCGGCTAGGTTGAGCCCGTTGTTTAAGGGCGCTCCGACCAAGCACAGCTTGCCAGATGCATGGGCGTTCCGAAATTCTGTAAAAGCAGTAAGCAATTCGAATAGACACTTACCGCGTGTGAATTTGCCGTAGAAGCCAAATATGGGCTCGTCCTTGCTCAACCCAAATTTTGCGGTAAGCAAGGAGCGAAAGGTAGTAGGCGCATCTGTTGCTTGGAAGTATTCTGAAGGCGGAAAGTAGGGGGCCGGGCGCGGTCCATCGAGGGCCGCTCCAAACCGTTCGGCCGCAATCCGAGACTTCGCGACGAAACGTCGGGCCTTTTGTGCAACCTCCCGGTAAACTTCGGCGATCGCCTCGTCGGAGCAGAGTCGAACCGCGTCAGTCCCCGCATGGGTTATCACATGCGGGATCCTCAACGCCTCCGCGACGAAATGACCGACAAGAGCGTACGGCTCGAGGTAATGAGAGAGCAGAACATCCGGACGAAAACTCTTCAGCGCCGCAAAAGACTTGGAAAGAAATTTTGTGAATTCAATGTTCGCAAAGGGTAGATAGAGTGTCGGGTCCTCGATGTCGGCGTACTGAACCTCGATATTCGCAAGTTCAGCAGGCGGCCTTGCGAGCGATTCGTCAGTGTGCGCTCGGACCGCGTCCTTGACCGTCGACATGCTGTCAGAACAGACGATTACATCGTGGCCGAGACGCTTCAAACCAATGGCTAGCCAAAAATTGAGGGTGCTTACCTGCCCCACAGTTGGCGGAAACTTCCCCAATATCGCTATCCGAGCGCTCATCCTAGCCAGGCGCTCCAGTCCCACCGACGGATATCGGCATCAAATCGACCGCATCGCCAAGCCGCGAAAGATGCTTCGCACTGCCTCTCTGATGACAACCGACAAGAGGTGCAGGTCGCTCAGGCATCAGATCCACCCTTTCAGCCCGATGCGCGTTTTCTGTGGCCTTGACCATGTGGCCACAATACGTTGCGAACCGCGACATCGGTGCATTCGCGCCTGCCTCAATCTTGGGGCGCCCGACAAGTAGATCCGAGCCGTACGGCTAAGGCCACCAAGCCGGTCTGCGTTGCGAGCAGTGGGTGCCACGCTTCGATGCTGAGGAAACTCAGTTGCTCCGAACCCAGGTCGAGATGGGGCCGTGCTGCTCTTCGAGATCCTGGAGTACATCGGCCGGTACCCGTGAGGTGCCACTCCGAAGCGCGGCCGCAGTGACCTCATGAGGAGGAATGAGGTCGTTCAACCGACCTAGAACTGACGTCAGCTTGACGGTGCCGAGGCTACGCGAATCGTTTCCCGACAAAAGATTGTCCTGGAGGATGAATACCTGATGATCGGGAATGGTAATCGGGCCGGCGGAAAAATATGGCTTGAACGCAGCTTCGGCCACATTGCTGTATATAGACTGCAGCTCTTTCGGGGGAGAGATATGGCTTCCGTTAATGTAGAGACCCGATTGGTCCAACATGATGGTCTCATTCGGCAGGCCAACGACACGTCCGACGCGATTCATACGCAGTGGACCGAAAACTGCGAAGTGTTCCGCATAGAATTTTTTGACTTCTGCAGCGCCGATCTGCCGAAGGTGTGCTGATTCGCGGCCTGCAATGAAAGCACATTGGTCAATCGTCATCTGAGACCTGTAGCCAACCACGGTCCACCGATCGACACTCAAATCGCGATATTCGGCAACAGCGATACTGCCTTTTGGGATGGTGGGTTCCATCCCGTCATTGTGGATGAGCGCGGCCATCTTTGGGTGGGAAGGCATCGGCTGTCCTCTATCGCGCGGTCGGTTGGGGGCAGGTAAGAGCCGACTTCAGTCTGTAGAAATCTTCACGCCCGAGCACGACAAACATCCCGCTTCCAATGAGTCGTAGCTGTCGAACGACTCGACGGTGCCGATGGCAAGATTCTCAAGCTGCTCCAGCGCGTTCTCCAAGGCGGCATTCTTGGCTGCGGCTGCCTTCTGAGCCGAAATGTGGGGCACGTCGGACGTGCCGGCGGTCTCTACCGTCTGCTGCGTATCCATAGAGCCGACCTCGCATAGGGTTGAACATTCTGGGGTATGACAGCACTGCAGTCTCTAGCCGGTCAAGCTGTTTGTAACGGCTTGTTCGGTTCCCACCCTGTCGAGCACGCCGAGTGATTTTCAAGGGGCGCACAGGATCTGCACTCCCCCGCAGCTATCATGCGCCGCGGTAACGCCGCGCGTTATGCCGCCTCACCGCGGGGGTCTCGATTCTGCTGCTACGCGACCCCAAGCAATGCATTCACTTCCTGCGGCGTTTCCATCACAACGTGCCGTCGACCAGAGACTGTGATTACCGACCGAGCTTCCGGAGGGTCCTGTTGTGGGTCAGCTGGCTTGACAGAGGAAATGGCGCTCCGGCTTAAATACACCGGTTCTCTGTTCGCCGACGTCAATTGCAGAAGTATGGCCCCAGCCTGCCTGAGTCTCTCTGCGAGTTGGTGGACGCCTTCGCGAGTGTACTGCCGATCCAGTCCGAACTCAATTTTTGTAGCGTTTGGCATCTCGGCCGTGGGTAGACTAGGTCGTATTCGGTACACGCTTGCTACCGCCACGATGATCTCACCGCCATCCAGCGTCGCGATGCGTACGAAGGACATAGTCGTTTCCCTCCCGGGCTGCTGCCCACCGTCTCATGTCCGTGATCGAGTGCGCAATACTGCTTTTCTTCGGGGCGATGACGCTCTGGAAGCTCTCTAGTGGGTCACCTGCCTCGGAGTGTGCCATAGTTTCTGCTTCCGATGGCGAGGCGACCCATGTCACGGCGGCACAAAGATCCACTCCGTTCACTCAGTGAGGCGGAGCGGACCTCGCTCTGGCGGCTGAGCCGATCGCAGAGTGCACCGGCGGCGCAGGTTGCGCGTGCCCGGGCATTGCTGGCCGTGGCCGAAGGGCAGAACTACACGGCAGCGGCGCACCTGGTGGGCCGCGAGGTCGGCGACACCGTGGCGCGCTGGGTGGCGGGCTTCAACCGGGACGGTTTGGCTGGTGTGGTGCCGCGCCATGGTGGTGGCCATCGGGTCCGCTATGGCGAGGCCGAACAGCGGCGTATTCTGGCCGAAGTTGTCCGGGTGCCGGAGCGGGCCCGGGACGGTACGGCGAAATGGTCGCTGACGACACTGCGGGATTCGCTGCGCCGGGCCAAAGATGGCCTGCCCGGCATCACCACCTCCACAGTTGGACGTGTCCTGCAGGCGGTCGGATACCGCTGGCAGAAGGAGCGGAGCTGTTGCGAGACGGGCTGCGCCAGCGCAAGCATACGGGCCCGGTCACCGTCATTGATCCAGATGCCGACATAAAAAGGGGCTAATCGAGCGGGCCTACACGCTTGGCGCCTCGCTCGGCCTGGCCGTCTGGTGCGAGGACGAGGCGGGTCCGTTCCAGGCTGTGCCGCAGCCGGGCAGCAGCTGGCGGCCGCAAGGCGAACCCGCAACCCAGCCGCATGGGTATGTCCGAGGCGGCACCTGCAAGATCCTCACCCTGTTCCATCCTGCCAGCGGGCAGGTTCACCTCCAGCCAGTCAGCAGCTGCACCAACCCGGTGCTGCATGGCTGGCTCAAGGAGCGGCTGGAAATGGTCTTGGCGACGCTGCCGCCACCCGCCGCGCTGGCGGATGCAACGACAAGCCGTGCCGCGTGGGAAGCCTGGCAGGACGGCTTGGCCGTGCGCTTCACCTTACCCGCCGAGCTGCCACCACTGCGCATGCTCCTGGTTTGGGACAACCTTGCTGGCCACAAAACACCGGAGATGGTGGTCTGGCTATGCGAGCACGGCGTCATGCCGCTCTACACCCGCTCGACGGCAGCTGGTTGAACATGGCGGAGTCCATCCAGCGGATCCTCAAGCGCCGTACGCTCGACGGCCAGCATCCACAGAACCCGACTGAGATCGGCACCTGGTTCGAGCAGACCGCACAAGCGTGGAACCGGCATCCCACACCCTTCCTGTGGAACGGCAAGCGCCGGCAAAGGCGGCGCAAGCAGCGCAATGACGCATACGCCCTCGGCGGCTCAGGCGCTCATGCGGCACAGCCGCTTGCACGCCGCCGCCGCTGCTCGGAACAATGGCACACTCCGAGGCAGGTGACCCACTAGACCAGATGTCCGCCTGAGATAGGGGTGACCCGTC
>NZ_JAUFPN010000201.1 GCF_030409335.1 Paeniroseomonas aquatica
CCGGCACAGCCGCCGCAGCAGGCAGCCCGAGCAGCGCGGTGTGGATGTTGACGAAACGGGTCCGCGGATCGGCCAGGGCGCGGTCCAGCAGCGGCGCCACGGCATGGCCCTCGCTGATCGCGCCGAGGTCGTAGAGGCAGAGCTCCGCCGCGTCGTAGGCGCGGACCGAGACGATGCCATTGGCCAGCACGGTCGGGGCGATCTCGTTCGCCGCCTCGAAGCGGGCGCAGTCCCGGGCATGCAGGAAGATCGGGCTCGGCGTCCAGTAGACGCCCTGGGGATGCGGCAGGTCGTAGCTGCCGAGCAGCATGTCCTCCCCGGGCTCGCCGAGTTGCAGGCAGTGGCGGCAGGGAAAGCCCGGACCATCCACCACCCGGCGGTGCAGCGGCAGGCCGCGGTCGTCCCGGCCGGTGCGGCGGAAGCGCTCGGCGGTGGCGGTCTCGATCGGGATGCAGCGGAAGTCGGTCATGGTCCTGGGCTCCGTGGCGGATGGCCCGGGATGCCGCTCCGGCGGCAACGGCGCCATCCGGCGGTTGCCGTGGCACGGCCGATGCGGCATCAAGTGCTCGCATTCGTGTGATGAATGCGAGTGACCGGTCGCAGCACCTCCGGCCTCGGCTGGCGAGGAGGGGCTGCGGGGGACTCCCGCACCCCGGCCTTTCGACTTATATGCAAGGCCTCGATCCCGGTTCGCGGCGTGGCCGGGTGCGCCGCGGCACGCGAGCGCCGGAAGGTTACCATCCATCCCGCAAATGATGACCATGCGTCAAACGCATTGGCAGCAGCGAGCCATGCGGCCCAATTACAACGGCGAAGGATGGCCCCCCGTATTCCCGGACCAGGGTCACCTGCGACGAAGGATGTTTGGTTTCATGTTCCGCAATCTTCTGCTTGCTTCCGTCATCGCCCTGGGCAGCACCGGGGCGGCCCTCGCCCAGGAAGGCCCGCGGCTGGTCGGCGGCGGCGGCAACGGCGGCCCGGAAGTCGTCTATGACGGCGGCATCCCGGGCAATGTGCTCGGCGGCGCCCAGGTCCGCATGAGCGGCGGCGACCGCGACCGCAGCTTCCAGTACGGCCGGGTGAATGCCTTCCCGGGCCAGATCGGCCAGCTCGTCGGCGGCGGCAACGAGGCCCATGTGGTCTATGAGGCGGTGCCGCATGCCAATGGCATCGCCAGCGTCGAGACCGGCGCGCCGCGCAGCTGAGGGACCGGGCCTGACCGGTGCGCCGGTCGGGCCCGAGGCGAGCGGCTCTCCCCCCGGAGCCGTGACGCGCGGGAACCCGGGATGGCGCAGGCCCTCCCGGGTTTTTCGTGTCTGGCCGCCTCGGCCGGTCAGGCGCCGCGGCGGGTGCCGGCCGTCGCGGGGTCCCAGAGCCAGGGCGGGTCGGGCAGCACGCTGATGCCGCCATGGGCCCGCGGGGCCGGCCGGTGGCGCTCGGTGCCGGCCAGGACCGCGGCGCCCCGCGGCGTCGGCCGCAGCGGCGCCGCCGGCGTCACCAGCCGCTTCGGGCCCAGGCGCAGCCGGCCGACCACCTCCCGCACCATCAGGTCGGTCAGGTGGAAGGCCGGGTCGGCCCGGCCGACCGCCCGGAAGACCGCGGCTTCGTCGGCGGCGCCGGCGGCGACAGCCCGCAGCACCGCCCGCTCGGCCTCGCCCAGCCCGTCGGTGGTCCAGGGCAGGTCGCGCAGGTGCCGCCGCATCGCCGCCGCCAGGTGCGGCAGCGCCAGCTCCCGCCGGCTCAGCGCGTCGAGCGCCCCGGGGTCCGGCGCGGCGAAGGCGTCCCAGGCCTCCGCCGCCTGCTCGATCTGCAGGTCGGTGAGCGGCGCCGGCTGCAGCGCGGCGAGCTCGCCGTCGCTCAGCTCGGGGAAGCAGCGGGCCCCGTCGGCCGGCACCAGCAGCAGCTTGCCCCGCAGCAGCCGCTTCTCCGCCAGCAGCGACAGGATGCGGATCAGCGCCGCCTGGTCCCAGAGGTCGTGCTCGAACCAGAGCCAGATCGCCTCGCGCCGGTGCAGGCCGCCGAGGGCGGTGTATTCCCGCCCCAGCCGCAGCCGGACGGCGGCGAGGTCCTGGCCCGAATGCAGCGCGACGTAGCGCGCCCGCATCCCGAGCCAGGCCATCAGGTCGCCGTCGTCCTGCGCCGGGCCGCAGCAGACCGGGTCGGCGAAGCAGAGGTATTCGCCGGCGATGCCGGCCCGCTGCAGCCGGCACCGCAGGTCGTCGCCGCAGCGGAGATGCAGGCGCGGGGTCACCCGATGCGCAGCCCCAGCTCCTGCACGATCCGCCGGGCCTCCGCGGCCTGGAGGATGGCGTCGTTGGCGAAATCCTCGGGCGCCTGGTAGCGCACCGGCATGTCGAAGCGGGCCAGCACCGCGAGATGCGCCGGGTCGTGCACGGCCTTCCGGAAGGCCTGGTGGATGGTCTCGATCACCGCCGGCTCCATGCCGCGCGGGCCGGCGATGCCGTAGGTGCTCTCGCCCAGCACGTCCCAGCCGAGCTCGCGGAAGGTCGGCACCGCGGGGAAGCGCTTCACCCGCTCGCTCATCCAGACCGCCAGCGGGCGGACCCGGCCCTCGAGCGCCATGTCGGCCCAGGCGCTGGTCTCGGCGGAGAAGTGGATGTCGCCGGCGAGCAGCGCCTGCAGGTTGGGCGCCGCGCCGCGGAAGGAGACCGGCACCCAGTCCACGCCGGCGGCCTTGGCCAGGCGCTGCATCTGCACCTCGGTGGTATTGGCGCCGGGCGTGCCGTAGTTGATCCGGCCCGGGTTGGCCTGGGCATATCCGACCAGTTCCCGCATCGTCCGCCAGGGCGCGTCCGGCCGCACCACCACCCCGCCCATGTAGCCGACCAGCCGGACGATCCAGGTGAAGTCCTGCAGCGGGTCCCAGGCGGGCTTCGCCTGCATCGCCGGCATGCGGAAGACGGCATTGGGCATCTGCGAGAGGGTATAGCCATCCGGCTTCGCCTCCCGCATCGCCACGGCGCCGAGGGTGCCGCTGGCGCCGGGGCGGTTCTCGACCACGATGGTCTGGCCCAGGTGGCGCTGGGCGATGTCGCAGACCGAACGCATCTGGATGTCGGTGGCGCCGCCCGGGGTCCAGGGCACGTAGACGCGGATGGGGCGGTCGGGATAGGGCGGCTGGGCCAGCGCCGGCAACGGCAGGGCCGCGGCGGCACCGAGGAACAGGCGACGGGACACTCCGGACGCGGGCATGGCATCCTCCACAACGGCGCCGGCTTGGGAGGCCGGTCTGGCGGAAGCATGCGACGGAACCCGGGCGCGGCGCCATCCCCCCTTTAGGCCCCTGGTGAGCCCCCCGGCGGCTCGGGCCTCAGTTGATCTTCAGCCCCAGCTTCTGGATCATCGCCCGGTCCTCCTCGATCTGCTGGCGGACGAAGGCGCGGTAGTCCTCGGTGTTCTTGTACATCACCGGCATGTCGAAGCGCTCGAGCACCGCGAGATGCGCGGGATCCTCGAGCGCCGCCTTGAAGCCGTCGTGGATCGCCCGCACCAGCCCGGCATCCATGCCCTTCGGCCCGGCGATGCCGTAGGGCGAGGCGCTGACGATATCGATCCCGACCTCGCGCAGCGTCGGCACCTCGGGGAAGCGCTTGGCGCGGGCCTCGCCCCAGGTCACCAGGAGCTTCAGCTTGCCGTCCTGCACCAGCTGCGACCAGCCGCTGCTGTCGGCGGTCGCGTCGATCTGGCCGCCGAGCAGCGCCGCCATGTTCTCGGCCACGCCGCGGAAGGGGATATGCGTCCAGTCGAGGCCGCGCTCGGCGGCGATGCGCTCCATGGTGATGTGCAGCGAGGTGCCGACGCCGGGCGTGCCGTAGTTCACCTTGCCCGGGTTCTTTCGCGCGTGGTCGAGGAACTCGGCGAAGCTGTTCCAGGGCGCATCGGCCCGCACCACCACGCCGAAAAGGTAGCCGGTCAGGTGGACGACGTAGTTGAAGTCCGCCACCGGATCGAACATCGGGCGGGAGGACATCAGCGGCGTGCGGAAGACGCTGACCGGCATCTGGCCGAGGGTATAGCCGTCCGGCCGGTCGGCGAGCATCGCCTGGGCGCCGAGGATGCCACCCGCGCCCGATTTGTTCTCCGGCACCACGGTCTGGCCGGTGCGGCGGGAGGCGGCCTCGCAGAGCGCCCGCATCTGCACGTCGGTGGTGCCGCCGGGCGCCCAGGGGACGTACATGCGGATGGGGCGCGCCGGCCAGGCGGGCTGGGCGATGGCGGGCGCGGCGAGCGGCGCGGCGAAGGGCAGCGCCAGGGCCAGGCGGCGGCCGAAGGGGGTCGTCATGCGGCGTTTCTCCCATGCCGGATCATTATTTTCCGGGCCGGGCCTTAGCCGCTCGCGGCGCCCCTGTCTAATCGGCGGCGCCGGGCCGGGGCCGGGTTCCGGGTCCCATGCAGCGGCTCAGCGGGCGGGGACGCGGTCGCTCGCCGGGTCGAGGGGGCCCACCGGGGCGGGGGCGGCATAGGGCTGCAGCGGGACCACGATGGTGGTCCGCAGGCCGGGGCGGTTGTCGGTCTGCGTCAGCGTGCCGCCCATCTGCCGCATCAGCCCGTCGACGATGCGCGACCCGAAGCCCTTGCCGGTGGCCGCGCCGCCTCTGCCCTGGTCGGCGACCACGAGGCAGAGATGCTCCCGCTGCTGCGTCAGGCGGATCGAGACCGGGCCGGGCGCGCCGCCATAGGCGTGCTTGTTGACGTTGATGATCAGCTCCGTCAGCACCAGCCCGAGCGGCACCGCCAGGTTGGTCGGGATGACCACCGGCGTCAGGTCGTGGGCCATGTGCTCGGCCCATTCCCGGCCCATGAAGGCGATGGTCTCCTCGTAGAGCTCCCCGATGTAGCGGGCCGCATCGACGGTCTCGACCTGGTCGCCGCGGTACAGCCGGCGATGCACGACCGAGACCGCCTTGAGCCTCCGGCGCGCTTCCTCGAGCGAGGCGTGCAGGTGGGGGTCGGCCGAGTCGCGGGCCTGCATGGACAGGAAGCTCGAGACCAGCTGCAGGCTGTTCTGGACCCGGTGGTTGATCTCGCCGATCAGGAACTGCTTCTGCTGCAGCAGGTCGTCCTTCTCCCGCACGATGACGGTCAGCTGGCGGTTGAGCTCCCGCATGTGGCGCGCCTGCTGCACCTCCAGCAGGGCGAGCTGCAGCCGCCGGGCGGCGTCGCGTTCGGGCATGGTCCAGGCCCGCGCCTGGCCGCGCACGGTCTCCCGCCAGGCGGCGAAGGAGGCCCGCGGGGTCAGCATGCCGGCAGGGTCCGCGTCGCCGGGCTTGTTCGGGTCTCCGGCCCAGTCGATCGTCTCCACCGCTTCGCGGCGGAACCACAGGACCAGCCACGGCCGGTCCCGGGACAGCGTCACCGCGAGCAGGCCGCTGCCGGACCCCTGGTAGTCCAGGCCGGGCAGGTACTCGCCCGAGAGCGCATCGGTGGCGAAGACCGGGTTGGTCCCGCGGGCCAGCAGCCAGCGGACCAGGTCCCGCACGGCGGCCTCCGGCGGGCGGATGCCATGCCCTGCGTACTCCGCGCCCCGCACCACCACGACGCCGTCGCTGTCCATCATCCGGCCGATCGCGGCCAGCGCGTCGGGGGCCAGGCCCTCCAACGGGTCTTCCAGCCCCAGCAGCGCGGTGACCTCCCCGGCGTCGCTCTGCAGCCGGATGCGCTGCCGGTAGCCATCGGCCTCCGTCCGGGCGGTGATCTGCCGCGCCAGGCTGCCGGCGAGCGAGCAGCAGGCGGCGCGGAGGTCGTAGGGGATGGCCCGCGGGCTATCGTGGTGGCAGGCGATCAGGCCCCAGAGCACGCCCTCGATGACGATGGAGACCGAGGCCGAGGCGCGCACGCCCATGTTCGCCAGGTACTGCAGGTGCACCGGGGAGACGCTGCGCAGGCTGCAGTCGCTCAGGTCCAGCGGCGCCGGGCCGCCCCAGCCGGGGCGGAGCGCGACCGGTGCATAGGCGACATCGGGGATGACCCGGATCGGGTTCCGCACATACAGCGCCCGGGCCTGGCGCGGGATGTCGCCGGCGGGGAAGCGCTGGTGCAGGAAGGAATGGGTCCCGGCCCGCCGGTCCTCGGCCACCACGGCGCCGGACCCATCGGCCAGGAAGCGATAGACCATCACCCGGTCGAAGCCGGTCAGCCCGCGGAACTCGATGGCGGCCCGGTCGCAGAGGCCATTGAGCGACACCGCCCGCGCCAGCCGCGCGCTGCTGGCGGATAGCCGGTTCAGCGCCAGGGCGCCGAGGATGCCGGGCACCAGGGCGGCCTCGCATTCGACGATCACCTTGCGGTCCGCGAGATGCGCGCTCACGTCGAGCAGCTCGCCGGAGCGGGTCCGCAGCTGGCCCATGAAGCCCTCGACATGGTCGGGGCGGGTCAGCGCGACGATCTCGGCGTTGAGCGCCTCGCCAAGCAGGGCGGTGAGCGGCAGGTCCCGCCACGACGCGATGCCGAGCCGCTGCTCGATCTCGCCGGCGACATGCCGGACCGCGGAGCCGTCCTGCTCGGCCACGATCATCATGCCATGGGGCTGGATCGAGCCGGGGGCATAGATGGCCTCGCGGTCGCAGAGCGTCGGGTCCGGCAGAGGGCTGATCAGCGTCACGGCGACACGTCTCCACGCGCGAGGCGGGAGCATGAAGTAGCTCTCAGCCGCCTGCGCCCGGATCCGCCGGCAAGCGATCGGCACCAGTAGCACGCAACGCCGGCAGGTGCCGGAACGGGCGCACAAGAAAGCGTGATGGCCGCAGCGGGCGGCGCTCAGTCCATCCGGATGCCGATCTTGCGGATGATGGCGCTCTCCTCCTCGAAGGTCCGGCGGGCGAAGGCGGCATAGGCGTCGCTGTCGAGGTAGCGCAGCGGCATGTCGAAGCGGTCCAGCGTCTCGACGTGCTTGGGGTCGAACAGCGCCTCCTTGAAGGCGTCGTGCAGCACGCGCTTGACGCCGGGATCCATCCCGCGCGGCCCGCCGAGGCCGAAGGGGCTGTCGGCGACGATGTCGATGCCGACCTCGCGCAAGGTGGGCACGTCGGGGTATCGCTTGGCCCGCTCGGCGGTCCAGACCACCAGCAGGCGGAGCTTGCCGTCCTCGACCAGCGGCGCCCAGCCGGTGCTGTCGGTATTCACCATGGTCTGGCCCGAGAGCACCGCCTGGATGTTGTCGGCGCCGCCGCGGAAGGGCACGTGCAGCCATTCGATGCCGAGCTGCTCGGCGATGCGTTCCATGGTGATGTGCAGCGTGCTGCCGACGCCGGGCGTGCCATAGGTGACCTTGCCCGGATTGGCCTTGGCGAAGGCGACGAATTCGGCCCAGCTTTGCCAGGGCTGGTCGGCCCGGACCACGACGCCGAAGACATAGCCGGTCAGGTGCAGCACGTAGCTGAAGTCGGCCATCGGGTCGAAGGTCGGCCGCCGGGTCATCGCCGGCAGGCGGAAGACGGTGATCGGCAATTGCCCGACCATGTGGCCATCCGCCCTGGCTTCCTGGGACATGGCCAGGGCGCCCAGGGTGCCGGAGGCACCGGGCTTGTTCTCGACGATCACGGGCTGGCCGAGCTTGCGCCCGGCGATCTCGCTGAGCACCCGCAGATGGGTGTCGGAGGAGCCGCCGGGCAGCCAGGGCACCAGCATGCGGATGGGGCGGTTGGGGAAGCCCTGCTGCGCCAGCGCCGGCATCGCCAGCCCCGCGAGGGGCAGCGCGAGCGAGGCGCCGAGCGCGGTCCGGCGGCCGAAGCGGTGGGTCATGGTCTCGCATTCTCCCGGATGCCGGCCTTCGCGGCCGGCTTGCCGTGCAGTCTAGGCGAGCAGCCGGCCCGAGGCCACCGGCCGGCCTTCGTGGTTTCTTCACCTCGATGGTGGATTCTGAGGCTCTCCTGTTCCTGACCGGATACGATCCATGGCTGATCCGCTGTTCCACGCATCCCCACGCCCGGCCGCCCCAGGCTGGCGCGGCCTGGCGCCACGCCTGCTGGCGGTGGTCGCGCTGCTCGCGGCCGTCGCCGCCTCGCTCAGCTTCATGGCCGACCGGCTGCTGGTCGCCGAGCATGACCGGCTGCGCGGCACCGAGCAGCGGGGCGCCCGCCTCAACGCCCTCGGCCGCGCCGGCACCGAGATCCTGGCCTTCGTCCGCGCCACCGAATTCCTGCCGATCGCGCTCACCCCGGACGACCGCCGGAGCTGGGAGGCCTCGGCGGCGGAGCATCTGGCCCTGGTCGAGGAACGGCTGCGGCATTTCACCGCCACCATCGTCGCCGCGGACAACCGGGCGGACCTCGCCGCGACGCAGGGGATGCTGGACCGCTACAAGCCGCAGTACGCCGCGGTGCTGGAGCAGTCGCGCGGCGGGCGGCTGGACGCGGCCGGCGCCACCGCCGTCGCCGCGGCACCCATGGCGCAGGAAATGATCGCCGCGGTGCGCCGGATGGAGGACCGGATCACCGCGGTGAACGCGCAGGAGGCCCGCAATTCGGATCAGGCGATCGCCGACGCGCGCTTCTGGCTGACGCTGGTGACCGGGCTCGGCATCCTCGGCGGCGGCGGGCTGGCCCTGTTCCTGGTGCTCCAGGGGGTCACCGGTCCGCTCGGCCGGCTGAGCACCGTCGCGGATGCGCTGGCCGCCGGCCGGATCGACGCGACGACGCCCGAGATCGGCCGGCGCGACGAGGTCGGCGCCATCGCCCGCGGGCTCGAGGCGCTGCGCGGCTCGGCGCAGCGGGCGCGCAGCCTCGAGGCGGAGGCGGCGGCGCTGCGCCAGGCGACGGAGGCGACGCAGCGGGACGGCCGGCGGGCCCTGGCCGCGCGGGTGGAGGCCCAGCTCGGCGCCGTGGTGCAGACCCTGGCGGGCTCGGCGCAGACGCTCGAGGCCAATATCGGCACCCTCGGCGCCACCGCCGAGGACACCACCCTGCGGGCCACCTCGGTTGCCAACGCGGCGGGGCTGGCCACCGGCAACGTCCAGACCGTGGCCGCCGCGGCGGAGGAGCTCGCCGCCTCGGTCGGCGAGATCACCCGGCAGGTGGCCCAGGCCGCCCAGGTGGCGCGCCAGGCGGTGCAGGAAGCCGGGGCCGCGGATGCCACCGTGGCCGGCCTGTCGGAGGCGGCGCAGCGGATCGGCGACGTCGTGCAGCTCATCGGCGACATCGCCGGCCAGACCAACCTGCTGGCGCTGAACGCAACCATCGAGGCGGCGCGGGCCGGGGAAGCCGGCAAGGGTTTCGCCGTGGTGGCGAGCGAGGTCAAGGCGCTGGCCGGGCAGACCGCCAAGGCGACCGAGGAGATCAGCCAGCAGATCACCGCCATCCAGGAGGCGACCGGCCGCGCCGTGCAGTCGATCCGCGGCATCGCCGGGGTGGTCGGGCAGGTCGACCAGATCGCCGCCACCATCGCCGCGGCGGTGGAGGAACAGGGGGCGGCGACGCGCGAGATCGCCCGCAACGTGGGCGAGGCGGCACGCGGCACGGAGGAGGTCTCCGCCAACATCGACCATGTCAGCAGCGGCATGGCCGATACCGCGGCCGCCCTGGCGGCGATGCGGCGGACCACGGGGCAGGTGACCGCGCAGGGCGCGACGCTGCGGAGCGAGCTGGACGGGCTGCTGCAGGGCCTGCGGGCGGCCTGAGCCGCCCGCCTCCCGCGGCCGGGTCAGATCGCCCGGAAGAAGTACTCGCCCAGCGTCTTGAAGCCGAGCCGGAACAGCACGACGGTATTCGCCGCATAGAGGCTGCTGGTCGACGGGTCCTGGGCGAAGCGCTTGATGAAGCGCCCCTCGAAGATGAAGCACTCATCCTCGTAGCCCGCGGCGCCCTGCAGCAGCACGGCGCGGCCGAGGCTGAGGTCGTACTTGCCGTGCAGGGAGGCATGCCAGTACTGGCCGAGCTTGGCGGTGAAGCCGGCGCCGACCTCGTCGCGCGAGCGCAGCGGGGTCAGGTAGGGCAACGGCGGCGAGAAGAGGTAGCCCGCCGTCAGCGTCACCTTGCCGAGGCTGAGGTTGGCGGTGGCATCGACCATCCGCCGCTCGGTGATGTTCTCGCCGTCCAGCCGGATGCGGCCGGTGGTGTTGAACCAGGGGGTCGGCGAGACCCGCAGCCGGGCGACGTAGTCCGAGGCCCGGCGCTCGAGGCCGGAGCCGAGGTAGGGGCTGGAGATCTGGTCGTCGAGCCGGAAGGACCGGCCGACCAGGCCCTCGACCTGGCCGCCGTTGGGGAAGTCCCAGGCGCCGCGCAGTGCGGTGTCGACCCGGGTGCCGCCTTCCTGGCGGTCGCGCCCGGTGTAGCGGTTCAGCGCGAACAGGTTGGCATCGGTGAATTCGAAGTCGATGCTGTCCTCGTTCGGGACATGGCTCTGCGGCCCGCTGCGCGGCCCGGTGACGAGCTGGACCCGCGGCTCGATGGTCTGGCTGCCCCAGGTGCCGGCGGAGCGGACGAAGGGCATCCGCCAGTCGACCGCGGCGCGGATGTTGCCGATCGCCTGGCTGCCGTTGGCGTCCGGCAGCAGGGTCGGCGGCTCCTGCAGCCCCTGCGACCGGTAGGCCAGTGCGTCGCCCTGCAGCTTGAAGGTCCAGAGCCCGCCGAGGCGGTCCGTCTCCGGCCGCTGCCAGGAGGCGCGGGTCGCCAGCCGCTGGGTCGAGCTGCCGATGTCGCGGGAGATGCCGAGCAGCCCGGCGTCCATGGTCAGGAAGCCGCCGAGGTACTTCCCGCGCGGCGCATGCTCGACATAGGCGTTCGGCAGCACGTAGGGAATCTGCCGGGTGTCGTCGAGGCTGCGCAGGCCCTGGTAGGCCCGGGCGTCGATGCGGGCATAGGTGGTGGTATCCCAGAAGCCCTCGAGATAGGCCTGGCTGGTCAGCACCCGGCGGTATTCGTAGCGGAAGGTCCGCAGGTAGAGCTCGCTGCTGGCGCGGTTCAGGTCGAAGCCGGCCCGCCAGTGCTCATCGAGGTTGAAGCGCCCCTTGAGGAAGATGTGCCCGGCCAACTCCTCCTTGCCGCCGGTGTCCCGGCCGTTGAAGCCGCCGATCGAGGCGGTGCCGCTCACCTCGCCGAAATTGAACAGCTTGCGGTACTCGAAGCCGAGGTTCGGGTACTGCCGGGTCGAGGTGATCGGCACCACGGTAAGGTCGGAGCTGTCGTCGATCGCCCAGAAATAGGGCGTCTCGACGAAGGCGCCGAGGAAGCGGGTATAGCCCAGCGTCGGGAACAGGAAGCCCGAGGCGCGCGGCGCGCCCGGATCCGGATGCGAGAGGTAGGGCGTGTAGAGCACCGGCCAGCCGCCGAGCCGCACCGTCGCGTCCCGGTAGGTGATGCGCTGGCTGTTCTTGTCCTGCACCGCCCGGCGGGCCTCGACCTGCCAGAGCGGCGGCCGGTTCGGATCCTCGGGGCAGAGGTCGCAGGAGGAATAGACCACCCGCGACAGCTCGTTGACCATGCCGCCGGTGCGCCGGGCGCCATTCGCGGCCATGCGGCCATTGGCCGCGAGCAGGGCGCGGACGCCCTCCAGCACGCCGTCGCGGAAGCGGTCCTTCAGCTCGGCCTCCTCGGCGAACATCACCGTGCCGTCGGGCTCGAGCAGCTGGACGTTGCCGCGGGCGGTGGCGACGCCGGTGTTGCGGTCGTAGGTGAACTGATCGGCGCGCATCAGGCGGTCGCCCTGCCAGGCCTCGACCCGGCCGCGGGCCGAGACCAGGCCGCGCTCGCGGTCGTACTCCACCTCCTCGGCGGTGAAGGTCACCGGCGCGTTGGGGTCGGCCGGGGCGCCGCCGGGCGCCGCCATGCCGCCGAAGCTGCCGCCGCGGCCGGAGGCCGGCCCGGGCGAGCCCATCGGCCGCATCGGGGTCGGCTCCAGCGGCGTGACGCTGGGCGCATCCATCTGCGCCCGCAACGGGGCGGCGGGGGCCAGCACCAGCACCAGGGCGGCGCCCGCCACCACCGCCGGCCGCCACCGGCGCCGGGCGGGGCCCGTCACCGGGCCCGCCCCGGGGCGCGGCCGCGGTTCGGATCGCCGCACAGGGCCAGGATCGGCCGCCTGCAGGTGCTCGGTGCGGTCGCTCATCCATCCTCCAGATGCAGCAGCAGGGCCAGGGCCAGCAACAGGCCGGCGATGGTCGGCGCCCAGGCGGCGAGGTAGACCGGCAGGGTGCCGGCTTCCCCGAATTCATTGGCGACCTTGTCCAGCACGAACAACGCGAAGCCGGCGGCGACGCCGGCGCCGATCATCTGCGCCACGCCACCGCGGCGGGAGGATCGCATAGAAAATGCCGCCGCCAATAGCGCCATGGCGGCGGCCAGCAGCGGCAGCGACAGCAGGCTCTGGAAATGCAGCCGGTGCCGCACCGCGGAGAAGCCGGCGGCCTCCAGCACGGTGATGAAGCCCGGCAGCGCCCAGACCGAGAGGGTATCCGGCGAGGCGAAGCTGTTCTCGATCCGGTCGGGGGTGAGCTCGGTCGGGAAGGTCAGGGTCTGCTTCGGCCCGGCGCTGCGGTCGGCGTTGAAGGTGACCGCCTCGGACAGCACCCAGCGGCCGGGCAGCAGCCGGGCCTCGGGCGATTCGATGCGGGCCAGCGGCCGGTCCGCCTCCGACAGCCGCCAGAGGGTCACGTCGGTCATGCTGAATCCGGGGCCGCGCCCCTCGCCCCGGTCGGACAGCGGCCGGCCGGAGAGGATGGCGACCCCCTGCTCCTCCAGCCCGCGATCGGCCTGGCGCAGCCAGAGCCGGCCGCCGGCGAGCGCGGTGAGCCCGGCGCTGGCCCGCAGGTAGGCGTAGTCCAGCCGCTCGGCCCGGGCCAGCATGGCCGAGGAGAGCGGCGAGATGGCGGCGGTGCCGAGCCCGCCGAACAGCAGCGCCACCACCACCGGGCCGGACAGGAAACCCCAGGCCGAGATCCCCGCCGCCCGCGCCACCACCAGCTCGGAGGACCGGGTCAGCCGCCAGAAGGCCAGCAGCCCGCCGAGCAGGATGGCGAAGGGCAGGATCTGCAGCGCGACGAAGGGCAGCCGGAGGCCGGCGATCGTCGCCACCAGGGCGAAGCCGGCATCCGGCCGGGTCGCCGCCCGGCGCAGCAGCTCGATGAAGTCGAACAGGCTGACCAGCAGGGTCAGCCCCGCCAGCATGGCGAAGGTGGCGCCGAGGAAGCGCCGCGCGACGTAGCGCGCGAGGGTTGCCGCCAGGATCATGGCGACGGGGCCGAGGCGGCATCCGGCGCCGGCAGGCGTGGCCGCCGGGTGAAGAGTCCCTGCACCCAGGCCGGCAGGCCGGAGATGACCCAGGCGGCCAGCATTCCCGGCAGCAGCGCATTCACCCAGATCAGCGGGATCACCCGGGACTGCCGGGCGGCGAGGTTGCCGATGGTCAGCCCGACCGCCAGCAGCACCACCACGACCAGGATGCCGGTGAAGAGCCGCAGGCCGCCGCCATGGCGGCGGAACTGTCCGGTCAGCGCGGTCGCCAGCGCCACCAGCCCGAAGGTCAGGGCGTTCAGGGGACCGGCCAGCCGCTGATGCGCCTCGGCCAGGAAGCGCTTGAGGTCGCGGTCGGGGACGCGCTCGGCCGGATCGGGGTGGAAGAGCTCATCCAGCGTGCGTTCCTGGGCGTTGCGGTAGCGGTTCTCCTCCGACCGGGAGGCGCGGGCGAGGTCGACGCTGTTCTCGCTGAAGGAGAGCACGGTCAGCCGGCTGCCCGGTGCGGTCCCGGGCGGCGAGCCCGGCGGCGGCGGCACCCGCTCCACCTGCTGACGCTGGCCGTTCTCGAGGGTGACGCGGGGTCCGTTGGGGCCGGGGGTGATGCGCCCGGCCTCGGCGAGGATGGTGACCGGGGCGCCGGCCTCGCGCGCGTCATGCACCAGGATGCCGCGCAGCGTGCCGTCCCGGTCGCGATAGCGGGCATAGACGGTGAGGTCGTCGCCGACCGAGCTGAACACCCCTTCCTGGAGCAGGATGGCGGCGAGCTGGTTGCGGATCTCGAACTGCCAGGCCCGGAAGGCGGCCTGGCTGGCCGGCACCAGCCAGAGGTTCAGGGCGTAGCAGAGCACCACGACGCCCCCGGCGAGCGCCAGCGCCGGCCGTGCCAGCCGCCACTGCGACAGGCCGGCGGCCCGCATCACCACCAGCTCACGGTCGGAATCCAGCCGGACATAGACGAAGAGGCAGACGACGAAGGTGGTGATCGGCAGGATCACCGCGAAGAAGCTGGGCAGCAGCAGCCCTGTCAGCTCGATGAAGACGAGGAAGGACAGGCCGCGATCCAGCACGAGCTCGATGAAGCGCAGCGACTGCGTCAGCCAGACCAGCGCGGCCAGGCCGATGGTGACGGCCAGGAGCGCGACGGCCAGCTGGCGAAAGATGTATCGGTCGAGGCGGGTCATTCCGGGGTCATGCTGCTGCGGCGCGCACCCTAGACGCTGGCGGCCCCGGGTCCAAGCGCCGGGGGGCCACGGATCGGCCGGATCGGAGGCCGCGGCCCGGCTGCGGCGGTGGCCGGCCCGCCCGGCCGGCGCCGCCGGACCGCCCTCAGGGCAGGACCTTGCCCGGGTTCATGAGGCCGCGCGGGTCGATCGCCGCCTTGATCCGCTGCATGACCTCGAGCTCGGCGCCGCCGCGCCAATCCTCCATCATGTCGGTCTTCAGCCGGCCGATGCCGTGCTCGGCGCTGAAGCTGCCGCCGAGGTCGCGGACCACGGCGTTCACCGTCTCCATGATGTCGTGGCTGCGGGCGAGGAAGGCGGCGGGGTCCATCCCGGGCGGCTGCTGCAGGTTCATGTGGATGTTGCCGTCGCCCATGTGGCCGAAGGGAACCGGGCGGATGCCGGGGATGAGCCGGCGGCAGGCCTCGGAGGCCCGGCGGATCAGCTCCGGGGTCTTCGAGACCGGCACCGAGACGTCGTTCTTCACGGAGGCCCCTTCCCGCTTCTGCGCCTCCGGGTGCTCCTCGCGGATGCGCCAGATGGCGGCGCGCTGGGCCTCGCTCTCGCCGATCGCGGCGTCCAGCACCTCCCCGGCCTCCAGCGCTTCCTCCAGCACCGCCTCCATCAGGGCGCGCAGGCCGGCATCCGGGCGGGAGGAGGCGAGGTCGACCAGCACGACATGGTCGCCAGGCTCGGCCAGCGGGACCTGGCCGCCCTCGATGAAGCGGGCATAGAAGCCGACGCCGGTGCCCGACATGTACTCGAAGGCCCGCACCGCGGTCTCGTCGCGGTCGCGGAAGCGGCGGAACAGGGACAGGGCCGCCTCCTCGTCCCGCACCGCGCAGAGCGCCACCTCGTTCTCCCGCGGCCGGGCAAAGAGCCGCAGCACCGCGGCGGTGATGAAGCCGAGCGTGCCCTCGGCGCCGACGAAGAGGTGCCGCAGCGCATAGCCGGTATTGTCCTTCCGCAGCCGGCGCAGGCCGTTCCAGACCTGCCCGTCCGGCAGCACCACTTCCAGGCCCAGCATCAACTCCCGCGCGTTGCCGTAGCGGACGGTGGTGTTGCCGCCGGCATTGGTCGACAGCACGCCGCCGATGGTCGCCGTGCCCTCGCCGCCGAAGCTCAGCGGGAAGAGGCAGCCGGCTTCCATCGCCACGTCCTGCGCCGCCTTGACGACGACCCCGGCCTCGGCGGTCATGGTCATGTCGAGCGGGTCGATGTCGCGCACCCGGTTCAGCCGGGCCAGCGAGACGACCATCTGCCGGCCGCCCTCGTCCGGGATGGCGCCGCCGACCATGGAGGTATTGCCGCCCTGGGGGACCAGCGGCTGTCCGGCCGCGGCGCAGAGCTTCACCACCTCGGCCAGCTCGGCGGTGCTGCCGGGGCGCAGCACGCAGGGGGTGCGGCCGGTGTAGAGCATGCGCCAGTCGGAGAGGTAGGGCGCCAGGTCGGCCGGGTCGGTCAGGATGCCGCGCGGGCCGAGCAGGGCCGAGAGGCGGTCGAGCAAGGGGGGCTGGATATCGGGCATGGGGCAAAATCCTGCGGATGGACGGGCAGGTCAATCACAACGGGTGGCGGGCCAGGTGCGCCAGCAGCAGCCGGTTGACCACCTCCGGCCGCTGGTCCGGGGCGTAGTGGCCGACGCCGGGCAGGACCTCGAATTGATAGGGTGCCGTGACGAAATCCCGGGTGCCCTCGGCCGCCATCCGCCCCACCGTGTCGTCGGCATCGCCCCAGAGGAACAGCGTCGGCACGGTGACGGCACCGATCGGCCGGTGGACGGTGCCGCGGGCGCGATACCAGGCGAGCGCCGCGGCCATGGCGGCCGGATTGCCGATGACGCCCAGGTGCTTCGCCGTCGCCGCCGGCGGCACCCCCTGGGCGGCGTGGCGGGTGCGGAGCCAGGCGGCGTCGTCGGCCAGCAGCCTCGGCACCGCATCGGCCTCGAGGAAGGCCTTGTGGTGGCGGGAGCGGTACGGCTGCCCCGGGTCCTCGGCCAGGGCGCGGGCGAAGGCGCCGGGATGCGGGCGGGACAGCATGGTGAGGGAGCCGAGCCGCTCCGGGTGGCGGGCGGCGATCTCCCAGGCCAGGCTGCCGCCCCAGTCGTGCCCGACCAGGTGGAAGCGGCCCTGGTGGCCCAGCGCATCGGCCAGGGCGAGCGCATCGGCGATGAGCAGCTCGATGCCGTAGCGGGCGAAATCCATCGGGTCCGGCCGGGCGCCAGGGGAATAGCCCCGCTGGTTCGGCGCCGCGGCACGGAAGCCGGCGGCGGCCAGGGCCGGGAGCTGGGCATCGTAGAGGTGCCGGGACACGCCGAAGCCGTGCAGCAGCAGCACCAGCGGCGCGGCCGGCTCGCCCGCGACCGAGACGTCGAAGACCAGCCCCGGGCCGGTTGCGACCTGTTGGGTGTCGATCATGGACGCATCGCCCTTGCTGCCCTGGCCGCGACCTGAGCATCGGCCCCCCGGGGACGCAAGGGTGGGATGACAGCCTGCGGCAAACCCGCCATAGCCACGCCATGGTCCGGCGCTCGCCCCTGCTGACGGTGATGATCGCCCTGCTGCTGGCGCTGCAGTGGGGCAGTGCCTTCGCGCATTGCCTGGCCACGCTTGGCACCGCCGCCGGCATCGAGATCTGCACCGCCGAGGGACTCCGCGTCATCCACCTCGATGCCGAGGGCCAGCCGGCCGACGCGGCGGATGCCGCCCACGACAGCTGCCCGCTCTGCCCCGGCAGCGCCGCCGCGGTGCCGCCCGCCCCGGCGATGCCGGGGATGCCCTTCGCCTATCGCGTGGCGACCGTCCCGCCGGTCGCCGGCATGCCGCCGGCCCCGGCCCGCGCCCCGCCGCAGCAGCCACGGGCCCCGCCCGCCGCCTGACGCCGGAACCCGCCGCGCCGGCCCCCGATCCGGGTGCCCGCGCGATCGTCCCTTCGTCAGGAGCCACCTTCATGTCCGCAATCCCGTGGCGCGCGCTGCTGCTCGCCGGCATCGCCGCCCTGCCCGCCAGCCGTGCCGGCGCCCAAGGCACCACCACCCTCCCCGACCTCGTCGTCACCGGCCGGAGCCCCGGCTCGCTCACCGCCCCCTCCATCGCCGCGCAGCGGGAGGCGCTGGAGCGCACCCCCGCCGCGGTGCGCTTCGTCGACGGCCGCGAGCTGGACAACCGCTACGCCTTCACCCTGCGTGACGTCCTGGCCGATACGCCCGGCGTCTTCGTGCAGAACCGCTACGGCCAGGAGCTGCGGCTGTCGATGCGCGGCTCCGGCATCGCCCGCGGCTTCCACCTGCGCGGCATCGAGGTGCTGCAGGACGGCGTGCCGGTGAACCTGGCCGATGGCAGCGGCGACTTCTACCAGATCGACCCGACCGCGGTGCGGGCCGCCGCGGTCTATCCCGGCGGCAATGCCCTGCCCTTCGGCAGCTCGACCCTTGGCGGGGCGATCAACTTCATCACCCCGACGGCGCGGACCGCGACCGAGCAGCATATCCTGCGTGCCGAGGGCGGCACCTTCGGCACGGCGCGGATCTCGGGCCAGACCTCGGCGGTCCTCGGCGACTGGGATGCGCTGGCGGCCGGCAGCGTGGCGCATGCGGATGGCTGGCGGCAGCATAGCCGCAGCCAGTACGAGCAGTTCAACGCCAACCTCGGCTACCGCCTCTCGGACCGGATCGAGACCCGCTTCTACGCCGGCGCCTATATCGTCCGGCAGCAGCTGCCGGGCTCGCTCAGCCTCGGCGACGCGCTGGGCCGGCCGCGCATCGCCGCCGCCGCCGCGCTCTCGGGCAATCAGGCGCGCAACGTCTGGGCCGAGCGCTTCGCCAACCGCACCACCGTGCAGCTCGACACCGGGCAGCTCGACCTCGACGCCTGGGTCACCCACAAGCGGCTGTACCACCCGATCTTCCAGGTGATCGACCAGGACGGGCTGACCTGGGGCGTGGCGCCGCGCTGGACCGGCCGCTTCAGCGTCGGCGGCCTCGACAACGATCTGGTGGTCGGTGGCCGCTACTTCGCGGGCACCAACGACGCGCTGCAGTACAACAACCTCCGGGGATCGCGGAACGGGCTGGTCGCGAACGGCGTGCAGCGGGCAACGAACTACCAGGCCTTCGCCGAGAACCGGCTCTGGCTGCGGCCGACGCTGGCGATCGTCGCCGGCGCCAAGGTGCTGCGCGACGAGCGGGACTACGAGAACCGCCTGAGCGGACAGCGCAACAGCCGGACCTACGACGGGCTGAACCCCAAGCTCGGCGTGCTCTGGCAGCCGCGGCCGGCGGTGCAGGTCTTCGCCAACGTCACCCGCAGCCAGGACGTGCCAGACTTCTCCGACCAGTTGCAGACCGTGAACAACCGGCCGCTCTGGGTGCCGATCCAGGCCCAGCGCGCCTGGACGGTGGAGGCCGGCACCCGCGGCCGGCAGGACGGCTACGGCTGGGACCTGACGCTGTTCCGCTCCAACCTGCGCGGCCAGCTGCTGCAATTCACCGTCGACCCCAGCATCCCCGCCAATACCTTCAACGCCGGCAACACGGTGAACCAGGGCGTCGAATTCGCCGGGCATGTGGACCTTGCCCGCGGGGTCGCCGCCGCCGGGGACCGCGTCACGCTGCGCCAGGTCTGGACCTGGAACGACTTCCGCTTCCGCGGCGACCGGCAATACGGCGACAACCGCATCGCCGGCCTGCCGCCGCACGTGCTGCGCACGACGCTGACCTATGCGGCGCCCGAGGGCCGCGGCTTCCTCGCCCCGGTGCTCGACTGGGTGCCGCAGGGCGCCTGGGCCGACTACGCCAATACGCTGCGGGCCAATGCCTACCTGAAGGTCGGGCTGGAGGCCGGGATCACCGTGGCGCCCGGCGTCTCGGTCTTCCTCGACGCGCGGAACCTGACCAACAAGCGCTACGTGAGCGACCTCGGCACCCTGCAGAACGCCCGGGCGGCGGGGGCGAATACCGCGGTCTTCTATCCCGGGGACGGGCGGAGCGTGTATCTCGGCACCCGCATCGCCTTTTGATGATGGGCGCGCTGGACCCATGGGGGGGCCGGCGCGCAGCATGGCAGACCGCCGGGCGGTTCCCACCTGACCGCCCCGCACGAAGGATACCGGTATGGCGGACGATCCTTACAAGACCCTCGGCCTCTCCCGGGACGCGACGCCCGAGGCCATCAAATCCGCCTATCGCAAGCTGGCGCGGCAGCACCACCCCGACCTCAACCCCGGCAAGCCGGAGGCCGAGGCGAAGTTCAAGGCGGTCTCGGCCGCCCACGACCTGCTCTCGGACCCCGAGCGCCGCGGCCGCTTCGACCGCGGCGAGATCGATGCCGAGGGCCAGGAGCAGCGCCCGGCCGGCTATGGCGGCGGCTACCGCCGGCATGCCGATGCCGCCCAGGGCGAGCGCTACGCCGAGGCCGGCGGCTTCGAGGACATATTCGCCGATATGTTCGAGGCGCGCGGCCGCGCCGCCTCCGCCCCCCGCCGGGGCCGCGACGGCAACTACCGGCTGGCGGTGCCCTTCCGCTCCGCGGTGCTGGGGGCGACCGAGCGGCTGACCCTGCCGGATGGCCAGGTGCTGGACGTGAAGATCCCGCCCGGCGTCGTCACCGGCCAGGTGCTGCGGCTGCGCGGCCAGGGCGGGCCCGGGCGCAACGGCGGCCCGGCCGGGGATGCGCTGATCGAGCTCGAGGTCGCCGAGCACCCGCTCTACCGCCGGGACGGCATGGACCTGCGGATGGAGCTGCCGGTCAGCCTGGCGGAGGCCGTGCTCGGCGCCGCGGTGGAGGTGCCGACGCCCGCCGGCACGCTGCGGGTCACCCTGCCGGCGGGCAGCGACACCGGGCGGCAGATCCGGCTGCGCGGCAAGGGTATCGCCGCGGCCGGCAGCCGCCCGGCGGGCGACCTGTTCCTGACGCTGCGCGTGGTCGTCGGCAAGCCGGATGCGGCGCTCGAGTCCTTCCTGCGGAGCTGGACGCCGGAACACCCCCAGGACCCACGCGCCGGACTGGAGGCGGAGGCATGATCACCCTCGATATCCTGTACACCCGCGTCGCCGGGCTGCAGCCGGAGGATCTGCGCCGCTGGATCGCCGAAGGCTACGTCCGGCCCGAGGCCGAGGCCGATGCCCCGGTCTTCGCCGAGATCGACGTGGAACGGGTGCGGCTGATCCTCGAGCTGCGCGACCGGCTGGCGGTCGACGAGGAGGCGCTGCCGGTGGTGCTCTCGCTGCTCGACCAGGTCTATGCGCTGCGCCGCCGGCTCAGGGAGCTCGGGACGGAGAGCTGACCGGCCCGCCTCAGGTCAGGAAGAAGGCCCCGAGCAGGCCGCCGCCGGCCAGCATCCACAGCGGGTTGTAGTCGGTCCGCCAGACCAGCAGGGTCGAGGCCGCGACCACGACCAGCGGCATGACCCCATGGGTATAGGAGGCCTGGGCCATGGTGACGCCGGCCGCCAGGATCAGCCCGATCGCCACCGGCACCAGCCCGCCCTGCGCCGGCTTCAGCCAGGCCGAGCCGCGCAGCCGCTGGGTCAGCCCCGCCATGCCCCAGGCCAGCACCGCCGCCGGCACCAGCATCCCGAGGGTCGCCGCCGCCATGCCGCCGGCCCCGGCGATGCGCCAGCCCATGACGCTGGCGACCAGGATGTTCGGCCCCGGCGCCGCCTGCGCCAGGGCGTAGAGCTGGGAGAAGGTGACGTCGTCGAGCCAGCCATGCAGCTCGACCAGCTGGCGGTGCATCTCGGGCAGCACCGCATTGGCGCCGCCGACCGCGACCAGCGACAGGATGGAAAAGGTCAGCAGGATCTGCAGGATGATGGTCATCGCGCCGGCGCCCCGCCGATCAGCCCGGCCTGCCGCAGCGACAGCGCGATGGAGACCGGGGCCAGCAGCAGCACGATCAGCGGCAGCGGCATGCGCAGCACCGCCGCCGCGAGGGTCGCCAGCAGCAGCACCAGCAGCGCATCCCAGCGCAGCTTCAGCTTGCCCGCCATCTTGAAGGCGGTGCCGATCACCATCCCCGCCGCCCCGGCGGCGATCCCGTTCATGACGGGCGCCACCGCCGGCAGCTGCCCGTAGCGGTCATAGAACAGGCACAGCCCGATCAGGATGATCAGCGGCGCGCAGTACAGCCCGGCGGTGGCGAGCAGCGCTCCGGCCAGCCCGTGGAAGCGCCGGCCGATCATGACCGCCGCATTGCCCACGTTCGGCCCGGGCAGGATCTGGCCGAGGCCGAGGACCTCGGCATACTCGCGCTCGGTCAGCCAGCGGCGCTCCTCGACGATCACCCGGCGGGCCCAGGCGGCGACCCCGCCGAAGCCGAACAGCCCGATCCGCAGATAGCCGGTGAACAGCGCCGCCCGGGTCGGGATGGCGGTGGTCGGCGGGGCTTCGGGCAAGGCGGGCGCTCCTCGGGTGGGGCGCCATGGTGGCCGGGAAGCGGGGGGCGGTCCAGGCGGGGACGGCTCAGCCGCGGCCCAGCGCCGGCCCGTGCGGGTCATGCGCCACCCGGCGCAGCCGCCAGCCGAGCCAGCACAGCAGGGCGCCGGCCACCAGCGCCTGGATGCCGACCACCCAGATGAGCGCCAGCAGCCCCGGCCCCGGCGCCGCGACCAGCCAGGCACCGATGAAGACCGCGATCGCCCCGGCCAGGCCCATCAGCACGCTGCCGAGCCGGAAGGCGAGCACCAGCCGCAGCACGCCGATGGCGATCGACCAGATGCCGGTGATCAGCACCAGCACCAGCGCCGAGGCGACCGGCGCCAGCAGCAGCGCCGCCGCGGCGCCGAGGGAGACGATCCCATCCACCCAGAACCAGGCGCCATGGCGCTCCGGCGGCCCCTTCACCGCCTGGTACAGCGTGCCGATCCCGTCGAGCGCCATCCAGGCGGCGAGGAAGCCCAGCATCACCGCCAGCCCCAGCCCCGGCACCAGGAAGGCGAGCAGGCCGAACAGGATGCTGGCGGCGCCGCGCAGGATGAACATCCACCAGCCCTGGGCCATCAGCCGGACCATCGGGAAGCGGCCGTTCAAGCTCATCGGGCCAGGCGGCGTGGCGGCAGGCATCAGCGGGTCGGCCATGGCATTCCCCTCAGGACAGCGACCCCGGCATTACGCACCCACCGGCCGCCCGGACCAACCCCGCGGCGGTGACAAATTCGTAGGGGATGGGCGCCGCCGCCGCGTCCGGCTACAGGGGGCGCAAACCGGGGGCGACCCCAAGGCACGGCAGGAACCCATCCGGAATGAGCAGTACCCGCAGCCTCCCGCCGGAGATCGAATCCGGCGCGCTCGACGACCAGACCGCCGCCCGGGTGGAGGCGCTGATCGAGGAAGAGGAAGGCGCCCAGAACCGCTACAGCGGCTGGCTGGCGCATGCCGCCACCGGCCTTGCCCTGGCCATGGCGCTGTTCCATCTCTGGGCGGCCTGGGACATCGTGCCCACCACCTCGCTGCGCTTCATCCATGTCGGCTTCGCCATGGGGCTCGGCTTCCTGCTGTTCCCGGTGGCGAAGCGCTTCCGCAACCGGCTGATGCCCTGGGACGTGGTGCTGATCGCGGCCAGCCTCTACGTCACCTGGTACCTGCTCTACGGCGGCGACCTGATCGGCACCGAGCCGCTGATCGACCGCTACGTCTTCCCCGAGACCCAGGACCTGATCGTCGGCTGGGTGCTGATCCTGCTGGTGCTGGAGGTGACGCGCCGCGCCACCGGCTGGGTGATGCCGGTCGTGGCCGGCTGCTTCATGCTCTATGCCTATTTCGGCAACCTGCTGCCGCCGCCCTGGCGCCACCAGGGCTACGACACCGAGCGGCTGATCCCGCACCTGACCATCACGCTCGACGGCATCTTCGGCACCGCGGTCGACGTCTCGGCCAGCCTGATCATCCTGTTCACCATCTACGGCGCGATCCTGCAGCTCAGCGGCGCCGGCAAGTTCTTCGTCGACTTCAGCTTCTCGGCGACGGGGGGCAAGGCGACCTCGGCCGGGCGGACCGTGGTGCTGTCGTCCTTCCTGCTCGGCGGCCCCTCGGGCTCGGGCGTGGCGACGACCGTGACGCTCGGCACCGTCGCCTGGCCGATGATGAAGCGGGTCGGCTATACGCCGCACGATGCCGGCGGGCTGCTCGCCGCCGGCGGGCTCGGCGCCATCATCTCGCCGCCGGTGCTGGGCGCCGCGGCCTTCCTGATCGCCGAATACCTCAAGATCGGCTACCTCGAGGTGCTGCGGATGGCCGCCGTGCCGACCATCCTCTACTATGCCTCGCTGCTGTTCATGGTCGAGCTCGACCAGCGCCGGATCGGCGCCGCCCACCTCAAGGCCGGCACGGAACGCGAGGTCATCACCGTCGAGAGCCCCTGGGCGCTCACTAAGAAATACGGCTTCCACTTCTCCTCGCTGCTGGCGATCGTGGTCTTCATGGTGCTCGGCTACTCGCCCACCATGGCGGTGCTCTATGCCATGGCGGTCGCCGTGGTGCTGTCCTTCCTCCGGCGGGACAGCGCGCTCTGGCCGCGGAAGCTGGTCGCGGCGCTGGCCTCGGGCGCCATCCAGGCGGTGGGGATCGCCGCGACCTGCGCCTGCGCCGGCATCATCGTCGGCGTCATCACCCTGACCGGCCTCGGGCTCAAATTCTCCGAGATCGCCATCCAGGCGGCCGGCGGCAGCCTCGTCATCACCGCGCTCTATACCGCGCTGATCGTCTGGATCGTGGGTTTGGCGGTGCCGGTGACCGCCAGCTACATCATCTGCGCCGTGGTCGCGGCGCCGGCGCTGATCAAGCTCGGCGTGCCCGACTACGCGGCGCACATGTTCGTCTTCTACTACGCGGTGCTGTCCGAGGTCTCGCCGCCCACCGCGCTGTCGCCCTTCGCCGCCGCCGCCATCACCGGCGCCGGGCCCTACCGCACCACCCTGCAGGCCTGGAAATACACCCTGCCGGCCTTCGTGCTGCCCTTCGTCTTCGTCACCGACCCCGATGGCGTCGGCCTGCTGCTGGCCTTCAAGCCGGGCATGGGCTGGGGCGACGTGGTGGTGCAGATCGCCCTGGCCGCGGGCGGCCTCGCGGCGCTCTCGGCGGCCTGCCAGGGCTTCGCCCGGCGGGCGCTGGCCGGCTGGGAACGCGCGGGCTTCGTCGTCGCCGGGCTGCTGATGATCTTCCCGGCGCTGGTCGAGGCCTTCTTCGGCAGCGGCGTGCCGGCACCGCACCTGATCGGCGTGGCGCTGGGGGCGGTGCTGCTGGCGCTGCAATGGCGCGGGCCGCGGCCGGCCGTGGCCTGACCGGGGCGGCAGGCAACCGGAACGATGGCGCCACGTTGGCCCTGGTCCCTGGAGTGACCCCCATGCGACACGCCATCCCCGCCACGCCGCGCCGCGCCGATGGCGAGCTGCGCTGAATGGCGCACGCACTCTGGTCGGCGGGCGCCATCCTCGTGGTGCTCGGACTGATCGCCCATCTCTTCGGCTGGGAGGCGGTGGTCTGGATCCCGGAGGCGGCGCTCGATGCCATCCGGGAGGATCCGAAGACCTATGGCATCATCGCCCTCGGGCTGTTGCTGATGTTCATCGCCCGGCTGATCACCCGCCGCCGGCCCTGACCGGCCGGGGCGGACGCCGCCTGGCGGCATCCGGCGGGAGTCCGCCCGCCGGCTGTCAGAACGATATCGCAACGTGAGGCTCGCGGCGCTATGCTGCGGCGATGCGCCACCGGCTCCTCTGGCCCCTGCCCCTGCTGCTCGCCGCCTGCGGCGATACCCTGTGGCGTGACACGGGCGACCGGCTGGTCGACTTGGTCGCCCCCGCCGCCGCCCCGCTCGAGGATCTGCCGGAGCCCGAGGGGCGGGCCCTGCGCCTCTGGCTCGGCGGCCGCGCCACCCCGGCGGTGCTGCTGCAGGAATTGGGCGAACGCCGGATCTGGCGCACCTCCGGCGGCATCGTGGTGGCGACCGAGGGCGGCCGCGTCACCGCCACCGCCGGGCTGCGGCAGATGCTGGCGGCGACCCGCTTCGAGGGCCCCGACCCCCTCGCCCGCCCCGCCGCCCTGCTCGATCACCCGGCCGAGGCCCGGCGCCTGGTGGACCTGATGGATGCGAATCGGGAGCCCGACGGCATGCGCTTCGGCATCTCGCTCGACTGCCGGCTGCGGGCCGAGCCGACCGAGGATGCCGAGGTGCTGCTGGTGCGGGAACGCTGCCGCAGCCGCGGCAGCTCCGGCTTCACCAACCGCTTCTGGGTCGAGGCCGCGGGCGGCGCGGTGATCCGTGCCGAGCAATGGGTCGGCCCCCGGGTGCCGATGCTGGTGATGGAGTTCCTCGGCCCGGCCGGCTGAGCCGGCGCCCCTTGCCCGGCCGCGTCCGGCGGTGGCATGGGTCGCGGCCACACCGGAAGGATCGTTATGGCTTCGAATACAAGCGTGCCGCAGGGCAGCCTGCGGGCAGGACGGCTCCGCTTCGCCGGTCTGGCCCTGCTAGGCTCGGCGCTGCTCGCGGCCTCGGCCCAGGTGGCGCTGCCGATGTGGCCGGTGCCGGCGACGCTGCAGAGCATGGTGGTCCTGCTGCTGGGCGGCCTCGGCGGCGCCCGGCTGGGGCTGGCCGCGGCCGGGCTCTACCTTGCCGAGGGCGTGCTGGGGCTGCCGGTCTTCGCCGCCGGCGCCGCCGGCCCGGCGGTGCTGGCCGGGCCGACCGCAGGCTACCTGATCGGCTTCCTGCCGGCGGCCTGGCTGGCGGGCGTGCTGACCCGGCCGGCGGGCTGGTGGCAGCGGGGGCTGGGGCTGCTCGCGGCGCATCTGGCGCTGTTCGTGCCGGGGCTCCTGTGGCTCGGCGGCTTCGTCGGCATGGAGCGGGCGGTGATGGCCGGCTTCCTGCTGTTCCTGCCGGCCACGGTGATCAAGACCGCCCTCGCGCTGGCGGTCCTGCAGGCGGTCCGGCGGGGCTGAGCCCCGGCCGGGTTCAGGCGGCCGGGCTCAGTCGCGCCAGCTGAGCCCGGCCCGCCGCACCCGGCGGGCGACGAACCAGAGCCAGCCGCATTGCACCGCCAGCGCGGGCAGCACCACCAGCGGCTTGGCGAAGGACGCCAGGTGGAGGAACAGCCCGGCCAGCCCGGCCTGGAACAGCGCGAAGCCCCAGTGCACCGCGGCCACCTGGCCCACGCCGAGGCCGCTGCGCTGGGCCATCTGGTACAGGTGGGTCCGGTGCGGCGCGCCGACGCGGTCGCCCATCCAGCCTCGCCGCAGCAGGGTGAAGCCGGCATCGAACAGCAGGCCGAAGAGCAGCAGCGGCACGATCAGGAAGCTGAGCTGGGTGAAGTCGAAGCGGGCCGCCGCGACCGCCAGCACCGCCAGCATGAAGCCGGCGAACTGGCTGCCGACATCGCCCATGAAGATCCGCGCGGGATGCAGGTTGAAGGGCAGGAAGCCGGCGAAGCCCGCTGCCAGGATCAGCGCCGCGACATAGATGAAGCGCCCGCCCTCGCCCTGCGCGATCACCGCCAGGGCGACACAGGCGATCAGCAGCGTGCCGCCGACCAGCCCGTCCAGGCCGTCCATGAAATTCACCGCGTTGGTGCAGCCGACGATCCAGAAGACCGTCACCAGCGCCCCGATCCAGCCGAGTTCCACCACCCCGACATAGGGCAGCGCCAGCCGCGACAGGGTGATGCCGGTACCGACCGCGACCAGCGCCGCGCCGAGCTGGGCCAGCAGCCGCAACCGGGCCGAGAGGTTGCGGAGGTCATCCACCAGCGCCACCCCGGCGATCGCCAGCGCGGCGAGGATGACGCCGAGGAATTGCCGTTCGGCCAGCCGGGCGAAATCCGCCAGGCCATAGAGCGCCAGGACCCCGACCAGGAAGGCCACCACCACGCCGACGCCGCCGCCCCGCGGGGTAGCCACCGCATGGGCGCTGCGGCCGTTCGGGATATCGAGGATGGGCCAGCGGATCATGAGCCGCACCACCGCCGCCGAGAGCAGGGCCAGGCCAAGGGCGAACAGGAGGTGTTGCGTCAGCGCTTCGAAGGTCATGCGCGGCCGGGTTTGGCGGAAGCGGCGGCGAGCCGCAAGACTACGGCAATTCAATGATAATGCGACGCAGACACAAAACCCGGGGCTGGTTCACTGGTTAATAGGAGTCCTACCCAACAGCGCCGGATGCCCCCTCATGTTCCTTCGTGTCGATAAATTGCAGGCTGAACTTCCCGCCCCGAAGCGGAAGGATCCCAATGCCGCAGCAGCGCTGCAGGAACTTCTCGGCGGCAAGTACGGCGAGATGTCCACGCTCGGGAACTACATGTTCCAGAGCTTCAACTTCCGCAGCAAGAGCAAGCTGCGCCCCTTCTACAGCCTGGTCGCCAGCATCACCGCCGAGGAGCTCGGCCATGTCGAGCTAGTCAGCAACGGCGTCGCCATGCTGAACAACGGCCCCGACAACGACGGCGACGAGGCCGATGGCGGCGACATCTCCGGTGCGCCCTTCGAGGCCATGAAGGACATCCGCTCCTTCGCCAGCTTCGCTTCCAATGGCGGCGGCGCCATGCCGGTGAACAGCAACTCCATGTCCTGGAACGCGGACATGGTCACCACCACCGGCAACGTCGTGGTCGACCTGCTGCACAACTTCCACCTGGAATGCGGCGCCCGCCTGCACAAGCTGCGGGTCTATGAGACGCTGACGGATCCGACCGGCCGCGCCGTCTGCGGCTACCTGCTGGTCCGCGGCTCGGTCCATGCGCATGCCTATGCGCTGGCGCTGAAGCAGATCACCGGCGTCGAGCTGGAGAAGTTCCTGCCGACCCCGAACATCAACCTCGACAAGATTCCCGAGTGCCAGCAGTACCTGGCCGAGGGTTCGCATCGCCGCCTCTATACCTTCAGCCCGGCCGACTACAAGGACATGGCCGGCATCTGGGGCAATGGCGAGATGGCGCTGCCGGGCGATCCGGTCGGCCAGCTCGAGGTCGTGGACGGCATGCCGGAAGGCGGCAAGATCCACCAGCTCACCGGCATCCCCTCGGCCTTCACCCCGGACTACGCGCCCGAGGAAATGTTCGAGATCGCCACCAAGCTCTACAAGAAGGCGTAATGGCCGGCGGGCGGGGGGCGATGCCTCCCGCCCGTTCTCTTCTCCAGGCAGGGCTCCATGCCGCGCATCAGCCACCAGCTTGAGTATTCGCTCTATGTCGACGACCTCGCACGGTCGGCGGCCTTCTATCGGCGCGTCCTGGGCTTCGAGGAATACCTGGCCGACGACCGCATGGTCGGCCTCGGCGTCCCCGGCAACAGCGTGCTGCTGCTCTTCGTCCGCGGCGGCTCGGTCGAGCCTTCGCCGACGCCCACCGGCACCATCCCGCCGCATGACGCGACCGGCCACCAGCACCTCGCCTTCGCCATCCCGGTCGGCGAGCTGGCGGCCTGGGAGGCGCATCTCGCCGCCGAGGGCGTCGCGCTCGAATCCCGCATCACCTGGCCGCGCGGCGGCGTCAGCCTCTATTTCCGCGACCCGGACCAGCATTCCGTCGAGGTCGCAACGCCGGGGCTCTGGCCGAGCTATTAGGGATTTTCTCCGCGCCCCGGGACTGGTTGTATCCGGCCACCGACTCTGGAGGCTGCCCATGTCCGATCCGGTCCAGATCACGCAATGGGGCAGCGCGGTGCTGGAACAGCGCCTCCGCTACCGCAGCAGCCCGAGGTAGTCCCGCCCGAGCGCCGCCGCCCGCCCCTCCCGCGTCACCTCGAACAGCGGGTTGTCGAGCGCCAGCCGCTGCCCGCCGTCCCGCACCACCGGACGGATCAGCGCGGTGGCCCGGCTGGCGGTTTCAGGCCCCAGCAGCTGCAGCGGGAAGCGGAGGAAGATGCCCTTGTCGAAGCTGCCCTCGCCGAAACGGCGGAAGGGCGTCGTCGTCAGGGTGGCGAAGCCGCCGATCTCGATCCCGCTGTCGAAGCGGCGGCTGACCTCGAGCGTTCCGCCCCAGTCCCCGGCGAGGTAGCGCCCGGCCCGCAGCACCGCGCCGAGGTTCCAGATCGGCAGGTCGGCATAGACCGAGGCATGCCCAGTCGCCACGGAATAGCCGAGCGCGCCCAGCCCCTGCCGGTAATCCCGCTGCACCACCCAGGCGAGGTCGAGGCCGAGCGCCAGCGGCCGTTGCTGCGGCCGCCACAGCACCTCGCCGGCGATGCCGCCGAACATCGGCTCCAGCAGCCCGGCCGAGAGCCGGGCGAACCAGTCGTCGGCGGGACTCCAGAGCCGCTCCGCGTAGAGCGTCGGGATCGCCGTGCGCCCCTCCCGGGCATAGCGGCCGAGGTCGCTGCGGACCCGGGGCAGGACGCTGTCCGAGGGCAGACCCTTGTCGAGGTTCCCCGCCACCGCCTGCGCCAGGCTGCCGGCCAGCGCATAGCCCTCCCCGAGGCCGAGCCGCAGGCCCGCCGCCCCCGATGCCTGCCAGCGGACCCCGACCCTCGGGTCGCCGAGCTGCAGCGCGATGCGCGGCTCCAGCGCCCAGCCCAGATCCGGCCGGAAGCCGGCCAGCGGCTCGGCCGGGGAGAGGGCGGCGCTGGCCAGGATCTCCTCGGCGCTGCCGGCGCCCTGGGCGGCCGCTTCCATCGCCCCCCGCAGCAGCACCAGCCGGGCGACCGGCAGCCCGGCGCGGTGCCATTCCACCGCGATCCGCTCGACCTCCGCCGGCAGCAGCGGCTGCACCGCCCGGGCGACGCGGCCGGCCACCTGCGCCAGGGTCGGCTGCCGGCCGCCTGCCACGGCAACCCGTGCCTCGGCGCCGGCAACCGTCACCTCCAGCGGCCGGAAGCCGGCGCGGCGCAGGGCCGCCGGCAGCGCCGGCACGGTGTCCTCGGCCGCCGCCTCGGGCCGCGCCGGCAGGGCCGGCGGCGGCGGCCGTGGCATCGCCGGCGGCTGGGCCGAGTCCAGCCGCAGCGACAGCCGCAGCAGCAGGTCGGTGCCATGGACGAAATGCACCCCGGCGTCGAGCCAGGGGTTGGGCTGCCATTGCAGGCCGACGTTCAGCCGCGTGGCCGCTTCCCCGCGCAGCCCGGTGATGCGGGTGGGATAGCCGCCCCGCTCGTCGCGCAGCGCGTCGCCCGACCATTCCAGCTTGGCCCGGAGCCCCTCGAGGCCCAGTGCCAGCGCCGGCGGCACCGACCATTCCAGCCCGCCGAAGATCGCCGCGTCCCGGCCCCGGAACAGGCTGCCGAGGCCGGGCCGGCCGCCGACCCCGACGGTCCGCGGCCGCGCCCGGTAGCGGCCGGACAGGGCGCCAAGGGGGTTGCCGAGATCGGCGCCGGTGCCCAGCCGGCCCCAGCCGAGGCCAAGCGTCAGGTCGAGGTCCCATAGCCGCTTGGAGGCGACCAGGTATTCCCCGGCATAGAGGCCGGTGCCGATCACGTCCTGCGCCCCCATCGCCAGCGCCGGCCGCCAGGCGCTCTCCTCCCAGAGCCGCGCCTTGACATCGAAGGCCCGGTCGGTGGTGGCGCCGCGCCCGGCGGTGGCATCCAGCCGGTCGGTGAGGCGGAAGGTGGTCTCGAGGAAGGGCAGCGCCTGGAAGCCGAGGAACCAGAACTGCCGCTGGCGGCGGAAGGCGGCGCCGGCCTCCAGCGTCCCGTCCGGGCGGAAGCGGGCGTTGCGCATCTCGATCAGGCCGACGCCGCCGAAGTCGCCGGCGGTCGCCGCCACCTCCTGGGCCGCGCCCGGGCCGGCGGCCAGCATGGCCAGGCCGAGGGCCCCGGCCGTCCAGCCGCGCGGCCGTCCGGGCCGGGATGCGATGCGGCGAATCGTGGCCCGGCGCCGGTTGCCGGCGGCGGCCACCGCCCGGCCCTAGCGCGCGCCGGTGCGCACGATGACGGCCAGCGCCGCGCTCGAGAGCGCCACCTGGGACAGCACCTGCGTCACGTCGCGCAGCAGGCCCCAGCTTTCGTAGGGCGAGGGATCCTGCGGCACCACCACCGTGCTGCCGGGCGGGACCGGCGGCCCGCCCGCCTGCCAGGCGCCGAGGCCGGCCGGGCTGGACTGGCCATTGGGCAGCACGACGAAGGCCCGCTGCCCGTCGGCGAAGCGCTGCTCGCCGCCCGCCGCCCGGACGTAGTCGCCGGCACGCCAGCCGGTGGCGAATTGCAGGCTGCCGGGGTTCAGCACGGCGCCGACCACCGTCACCTCGTTCGGCCGCTTCGGCATGGCGATGAGGTCGCCGGGCTCGAGCAGCACGTCGAGGTCGGGGCGCCCGGCCAGCACCACCGGGTTGCTCTCGACCACCATCCGCCCGGCGGCGCGGGCCTGGCGCAGCGACTGCGCCAGCTCCCGCCCCGCCAGGATCGCCCCGCCGAGGTCGGCCGAGCCGCGCATCCCGGCGACCGCCTGGCCGGCGGCGACCTGCATCAGCCCCTGCTCCAGCTCCCGCGCGGTGCGGGCGAAGCCGTCCTGCTGGCGGCCCCGCACGCTTTCCCGGGTGAAGACGGCGCCATAGGGATAGGCCTGCGGCGTCAGCCCGCCGGCCCGGGTCATCACCTCGGAGAGCCGCTCGCCGCGGCGGATGTCGTAGATCCCGGGCCGGACGAATTCCCCGGCCAGGGTCACCGGCCCGATGTCGCGGTCGCCGAAGCCGCGCGGCAGCCGCAGACCGTCGCGCGGGGAGAGGCGCACCGCGGCGAAGTTGCGCGACCGCAGGTCGAGCAGGGTGCGGCTCAGCGGCAGGGTGCCGTTCTGCTCGGCCGGCTCGCGGGAGAATTCGACGGTCGAGAGGTCGGCGGTGTCGGTCGCGCCCCCCGCGGCGGCCAGCACCGCATCCATCCCGGTGTCGTCGAGGATGGGATAGAGCCCGGGCAGCCGCACCTCCCCGGTCAGCAGCACCGACTGGTCGATCAGGTAGGGCAGCAGCGTGGGGTAGTCGAGGAAGAGCGGCGGGCAGGGCAGCCGGCCGAAATCGGGGAAGCCGGCGCTGCGGGCATGGGCGAAGCGCTGGCGGGAGGATTGGGCGGCGACCGTCAGCAGCGTCAGCGCCTGGCAGTCGGGCGCCGCGGCCCAGCCCGGGCCAGCC